>NZ_CAAAFO010000020.1:43655-46346 GCF_900634715.1 Candidatus Protofrankia californiensis | reverse complement strand
ACCGGGGAGCCGCATGATCAGCCGGGTCGGCACCCGCCCCGGCTGCGGTCACGCGGATCATCGCCCGCACTTACCGCATGCACCGGATAGGACGCTACCAGCATCGACGGCTACCTCCTGTGTCCGGGCGCGGCGCTCGGCCCGACCCGGCATCGATGTGACCAATAGCATAGAGAGTGTCACTCCACACATTGACCGAAGCTCGACCCGCTCCTTACGGTCCTTGAGACTACAAGCGTTGAGCGTTTCTCCCTCGGCAGATCTTGCTCAATTCAGATTTTCGACAGCGGACGTCGGGACGAGCGGGAGCGAGCTCACCGCCAGTTGTCGCCCTACCCAAAAAATGTTTTTACTTGCTGTAATAACCTGGACACGACGTCCGTATGCGTGTACCACCGCCAACGCCGTTCCAAAAGGGGGGACCCGTGGCAACAATGGCCCGCTGGAGCTTCCAGCACCGCCGGCTCGTCCTCATGCTGTGGATCGGTCTGCTGCTCGGTGTCGGTGCGATCAGCGCGAGCGCCGGAACCAACTACAGGAGCATCTTCTCGCTACCGGGAACCGACTCCCAGCGAGCAATAGACCTGCTCGGGCGCGAGTTCCCGGCCGTGTCCGGGGAAAATGCATCGATCATCCTGCACGCCCGTTCCGGGACACTACGCGATCCGCAGGTACAGGCCGCCGCGACCGCCATGCTCGACAAAGTCGGCAGGTTGCCGCACGTCGCCGAGGTCACCAGCCCCTACAGCCCGGACGCGACCGGTCAGTTCAGCAAAGACGACCGGACCGCGTTCGCCTCCGTTGCACTCGACAAGCTGGCGAACGAGATCCCCAAAGGGGACATCGTGGCGCTCGTCGACACGGCCCGGGCCGCGGACGCCGGGTCCCTGCAGGTAGAACTGTCCGGCAACGCGATCAGCGTCGCCGAGCAGGAGCTCGGCAGTAGCAGTGAGCTGGTGGGCATCGCCGCCGCCGCGGTGATCCTGTTCATCGCGTTCGGCTCGCTGTTGGCCATGACGCTGCCCCTGATCACCGCGATCGTCGCTCTGGGTGTGGGGCTCTCGGGGATCGGCCTTCTCTCACACGCAATGAACATCGCCGAATTCGGGCCGACGCTTGCGACGCTGATCGGCCTGGGCGTAGGCATCGACTACGCCCTGTTCATCGTCAACCGCTACCGGACGGCGCTGCGCGCGGGCAGGAGCCCGCAGGAGGCTACCGTCACGGCCGTCAACACCTCCGGCCGTGCGGTCGTGTTCGCGGGCATCACCGTGTGCATCGCCCTGCTCGGGATGTATGCGTTGCGCGTGAGCTTCCTGTACGGCGTCGCCGTGTCGTCCGCGCTTGTGGTGGCGTTGACCATGGCAACGGCGATCACGCTGCTGCCGGCGCTCTTCGGTTTCTTCGGCCTGCGGCTGCTCAGCCGGTCCGAGCGCGCGAAGCTGGCGGCGTCGGGGCCGGAGCCGGAGATACCGTCGGGCTTCTGGTGGCGCTGGGCCCGCCGGATCGACAGGCGTCCCGCTCTGTTCGCCGCGGTTGCCGCCGGACTGATCGTGATCATGGCGCTCCCGGTCTTCTCGTTGCGCCTCGGCGCTTCCGACCAGGGCAACGGCTCGCAGGACAAGACGTCCAAGCGCGGATACGACCTGCTCGCGCAGGGATTCGGCGCCGGATTCAACGGGCCGTTCGTGCTTACCGCCGAGATCGGCTCCCCGGCCGACCTGAGCACCTTCGAGAGCGTGGTGGACAAACTGCGTGACACCCCCGGTGTGGAGTCGGTGTCACCGCCGCGGGAAAGCCCCAACCATCGAGCCGCAATCGTGACGCTCTACCCGACGACCGGCCCGCAGGACGCTCAGACGTCGAAGCTGCTCGACCGGCTGCGCGACGAGGTCATTCCGGCCGCGACCAAGGGCAGTCCGCTGGTCGTCTACGTCGGCGGTATCACAGCGATCTTCGATGATTTCTCCGATGTTCTCGCGAGCAAGCTTCTCCTGTTCATAGCAGTGGTCGTCGGACTGGCCTTCCTGCTGCTGGTCGTGGTGTTCCGCAGCCTGGTCATTCCGTTGATGGCGTCGGTGATGAACCTGCTCGCGGTCGCCGCGTCGTTCGGGATCATCGTTGCGATCTTCCAATGGGGATGGCTTTCCGATGTCATCGGCGTCCAGCGTGGACCGGTCGAGTCGTTCCTGCCGGTGATGCTGTTCTCGATCCTGTTCGGGTTGTCCATGGACTACGAGGTTTTCCTGGTCAGCCGGATGCACGAGGAGTGGCTTGCCCGCCGGGACAACCGGATCGCGGTCTCGCTGGGCCAGGCCGAGACCGGCCGGGTCATCGTCGCGGCCGGGGCAATCATGACGCTGGTCTTCGCGTCCTTCGTTCTCGGCGACGAGCGCGTAATCAAGATGTTCGGCCTCGGGCTCGCGCTGGCCGTGCTGATCGACGCCTTCGTGATCCGGACGGTGTTGGTGCCCGCGCTGATGCACCTGTGCGGGACGGGGAACTGGTGGCTGCCGTCATGGCTCGACCGGGTGCTTCCCCGGGTGTCGGTCGAACCCGCCGAAGAGATCGAGGAGATCCGCCACACTCCCCTGCCCCAGCAGGCCGCTACCGGCGTGCACCAGCAGAATCGCGTGCCGGTACCGCAGTCGGATGATCCCACTCGCTGAATCGCCGCCACGGGTTGCCCGT
>NZ_CAAAFO010000020.1:42818-43295 GCF_900634715.1 Candidatus Protofrankia californiensis | reverse complement strand
AGCAGGGTCCTCGTGCAGATGCCGGAAACCGAGCCCCAAACCCGGCGGCTGATACCGCTGCAACGTGCGGGCGAGCGGCTCCTGGTCGTCGGGGTGGACGGCGTAGAGGCGGAACACGGCGGCCAGTGACGGCGGCGGGAAAGGGGCATTCGCGGACTACTCCGGGGCCCTGGTTATGCCCCCTGCACATGGGCTTAAAGTCGCGCTCCTTTTACGTCATCTACAAGTTCATGGGTGGGTTTGCGCCAGTCTCGACCGATCTGTTGCATTATCGCCGGATAGATGATCAGGTGCCGGAATGGCTTGATCGCGGCCATATAAGTGGTCCCAAGTAGCCCGTTTCGCTTCACGAGGATGGCCATCTGGCCGCGATGGCCGCCCGTCCCGTCCGGGACCCAACCGATGTGTATGACGCAGTGCATGATCCAGTTGGCGATCTCGGCGGCCCACTCGTCATCGAGCAGGTAGAGCGAGCTG
>NZ_CAAAFO010000020.1:24945-42433 GCF_900634715.1 Candidatus Protofrankia californiensis | reverse complement strand
CAGCTCGCCCAGTTTCCGCCGGATCGACCAGAGTATGCGGGCGGTGCGGGCGGAGCCTTGCGACACGCGCCCCAAGGCGATCAGCGCCAGCAACCGAGGGAAGTCGTCCGGGCCGCCCGGCGTCGGCAGTGCCCACACGTCCTCCAGCCGAAAATCGAAGGCGACCTCGTGGATCCGCCAGGGCCGGGAGGTGTGCGCGGTGTTCGGGAGCCTCATTAGTGGACCCCCCATCCATGCGATTCTCGGAAACTGCCGGAGCAGCCTGTCTCGCAAAGCACGATGAGCAAGTCATAGAGCCGGGCTATCCTGGCAACAGCCATGCTATTGCCAACCACCCTCGGCGGCACCGTCGAGCCTGGACCCGCGATACGACCCCACGGCGGTGCGCGAGCGGCCGTGGCTGCGACCGTGGTCGACGAGAGGGTGGCGGCTGGCAGGGCGGGAGATCCCGCCACCGCGACGGGGGCGGTGGCAACCCCCATGCGCGGCCTCGCCTCGCCTGACCCGGCCGACCAGCTTGAACTTTGCCCGTCGTAGATCCCGGGCTCAGGTCGGTCGGGAGTTCTCGACGACCTCGGCGTTCGATCATTGTCAGGCACCGATTGGTGGCAATCTTGTACAGCCACGGCCGGATCGAGCCGCGGTCCTCGAATCGCTCCAGACCCCGCCAGGCCCGCACCAGCGTCTCCTGGACGGCGTCGTCGGCGTCGTGGACGGATCCCAGCATGCGGTAGCAGTGGGCGTGCAGCTCCCCACGCAACGGGTCGACCAGAAGCCCGAAGGCATCAGGGTCACCACCCCGCGCCGCCGCCAGCAGCTGCGCCGACGTTGGCCCGCTCGTCGTCCCGCCGGGGACCACCCCGAACCACCTCCCCGCGGCTCACCACGCCAGGATGCATCACGCTGCTGCGCGGACGTCGTCATGGCCTCGCTCTGTACGGCAATCCTGCACCGCCCTCGAGTCCTCCTGCCCCTGGTCGACAACGTGCCCGCCGTGCTCGTCCAGCCGGACAGGTTGGAACCGACCTCGATGCGCCGGTTCCTCGCGGATCTTGGCGAACATGCCAACTATGTATAGCGTCGCAGAAATGACGAAGTGCCACGATTAATGGGAAGTCCCTGGTACAGGCCAGGAACCGGTATCCATGGCCCGCCTCGGAGTCGGCGAACCCAAGAGCTATTTCTCGCTGGGACAGACCTGGGTGAATCTCGGGCGATGTGGCCAGCAATGGTGGTATTGGTGCCCTCGAGGATAGTTCCCGTCTCCTGTCTCGTTCGGCTGGCTTATCTCATTTGATCATTGCCCTCCGATGCTTTCGCCATGAATGACACTTTGTAGTTCACAGTGAAGCGGCTTCTCCTGATCTGGCCAGGTTCGATGTGGCCTGGGCGGAGGCCGGCCGCGAGGTCCGTGAGCCGCTGGCCTCAGCTGGCCACGGACGGCGCGCCAGCACCGGTCCCACGGTCTTTCATGGTCTCCAGATTGATGCTGTGTCCCGAGCCAAGTACCATCAAAACGCGGTTTGTCAATAGGGAAAGGAGATCGTCATGGATGCTAGCTTGGCAGCGAGGACAGTCGTTCTCGTTCACGGTGGTTTCGTGGACGGCTCCGGCTGGCAGGGCGTCTACAGCCTCCTGAAGAAGGATGGCTTCACCGTCAGCGTCGTCCAGAATCCGACTCTTTCACTCGAGGGCGACGTCGCCACGACCAGGCACGTCATCGACGCGCAGAGCGGACCGGTCATTCTCGTTGGCCATTCCTATGGCGGAGCGGTGATCACCGAGGCGGGTAATGATCCCAACGTGGCGGGGCTCGTCTATATCGCGGCCTTCGCGCCGGACAAGGGCGAGTCGGTGAACACGCTCATTGCCGATCCGCCGCCCGGCGCACCTGTGCCGCCAATTCTCCCGCCGCAGGACGGCTTCCTGTTCCTCGACCGGGCAAAGTTTCCTGCTTCATTCGCGGCCGACGTGAGTGCCGAACAGGCCGCGTTCATGGCCGACTCGCAGGTCCCATGGGGCGTTGAAGCCCTGAGCGGCACGATCAGCGAACCGGCGTGGCGGATCAAGCCAAGCTGGTACCTCATCGCGACCGAAGACCGGATGATTCCCCCGCCGGCCCAGCGCTCGATGTCTGCGCGGGCGGGTTCGACTGTTGTCGAGGTCGCGGGCAGCCATGCGATTTATCTGTCGCAGCCGGCAGCCGTGGCTGCACTCATCGAAAAGGCCGCTTCCGGCTCGGCCGCGCGCTAAGCCCGGCTTCTCACACGACCGGCCGGAAGCCGATGTTCCGTCAGGGCTGTTGGCCCGGGGCGCCAGTTTTCGATCAAGTGACGTGTGGGGGATAGGAAAGGCCCGAGAGGGGCGTCGGGCCGGTTTGCGGTACCTGCGCGGGACACTGTGCCTCGCCGGCCCGCGCCTGGGACGGAGAAACAGCAGGCCAGGGTGCATGTTGGTGTCGGCGGGTTGGACCTCTGTAAATCCGCCGGCTCAGCCTACGTTGATTCGAACCCAACACCTGCCACCATCCCTGCCCGACAGGCGATTCTGCCTGTCGGGTGTTGGGCGTCTTTCCCCGTGAGGACGTAGGGGTGGGTTGACGTCAGGCGGGTGCGGATGTGGGTGGTTGGCCTACCCGCTGATCGGGTCGTTCGTGCGCGACGACAGGGTGAGGACGTCCGGGATATGGGTCGGCCCTCCCGCGTCTCCGACTGAGCGGGAAACCTCTACCCCATGATCACTTCGTGATCACAGCACGGCGCAGAAGCTCACGGACCTCGTCATCGGTCGTCTGGGAAAAATCGGCATAGTACTGGCCGACGGAAAAGAAGGTCGACGGAGTGTTGAGGCAGACCACACCGTCGGCAACGAGTCGCATCTGCCGGCACGCCTGCTCCGAGGCCACGGGCACGGCCACGACCACGTGCGCGGGCCCACGCCGCCGGATGGCGTCGACGGCGGCGCGCATCGTGGCACCGGTGGCCATGCCGTCGTCGATCAGCAGGACCACGCGACCGGTGACGTCGGCAGCGGTCCGGCTGACGCGGTAAGCGCCTTCCCGGCGCGCAAGCTCACGGCGCTCGGCGTCCACGGCCTGGGCGATCGTCTCCTCCTCGATACCCAGGCCGTAAATCACCTGATCGTTACGGACGAGCGTCCCGCCGCCGGCCAGAGCACCCATCGCGAGCTCGGCGTGCCCGGGTGCCCCGAGCTTGCGGACGAGGAAGACGTCCAGCTCCACGCCCAGCCGTTGCGCCACCTCGAAGGCGACCGGTACACCGCCCCGGGGCAGCGCAAGGACGATGACGTCGTCGCGGTCGACATATCCGGTCAGGTATTCGGCCAGCGCGTGACCCGCCGACGGCCGGTCGGCAAACAGAGCGTGCACCCGTCACCTCCTCATCGGTGGCATCACGGGTGGCGTCACGCAGGCGCGACCCGCGCGGTGCCGGGCCTGCATCGCCAACCGCCAGCCGCCAACTGCAATGAGGTAGATCCGAAATCGGACCGGCTGCCGGTTATCAGCTGCCGGTTATCAGCTACCGGCTACCGTTGCCGGCCCGACCGCCCGCGGTCGCCGTCTCCTGCTCACCACGCGGACGTACCTCCGCGTCCGGGCCCGGATAGGTGAAACTGACATGGTCGGAATCGGACCAGCTGACCAGGAACGGCGGATCACCCGACGGGGAGCGCACCTCAAGGATCTCACCGAACCGGTCCGGCCGGCCCAGCGTCCGTCCGTGGATGACCAGGGTGTCACCGGGATGAGCCCGCACAAGCCGGCGGGACGCGATCACGCCGTCACCGGCATGGGCAATCTCGCCCGCGCCCACCGGCGTCCTGCGGTGACGTGCGATGACCTCCTGGGCGAGTGGACGCACCAAGCCCTCGATCCGCCGCGCATCACGGATGAGGAGATCGTCAGCTGACAGGACTCCGACGATCCGATCGCCGTCGAGGACGGGCAACCGGCGCAACGCGTGATCGCGAAATACCTCGTAGGCGTGGGCGAGCTCCACATCGGCGGACAGGGTGAAGACCTCCGTTGTCATCAAACGATCGACGGACGCCTCCATCGGGACGCCACGGGCGACGCCACGCAGCACGATGTCGCGATCGGTGACAATCCCAACCAGATGATCACTGTCGTCCGTGACGAGAAGAGCGCCAACCCCGTGGCGATCCATCTCCTGGGCCGCTTCCCCGATCGTCCTGGACCGCTCCACCGTCACCGGTGGTGCGCTGACAACGCTGAGTACGTCCGTCATCGACACTCACCTCCCAGGCCTCAAGCCCGCACGCTCGATCCGCAAGCCTGCGCGGACATGCCCTTCTCCACTTCCCCGCTCACCGCGCCCGGCACACCCGCACGGGTGCTCTTTCGGACGAAGCCGAAGATAGAGCGATCATGGTTTTTCCGCGGCCGGGCTCTGGAAGCCGATCCGGAAGGTCCGGGAGGCCGAAGTCCCCGGGTCACCGGACGATTCGAGGTGCCGTATCCGTGGAAGGTGGCAGGAGTCGACCGACACGGCGACCGATCCCCGGTCGCTTCCCACGTCCTGAGTCCTTGGTCGTTTCGTTCCCACGAAGGAGGACGCATTATGATCATGGTCGTTGCGCGCGGCGTCGGTCCATCCTCCTCCCATCCGGCACCCGGCCCGGCTCCCGCACCCGCTCCAGCGCCGGGACCGAGGTCGGGGCCGAGGTCGGGGCCGGACGTCCCGCAGCCTGGTCCCGGACCGGACATCCCGCAGCCTGGTCCCGGACCGGACCTGCCGGTACCCGGTCCCGATCTCCCCGGTCCGGGGCCTGGACCCGACCTGCCAGGCCCCGGCCCCGACCTGCCACCGCCCGGCCCCGGCGTCCTCCCAGTGGACCCACAGCCCAACAGCTGGTGAGAACCAGGGACGGACGTAACCACAGGAACCACAAGAGGAGCATGACGATGCCGATACAGCGCGGAAGCACCAAACACGGCCCCGCCAAGGACGACAACCTCGCCCAGGAAGTGGACGGGATCGTGCGGGCGCGGCGGGACACGCGCACCGAGGAATGGCGTTCCGCGGAACCTCCCGGCGAGGACCAGCCCCAGGTGTCGGTGATACCGGAACGGTCGGGCAGCGAGCGCGCCACCAGCACGAACACCAGCGCGGCGGTCGAGGCGCGCTCCGAGCTCGCCCGGTGGTTCGACCGCCACGACTTTCCCGCGCGTGCCGCTCGGCTCGCTTACGTCCTGCGTAACCGCAACGCTCCGGAACAGCTCATCGAAGCGCTCACCGCCCGGCCCAAGCGAGAGCAGTACGACTCGTTCGGTGATCTGTGGCGGGCCCTGCACGGCGGCGAGGACGTCGAGACCGTGCGCTTCTGATCCTCCGACTCCCGAACGGGCCTCAGCTCCCGAACCGGGCGCCGGGCGAACGCAGCCTGCCTCAGTGGCCGATGGAGCCGGCCGGAGAGCGACCCGCCAGCTGGGACAGGTAACGGTGGCACGCGACCGCGCGCTCGGCGTCCTGCCTCAGGACGTTCCGGAAGAAATCGGCTATCTCCGGCTGAGCCTCCTCGTCCGCATCACGGGCATATTGTTCGTATTCGCGGCAGCCCTTGAGGGCGTGATACTGCACCGAGATCAGATTATGAACGATGTCACTGAATCCCGTTTCGCTGGTCGCCATCGTCGACCTTCTTCCTGCTTCGGCTTCATCTCCACTGGCATCAGCCCCCTCGCCGCGCTCACCACAACCGGCGACGCCGATGAGCACCGGTGACGCCGATCGGCGCCGGGTTACCACAGCGCGGTATGGCCGACCCTGTCTTCATCGACGGTCTCCGGGGAAGCCAAACGTGCACCGGCGTCGAATCCCGGCCACGTTCAGGAACACGCCGCACGGCGCGACCGGCAGATGATCTCTTCCTGGACGCGCTCCCGGAGCAGGTGAACGACCCAACGGAAGCATCTCGATACGGGATATAACAGATATGACAGGCATAACGGTCATAATCTGCAGGCCGCACCCGGGAACAGGCGGTCGATACTGTTCCTGGAGAAGTCGAGTCGTATCGAAAATCTGGATCTCGGGGAGGGTGGCCGTGACGGCGCTGTGCGGAGTCGAGCTTGAGCATCCGCTCATGAACGCCGCGGGCACGTGCAAGAGCCTCGACGAGGTGGACGTGCTTGCCCGCAGCGCCGTGTCCGCGGTCGTCGTCGGGTCCATCACCGCGCAGGCGCGCACCGGGAACGGAGGCAACGTCTACTATCCGGGGGATTTCTTCTCGCTCAACGCGCTCGGCCTGCCCAATCCGGGGCTTGCGTACTACCGCGAGCACCTGCCAGAGATGATCTCGATAACGCATGCTGCCGGTAAACCACTCGTCGTGAGCATCGCGGGATTCAGCGAAGCTGAATACGCCGCCGTCGCCCATGACGTGGCGCTCGCCGGCGCCGACATCATCGAGCTCAACCTGGCCTGCCCGAACGTCTGGGACGGCGGCACGCAGAAACGCATCGCCTGCTTCGACAACAGTCAGACCGAGGCCGTGTGTACCCAGGTGAGTCAGGCGCTCGCCGCGGCCACGCCCACCGGCGCCACCGCTGGCGAAGGTCGCCGGCCACCGCCCTTCGGCATAAAGATCTCACCGTTTTCGGACCCGGCCGGGCTGGCCGAGCTGGCGAGCCTGGTCGCAAAGCTGTCCAGCACGCCGCAGGGCCCGCGGTTCGTCTGCGCGGTCAACACCTTTCCGAACGCCCTCGTCCTGGACGGGACGAACCGTCCGGTGATCGACGTCGAACTGGCCGGGCTCGCGGGTGCCGCGCTCAAACCCGTGGCCCTCGGCCAGATACGTCAGCTACGACGGCTGCTTCCGGAGACGGTCGAACTGATCGGAGTCGGCGGAGTGTCCCGCGGACGTGACATCGCCGACTTCCTGTGTGCCGGGGCGGCGGCGGTACAGGCCGCCACCGCCTTCTGGAACCGCAATGGCGACGCCGGCGTCTTCGGTGACATCCTCACCGACTACGCCGACCTGTTTTAGAACGAGCGGGATAGGACGATGTTCGATCGGCGAACGGGGCGGTCCCGCTCTCGATCGCTCCACGGTGTAAGAATTCGGTAGGACAAGGCGGCGACGCCGGTACGGGGACGCGACACGGGGGCGGGAACAGCGACGTGGTGAGGGTTCCGGACGAACGGGTTGGGGCCGGGCGGATTCTGTGGCTGATGTTCTCCGTGCTTTTCCTGGTGGCGGCCTTTCTGGGTGCGTGGGGTCTGGCCCAGCTGACAAGACCCGCGCAGGAGTGCCCCCCGCCGAGTGCGCAGCCCTGCGGCTACACAGCGGCCGACATCGCCTACTTCGACGCGCAGCTCTTTTTGCTGGGCTCCGAACCGCTGCAGGACGGTGGCCCTTTTCCGCTGCCGCTGGAGCTCGCACGATTCCTGGCCCCGTTCGCCACCGCGTACGGCGTGACGGTGTCGGTCTGGAACATCTTCGTCGACCGGCGTCACCGGCGCGCGGCACGCCGGGCCCGGGGCCACGCCGTCGTCGTCGGCGACGACCCGTTCGCCCTGACAATCACCTCCGCGTTGCGGGCCGCCGGTACCCCCGCGGTCCGCATCACCAACGATGCGGCCCACAATGCTCAGGGCCTCGTCGTGGTCGGTGACGCGCGGAAACCGGCAATACTGCGCGCCGCGGGTGTGCCCAGGGCCGCAACCGTGTACGCGTGTCTCGCGGACAGCGCCGCCAATGCGGCCGTGGTGGCGGCCACGGCCGTGCTCACCGTCGAGGAAACCGATCGTCCCGAGCCGCTCGCCTGCTATGCGCGTATCGGCGACGGTGAGCTTGCGCTCGCGCTGAAGGCGCGCCGGGTCGGGCTCTCCGCGGAATCAGGTTTCCGGCTGGATTTCTTCACTCCAGAGGAGATCGCCGCCCGCAAGCTCGCCACCCGTATTCTCGGACCCCATCTCGGTATCGACGATCCGCTGCCCTCGGTGGCGGTCATCGGGCTCGGCCCGTTCGGACGCGCGCTGGTCGTCGAGCTGGCTCGGCTGTGGCAGGTCCGCAACGGCGCCCCGCCGCTGCCGCTGGTTCTGGTCGACACGAACGCGTCATCGCAGCTCACCGAGCTTCGTGCGCGCTACCCGCCGGTCGCGGCGCACTGCGCCCCCCGTATCAGGGACGAGCCGGCGGCCACCGTCGATCTCGGGACGCTCTCGCGCGAGTTCACTGCGGCGGACGCGCCGAGCAGGCGACACCTGGTGCTGTGCGACCAGAACGAGGAAACGGTTCTGCCCCGCGCGCTGAACACCACCCGGAACACCGCGGACGTCGACCAGACGGTGACCGTGTGCACGGGGCAACGGACGGCCCTCGGTGACCTGCTCAATCCCCGGTTGCTCGACCCCGCACCGGGCGAGGTACGAATCTTCGCAATCACCGACGAAGCGGCGGAACCGAACGAATTGCACAACGACACGTTGACGGTATTGGCCCATGCCATTCATGGCCAGTATCTCATCGGCGAGCAGGAAAAAGGACTCGTCATCGGTGGTACCGAATCAATGGCGCTCTGGGACGACCTCCGCGAGGACCTGCGGACGGCGAACTACAAACAGGCCGAAGATATCGGCGCGAAGCTGGGAAAAATCAGCGCGGTCGTCGTCCCGATGACCGACCCGCCGACGGACTTCTCCTTCACCGCGGCCGAGGTGGAGCTGCTCGCCCGGCATGAGCACGAACGTTGGTGTGCGGAACGACACAGCCAGGGCTGGACGTTCGCCCCGGTTCGCGACGACGGGCGCAAGCAGCACGACCTGCTGGTCGACTGGCTGGAGCTGCCGGATGAGCAGCGCGCCAAGAACATCGCGACCGTCCGCCACCTGCCGGCGCTCCTGGCCGACCACGGTCTGCAGATCCTGCGCCTGCGCTGAACGCGCAGGCGGCTGGGGCTGGCTCCGTCCATCCGTCCAAGGATTGACCGTCGCGGCGGGGCGAGGGAACGTTGGTGGATGGCAAACGTGGGTGAGCCGCTGCGGATCGTTGAAGACGAACCGATCGCCTGGCCGGAGCAGGAGCCGTTGACGCTCCCCGAACCGGCCGAACCAGCCGAAGCCGAACCTGTGCCGGCAGGCAGGTGAGCGTCATCGGCTGGCGCCAGTGGGTGGTGGACGGCGCTGGTTGGTTGCGCCCGGCATGGACGCCGTGGTCACCGTTCCCGGCTGACCTGTTGTTGTGGCGCCCCGACGGCCTCACCAGGGCGTTCTGCCTACGCGGTGCGCGGGACGGCCTCGGCAGCCAGCTGTCCCAGGCGCATTTGACGCCACATCTGCGGATGCCGAGCGAGAACTGTGTCTGCGGGTTGTACGCATGGCTGTCGGCACAAGAGCTCGCCGCCGCGGCCGCCCCGAGATGGACGTCACGGCCGATCATCGTCGGCGCGGCCCGCCTCGGCGGCCGTCTCGTCATCAGCGCACGTGGGTACCGGGCACAGCTTGGATATCCGGTGGCCGTTGTCGACCCCGACGGTGTCGTATCCGCCGCTTATCCGGTGGCTCGTTACCGTACCTGGGACGCTCTCGTCGCCGAATGGGATCAGCCGGTGAAGTAAGTATTACGGGCGGTGGCGAATGCCTGGTCGGTGATCGGCCCCCAGACACCGTCCACACCCACTCCGAGGATGGACTGGATCGTCCGCACCGTCGCGACATATGCCGCCTGTGACAGGGGCCCCCAGACGCCGTCGACGGTCGCACCGACCGCGGCCTGCTCGGCCCTGGTATGCCGGTTGGTCCGGACCTCGGCGAGCGCCGCGTCGGTGATCGGGCCCCAGACACCGTCCGCGGCCACGTGCACCGCATGCTGCAAAGCCACCACCTTGGGCTGCACAGACGACGTCGCGCCTCCCACGATCTGCGCGGCCCTCGCGATGATCTGATGACGCTGGCCGGCGCGAATGGTACCCGGGCAACCCGGATGATTACCCCACGAGACCTTTCCCGCACCATGTGTGATCAATCCGGACTGGCCGGGTGTGTCCGTCACAGCCAGCGCCCAGCCGAAGGTGCGCACACCGTCGGCGTAGGCCACGGCCACGGTCTCGATCTGCTCAGGCGTCAGCGCCTCGGTGTCGAAGCCCTCGGTCTCGATCGAATCGTATGTGCTGTTGCCCGCGGCCTGCGCCCATGCCCGGACGTCCGAGGGCACATACTGCTCACGCTGCCCGGCTTTGCCCGCCCATAAGTTCGACGACGCCTGCGATTGCGGATCGTTGAACCAGTTGAACTGGGAGCCGTTGCCCTGTGCGACGTGCAGGACCAGACCGATCGGATGAATCGTGTCACCATTGGTGTTCTTAACCGGCCGATACTGGAAGCCTTGAACGATGTGTGCCACGCCCACATCCTAAACCTCCGGACCAGGGCGGTATCGACCGGGCTCCCCATTCGCGCCTGTCGTACCCGCATCGTCGGCTGGACCCCGATCCGGCGACATCGCCGTTCGAAGCCGTTCGAAGCCGTTCGAAGCCGTTCGCAACCAGTTTGAAACCGTTCAAAACCGCCGGCCTTGAAATCCACCTACCTGTCGGGGGCGGGCGGGGCCGCCGTCTCCTGCTCCAACGCGGCGATCGCCTCGCTGACGGCGAGGATGCGCCGCGCGTTGTGCACGTGCAGGTTTTCGATCATCCGACCGTTCACCGTGGCAACGCCACGGCCGGAGGCCAGCGCCTCCTCCCAGGCCGCGAGGATGCTCCTGGACTCCTCGACCTGGGTGTCGGTGGGTGCGAAAACCCGGTTGCAGGGCTCGACCTGACCGGGATGGATCAACGTCTTACCGTCGAAGCCCAACTGCCGCCCCTGTAGGCATTCCGCCTCGAACCCGTCGAGGTCACGGATGTCGTTGAACACCCCGTCCAGGATGGCGATACCGGCGGCCCGGGCGGCGAGAAGGCACAGCCCGAGCCCGGTCAGCAGCGGCGCCCGGCCCGGCACGTGCTCGGCGTGCAGCTCGTTGGCCAGGTCGTTCGTGCCCATGACGAAAACACCGAGCCGCTGCGACGCCCGCGCGATCTCCTCGATGTGCAGCATCGCGACGGGAGTCTCGACCATCGCCCAGATCCGGGTGTGTTCCGGCGCGCCGGCCGCCTCAAGGCTTTTTTCGACCGCGTGCACGTCCCGCGCGGAACCGACCTTCGGCACGACCACCGCGTCCGGACCGGCCTGTGCCGCCGCGCGCAGGTCGTCGGCGTGCCAGCGGGTGTCCAGCGCATTGACGCGGATGGTCACCTCGCGCCCGCCGTAGACCCGTTCCGCGACCTTCGCGCAGGCCCGTTCCCGGGCGGCCTCCTTGGCGTCCGGGGCGACGGCGTCCTCAAGATCGAGAATGAGCGCGTCCGCGGAAATCCCCTTGGCCTTCTCCAGCGCCCGCTCGTTCGCGGCGGGCATGTACAGGACCGATCGGCGCGGGCGGTAGGCCACCGTCGAGTTACCCGTCGAGTCGCCACTCACGGTGCTCATCGGGCTGCCTGCCCGGTGGCGCCGACGAAACCGGTACCGGCGAAACCGGTGTCGGTCAAACCATATGCCTCGGCCAGATGCGGGTCCCGCGCGGCAAGGGTCCTGGCCAGCTCCAGGACAACCCTGCACTGCTTGACCGAGGCGTCGTCCTGCATCTTTCCGTCGACCATCACCGCTCCGGTTCCGTCCCCCATCGTCTCGATGACACGCCGGGCCCAGGCAACCTCGGCCGGATCAGGGCTGAAGACCTTCTTCGCGATATCGATCTGCACCGGATGCAGGCTCCACGCGCCGACGCAGCCCAGCAGGAAGGCGTTGCGGAACTGGTCCTCGCAGGCCACGACGTCCTTGATGTCACCGAACGGCCCGTAGTACGGCAGGATCCCGTTGGCGACGCAGGCGTCCACCATCCGGGCGAGAGTATAGTGCCACAGATCCTGCTGGTAGGTCGGGCGCGGCGCGTCCGGGTCGGTCGTGGACGGGTCGGCCCGGACGAGGTATCCGGGATGGCCGCCACCGACGCGGGTCGTCTTCATCCGCCGGTCTGCGGCCAGGTCCGCGGGCCCGAGCGACAGGCCCTGCATACGCGGGCTCGCCGCGCAGATCTCCTCGACGTTGGCGACACCGCGCGCGGTCTCCAGGATCGCGTGGACGAGCAGCGGACGGGTCAGCCCCACCTTCGCCTCGAGCTGGGCGAGCAGGCGGTCGACATAATGGATGTCCTCCGGCCCCTCGACCTTGGGCACCATGATGACGTCCAGCTTGTGACCGACTGCCGGGACGAGGGTCAGCAGATCGTCAAGGCCCCACGGCGAGTCGAGGCTGTTCACCCGCGTCCACAGCTGGGTCTCGCCGAACTCCGTGGCCGCGGCGAGTTTCACGAGCCCCTCGCGAGCATCGATCTTACTGTCGGCCCGGACGCCGTCTTCGAGGTTGCCCAGGATCACGTCGATGCGGGGCAGGATGTCCGGGACCTTCGAGGCCATCTTCTCGTTGCTCGGGTCGAAAAAGTGGATCACGCGAGAGGGGCCCTGCGGGAGCTCTCGCAGGGGCACCGGCGCTCCCACCGCAAGTGGAGCGAAGAAGTCCCTCGGGTTACGCATCTGTAATCTCCCGTCGGCCTGACCGGCCCGGTCACGCGGCCAGCCCGGTCAGTATCCCGGCAGCGGCCCCCACAAGCATCTTGTCCGCGACACTCGCGATGATCCACCGACCCTGGGATGCATGGGACGCAACCGACACACCACGAAGATCGCGCACACCGCGAAGATCACGAAGCGTGACCGGAGACCGTCTCAGTGACGCGGCTCCTCAGTAACGCGGCTCCGAGACGGTGACGACCACCATGGACGGGGCCCACCAGTAGCTGCAGTCCGGCGGCGGCTGGAGCCCGTCCACGACCCGCATGCGGATGGAGCGGAAATAGCTCATGAGAGACCGCTGATGGCGCCGGGAAAGGGAGTCGATCTCGTTCGAGTAATAGGTGAACGAACCGCCTTCGGTAAGATGCTCGGCGGCGGCGGGAAAGAAGTGTTCGGCGTAGGTCGAGCCACCCAGGAAATGGGATTCGAACTCGGCCTCGTCCAGCGGGTAGGTGTCGAAGAAGATACCGTCGAACCGCCCCAGGGAGCCGATGACGTCCTGCCATTTGCCGAATACGATCTCCGTGTTCTCGCGGCCGGCCGCGCGGCTCCACTCCACGGCCGTCTCGAACACCTGCGGATTCGCCTCCACGATCGTGTGGTGCGCGGGCCGGTGTTTCTGGATGTAGCCGGCGGAGATGCCCAGGCCGAAGCCGATCTCCAGGACCGAGCGGTCGGGGCCGGCAACCTGCTCCGCCATGGCCTGCATGAGCGGCGTCTCCCAGGTCTGCATGACCTGCTGGCCCGAGACGAGCAGCGAACCGTCGACAACCGTGGGAATCGCGGAGTCGACAGGCTCCACGATATTCGGCCGAGGGGCACCGGAAACCATGCCTTCAGCCGCCTCGTCCAGTGCCCTCAGATCGGATACGAACTCGTCGAGAGCCCGCCCGAGTAACCATGTTCGCGGCTGGTCCGATAATGGTGCGAGCAGCGAGTCGGATATCTCGGAGAGTGACGCCTCGAACTTGTCGGTGTGCCTGAGCACATTGACCTCCCGATACTGGCTGCACGCGGATGACAGCGGCCATCAATGTAGCGCAGGAACCAGCGGTTGGAACCTGACCCAGGATGGTCCGGCATCGTGTCGGTAGGCCCGGTGTCGGCTTAATGGCAACGGAGCCCCGCGGACGAACATCACAGATAGATATCACGACAGATACGGCCCGTTACCGAAACACGGTCCGGCCGGCAGCATCGCAGTGGTGGCGGCGGCACCTGCCGGCGGCAACCGCGACCAGCAGATTCTTCCCGGAGCGGGAGATGAACGATATTACGTAGAGTTGTCAGTCGAGCACTACAACGCTAATTGCAGGAATAGCTTGGCAATCCGTCTCACCGAACGCATCCAAAACAGAACGGAACGAACATGAAAGTCCTTCGCATCCGAACACCGCCGACTGATTCCGGGAGCACTGGAGATCGGCGACGGATATCCGGAGATGACATCTGGAGAGCCAAAGGCAAAGCGATCATGCTCTTTCCGCCCCCGGATCACTCACCGGATGCCGGCCAAGCGGCGGAGGTCTACCGTTACTCCGCACCATGGGTATTTGGAGGGTCAGTTCGGGAGGATTTTGCATGCTGTTCACGGAAAATTTTCCTGGTAATGTGAAGCACCGATGAAAAGACCTCGGCCGTCTTACCCGCGGAAACTCGGTGTGTCCGCTCTCCTGCTCGCCGCGCTGACCGGGTGGATCTTCCTGTGGACGCTGACAAATCCACCGGGAACCGCTCCGGACGAGCCGAGCCACTATGCGAAAGCAGTGGCCGCCGGGCGCGGACAGATACTCGGCGAGCATGTCCCGCTCGCCACGCTGCGGTCCTTCGGAGCGTTCAACGAGGATTCGCTGCGACAGGTCCGCAACGCCTACCGCAGCTTCGACGTGCCAGCGGATCTGCGGATCACGACCAACCCTCCCTGCACCGCGCTGCACCCGGACGTGTCCGCGGCCTGCCTGCACCAGCCCCCCGCCGTCCCGCCCGGCCGGGTCGAAAGCATCGTGGGCGCTTATCCGCCATGGCTGTACATCTCCGAGGGTGTGCTCACGTGGGCGGCGTGGTCGGTGGGGTCCGGCTACCTTCTTGCCCGGTTCGGTTCGGCGCTCATCTCGGCAGCGCTGTTGGCGATCGCTGTGTGGCTCCTGCTGGATGGCCGAAAGCAGCGCGGTCAACGACCCCTGTTGCTGGCCGGGGTCGCGGTCGCGGTCACTCCTATGATGATCTTCATCAGCTCCCAGGTCGGTGCCAGCGGCGCCGAGCTTGCCGGCGCGCTGGCCTGCGGTGCGGCGGCGCTGCGGCTGTCCCGAGCCGACCAGCCGCCGGCACGGACCTGGTGGATCGCCGGCATCGCCCTGGGCGTGACAGCGCTCAGCCGTCCCATGGCACCGCTGTGGGTCACGCTCGCGGTCACCATCTGGATCGGACGCCTCTGCGCACGTACGGCGTTGCACCGCCTCCGCGGGGCCGGACGGCCCGCGGCCACCGCGGCGGCGATTGCCATGGTGGGAATCGCCGGGTCGGTGATCTGGACACAGGCCCTGTCGCTGCGTACCCCCGTCCTGTGGGGCCGGCTCGGCCACGGGTTGGCGCTCGCCGCCGAATCCGCCGCCGCTTCGGCGCGCCAGACGATCGGGGTCTTCGGCTGGCAGTCCGTCCCGCTACCGACGGTCCTGTACTGGCTGTGGGTCGTCCTGGCCGGCGGACTGTTCCTCGCGGCGTTCGTGGTCGGCCGGTGGCACGACCGCGCCCTGCTGGCCGGGAGCCTGCTGGTGGTCGTCGCCCTGTACGAACTGCTCGCCGCGGCGGTGTTCATCCAGAACGGGTTCGGCATGCAGGGCCGATACGTCCTGCCGGCGCTGGTGATGCTGCCGCTGCTGTCCGTGGAGGTGCTCGCCGAGCGGCTGCCCGCGCGGCTGTCCGCCCGCGCCGCCGCGGTCGCGGCCGGTGTCATCGCCGTGAGCGGGGTCGGCCAGTTCGCCGCATGGATCACCAACAGCCACCGGTACGCGGTCGGTCCGGACGGACCGCTGTGGTTCCTGTCGCATCCGGCATGGTCACCACCCGGCGGGTGGGCGCTGTGGACGATCCTTGCCTGCATACCTATGATCATCACCTTCGCGGCGGCCCGGACCGTCTACCGGGATGCCGGAACCAGCTCCGGTCCGGAGCCCGGCTTTGGCCCCGGATCTCTCCGACGTGACGGCGCACCGCTGCGGACACGGAATGCGCGTGCTACTCGCCGGTGAAGACGAGTGTGACCTCCTGGGCCCTGCCGGTACCGCCCGCGCGGATCTGGACCCGCTGGCCATACCCCACATAGGTGAGCGTCGTCTGCCCGTCGGCGACATTCTGTTGCTGAAACGTGTAGCCGGCAGAAGGCATCGACTGCCGGTAGTACCGGATGGCGTCGTCAGCGGTCACATCACTCAACGCGACCGTCGTAGCCTTCGCATCGGCACTGACGAGCGTGGGAGTCGCGTCCTTCGGGAACGGGAAGTGCCTGGGGACGAGTGTTCCCCGCAGCGCCGCGATACCGGTTGTCACGGTGGGCTGCGCGGTCACCGCCGCCGTCGTGGTGGTCTGGGTCGGCAGCACCAGGTCGGTCGGCGAGTCTGTCGGCAGACTGCCGGCACCGGCACCGGCACCGGCCGCGGTCACCGATACGTCCGAAACAGCAGTGGGCGGGCCATCGGAGGCGGCTCCGCCACACGCGCCGAGCAGAAATGTCAGACCCACGGCACCGGCCGTCACTGTCCGAAGTTGCGGCGGCATTCCGGCCCGGCTCATCGATACCTCCAGTCATAGCGGCGGCTCCAGCACCCGGGCCGCCGACACCAGTTCGCCGACCACTAAAGCACCGCCCCATTGGTGCGCCGCTGCGCGGGGACGCACTGATCAGGCTTTCCGGAACCGGCTTCGGCCATCTTCTGCTCGGATGACGTCGCAGGCGCCGGACCCCGATCCAAGTGGCATGCTGCACTGGGAGAACGCGGCACGAAAAAGATCACGGAGGGGGAGACGTGGCTGCCGCTCCAGAGGTGAACCGCCTTGTGGTCGGCCGGTACCGGCTTATCGAACGGCTCGGTGTCGGAGGAATGGGCACGGTCTGGCGTGCCTTCGACGAGGTGCTGCTGACCGACGCCGCACTCAAGGAAATCGACCTCGACGACGATCTCGACTCGTCCGAACGCGCCGACCGGGTCGAGCGGGCGCTGCGAGAAGCCCGGCATGCCGCGAGGCTACGCGGTCACCGACACGTGGTGACCATCCTCGACGTCGTCGTCGAGAACGGCCTGCCATGGATCGTCATGGAGCTCGTGCCGTCCCAGTCACTGTTCCAGCTGGTCCGCAGCCACGGTCCGCTGCCCGTCGTCGAGGTGGCCCGCATCGGGATCGCGGTCAGCGACGCCCTGACGGCCGCCCACGCCTTCGGCATACTGCACCGGGACGTGAAACCCTCGAACGTGCTGATCGGCACCGACGGCAGGGTGGTGCTGACCGACTTCGGCATCGCAACCCGTGACAGCGACTCCGCCCTCACCGTCACCGGGGTGCTCGGAACGCCCTCGTACATGTCACCGGAACGGTTGAACGGCGACACCGCCACCCCAGAAGCCGACCTGTTCGGCCTCGGCGCAACCCTCTACTTCGCGGTGGAGGGAAGGCCACCGTTCTACCGGGAGACCTTCGCGGCGATGGTGGCGGCGATCCTGTTCCAGCCGCCGTTACCGACCAGGCTGGCCGGTCCGCTGGCCGACGTCCTCACCGGTCTGCTCGAGAAGGACCCGCGCATCCGCATGACCTCGCAGCAGGCACGTGGGCTCCTGGCGGACATCG
>NZ_CAAAFO010000020.1:22874-24365 GCF_900634715.1 Candidatus Protofrankia californiensis | reverse complement strand
CCCACCTCAGCGCAGGTCGGCGGGCGCTCGAGGATCGTTCGTCGTGACGACATCGGTACTCGCTACTCCTTCGGCACCGTCTTCGGCAGCACCGGTGACAGGGGCGGCAGCACCGGCGCCGAGGGCGTGTCGCCCGACCCGCAGCCGCGGGCCGCCGACCCTGCCGGCATCAGCGAACCCGGCATGCTCGCACCACCGTCCAACCTGACCGCCAGGGAGGACAACGGCGCGGTGCTCCTGCGGTGGACCCCGCCGGCGTCGTCGGGGCCGGTGGCCTTCCGCGTCCTGCGGGTGGTCGCCGACCCGACCGCGCCGAGCGGGCGGGCCGAGCGCAGCCTGGGCACGACCGGTTCGACCGAACTGTCCGACGCGGGTGTCCCCCGCGGGGTGACGGTCTGGCACGAGGTGATGTCGACAGCCGGCGGCAGACGGTCGAAACCGGTTCGCACGCCACCACTGGTGATCACCCCGGACGTCACCGACCTGCGCGCCCTCATGGACGGCGACGGCGTGGCGCTGTCCTGGCAGTTCGATGCGGGCTACGACGACGTGCTGATCGAGCGGACCTTCGACGAGTCCTCGCCGTTTCGGGGAGCCACCCGCCGCATCCGCGCGTCCGGTGGAGGCCATGTCGACCGTGACGTGCAGACCGGAGCCACCTACCGCTACCGGGTGCGGGTGTCCTACCCGGATCCCTTCGGCGCGCTGGCCCACACCGGCGGCGTGGAAGTGATCGTGACCGTGGTCGTGCGGCCCCGGCCGGTCCTGGACCTTGAGGTGGACAGCAGCAGCGGGGTGACGATCCTGCGGTGGACGACGGTGCCCGGCGCGCTGGTACGGATCTATGCCACCGAATCACCGGCGGATCCGTCCGATCCGGCGACGGCCGGGACGTCCGCGGAGGAAACCCCCGGCGGCGACCGGGGCTGCGGGCCAGGCCCACAGCCGCAGCCGCTCGGCCCGGTTGACCATGAGCTGTCCGCCGCTTCCTTGAAAGGGCGGGAACGTCTGGTCGGCTCCAGCCGACGCGGACGCCTGGTCGACACCGCGGCCGCCGGGCCGACAGTGTACACGCCGGTCAGCATCGCCGAGGACAGGGCGGTCGTCGGTCGCTCCACCCGGCACCAGCCGGGACCACACATCCGGGAACTTCAGGCCGTCGACCACGGCACCGAGATCGTCCTCACGTTCCAGATGCCGCCGGGCATCACCGAAGCTCGCGTGCTGTGGCGACACGACGCCGCCCCCACTGGGCCGGACGATCCGGCTGCCCGCAACGCAAAGGTCACCAACGCCAGTCTGGAGATCAGAGGCGGTTGGCACCTGCGTGCCCCTGACGACGGGGCCGCCTACCACTTTGCCGTGTATCCCCTCGTCCGGACGGCCGGCGGGGTGCGGGCGCTGTCCAGCGGCGCCCACGTGGTCGCACGAGCAGGCAGCGGCCCGACCCCGCCGGAATGATCGGTATGTGATCGACATGTGATCGACATG
>NZ_CAAAFO010000020.1:22089-22566 GCF_900634715.1 Candidatus Protofrankia californiensis | reverse complement strand
TCGTCCGCGGCGGCACGACCTACCGGCCCGCCCCGCAGACGGCGGCGATTTCCCGGCAACCGGAACCAGCGGTGGTCCGATCGACACCTGGATGTTGCAATTTCTTACCCCGAGCACGCCTGTTGCGGCCACCCAGGACAGTTCGGGGACAGATTCCGGACCATTTTCGGTGCGTCCGTCGTCCACGACCTTTCGGTTCGGCTGTCTACCGATCCACAATCCGGAAACACCGAGAACACCTGCCCGTCCACAATTCACCTTTTTATAGCTCACCGATCACAACGACAAAAGTCGATCATCGGACTATGCAATCCATCGCGAATATCATCTCCGCGTATCCCGGCGCCGGCCGGCAGGTCCGTCCGGACCGCTACCGGATGATCATCGATTGATCCGATTCGGCCCTGTTCCCGCGTCCCGTATACCCCTGTTCAACCAGGACTTAATAGCCCGGGTACAGTTGTCCCGCCCAACGGG
>NZ_CAAAFO010000020.1:20294-21984 GCF_900634715.1 Candidatus Protofrankia californiensis | reverse complement strand
AAAGAGCCGCCAGTCACGGCCTTCGCCGCGGGCCGAGGCGCAAGCCGGTGCACGAACGCCGGACAAGAACACTCGCCCCGACAAGGCGCCAGGACACGGCGTCGGACGAGAGGATCGGATGCTCCAGAACTGGCCAATCCGCTCCAAGTTGGTAGCCATTCTCATCCTCCCGCTGGTGGCGCTGGCTGTTTTCAGCGCCCTCCAGGTACGAGCGAACCTGGACAACGTCAGCACAAGTGATCGGATCCGGGTCCTCGCGGGGTTCTCGATCAAGGTAAATGACCTGGTTGATGCGCTCCAGCAGGAGCGCTTCGCCGTCGCTGCCTACGTCGGCTCCGACTACCGGGGCAGCGCAGACAACGCGGTCGCGATACGCAAGCAGGTCGACCCAGCCATCGAGACATACCGGACCAGCGCCGCAGATCTTCCGGCCAGCGCAACCAGGAACCTGCGCATCTCCCTGGACACCATCACCACTCAAATCGACCGTCTCACCACGCAACGTCAATTGATCGACACCCAGGAAGCCCAGAACGAGAAGACGTCGGAGTCCTACACCGCGTTCATTGGGGATCTGCTCGACCTCAACGCCCAGGTAGCCGCCGGAAGCAAGAACGCCGATCTGGTCAGCGCGGCAGCAACACTGGTGAGCATGTCCCGAGCGAAGGAGGCCCTGCAGCAACAGGCTGGCTACGTTGCTGTGATCCTCTTTCTCCGTCAGTCCAACATCGGCCTGATCAAGCTGATCCAGTCGAACTCGGGGGCGGAGGACGCATGGATCACACAGTTCCGTGCCACCGCGTCGCAGTCGCAACGGGACTTTTTCGACCAGGCCGTACAGAAGAAATCCGAATCCGTGGCTCAGATGCGCGACAACACGGTCTTCGCCGCGCAGATGGGTCGTCCGGCCACCGTCCCCCCGACACAGTGGATCACTGCTACCGGTGAGAAGGCCGGCGTGATGCGTGACGCCGAACGCAGGATCGCCAACGACCTGGGCGCCCAGAGCGAATCGATCGCCTCTGACTCACGTCGCAATGCCTGGTTCAACGGGGCAGCTGTGTTTCTCATCCTCGTCGTGTCCATCGGCGTGGCACTTCTCGTGGCGAGCCCTATGATCAGCCAGCTCCGGCGTCTGCGGGGAGCCGCCCTCAAGGTGGCCAACGAGAGCCTTCCCGACGTCGTGGAACGGCTGCACCGCGGGGAGCAGGTGGAGATCGGGGCCGAGCTGTTCCCAGTCCGAGTCGGGACAAGGGACGAGATCGGACAGGTGGGAGAGGCGTTCAGCACCGTCCATCAGGTTGCCGTGCGCACCGCTGTCGAACAGGCCGCAATGCGCAAGAGCATCGGTGACACCTTCCTCAACCTCGCCCGCCGCAGCCAGGCGCTCATCCACCGCCAGCTGAAGATCATCGACGCCCTGGAGCGCAAGGAGACCGACCCGGACGAGCTGGCCGAACTGTTCCGGCTCGACCACCTGGCGACCCGTATGCGTCGCCACGCCGAGGACCTGATCGTGCTGTCCGGATCGAAGCCTGCCCGTGGCTGGCGACGACCGGTCCCGATCAAGGATGTCGTGCGAGGTGCGGTCGCCGAGGTGGAGGACTACACCCGAGTGAAGGTGCTACCGATCGCCGGTTCCGCCATCAGCGGGCACGCGGTCGGTGATGTGATCCATATGCTTGCCGAG
>NZ_CAAAFO010000020.1:13463-19721 GCF_900634715.1 Candidatus Protofrankia californiensis | reverse complement strand
CGGAACCGAACATCCGCGGGGACGGTTGCGGTCCAACCCACCGGTGGAGCCCAGTACCTGGGTCGAACCACCGTCGGGCAGCTCCGCGCCACCGCTGCTTCCGTCCGTTCGATGGGACGACGAGCCACCCACCGCACAGCCCGGATGGCCGCAGCCGGCGGACCGATGGGCCGATCCGCTGGATCCTCCGCAGCAGCGCGGTCTACCCGCACGCAGGAGGACCGGGCCTACGACGGATCCGTTCCCGGCCGGCAGCCCCCCGCTTCCCCGGACATCGGCCGCGCCGGCCGCCCGGGGCGGGAAGCCCGACGAGACCGGTCTGCCCAAGCGGCAGCGGCGGGCGAGCCTCGCACCCGAACTCAGGGGAACGCCCCTCGCCGAGCCCGCGACACCGCCGCTCCTCGCCGGGACACGGTCGCCGGATGAGATCCGATCAATGATGTCCTCCTTCCAGTCCAACTTCGGCCGAGGTCTACAGGAGGGACCGAACCCGAACGGCGGCGACGACGCGAAGAAGGTGATGTAATGCGCCACATCGGCCCGGCCGAGAACATGAGCTGGCTGTTGAACAACCTCACGAGGAAAATCCCGGAGGTTACCTACGCCATCGTGTTGTCGTCGGACGGCCTCCTGCTTGCCGCCTCGAACGGAATGGACCGGACAACCGCCGACCAGCTGGCGGCGGTCGCCTCGGGCTTCAACAGTCTGGCCCGCGGCGCCGGCCGTTTCTTCGGCGGCGGCAACGTCCGCCAGACGATCGTTGAGATGGAGCAGGGATTCCTGTTCGTCACGGCGGTCGGCGACGGGTCGTGTCTGGCCATCCTCAGCACGCCCGGCGCCGACATCGGCCTGATCGCCTACGAAATGGCTCTGCTGGTCATCCGTGTCGGTGAATTCCTCACCCCCGAGCTGCGCGCCGAAATGCAGGCCGCATTGCCACGCTGACAGCGGGCCGGAGCCCCGGCGGCGGCTCATACTCCGTCTACTCCGTCGCGCCCTGCGGGGGCTCCTACCGGAGCTCAAGCCAAGTGGTCGTCGTCGAAAGGCCGGGCTTCCCTGCCGCAATGACGCCGGCCGGCGTCGGCGGCGGAGTCTTAACAGGACGATTTTCAGCGGGACGAGTTTCAGCGACGATCGCCAAGCCCTGATCAGGAGGACCGGTGGACGAGGAGTGGTACGACGACGACGCAGGTCCGGTCGTCCGTCCCTATGCCGTCACCGGCGGCCGGACGCGGCCGGCGGCCAATCGCGCGCTGGAGCTGGTGGCTCTGGTGTCGACGACGGAGCACGGGCGGGCGATGGTCCGAAGTCTTGATCCAGAACAGCGGAACATCGTGCTGCTCTGCCAGAGCATCCAGTCGATCGCGGAGATATCCGCGCAGCTCAACTTACCGGTCGGCGTGGCACGCGTCCTCGTCGGCGACATGATCGACTCTGGTCTTGTGCGGGTCACCCGCCCAGCCCGACCGAGTGAGCGTCCCGACGTGGCGCTGATGGAGAAGGTGCTCGATGGACTACAGACCCTCTAGACCGGACACGGCCGGCAGCCCGGTGCCCAGTCCGGTCAAAATCATAGTTGCCGGCGGGTTCGGCGCCGGGAAGACGACGTTCGTGGGGACGGTCAGCGAGATTCCCCCGCTCACGACCGAAGCGGCCCTGACCTCGGCGAGCCTCGGCATCGATGACACGTCCCAGGTCAGTTCCAAGACCACGACGACGGTCGCCATGGATTTCGGCCGGATCACCCTGCTCGACAGCGTGATTCTGTACCTGTTCGGTACACCCGGCCAGGACCGCTTCTGGTTCATGTGGGACGAACTGGTTCTCGGGGCCATCGGTGCCATCGTTTTGGTCGACACCCGTCGACTTGCCGACTCGTTCCCGGCGGTTGACTACTTCGAGGAGCGGGATATTCCGTTCCTGGTGGCGGTCAACCGATTCGACGGCGCCAGGGAGTACCGGCTCGACGAAGTCCGCAGCGCCCTCGACGTCGACTCCCGCCGGCCCATCGTTTTCTGTGACGCGCGCCGGCGGGAATCCGTCAGGCAAGCCCTGATCGCACTGGTCCGCCACTCTCTCGACGTGGTCACGAGCGAAGAGCGGCAGCGGGGCCTCCCCGAGGCCAACGCCCGCGTCGACTAGTCGACTCGGGAGATGAAGGTGCTTGATCTTCTCGGTATCAACGACATCGCTTTCGCGGCCTACCGATTGTGGTTACGCCGGAAGGACATGAGCACCGAGGAGGTAAGCATCACCCTTGGGTATTCCACGAGCACGATTCGGCAGGCCCGCGACAGGCTCGTCGAACTCTCGCTCCTGGTGCCCTCCCGGGAGAAGCCCGACCGCCTGGTCGCGGTGCACCCCGAGGTTCCCCTCGAACAACTGCTCCGACAGCAACACGATCAGCTCATCCGCCGGCAGGAGGAACTCATCCGCGCGCGCATGCAAGTGAGCACACTGGTCGCCGACTACATGCAGGGCCGGCATACGGGACCAAGTGTTGATGTTGCACGCCTGGAGAGCGCGAAGGCGGTCGAGGAGCAGCTACTCGATCTCGTGGCCGGCGCTGAACGGGAGCTGCTCGTTCTGTACGCCCGACCCGAGCAAACGTCGGTCATGACAGCGGAATGCACACAGGCCGTCCTGCAGGCCCTCGACCGCGGGGTCGTCGTGCGCGGTATCTGTCCGCGCCCGGCCCACGGGGACGATGCGATCGCCATATGCGGCGCCGCCGACGCGCACGGCCTGGACCTGCGGGTGACCGACGCCCCGCTGGCGGATATGACCATGGTCGACCGCGAGGTCGCCCTGCTCCTGCTGACGCCCGGCCCGAACGAGGAGCATGCCCGTGCGCTGCTGCTCCGGGAGCCGGCGCTGACGAACCTGGCCACGATGTTGTTCGATCAGCTCTGGAAGACCGCGCAACCCCTGGACCGGGACGGCGAACTCGACCAGGCCGAACTCCAGCACACCGAACTCGACCACGCTGTGTTCGGCGGGACTCTGCTGAACGGGACTACCCGCTCCCCCATCAGTCACAACTCCGTCGACCAAAAGATCTATGTTTCAAACACTAATGAACAACAGAATGACAACTTTAGCCCAAGCGACTCCGAGCGTCTGCTTCTGCGACTATTGAGCCTCGGCGCCAAGGACGAGGCCGCCGCCCGACACCTCGGCGTGTCAGTACGGACGGTTCGCCGTATGATCGCTGATCTCATGCGGCGGATGGACGCCCGCAGCCGGTTCCAGGCCGGCATCCTCGCAGCAGAAAGAGGCTGGCTGTAGCACAGCCATACGAGCGGAGCCACACCAGTGGCACCAAGTTGCCACTACATGTTCTTGCCAGACCAACTGCGAGACATAGTAGGCCCAATACATCATGCTTCCGTAGGGAGGCAGGCCGGATCGGCAGCCGGACCCCAGCCTTCGCGGAGTGATGCTTGCGTCGCCCCTGCGGACTGGACTGGGTGACGGCCACCGAACCGGTCCTGACACCGGAAGCACCGACGACGGCGTCGGATCGTTGACTCGCACGGGCAATTCCTGCGGCGCCGGCGCCGGCGTTGCGGCATGCTCGTCTACGTTTCTCTTCGATATGACCAATATGACCAGGGGGCAGGAGTGTCGATATTCTCCGGCCGGCTTCCGGTGGTCCAGCGCAGGGCCGTCGGATGACGCATCGTACCCTCATCGTAGCTCGTATCAATGCTGACGACGAAGCCGCGGTCGCCGATATCTTCCAGGAGTCGGACGACGGGCAGCTACCCCATCTGCTGGGCGTCGTCCGGCGGGATCTCTTCAGTTTTCACGGACTGTATTTTCATCTGATCGAAGCAGCCGACGACGTAACTCCCGCCCTGCCTGCCGTACGCGAGCACCCGCTGTTCGTCGACGTCAACACGAAATTGGCGAAATACATCACCGCGTACGATCCGGATACCTGGCGCAGCCCGCGTGACGCGATGGCCCGGAACTTCTATTCATGGGTCTCGGACTAGAGCCGTCGGGATCCAGATCTCCATTAGGAAGGAGAGAACCATGGCACATCCATGGACAGCTGACCGTCTGCTCGACTTCCTCGTCGAACGAACGGTTCTCGCCGCCGAGGACCGACCTGATCATCTTGCCGTCACATTCGCGGAGGTCGGGGTGGACTCACTGGCCTACCTGCACCTGCAGACCGTCGTCTTCGACACGTTCGGCATCGAATTGCCGGCGGAACCGCCCGACGACTACACCCTCGCGGAGATTCTCACCGCCATCAACACCGCCGCCCGCCAAGACGCTGTCGCCTGATCGAGGAAGAACCGACGAGAGCACGTCGACCGAACGGAGAACAATGGCCGGGCACACGGAGAACTCGATCTTGATCGACGCCGACATCGATCTGGTCTGGACGATCACAAATAATCTTGAGGGCTGGCCGGATCTTTTCACCGAGTACGCTTCGGTGGAAATTCTTGAACATCACGACCAGACTTTCAGGTTTCGCCTGACAATGCACCCGGACGCGAACGGGAAGATATGGAGCTGGGTTTCGGAGCGGACGCTGGATCCGGACAAGCACCGCGTCCACGCGCACCGCGTCGAGCCGGGCCCCTTCGAGTTCATGAACATCGAATGGACCTACGAACCAGAAAGCACCGGCACCAGGATGCACTGGGTGCAGGACTTCCACATGCGTCCGGACGCGCCGGTTGACGACGAGTGGATGACCAACAACATCAATAACAACACCCGGCGGGAGATGGGCGTTATCCGGGAAAAGGTCGAGCGCGCGGCCCGGGCTGTGAGCACCCTGCCCGGGTAGGCATGACGGGCCGAGGACTGCACGATCACGACCTTGTACCACCGGAAGCCCTATGGAATTTAGAGAGACAACGATGACCTTGACGACCAGCAGCCCGAATATCACGCCGAAGGCGTTGTCAATTCACGACGTTCCGACTAACCGCCGCCGCGGCGGCGACATTCGCACGCTGCTGTCCCCCGCGACAGTGGGCGCCAAATCCGGATTCCTCGGCACGCTGACGCTGCAACCGGGCGAGATCGTCACCGAGCACTGGCACCCGTACTCCGAGGAGTTCCTGTACTGCGTGTCCGGACACGTCACCGCGCGACTGGACGGCGAGCACACCGCACTGCCCGCCGAACACGGACTGCTCATCCCGATCGGCACGCGCCACCGGATCGTCAATGACGGTGACGAGACCGCCTTCCTTGTGTTCCATCTGAGCCCGCTGGCGCCACGCCCGGACCTCGGTCATGTGGATACCGAGCCACTCCCGCAGACCTGACTACACGGGACCGAAAAACTCGACGAAACCGAAACTTCGTTCTGGAGGATCCAGAAGTGAGAAGGACGGCCATCACCGGCATAGGCGTGGTCGCCCCGGGAGGCGCGGGCCGCAAGGAATTCTGGGATCTCCTGGCGGAGGGCCGGACGGCCACCAGGCGCCTGTCGTTCTTTGACCCCACGCAGTTTCGCTCCCAGATAGCCGCCGAGTGCGACTTCAATCCGGCTGTAGCTGGGCTGACCCCACAGGAAATCGCCCGTAATGATCGATTTATCCAATTTGCTCTAGTGGCCGCGATCGAAGCAGTTGCCGACAGCGGGCTGGAACTCGGGAGCGACGGTGACATCGATGGCCCGGTAGTAGGCGTCAGTATGGGCAGCGCTGTCGGTGCGACGACCCGTCTGGAAGACGAGTACGTGGTCGCCAGCAACAGCGGACGCGACTGGCTCGTCGACCCCAGCTACGTGTCGTCATTTCTTTACCATGCTCTGGTACCAAGCTGCCTCGCCACCGAAGTGGCATGCAGGTTCTCGGCGCACGGTCCGGCCCTCGTAATCTCGACAGGCTGCACCTCCGGGATCGACGCGGTCGGATACGGCCACCAGCTCATCGTCGACGGCGAGGCCGACATCGTGATCGCGGGAGCGGCGGACGCGCCGCTGTCCCCGATCTCCATCGCCTGCTTCGACGCGATCCGCGCGACGTCAGCGCGCAACGACGACCCCGAACACGCCTCCCGGCCGTTCGACGCAAGCCGGGACGGGTTCGTCATGGGTGAGGGTTCCGCCGTGCTCGTGCTCGAGGAGCTGGAGCATGCGCGGGCCCGGGGCGCCCACGTGTACTGCGAGATCACCGGCTACGCCGCCCGCTCGAACGCCTTCCACATGACCGGGCTGAAGGCCGACGGTCTCGACATGGCCGAAGCGATCTCGGACGCGCTGCGGCAGGGCCGTACCGA
>NZ_CAAAFO010000020.1:12317-12939 GCF_900634715.1 Candidatus Protofrankia californiensis | reverse complement strand
TCACTCCCTGGGAGCGATCGGCGCCATCGAGATCGCAGCCTGTGCCCTGGCGATCGAGAACCGGGTCGTCCCGCCCACGGCCAACTGGTCCAACCGGGACCCCGAATGCGACCTGGACTATGTGCCGAACATCGCCCGCGACCACGATGTCAACGTGGCCCTGTCGGTCGGCAGCGGCTTCGGCGGGTTCCAGTCGGCCATCGTGCTCGACCGCGGGCGGGATGCCCGGTGAGCGCCACCCGTGCGGGCCGGCGTCCCGTTGTCACCGGCGTCGGAGTGATCGCCCCCAGCGGCATCGGCACCGAGGAGCACTGGAGTTCGACGCTGCGCGGCGAGCTGCGGGTGGGACCGATCACCAGCTTCGACGCCAGCCGGTACGCCACGACGCTCGCCGGCCAGGTTGAGGGATTCGACCCCGCCGACCATCTCAGCGGCCGGATCGTCCTGCAGACCGACCGGTGGACGTGGCTGGGCATGGCTGCAACCGGACTCGCGTTATCCGACGCCGCCTACGATCCGGCGGAGCACGATCCCTATGCGACCTCGGTGGTGTTCGGGGCCGGATCCGGTGGCAACGACTTCGGCCAGCGTGAGATCCAGCGGCTGTGGAGCCGTGGTCGCC
>NZ_CAAAFO010000020.1:8430-11933 GCF_900634715.1 Candidatus Protofrankia californiensis | reverse complement strand
GGCGACCACCGGTCAGACCTCCATCCGGCACGGCATCAAGGGGCCGTCCGGAGTCGTGGTCTCCGACGGCGCCAGCGGTCTTGACAGCCTCGCGCAGGCACGGCGGACCATCAGCCGCGGAACGCCGGTGGTTCTCGCCGGCGGCGCCGAAGCGGGGCTCACCCCCTACGCGCTCACCTGCCAGACCACGGGCGGGCGCCTGTCCACCAGCTGTGAACCGCGGACCGGTTACAAGCCGTTCGACCGGTCCGCGGACGGTTACGTACCCGCCGAGGGCGGCGCGACGCTCGTCGTGGAAGATCCCGCATCCGCGGCGGCCCGCGGCGCGCCAAGGGTGTACGCCGAGATCGCCGGATACGCGGCAACCCACGACGCGCACCATCACCGCGACCCGTCATCGGACCCGCGCTGGTACGCCGAGGCCATGCGCCGGGCGCTCGCCGACGCGAACCTCACACCGGCCGACGTCGATGTGATCTTCGCGGACGGCGCGGGCTCCCGCGACCTCGACGAGCTCGAGGCACGCGCGATCCATGTCGCGTTCGGCGCACATGCCGAACGCGTTCCCGTCACCGCCCCCCAGGGCCTGATCGGGCGGATGTGCGCGGGCGGCTCCGCCCTGGCGGCCGTAAACGCGCTGCTGTCCATCCGTGACGGGGTGATCCCGGCGGTGGGCAACCTCGACGACCCGGCGCCGGAATACCGCCTCGACCTCGTCCGGGTGCCGCGAGAGACGCCGGTGCGGGTTGCCATGGTCAACGCCCGGGGCTACGGCGGCTTCAACAGCTCACTGATCCTGCGGGCTGTCGGCCCTGCCGTCTGAACCGACGAGGAGAACGATATGGACTTCGGCCTCAAGGGCAGATCAGCCCTGGTTACCGGCGGGTCCCGGGGGATCGGGCGAGCCGTCGTCCTGGCGCTCGCGCAGCAGGGAGCCTCCGTGATCGCCTGCTACGTGAACGACAGTGACGCGGTCACCTCGCTCGTGGACGAGCTGGAACGGCTCGGTGCCGACGCCCGTCTGGTGCGCGCCGACGTGTCGGTGGAGGACGACGTGAGCCGGTTGGTGGAGACCGTCCGCGACCGGCACGGCACACTCGACATCCTGGTCAACAATGCCGCCGCGGTAACGCAGCTACCCCTGCACGAGGTGGGCCTCGATCAGTGGCGCCAGGTACTCGACACCAACCTGACCAGCCTCTACCTGATCCACCGAGCCGCCCACGACCTGCTGGCCAACGACGCTTCAGTGATCAATATCGGTTCAGCCGGATCACTGCGTGGAGTCGCCGATCGGACTCCGTACATGACCTCCAAGGCCGGCGTCCTGGGGCTCACCCGGTCTCTGTCCAAGGAGCTCGGCCCGCGGGGCATCCGGGTGAACACAGTGGCGCCGGGCCACACCGAGACCGACCAGATGGCCGGGCTTCCCGCGGCCAGGCGGGCACAGGCCGAAGCCAGGACAGCTCTGGGACGCCTCGCCCAGCCGGAGGAGATCGCGGGCGCGGTGCTCTTCCTGGCCAGCGACGCGGCCCGGTACATCACCGGGGCGACCCTGCACGTCGACGGGGGAATCTGATGATCAGAGCAACGCTGCGGATGCGGGTCCTGCCCGGACGGGAGCAGGACTTCGCCGACGCCTGGGAGAAGGTCGCGCTGGCCACGAGCCGGACACCGGGCAACCTGCGGCAGAGCCTCCTGCGTGGCGGCCCGTGCGAATACGTCATCACCAGCGACTGGGAGAGTCGGGACGCCTTTCACGCCTTCGAGCGCAGTCCCGAACAGGACGCCCTGACCGCGCCCCTGCGCGAATTACGAGAGACTGCGCAGATGGACATTTCGGAAATCGTGTTACATGTGGAGAAGGAAGACAGAAGATCGTGAGCAGGGAAATATCGCTGGGCGCGAGGGATGCGGACGTGTTGTCGGACGCTGACAAGCGGGTGGCGGCCAACAGGCAGGCGATCCTCGACCACTTCCGGGCGCTGGAACGCGGAGACGTCCGCGGCGCTCTGGCGACTTTCGCGCCGGACATGATCAATCACAGGATGGAGCCGGGAAGCGCACCGGGACGGGACGGACTGGCCCAGACCCTGGCGGTCGTGCTGCAGTGCTTCCCGTCCGCGACCTGGCACATCGAAAGCATCGTCGCGGACGCCGAGAATGTCGTGGCAAAACTGGTGGTCGAAGGCGAGGCGCATGATGTGATCATGGGTGTGCGGGCTGTCGGCCAGCGGGTGACCTGGCGGCACATCCACTGGTTCCGCATGTCGGACGGCAAGATCGTCGAACATGACGCCATCCGCGATGACCGCGGCCTTCTCCGCCAGCTCGGAATGAACGTGCGGGGACCGCACCCCGGAGGACTCGGCGGCGGGCTCCTGGGAGGTGCTCACGCGGGGGGACCGGGCACCGGCGACCGCGACCCGGCCCTCACCGCATAACCCTTCTTCCTGTCAGCCTGCACCCGTGAGGAACAGTTCGTGCGCGCACTTTTCACTACCGTCCCACTCCATGGCCACTTCTTTCCGATGGTCCCGCTCGCGCACGCGCTTCGGACGGCAGGCCACGATGTTCTCGTTGCCTCGCCGGTGAACTTCACCGGCGTCATCACCGAGGCGGGGCTACCAGCGGTGCCCACCGCGCTGTCGCTCAATTTCGCCGAGATTATGATCAAGGATCGAAACGGAAGGCCGGTGGCGCCCGCGAAGAGCGCTGTGGAGCGGCACGAGATCGCGGGTCGGGCATGGGGACGTCTCACCGCCCGCACCTTGCAGCGCACGCTGAATGTCGTGGACTGGTGGCGTCCCGACATCATCGTCAGTGAACCCAGCGAGCACGCGGGGGCACTTGCGGCCGCATCCCGCAGCATTCCCTGGATCGAGCACGGCTGGGGCATCTCGACGATGCCGGAATGCAGGCCACCCGCTGCGGACGAACTCACCGCAGAGCTGTCGGGACTCGCTCTGACGGCGCTGCCCGAACCCGACCTGCATCTGCACGTGTGCCCACCGAGCATGCAGCGCCCACACGCTCCCGGCTCTCGCAACCAGCGGATGCGCTACATCCCGTACAACGGGCCCGCGACACTGCCGGACTGGGGCCTTGTCGAACGTGACAAGCCACGGATCTGCCTGACCTTCGGCAGCATCCTGCCGAGATTCGGCCCTGGGGACTTCAGGGGGGTCCTGACCGGGATTGCGACCGCACTGCCGGACCTCGGCGCCGATCTCGTCGTCGGAGTCGAGGAGCAGATTGCAGCCGCATGGCAACCGCTACCACCGGGAGTACACAGCGCCGGCTGGCTCCCCCTGAGCCTGGTGGTACCCAGTTGTGATCTCATCGTCCATCACGGCGGGTCCGGTTCGACGCTGACCGCACTCACCGCCGGCCTGCCACAGCTTGCCCTACCCCAGACCGCGGACCAGTTCGACAACGCCGCGTGCATCAGTGTTCTCGGTGCGGGACGCCAACTCCTGGGCGACGTCACGGTGGAGGCCATC
>NZ_CAAAFO010000020.1:4100-8291 GCF_900634715.1 Candidatus Protofrankia californiensis | reverse complement strand
ACTCGCTGCCGAGAACGCCTCTCAGCCGACTCCAGCCGATGTAGTCGAAGTCCTGCGCAAACTCACCTCAGCCCTGGTCTGATCAGAGAGAACCCACCATGAGTGAACATCACCACGGCCGCCGGTCCGTCGGCCCGCGGGCCGACGGGTACATCGACGTCCATCATCACGCGCTACCACCCACGCTGAAGAAGCTGCTGGTCGGTCGCGGTCTCCTACCGCCGGTGGGCGGACCGCCATTTGCGACCTGGGAACTCACCAATGCACTAGAAACCATGGACGCAAACGGCATCGAGGTGGGGTTGGCCTCGGCAGCAATACCCAGCGAGTTCCTCGGCGGCGACGAGGCATGGGCGGTGCAGGTCGCCCGCACCGCCAACGAATCGCTGGCTGAGATCGTCCGGGAATACCCCACCCGGTTCGGATTCCTCGCCTACCTTCCCCTGCCATTCACCGACGTCTCACTCGCCGAGGTCGCGTTCGCTTTCGACGAACTGCACGCCGACGGCATCATCGTGGGCAGCCACGCGGGTGAGACGTACCTGGGAGACCCGGAACTCGACGCGGTGTTCGCCGAACTGGACCGGAGACGGGCGGTCGTGCTCACCCACCCGTTCAATCTGCCGTCCTGCGGGGTGACTCCACTTCCGCCGTTCGTCGCCGATTTCATGCTCGACACCACACGGGCGGCAATCCAAATAATCATGTCGGGAATACTGGACCGCTACCCGGCGATATCGTTCGTTCTGCCGCATGCCGGAGGATTCCTGCCATACCAGGCCGCCCGACTCACCCTTGGCGCTGCCCTGGGTTACGGCCTTGACGCCGCTACGGTCCATGCCAGCCTGCGCCGGTTCCACTACGACACCGCCGGACCGATGTCACCGTATGCGACACCCACGCTGCTGGCCGCCGCGGGCGTCTCGCGCATCCTCTACGGCAGTGACTACAACGCGGTGCCCGGTCCGGTGATTGCCGCGGCATCCCAGGCGCTGCGCAACGACCCCGCTCTCAACCCCGAAACACTCCGGCAGATCGGCCGCGACAACGCGCTGCGGCTCTTCCCGACCGTCGGTCGACGGCTGGAAGCGGCACCGCGATCCGTCCCGGCGACCACCTGAACCGTCCCTACCCCCAGGGATCAACCAGTAGCCGCACCGCCGGAAAGAGGATCGCCGATGACCGTACGCATCCTGGTGTTCGCCAGCGTCGCTCCGGAGCTCGCGCACGAGTTCGAGCACGCCTACACCCAGGTCACCGCACGGATGCAGGGCACGCCCGGTCTGCTTGGGGACGAGCTGCTGCGAGACGGGAACGACCCAGGCCGCTACCTCCTGCTCAGCGAGTGGGAGAGCGAGGAGCAGTTCCTTGCCTGGGAATCCGCACCGGCCCACCGGGAGATCACCGTACCGATGAGGCCGTACTGGTCCGGGAACTTCGAACGCCGGATCTACAACCTCGCCGCCCAGCTCGAACCTAAGGTCCCCGTCGGCTGACCGCAGCGGTTCGGTAACCGGCCGCCCGTCCGTTACCCCGTGGACAGGCGGCCGGACCGACGTTCATATAGCCTGAGGCAGGCGAATCCACAGAAGACGGCGTGAATCAAGCAATGCGGAGAAAACCCTCCGAACCCCTGCCGGTAAGAGCGGGCCCGAGAAGCATCGTTCGATCAGCGAGCCACGTCGAGAGGTGGCTCTCAAACACGCTCTGAAGAGCGCGTGCACCACCGGCGGGCCCAGCCCGATACCCTTGGAGCCAAATACCTGTGGTTCGTGCAGGTTGCCGACGTAAGGGTCGGCTCTCGGAGAGATCAGGGGGTGTCCTGCCGGAGTTATGGAGGACCGGTCCACCAGAGGGAACCTGGGCGCCGTCATCGGAGTGAAGCCGATATCGTCGCTCCGGTACCCTCCCTGCCCGGCGGCACCGCACGACCTCGATCCGGACGACATGACGTGATCGAGGCGGTGCCACAGAATCCGGAGCTGGACGGGCTGGTCAACAACTTCGTCAGGTCCATACCGGGTGTCGCAAGCGCTATCGTCGTCTCAGCCGACGGGATACTGCTTGCCGTCTGTGACGGTTTTCTGCGTGAACGGGCCGAACAGCTTGGCGCGGTTTCCTCGGGGCTACTCGGCCTGACGATAGGCGTGGCGACCCTGATGGAAGCCGGATCAGTCACCCGGACAATTGTGGAGATGGACTACGGCACCCTGCTCCTCACGGCAATCGGTGACGACGCCTGCCTGTCCGTTCTGACGGCCAAGACCTGCGAAATCGGCGTTGTCGGCTATGAGATGACACGACTCGTGACGCAGGCACGCGACTGCCTCGTACCCACGAAGCGGGACGAAGCACGCCACACGGCAACCGGATCCTCAACCTGATCGCCGGCTGTCGGCGACGCTCGTCGGGCACGCCGGGTACGGGCGGGCCGCTCCTTGAATCCGATTCGGCCCGCCTCACTCTCAGTCGACTCCCAGGCTCGCGTCAGGTCCACGTCAGGCTGAAACCCCACGATTAGTGCCATGACGGCGACTCCCGACCTTCGACAGCCCGGACCAGCGACGACGAGGATCCGGCCGTGACCACAACTGTTCCCGAACAGGCGGCCGGCATTCCTCCCGCTCCGGCCGGAGTGGCCGCTCGCAACGTCCCACGGCCGGGGGTGGGGTGGGCTCGGGGCTTCCTGCGCGGCCGGGAAGCCGACCCGCCATGGGTGCGCCCTGCCCTGCTCACCCTCCTGGCCGGGACAGCCGTGCTCTACATCTGGGGGCTGGGCACGTCCGGGTGGGCGAACAGCTTCTACACCGCCGCCGTCCAGGCGGGGTCGTCGAGCTGGACGGCGTTGTTCTTCGGCTCCTCGGACGCCTCGAACTTCATCACCGTGGACAAGCCGCCGGCGTCGCTGTGGGTGATGGACATCTCGGTGCGCATCTTCGGTCTGAACCCGTGGAGCGTGCTCGTCCCGCAGGCGCTGGAAGGCGTCGCCGCCGTCGGTGTGCTGTACGCGACGGTCCGGCGCTGGTTCTCCCCTGCTGCGGCGCTGTTGTCCGGTGCTGTATTCGCGTTGACACCGGTCGCGGTGTTGATGTTCCGGTTCAACAACCCCGACGCGCTGCTCGTCCTGCTTCTGCTCCTCGGCGCCTATGCGACCGTCCGGGCGGTGGAGACGGGCAGTACCGGCTGGCTGGTCTGGGCAGGGGTCTTCGTCGGTTTCGGTTTTCTCGCGAAGATGATGCAGGCATTCCTGGTCGTACCGGCTTTCGCGCTCACGTATCTGGTGGCCGCGCCCATATCACTGCGGCGCAGGATCGGCCGGCTCCTCCTGTCCGGAGCAGCGATGCTCATCGCCGCCGGATGGTGGGTGGCGGCCGTGGAACTGTGGCCGAAGGACTCCCGGCCCTATGTCGGCGGGTCGCAGAACAACAGCGTCCTCAATCTCGTCTTCGGCTACAACGGCTTCGGACGGCTCAACGGCAACGAGGCCGGCAGCGTCGGCGGGGGCGGAGGCACCGGCAGCCGCTGGGGGGAGACCGGTCTGACCAGGATACTCAACACGGAGATGGGCGGTCAGATCTCCTGGCTCATCCCCGCGGCGCTGATCATCCTGGTGGCCGTGATCGCGTTGTGCGGGCGCGCCCTGCGCACCGACCGGACCCGTGCCGCGCTCCTGCTCTGGGGTGGCTGGCTGATCGTCACCGGTGTCACGCTGAGCCTCGCCGAGGGGATCATCCACCCTTACTACACGGTGGCGCTTGCGCCGGCGATCGCTGCCATCGTCGGTGTCGGCGGCGCCCATCTGTGGCGCAGACACGACCATCTCGTGCCCAGCCTGGTCCTGGCGGCCGCGGTCGCCGCCGCGACCGCATGGTCGTACGTCCTGCTGCACCGGACGCCCGACTGGCATCCGTGGCTGCGAACGCTCGTGGTCGTCGTCGGCGTCACGGCGATCGTCGCGCTGATCCTCACGCTCGTGCTCCCCGCGTATCCGGCACGTCGCGCCGCCGCGGTGATGGCGGCTGCCGGCATCGCGGCGGCGGTCATCGGGCCCGCGGCCTACGCGGTCGAGACAGCCTCCACCGCCCACACTGGTGCCATCCCGTCGGCGGGACCTGCGAGCTTCGGCGGCGGTCCCCGCACGGGCACCTTCGGCGCCGGCGGCAGCACCCGCATGAACGGCTTCGGCGGGGG
>NZ_CAAAFO010000020.1:0-3512 GCF_900634715.1 Candidatus Protofrankia californiensis | reverse complement strand
GGGTGGCGGCTTCGGCCAGCAGGGTGCGGCGATGTTCGGCCGGGCCGGCGGCATCGGGAACCTTCTCAACGCCGGAACGCCAAGTGCCGAGCTGGTTACAGCCCTGCAGCAGGACGCCGAGCGCTACACCTGGGTTGCGGCCATCGTCGGGTCCAACTCCGCCGCCAGCGTCCAGATCGCGACCCGTGATCCGGTGATGGCCATCGGTGGCTTCAACGGAACCGATCCGGCTCCCTCACTTTCCCGCTTCCAGGAGTACGCCAAGGCCGGGAAGATCCACTACTTCCTCTCCGGTGGTGGCAGGGGCCCGGGCCGCGGCGGCGACTCCGGCGGCACCGTCAGCGCGATCACCGCATGGGTCCAGCAGAACTTCACCCAGACCGCGATCGGAGGCACGACCGTCTACGACCTGACCAAGCCGAACACGTAGCCGGCCACACACAGCCGACCACGGAAAGTCCAACCGCCGGGGCCTGCGGGCGGATCAAAAAATCATGATCGCCCACTCTCCCGCCTGCTACGACGCCCGGGCCGGACGGGTGGGGAGATACAGGTGAGGACATCCCATCTGGTGGGTACTCGATGGATACGAGCAGATGCCAGAAACGGCCGGAATCCCAACATCCAGCTAGATGATCTTTATCACGAGTGTCCGACGTGATCCACCCACCCGGGTGGAGGTAAACCCAGTTGTGACAGGTCATTGCGAGCTCATAGCCCGAAACCCGAATTCAACTACACGTTGTTAGGCTTCGGGACTGCTGGTCCGGCCGAACCCGGCTGGTATCCGGCCGAAGGCAGCGCGGCATGATCGCTTCGCATTGCCAGGGCCAGGAGCCACCAGCCCTTACGATCATCGGCGCCACCCCGGGAGGTCTGGGATGTCAAGACCGCGAGTGCTGGGTGTCGTGCTGGCCGGGGGTGCGGGCAAGCGGCTCGCGCCGCTCACCACCGACCGGGCCAAGCCGGCCGTTCCCTTCGGCGGCCTCTACCGGCTGATCGACTTCGTTCTGTCGAACCTGGTGAACGCGGGCTACCTGCGGATCTGTGTGCTCACGCAGTACAAGAGCCACAGTCTGGACCGCCACATCACCACCACCTGGCGGATGAGCAACCTGCTCGGCAACTACATCACCCCGGTACCGGCTCAGCAGCGGCTCGGCCCCCACTGGTACACCGGGTCCGCGGACGCCATCCACCAGTCCCTCAACCTCGTCCACGACGACCAGCCGGACATCGTGGTCGTGTTCGGCGCCGACCACGTCTATCGGATGGACCCCCGGCAGATGGTCGACCAGCACCTGGCCGGCGGAGCGGGAGTCACCGTCGCCGGGCTACGTGTCCCGCGAGCCGCGGGTACGCAGTTCGGCGTGATCCGCCCCGGAGCGGACGGCCACACGATCGACGCCTTCCTGGAGAAGCCTGCCGACCCTCCCGGCCTGCCGGACAGTCCCGAGGAGACGTATGCCTCCATGGGCAACTACGTGTTCTCGACAGACGTCCTGATCGATGCGCTGCGGGCCGACGCGGACGACGACAGCAGCGTCCACGACATGGGCGGAAACATCATCCCGATGCTCACGAAGGCGGGCGTGGCACAGGTCTACGACTTCACCGCCAACGACGTGCCCGGGGCCAACGACCGGGATCGTGGCTACTGGCGTGACGTCGGCACCCTGGACTCCTATTTCGACGCACACATGGATCTGTGCGCGGTCGACCCGGTCTTCAACCTGTACAACCGGAACTGGCCCATCCTGACCAGCGTCCCGTCCCTGCCGCCGGCGAAGTTCGTCCACGAGCAACCGGACCGGACCGGCATGGCCCTCAACAGCGTCGTCAGCAACGGAGTGATCATCTCTGGTGGCCTGGTGCGTCACTCGGTCCTGTCGCCGGGCGTGCGGGTGAACTCGTGGGCACAGGTCGAGAACGCGGTCGTCATGCACAACACGGTGATCGGACGGCGTGCCGTGGTCCGCAACGCCGTCCTCGACAAGAACGTGGTCGTACCCGAAGGTGCCCAGATCGGGGTGGACAAGGAGCACGACCGTACCCGTGGGTTCACGGTGAGCCCGGAGGGTGTGACCGTCGTCGGGAAGGGCGTCACGGTCACCTGCTGACAGCAGGTCGGGTCAAGGTCGCACCAGGTCGAGTCAGGATCCACCGGAGTCCGGTCGGGCCCAGGGTCCATCCAGGTCACCAACCACAGGTCACCAACCACAAGGGCGGGCATGCACGTTTCACTGCTGACCAGGGAGTATCCACCGGAGGTCTACGGCGGTGCGGGGGTGCACGTCGAGTACCTCGCCCGCGAACTGGCCCAGCTTGTGGACCTGACCGTGCACTGCCAGGGTGCCGACAGGCCGAGCCCGGACGGCATCACGGTGCGTGCGCACCGGCCGTGGGAGCTGCTCGCGGACGCCAGCGAGGTGTTGCGGACGGTGTCGGCCGACCTGTCCGCCACCGCTGCCGCCGCAGACGCCGACCTGGTGCACTCGCACACCTGGTACGCGAACCTCGGCGGGCATCTGGCGTCCCTGCTGTACGCGATCCCGCACGTGATGACCTCGCACTCCCTCGAACCGCTGCGGCCCTGGAAAGCCGAACAGCTCGGCGGCGGCTACGCGCTGTCGTCATGGTGCGAACGGGTCGCCATCGAGTCGGCCGCGGCCGTCATCGCGGTGAGCAGAGGCATGCGCGCGGACGTCCTGTCGGCCTATCCGGCGGTCGACCCGGCCAGGGTGCACGTCATCGGCAACGGGATCGACACCGACGAGTACGCCCCGGATCCGGCCACCGACGTCCTCGCCCGGTACGGAGTCGACCCGCAGCAGCCGTCGGTGGTGTTCGTCGGACGGATCACCCGGCAGAAGGGTCTGCCGGTGCTGCTGCGGGCGGCGGCCGAGTTCGACCCGCGGGCCCAGCTCGTGCTCTGCGCGGGGGCGCCCGACACCCCCGAACTGCTGGCGGAGGTGACAGCCCAGGTCGACCGGCTGCGCGACACCCGCAAGGGAGTCGTGTGGATCTCGGGAATGCTGGCCAAGCCCGAGGTCATCCAGCTCCTGTCGCACGCGACCGTCTTCGTCTGCCCGTCGGTGTACGAGCCGCTGGGGATCGTCAACCTGGAGGCCATGGCCTGCGGGACGGCTGTGGTCGCCTCCCGGGTCGGCGGCATCCCCGAGGTCGTCGACGACGGGGTGACCGGGCTGCTCGTCCCGCCCGAGGATCCCGCGGCGCTCGCCGAGGCCGTCAACGCGCTGCTGGGCGACCCCGTGCGCGCGGACGTGATGGGCCGGCGGGGCCGGGATCGTGCCGTCGCCGAGTTCGGCTGGCAGGCCGTGGCCGAAAAGATCGCCCGCCTGTATGAATCCCTCCTGTCGCCTGCCCGGCTCCGGCCATCCTCCTGACCCTCCGGTCGCGCTCCTGGCTCCGGCTATCGTCCGGGCCTGCCCGGTCCTCACCCCCACCCCTGCGGAACGAACGACGATGGACCCATGCCCTTTCTCAGCCCT
>NZ_CAAAFO010000019.1 GCF_900634715.1 Candidatus Protofrankia californiensis | reverse complement strand
TTTTCTGATCTCCAGTACTGCAGTTTGTACTGCAGTTGGAAACGATCAGCTCCCGGACATCTCGGAGTCACCCTCGCCATCGTCACGTTCCGTGGCATCCGGCCGAGTTGGTAGGGCCAGCCGGCCAAGGATGGTGTCCATGCTCGCCGCCGTCCTGCGCCGGACGTCTTCCAGGACGTCGATGTAGATGTCCGCCGTGGTAGCGATCCGGGTATGCCGGAGCAACGCCCGGATCTCGTGGAGATCCACCCGGCGCGGAAAAGGAGCGTGGCCGACGTGTGCCTGAGATCGTGAACACGTGTCCTGTGGACGCCCACACAACACCATCCTCATACAGGACAGCAACGTTCCTCCGGCCGAGTTTCGCGGTTACGTAACCAAGTTCGAGAATGACGTTCTGGCGCGCGCGAGGCTGAAGGTCACTCACCCCCTTGATGCGCCCTTCATCGTCGGCAGTCATGAGGACAACAGGGGGCACCGATACCCGCCGCCGACCTCGTACGCCGCCTAGAGGCACCCGAACCCCCGTCCCGTCGACGCCGGATCATCCCTGAAACTTGGAGGCCGAGGTCTGGCGCCTACAGTCGACGACATATGTGTCGATCACGTGGTTCGGCACGACAGCGCTTCTGATCGTTTCTGCAACCTCGCGGCTGTCCCTCTCGTGACACATGACCACATAGCTGCCAAAGATGGTGCTCGCCGCATCCATGTAGCGAGGGAGCTGAACCTGAAGACCGTGCAGGATCTTTGCGGTACTCGTATCCTTCTTGAACTCTAAAATATGAGCCGCTTCGCCGAGGTCGAGCGTCAGATCCGTCGCCCCGACTCCATGATCGGCATTTGGGTGAACGGATATTCGCAATGCGCCGAAAGTAAGCTGGGAAAATAGCTTAAACAGTCCTTGGTGGCGTGTCTCGTGGGCAGGTTTGCCGTTCTGGTCGTAAAGATGGCGCCAGGCACCTTGCTTTTCCACCGCCTCGGTGAACCTTTCAACGGTGTCCTTCACCGCGTAGGCGAGCGCGGCATAGTCCGGTGTCGATTCTATCTTCACGGTTGGTAACACGTTCGGGAAGGGGTTCTCCTCCGCAAGACGGTCAAGCATGCTCTGGCCGACCGAAAGACTAAGCAGGTCCGTGTCCTTCAGGGAGAAGAGCGGATCCCGATATCCGGCAATCACGAGATCGAACTTCTTCGGTGAGAGTAATCGCCCGACCACGAGCGAGACGTCGTCCTGTTCAACCATGTTGACAGCGGCGGAGTTTGTTATACGGCACTCTGGGCGAACAACGGAGGTTATACTGTCGCCCCCTTGCAGCCGGATCGTTGCCAGTTGGTTTCCATCACTGGCGGCCGCGTAGGAGGTGACTCCTGAGTGGACAAACCAGTCACCGATCGCGGGCGGATATTCGGTCACCTCGCGCAGGCCCAACGCGCGAATTAAATCACCTGCGACCAGTCCTATGACCGCGCTTCGCCGAAACGAGCGCATGACGTCCGACCCCTCGCTTTCCCAAACCGCGTCGAGCATCTGTCTGCCGAGGGGGGACAAGAACTGGCGGAGAGCATTCAGTCGTACGTAGTAGGCCTGGAAGGAAAGATTCTCGTCTTCCGCCGCGGGAACACCGTTCCAGGCCACGTGCCCTCCTTCGGGAGAGCGCCACCATATCGTGGTCCGGTTCTCCACGGAATCGGGGCCGGCTGCGCCGCCGGAGATTGGGGGTTGGTGCTCTGGAGGACTCGCCGGGCCGGCTGGTGAGTCCGGGTCCGGACTCGGACTCTTGCCGGTCGCGGTCGCGACTCGGGATCTTGACCCGACGAAGGACCGGAGTCGGCTGGTCGGGCCGATCCCGGTACGGCCGCACCGGTCGGAGGCCGGTCGCACCGACTCGCGCCTACCGCACTGGCCCCGCCGCTACGCCACCCTTGACCCGACCGGCGTCCCGCGCAGGCAACGGCGCTGACCGGGGAACGAGACAAAGAAATGGGAGGCACGAGGAGCCGCCGTGGCCCTTTGAGTCGGTCCGCAGCCAGTCCGCTGGATCATGGAAAACCTCTGAAGATGACGGCAGACGCCGCGAGATATCTTCGCGTCAGAGCCCCGCAGCCGATCACACGGCGCGGGGCTCTGGGCTTTCTGTAGCAGCGGGTGCAGCAACGGCCCTCAGCCCAGGAAGCCGTCGGGTGCGTTGCGGTGACGAAACAGGTCAAGCGATCGCGGCGATGTCCCCGTCGTCAAAGTAGATCGCCTGGTGCAGCCGGCCACCAAGAGCAGCAGCGTATCTGGTGACCACGTCCTGACCGGAGAGTGAGCCCTGCTCGATCTGCGAGATCCGGCCCTTGGTCACCCCCATCCGCTCGGCCACCTGCTGCTGGGTCAGACCCCGCGCACGACGCACCTCAGCAAGCCGGTGCCCCACCGCGACCGCAAGAAGCTCCTGCTTGCCGGCGGCGACCGCCTCCTCCCCACCGGCCCGGGCGACCTGCTCGGCACGGACATCAGCCCACCGTATGTAACCACTCATCGCCGATCACCCTCCTCCTGGCCGCGTTCCACCAGGTAGCTCTTGTAGCGTTGCTCCGCCAGTGGAATCGCTTCGTCGTACCAGGCGTTCCACTGCCCGGCTTTGTCCCCGGCAACAAGCAGGATGCTCGAACGCCACGGATCGAAGCAGAACAAGATCCGTACCGTGCCCGGTCTGAGTTCCTTCAGGTTCGGCAGCGACGAGCCGCTGATCGTGTCGACCAGCGGTCTCCCCAGCCCGGGGCCGGTCTCCGCGAGCAGGTCGATCGCCTGGACGACCCGCGCGTGTGTCGCGGCGTCCAGGCCGTCGATCCAGTCACGGACCTCGTTGACGAGGTAGACGTCCCACTGCCGCCCGTCCATCAAGCGAGTATAGCTCTCGCTAAACCATGGCACCGCGAAGACCACCAAGATGACCATAGTCAGAACGACTGACAGCCAAGTTGACAGCCAAACCGGCGGACGAGGGTGGAGGTTGGTGGACGCCCATGGACAGAGCCCACCAGGTCAGCGGACGGGGCGGACCTCTGTGGACGTCGACGGAAGATCCAGATCT
>NZ_CAAAFO010000018.1:65319-70329 GCF_900634715.1 Candidatus Protofrankia californiensis | reverse complement strand
CCACGCGCGCTCATGCCCGCGCAGACCGACCTCGCGCAGCGCCTGACGTCCGAGTTCCGCCGCGTCAGGCCCGCGGAGCCCAACGGTGACGTTGGGCAGGACCCGTGACCACGGCAGCAGCCGCGGCTCCTGGAAGACGATCGACCGTCGCGGGGCGACCAGGACCTCGCCCGTGACGTCGGGGTCGAACCCGGCCAGGCAGCGCAACAGCGTGCTCTTGCCCGATCCGCTGCGGCCGACGAGCGCGACGAACTCGTTCGGCCGGACGGTGAGATCAAGTCCGGCCAGGACGGCGCGGCCGCCGAAGGACCGGTGGATGTCGTGGAGATGGACGGCGGCAACGGCCGGGGCCGCCGCGACGATCCTCGGCGTCGGCGTGAGCTGCGTCATGTTCCCTCGAAACCACGGCGCCACGAGAGTAGAAGGCGTTCCAGGCCGCGGACCAGGGCGTCGCCGACGAATCCCAGCAGGCCGTAGATCACCACGATCACCAGCAGCACCTTCGTCTGCCCGATGGTCTGTGCCTGATTCATCAGGTAGCCGAGCCCTCGGTAGGTGTTGATTGTCTCGGCGAAGATCAGCATCAGCCAGGCCGTGCCGACCGCCCAGCGCAGCCCGACGAGGAATCCGGCCACCGACCCGGGCAGTATCACCCGGGATATAAGGCCGAGCCGGTTCAGGCCGAACATCTGACCGGCCTCGATGAGCTTGGCGTCGACGCCGCGTATGGCAGCGAACGTGTTGGTGTAGATTGGAAATGCGACGCCTATGACGATAAGCACGATCTTTGTCTTCTCGCCGATACCGACCCACATGACGAGAAGGGGGAGAAGGGCGATCACGGGTAGCGTCCGCAACACGTTCATCGCCGAGTCGATGACGTGCTCGCCGCGCCGGTAGAGGCCGGCGAGCGCCGCGAGTGACAGCCCGATCGCGACCCCGATCGCAAGGCCCAGCGCCACCCGGTAGAGCGATGCCGACAGGTGGCGCGGCAGGACGCCGCTTCGACAGAGGTCGATCCCGGTCTGGACCACCGCGAGCGGTGAGGGCAGCTGGGATGCCGGCATGAGGCCGAAGCCGCTCACCGCGGCCCAGGCCGCGAGGAGCACGGCCGGCCCGAGAGCTCTGGGCAGGCCGCGCAGCCAGCGCGGGAGCCGGCCACCGCGGCGGTGCTCGTCGCGTGGGTCGATCAGGGAGATCGCGAGGTCTGCCACCACGGCCGCGTCACCCCTTGGCCAGGCTGGCGGAGAGGTCCGCGTTGAACGACGAGTCGAACAGCCGGGCGACGTCGAGGCCGGCGGGTAGCGATCCGGCCTTGGTGAGCAGGCCGCCCTGTAGCTCAAGGGCATCGCGATCCCCGTCGGTCGGGGCCGCGAAGGTCAGGGGGCCCTGCCGGGTGAACACCGCCGCGCCGGTTTCGTGGGTCAGCCCGAGCTGTTTGACGAAGAAGCTGTCGATCCACGCGTCGGAGTGGGTGGCTGTCCATTTGCTGGCCCGGTGCAGACGGATGATGAGATCGAGGATCGCCGCGTGACGGGCCGGGTCGCTGATCGCGTCCTGGCTGGCGACGAGCAGGGTCCGCATGACCACGGGCGACGCCAGCGAGGTCGCTCCCCGGTGCAGCGCGAGATATGTCTGGGCCGAGAATGCCGCCTCGACCGCCGCGTCGGCGTCACCGGATTCGACCGCGGCCAGCCGGGAGGTGGATGGCACGTCCACGATGGTGACGTCGTTGCGGGTGAGGCCGGCGGCGTCCAGGACCTGGAGCAGGTAGCCCTCGGCCGCCGTCCTCTTTGTGATCGCGATGCGTTTTCCGCGCAGATCCGCCGGGTTCCTGATGTCGCCGTCCTGATCGGTGACGACCGTCAGCTGCGTGTTGGGCCGGTATGCCGCGACGCCGACGATGACAATGTCGGTCCTGGCGGCAAGGGCATTGAGAACCGGAGTGTCACCATAGGTCGCCAGATCAATCTTTTTTGCGGCGAAGGCGGCGTTGATCTCCGGGCCGCCGCCCGCGAAGTTGGCGAACTTGGCCGTGTAGGGTAGGCCGTCGCCAGCGCCGGACAACTCGAGCGGGAGCTCGATCTGCTTGAGCTGGTCACCGATCCGCAGCGTCGTGCCGCGCGGGGCCGCGGAAGCGGAGCCGACCGGGCCGGAGGCCGATCGCGCGGGGCCGTCGGACGCGCAGCCGGCCAGCACCGCACCCAGGAGTACGAGGCTGAGGGCCCAGACGAAGGGCCGGAGCCGTCGTCGAGAAGACGGCTTGTCGGGTCTGCCCGTCATGGGCGCTGCCTTCGTTGCGTGGCCCGACATCACGAGTTCGGCTCCTCCGCGAGAAACGCCCCGCCGAGCACCGACTCGGACCGGCGGCCGTCCGGGCCCACGGGGACGTCGCCCTCGAGCGTCACGCGATACAGCACCCGCTCGTAGTCCACGTGGTCGAGATCGCGGGCCAGACCCTGGTGATGGGCCGCCCGGTTGTCCCAGAACGCCACACTGCCCGGCGCCCAGCGGAACCGCGTCGTGTACTCGATCCGGCCGATGTGCTCGTAGAAAAGATCAAGAATCCGCTCGCTGTCCTGCTTGCGGTCAAAACCGATGATCTCACGGTCATGGACGGTGAAGGCCGGACTCACCCACAGCGCCTTCTCGCCGGTCTCGGGGTGCACCCGCACGACCGGGTGAATCGTGACGAGCGGATTGTCCGCCATCAGTTTGGTGTGCGGGTCCTTCGCGCCGAGGTACTGCGCGGTGTTCGTCGTGCTGTGCTTGACCCACAGGATGTCCGCGAGGTCGCGCAACGCCGGCGGAAGTCCCTCATAGGCCGCGACGAGGTTCGTCCACACCGTGTCGCCGCCATATTGTGGAACAACGTGAGCGCGCAGCACCGACCCCCACGGTGGGTTGACGAGGGCGGTGATGTCGCTGTGCCAGCGGGCGTCATAGGCGAACTGACGCGGCCCGCCCCGCCGCTCGATCTTTCCCGAGTCGATCGTCAGTATCTCGGGAAACCCGTCGACGGAATAGGGGTTGTGCACATGGGAGGGCGTGACCCGGCCGAATCGGCGGGCAAACGCGATCTGCTCCGCGTGGCCGATGTGCTGGTCGCGAAAGAAGACCACCTTCCACCGCAGCAGCGCCGCGCGAATATCGGCCACCACCTCGTCGGCCAGTTCCTCGCCCAGGTCGACGCCGAATATCTCGGCGCCGATCAAGCCGGTCAGGGGGCGTACCTCCAGGCCCGCATCCGTCGATGACGGCGCATGATCCCGGGCGTCCACAGCGGTCATGAGCAGTTCCTTCGCGACGAGGGAATGGGTGAGCCCACACCAGGGCGGCCCCGGATCAGGATCCGAGGTTCCGCCGGCCCGTAACTCTGAGCAGTAACTCTACTAAACTCATGGGTTTAGGCAAGCTATGTGACTAATGCCATGCTCCGCCCAAAGCTGCACCTATCCGTGTCCGAAAAAATACTCTGAGTAATATTCTTCGCCCGCAGCGCACCACACTGGAGCCGTTCGTGCTCGATCAGGGCCTGTAGGCGTCCGCGATCAGGTGGGCGCTCTGCTCCACGACCGAGCGAATCTCCACCGCCTCGATCGGCTTCGTGCCGAGCGAGGTCACGGTCCAGATCTGATCTCGCAGCAGAGCCAGGAACTGGGTGGCAGCGAGCGAGGGATCCGCGACACGGAGCAGTTCACGATCGGCCAGGCGGCGCAGACGCGCCGAAAGCAGCTCGACGAACTCCGTGTTGGCCGTGACCCGGTAGGTGTTGTGCAGGTCCGGGAAGCGGGTCATCTCAGCGAAGATCAGGCGCCGCACCACCAGCGAGCGATCCCGGCAAAAGCGCTCGGCCCAGACACGACCGACAGCGCACAGATCCTCATACGCGTCCGTCGCCAGGTCGGGCAACGCCCTGAACGCTTCGGCCAGCTCGGACATGCCCTGGTCATTGTTCAGCTGCAGGACCGCGCGCAACAGCCCTTCCTTGTTGCCGACCAGGCTGTAGATTGTCGGCTTCGACACGGCCGCGCGGCGGGCGACTTCGTCAATCGTCGCCGCCGTGTACCCCACCTCGGCGAACAGCGCGAATCCCGCCTCGAGGATTGCCTCCCGCTTCCCCGCCCAGCGACGCTGCTCAGTACCCGCTGTCATTGCCCAGGCTGCGAGCCGAGGTAGGAGACGAGTTGAATCGCCTCAACCCTGATATGATCTCCGTCATCTGTATCTGATCACCACCCACGCACCGTACCGCGCTGTCGGCACACCCGTGTGGCCCAGTTCGAGAAGGAGGTCAAGGAGAAGTTCATCCGGGAGCCGGGCCAGATGCGGCTACTCATCGTAGTCGACAAGCTCCTGACCGGCTTCGACGCACCGAGCGCCACCTACCTGTACATCGACAAGAAGATGCGCAACCACGGCCTGTTCCAGGCCATCTGCCGGGTTAATCGCCTGGATGGCGACGACAAGACCTACGGCTACATCGTCGACTACCGCGACCTGTTCAACTCCCTGAATAAGGCCATCACCGACTACACGTCGGGCGCGTTGGACGGCTACGAGAGTGGGCGGCGGTGCGGCTTGCCGGCGTCCGGAAATCGGGGCTGTCCACCCTGTGGCGCCCGGGGTTCGGGCAGCTCGCCGCGCTGGTCGCCGTCACCCTTCCCGGTTTTCTCTTCGTCCTGATCCCGGGGTGTGTCGTCCTCGCCGCGCTCTCCGTCTTCTACCTCGCCGAGTCCTTCTCCTTCCTGCTCCTGAAGATCGTCGGTAAGCGGACGCCGACCGGGGAATCGATAAAAAAGATCAACCCTCCGTCATTCCGGTGGACGCCGTTGTAGAGATTCCGCATCTTCCACGGGCCGGTGCCGAACGGCCCGTGGGTGTTCGCGCACCGCGCTTGTCGACCTGGCGTCGCCCGGTGGCTGAACTGCCGTCACCGACCGGTGGCCGAAGGTGTCGAGAGTCGTCCCATGCGACGACACCTGTTAGCAGTGGCCCTTGCCGCGACCG
>NZ_CAAAFO010000018.1:64170-64715 GCF_900634715.1 Candidatus Protofrankia californiensis | reverse complement strand
CCGTGGTTGCGGGACTCGTCCCGGCCGGCACCGCCATTGCCACGCCCAGGGACGCCGGCCCCGACGGACCCGCGGTCACCTTCGCCCTGCTGGGCGACACTCCTTACGGCGACGCCCAGCGCGCTGTCTTCCCGAACCTGGTCGACACCATCAACGTCGATAGGGACATACGCTTTGTGCTGCACGCCGGTGACGTCAAGAACGGCTCGTCCACCTGCGACGACGCCCGCTTCGCCGATCTGGCACAGCTGTTCGGCACGTTCGACGATCCGTTCGTGCTGACACCTGGTGACAACGAATGGACCGACTGCCACCGTACGGCTGCCGGCGGATACCTGCCCACCGAGCGCCTCGACGCGGTCCGCCGGGTGTTCTTCCCGGACCCGGGCCGTACCCTTGGCCGTCACCAGCTGAGGGTGGCGACGCAGGCATACGACGGACGCCACCGCGAGTACCGCGAAAACGTGCTCTTCACCCGAAACCGGATTGTCTTCGCCGCCGTGCACGTCGTCGGCAGCGAAAACGACCTGGCACCGTGGTCACAG
>NZ_CAAAFO010000018.1:60786-63740 GCF_900634715.1 Candidatus Protofrankia californiensis | reverse complement strand
CTGCCCGGCGGGGACCGGCCGGACCTGCGGCTGGCCGAGTTCGAGGCGCGCAAGGCCGCCGCACTCGACTGGATCGACACCGCTTTTGCCACCGCCGAGCGCACCCACGCTCCCGGCGTGCTCCTGCTGATGCAGGCCGAGCCCACCGAGACCCCGGGCTTCGCCGAGATCCGCCAGCGCATCGCCGAACGGTCGCGCAGCTACGGCAAGCCGGTCCTGCTCGTACACGGCGACGAGCACATCTACGAGGTGGAACCCGCCTACGCCGGTGTGCCCAACCTGACCCGGCTGGAGACCTTCGGCGACACCGCCACGCAGTGGTTGCGGGTCACCGCGAACCCACGCACACCGAACGTCTTCTCGTGGACGACGCAGACGGTGACGACCACCTGACGGACCGACCGGCAGGTCCGGGAGACCCGGTCCCCGAGTTATTCGGTGGTTAAGTGCCACCGAGTAACGGGTCGGCGACCGCGGAGATGTCACGGAGGACGTGACATTGCCGACTTCCTCAGCCCAAACGGCCTACCATAGAGCCTTCAGCGGTTCGCCGGTGGTAATCCTTGGAAGAGTGACGAACGTTCTCCAGTGGCTCTCCCCGGTCGGACCGACCACGGACACGCCACCTCGCATCCCGGGCTCGGTGCGCCGCACCAGCACGGTTGACGCCCTGTGCCCGGACAACGTCGAAAGCCCGCTCGTGCTCGTCGGCAGGGCCCGCGATCTGCGCACGGCCTCGGACCACCCGGTGTCAGAGGGCAATGCGGAGGTCGTGGCCGAGGCCAGCACCCGGGTCACGATCGACTATTTCGGTGGGCGGACGGTGACCGGAGTCCACTGTGATCCGGCGATAGCAGACAGCGACTCACTTCTGGGCGCCCGGGCCGGTGCGGGTTTCCGCACCGCGCTGGACCAGGCTATGCCCCGCCTGACCGCCGAAGGCACCCTGCTCGGGCTGCTTCTCGACGAAGTACCCGTGGTCACACTGATCTCAGGTTCGGCTATCGCTCGCGCGATCGGAAAGCAACCGACGACCGCCACCATGCCACCCGTCAACGTCTGTGCCGGCTGGGTGGCCGGCGGCAAGATGGACGTCGCCAACCGTGAAGATCGATCCGCTCTCATGGGCAGGGGAGCGACCGCTCCACCGCTGGACGACAGCAGCGATCCGTTGGGCTGGCACGTGACAGCGCCGCTCCCGCCGGGGAGCATCCGGCGACGGCGCAGGATTGACGTGTCACCCGGGCCGCAGCCGGGCGAGGCCGTGGTGGAAGGGCTCTTCCGGGACACCTACTGCGAGCCGGACGGCTCGGAGTCGATCATCCACGAATACGCCATCAACGCCACGGTCGACCTCGCCACCGGGACAGTCCGCTCAACGGATGCGACACCCCATGTCCTGCCGGGTCCGGACTGCCCGCTCGCCGTGGCGAGCGTCAGCCGCGTGGTCGGTCAGCGTCTGGTGGGACTGCGCGACGGGCTACGCACCGCCCTGACCGGACCGACGACCTGCACCCACCTCACCGACCAGCTCCGTGCGCTCGCCGACGTCCACGCCCTGCTCCCACTGCTGTCCTAGCTGACCAAAGAGCGCATGATCATGGGTTTTTCGTGCGCTCGGAGGCCCTGCGGACAGAACCTAGCGGTCGGCGCCGTCCGTCTCAGCGGTCAGCGCGGGCCGTCATCGACGGCCGGTTACCAGACCGAGAAGCCCGGTTGCCGGACCGAGAAGCATCGTTTCCGTCGCGACAGAAGTTCATTCACCCGTCCGCTGATCGTCGCCTTTACCCGATAGAAATCAACACCGTCCGCTCGATAGAGATGACGGGCTCATCTCGTTGCCCACGCATTGTCGGCCAGGAGCCCGTTCATGGATCATTCTTGCCCTTCGCCACGCGCTCGGTCCGTCGTGCGGCGTCTGGTGCCGCCTGTCCTCGCCGTAACCCTGGTCGGTGGCTTTATCGGGGTTGTCGCGGCCCCGGCCTTCTCGACCTCGCCCGACGTGGTGATCAGTGAGGTTTACGGCGGTGGCGGCAACAGCGGCGCCCCGTACCTCAACGATTTCGTGGAGCTGTACAACCGCGGTACCACGGCGGTCAGCGTTTCCGGCTGGTCCACGCAGTACGCCTCCGCGTCCGGCACCAACTACCTCGTCACCGCGCTGTCCGGCACGATCCAGCCCGGCTCCAGGTATCTGGTCAAGCTCGGCTCCGGAGGCAGCCAGGGTGCCGCGCTGCCGACCCCGGACGCGACCGGCACGACGAACATGTCGGCCACCTCGGGCAAGGTCGCGCTCGTCACCACCACCACCGCGTTGACATGCGGTGGCAACTGCAACACCGCGTCCGGCGTGAAGGACTTCATCGGCTACGGCAGCGCGAACGACTACGAGACCTCGCCGGCCCCGACCCTGTCCAACACCACCTCGGCGACCAGGTCGAACCCGGCCACCGACACCGACAACAACGCGAGCGACTTCGCCAAGGTCAGCCCCACCCCGCAGAACTCCCAGAGCGGCGGGGGCGGCGACTGTGCCGGCTACACCACCCGCATCCGTGACATCCAGGGCAGCGCACACATCTCCCCGCGCAACGGCCAGTCGGTATCCAACGTACGTGGTGTGGTCACCACGGTGATCAGCACCGGCTTCTGGTTCCAGGATCCCTGCCCGGACGCGAACAACGCCACCTCCGAAGGCGTGCTCGTGTACACCTCCAGCGCGCCCACGGTCACTGTCGGCCAGGAGATCGCGGTCGGCGGGACCGTGTCGGAGTACCGGCCGGGTGGGTCGAGCACCACGAACCTGACCACCACGGAGATCACCTCACCGTCTGTCTCCGTGCTGGGGACCCGGAGCGTCCCGGCCGCGACCGTCATCGGCACCGGCGGCCGGGTGCCGCCGAGCACGGTGATCGACAACGACGCCACGGGCAGTGTCGAAACCTCCGGCACCT
>NZ_CAAAFO010000018.1:59296-60695 GCF_900634715.1 Candidatus Protofrankia californiensis | reverse complement strand
TTCTACGAGTCCCTTGAGGGCATGCGCGTCCAGGTGAACAACCCGGTGGCGGTGGGCCCGGGCAACAGCTACAACGAGATCCCAGTACTCGGTGACAACGGCGCGAACGCGTCGGTCCGCACCACCCGCGGCGGCATCGTGCTGCGCCAGACCGATCCCAACCCGGAGCGGGTGATCATCGACGACGGAGCGCTGACCGGCTCGGTACCCACCGGAGTGAACGTGGGCGACCATTTCTCCGGGCCGGCAGTCGGCATCCTCGACTACTCCTTCGGCAACTTCAAGCTGCTGCTGACCAGCGCGATCAGCAGGGTGCCGGGCGGGCTCGCGCCGGAGAGCACCGGCGGGCCGGGCCCCGGGCAGATCTCGGTCGCCACGTTCAACGTGGAGAACCTGGACCCGTCCGACCCGCAGAGCAAGTTCGACGGGCTGGCGCAGCAGATCGTGACCCACCTGGCCTCGCCGGGGATCATCACCGTCGAGGAGATCCAGGACAACGACGGGGCAACCAACAGCTCGGTGGTGGCCGCCGACCAGACCTGGACCAAACTGATCAATGCGATCAGTGCCGCGGGCGGGCCGACCTACACCTACCAGCAGATCAACCCGGTGGATGACGCCGACGGCGGCGAGCCCGGCGGCAACATCCGCGTCGGCTTCCTGTTCCGTACCGACATCGGGCTCACCTTCGCCTCCGGCACACCGGGCGGCTCCACCACCGCGGTGAGCGTCTCCGACAGCGGCAACCCCGCCGACCGGGTGAACCTCAGCGTCAACCCCGGCCGGATCGACCCGACCAACTCGGCCTTCAACGCCAGCCGCAAGCCGCTGGTGGGCAAGTTCTACTTCAGCTCCAAACCGCTGTTCGTGATCGCCAACCACTGGAACTCCAAAGGCGGTGACAACCCGCTGTTTGGCCGCTACCAGCCGCCGACCCTCTCCAGCGAGACGCAGCGTAACCAGCAGGCTGCGGTGGTGAAGAACTTCGTCCAGTCGATCCTCGCGATCGACAGCCAGGCACGGATCGTGGTGGCCGGCGACCTGAACGATTTCACCTACTCAGCGCCCGTGCAGACCCTGGCCAGCGCCGGGCTGACCGATCTGCCGGCCACCCTGGCCGACGCCGAGCGTTACACCTACGTCTACGACGGCAACTCGCAGGTCCTCGACCACATCCTGCTGTCCGCCGCGCTGGCCGGCGCCTCGTACAGCTACGACGTGGTCCACGTGAACTCCGAGTTCGCCGTCCAGCAGAGCGACCACGACCCACAGGTCGCCCGGCTCACCCTGCCCTGAGTTCCATATCGCAAGTTCTATGTCGCAGGACCTGGTGCCGGCTGCCGCACGCGGCGGCCGGCACCTCCGCGCGGAACCAGAGGGCCAAAGGCAGCGCGATCAT
>NZ_CAAAFO010000018.1:56394-58952 GCF_900634715.1 Candidatus Protofrankia californiensis | reverse complement strand
GGTTTTTTTCGCGCTGCCGGAGGCCCAGGTCCCCGGGTCGTTAGGGTTGCCTGCTCGGTGTGCCGTTGACGCCGACGGCTGTCAACGGCTGACGGTTCTCATCGGATGCCCTCGACAGCGGCCATGAACTCGACCGCGAGCGCGGCGAGCGCATCGTAGTGGCGGTGGTAGCCGTACCGCTGCCGCAGGGTGCCCCAGTCGTTGAACTCCGCCGCCTCCGCGATCTCCGTCGAATCCGGGATCCTGGAGTCGAACACGTGCAGGCCGGTTTCCTTTGCGGACCGGGCCAGATAATCGGCCGTCTGCCGGTGCAGCGAGACGCTCGCCCGATACTTGCTGACGACAAGGCCGACGGCGGGGATGGGGCGGTCCACGCTCGTGGCGAACTTCTGGATCCTGGACCGTATCTGCGGAATTCCGTACGTGGACATGACGTCCGGAATCGTCGGGACGATATAGCCGTGCGAGATTCGCAGCCCGTTCAGGGTGAGCACGCTGAGGTTCGGCGGGCAATCCACAAGGATGTAGTCGTAGTCATCGGCGACCTTCTCGATCTGCCGGTGCAGCAGCTCGACCGGGTTGTGGACCTGATTGTGGACGAGGCCCCCGGCGGGCAACAACAGCCTGTCCTGCAGGTCGATGAGGTCCAGCGAGGAGGCCAGCATGTCGACCTGCGTGACGCTTCCCACCGGGGAGACGTCCCGCTGCAACGCCAGGTCGATGTCGAAGAGGCTCCCGTCCGGCCCCGGGTCCACCGCGTCGCGGAAGAGCGTCGCAAGCGTCCGGCCCGAATCGTTGAGCTCCTGCCAACGCACTTCGCCGATCATGAAAATGGTCAGGTTCGTCTGCGGGTCCAGATCGATGATCAGTACCCGCTTCCCATGCTCCCCCGCCAGGATCTCCGCCAGTGCCGCGGTGATCGTCGTCTTGCCGACGCCTCCCTTGAGGTTGATCGTCGAGATGATGTACGCCAACGTTGTTCCACCGCCTACCCTCACCGGCACGGGGCCGTCGCGGTGAGATCTCTGACCAGATGATCCGACACGATAGCGCGCACCGCCGATCATGGTGACAGCCCGGGACGTGCCTATGAGCCAGCATCCGCACCGTCTTCGACCCTCCGGTCACGCGCAGAATCAGCCCGATCGCGGATTCGCCACCTCTAGGATGGCGGATCCACGATCGTCCTGCGCCGGCTGACCTTCGGTTCGATCCGACGGATCATGTACGCGGTCAGTGCCAGCGCGACGACACCCACCCCCACGCCCGCGAGGACGTCGAGGAGCCAGGTGGCCCCGCTGTGGTCCCACAGCGGGTCCGGTGGATCGCCCCGGGGCCCCACGCGGCCGAGCTTGGCGACCTCGTTGAGGTCCGCGGTCGAACCCAGTGCGGCAAAACCCCAGCGAGCCGGCGCGATCCAGCTCACCTGTTCCAGCACGGGTCGTCCCACCGCCGACACCAAGCCCCCGGACAGCACGAGCTGGGCCATGGTGACCAGCACGAGTACAGGCATGGTCTTGTCGGCGTTGTCCACCAGCGTCGACACGAGCAACCCGATCATCATCGACGACAGCGCTGCCACGATCACCGCGATCAGACACTCCGCAAGCGGTGACCCGAGCAGTACGGCATCGGCCGGTAGGCGCCCCAGTAAGCCGATCAAGGTGAACACCACGCACTGGCAGGTGGTGATCCCGGTTAAAACCACGATCTTCGAACCGAGGTAGGCGGTACGCGACAGGCCGATCGTGCGCTCACGCCGGTAGATCGGCCGCTCCTTGACGATCTCACGCACGGAGTTCGCCATCCCCATGAAGCACGCGCACAGCACGAGCACGACCAGCACCTTGGTCGCGTCCGGGTTGGGTTCCCGCAGCGCCACGAGACCGTCCTTCGCCGGGATGACCCGCGGGATGATCCCGAGCAGGAACGGGAACGCGAGGATCAGCCGGAGATAGGAGCGATCGGCGAACACAACCCGCAGGTACCGCCTGATCAGCGTCGACAGCTGCGCCGACACCGGCTGCTGGCGGATACTCGGCAGCAGCGCGGGCGGACGGCGCACGACCGGCGCGACAACGGCGGACGGGACGTAGTACTCGGACGCGCGGAAGCGGGCGGCGAGAACATCACCCGGGGTCGCCTCCAGCTCCCGGAAGACGGCCACGAACTCCTTGAAGTCCTTCTTGCCGAAGAACCGCAGCGCGCCCGTGCTCGGACCGAAGTAGGCCACGTGGCCACCAGGGGCAAGCACCAGCAGGTAGTCGCACAAATCGAGAAACAAGACACTATGAGTGACTACAATCACCGTGCGGCCCTCGCCCACGGCGCCGTCCCCGCCGTCGCTGCCGCGGGCGAGCCCGTGGAGTGCCTCCATCACCGACTGGTCGTTCGCCGGATCGAGGCCGGAGGTGGGCTCGTCCAGAAACAGCAGGGTCGGACGGATCAGCAGCTCCAGAGCAACGCTGGTCCGTTTGCGCTGCCCTCCCGACAGCCTGCTCACCGGCGTGTCGGCATGGTCACGCAACCCGAGCTGGGTAATGACCTCAGCGACCCGG
>NZ_CAAAFO010000018.1:53066-55718 GCF_900634715.1 Candidatus Protofrankia californiensis | reverse complement strand
GACGTCACGTTGCGCCATGAATGCACGGGCCACCCGCTGGCCGTTGACGAACGTACCGTTGGCCGATCCCAGATCGACGACCTCGACGGCGACGCCAGCCGTGCCGTCACCGCCACCCGTGCCGTTACTGCCCGTGCCGTTACTGCCCGCAACGTCACCGACCCGGCGCTGAGGACCGATCCGGAGCTGGGCATGGTGCCGAGAGGCGAGTAAGTCGTCCACGACCACGTCGTTGTCCTGGGAACGGCCCAGCATCATCCGTCCTGGACGCAACCGGTGGACCTTATGGTCGTTACCCACCACCGGATGCTGGAACGTCACCGAGTCGTCGCCGGCCGCACCGGCCCGGCCTGCTCGCCCGGCAGGCGAACCAGGGGCGCCGCCAGCACCGGCAAACGCGGTCAACGGGTCACCCGGTGAGTCCAGGCGGCCCGACGGACCCGGGAGGGGCTCAGACCACGGGACGAGAATGACCTCCGGCCCGTCCACGGCGCCCAACCGGATCCGGACCTGCCCACCGCGCGCGGTGACGTTGACGTTGCCCACCCGCCTGCCGTCACGCCACAGACCGTTCGCGCTGATGTCACGCACCAGCCAACCGTCGGCGCCCGACTCCAGGACCAGGTGCCGTCGTGACACGCGAGGGTCGACGATGACGACGTCGGCCTGACGCGCCCGCCCGACCACGTATGGTCCACCGCCCGAAAGGACGACCTGACCGTCCGGGGTGTTGACCTGCAGCGCGGTCCCGTCCACCTACGTATCTCCCCCCGTGGCCGGAGGTTGGCTGCCACCGGACCGTCACCTACCGGCGTCTCTCGCCGGAGAGATCATATCTGCCGCATCCACACGGAATCGGGGGTTTTCGCCGAACGGATCGGCCGGCCGCGGTGCGGTCGGCGGCGGTGTGACCGGTGGTACGGCCGGCAATACGGCCGGTGGTGCGGCTGGTGGTGCGGCTGGTGGTGTAACCGGACACCGGATGTCGTCACCTTCACTCGAGTGGCGATCTCCAAGCTGGAGATCGTCCAGCGATGGGAACATGTACGCTACCCCCGTTCGGGGGAACACTTCGGGAGAATTACGGAGCAGCCCCCTTGTCCGTACTGAAGCGGTTTCACACACTGAAGGCCATTCTTGTCTTTTTTACGACACTGGTCGGACTGGTCGTGTGGTCGCTGCCGGACATAGCGGGCCGGCCCCCGGCGGAGCGGACGGCGTCGACGTCCGCCGTCACCACCGCGGCCGGTACCGCGGCCGGTACCGCGGCCAGGCCACCGGGTTTCGGCCGGGCCGGCAAGCTCGTGTTCGGCCTCGGGCCCTCTCTCGACAGCGACTCGACCTCACCCGTCGCCGACCAGCTGGGAATGTTCACGACCTGGTACAACAGCCCCAATGACTTCGGTTTCCTCACCAATTGGTCGAAGGATCTCATTCCCCAGGTCTACGCCGGCGGGCGCGCGATCCATCTCGTCGTGTGGCTCGGCGGAGCCGGCCAGGTCGCCACCGTGCAGACCAAGTACGGGCCGGCCTGCGGTCGGGACTACCCACTGTCGTCGTCATTCCTGAGCGACACCCGGCGACTCGCGCAGATATTCGGCCGCGAGGCGGGCGGACCGCCGCTGTACGTCACGCTGTTCACCGAACTGCAGACCTACCCGTGCAAGGCCAACACCTGGGCCGCCAACCAGGAGGTGACGAACTACTACCTGAAACTCAAGGACCAGTACGTCGCCGCCATGGGTATCTTCCACTCGCTGGCGCCGAACGCCAGGATTTCCCTTGGCTGGGGTGGCTGGCAGGCCCGCTGGGACGACCCCGCGAAGGGCGGCGGGAAATCGCTGATCGGACATTTCGACGACGTGCTGCGGCAGTCGGACTTCCAGAGCTTCCAGGCGATGGACTCCAAAAACAACGTCGACGACATCCGTAACATGACCCAGATTCTCGGAAAATACGGCCCGGTCATGGTCGCGCACTACAAACCCGACGACGGCTCGGCGGGCACCTGGGCCAACGACCTGCAGGCGGTTTTCACCGACGACTACATACGGCAGGTCACCGGCGCGGGCCTGTTCGCATTCAGCCTGATGGACAGCAAACACCTGACCGCCAGCACCGAATCGCTGCAGCTCGTCCAGAATGCCGCCGCCCGGTACGGAACCCGGACCGGCTGAAGGGCCAAAAGCAGCGCGATCATGATTTTCTCGAGCCCGGGGCTCCTACCGGGTCCGGGAGGTTCGGGAGGCCCAGGTCACTGAGCCCACCCGGGACGAGGATGATGGCTTCGGCGCTTTTCGCGTGCCCGGAGATCCCGGGAACGGGGAACACCGGCGATGTGAGGGAGCATGCAGCGGTTCGACGACCGGTGGGTGGTGTCGGCGAGCGACATCGTCGATGCGCTCGAGTGCGGGCACCGACTCGCGCTGTCACATGCCCACGCGGCCGGGGTGCGACTGGACGATGCCACCACCGGCGAGCCGGTCACGGTCGGTGCAGCGGACGAACTGCTGGTCCGCCACGGCGACGCGCACGAACAGCGGTGGCTCGCGCACCTCGTCGGGATCTTCGGCGCTGACGCCGTCGCGGTGATCGAACGACCCGAGGGCACCCTGGCGGCGCTGGAGACGGCCCGGGAACAGACCCGCGAAG
>NZ_CAAAFO010000018.1:51947-52528 GCF_900634715.1 Candidatus Protofrankia californiensis | reverse complement strand
CCTGCGCACGGATCAGCGGCGCAAGCTGCGGGCCGCCGGCATCACCTCGGTCGAGGACCTCGCCGCCGCGGGTGATGACCAGCGTCCCGCCTCGATGGCGCCGGCGACGTTCGCCGGGCTGCGGCTGCAGGCGGAGCTGCAGGTCATCCAGGACGCGACCCGCACCGACGACGACCGGACCGGCACCGTGACCGTCCGGGTGGTCGCGCCCGATGGGCTCGCCTCCCTGCCGGTACCGGATCCGGGCGACATCTACTTCGACATGGAGGGGGATCCGTACGCGCTGGACAACTCCGGTCTGGAGTACCTGTTCGGCGCCGTCACCCTCGACACCGCTGCTGTTGACAGTGCCGGTGCCAGTGCCAGTGCCGGCAGCCCCGCCGACCCTCCGGAGATCTTCCACCCGTTCTGGGCACACGACCGCGCCGGGGAGAAGCGCGCGCTCGAGCGGTTCATCGACTGGGCGCTGCGACGGCTCACCGACCATCCCCGGGCGCACATCTACCACTACGCTCCGTACGAACCGAACGCACTCAAACGGCTCGCGGCCAGGCACGGCACCCGCGAACAGCAGGTGGACG
>NZ_CAAAFO010000018.1:47146-51547 GCF_900634715.1 Candidatus Protofrankia californiensis | reverse complement strand
CCGGCGAGCAGGAGGCCGCCGACCACGTCCTCAACGAGATCGCCGAGTACAACCGGGTCGACTGCGTGTCCACCCACCGCCTGCACCGCTGGCTGCTCGACCTGCGTACGGTCGAAGGGATCATGCCCGCGCCAGCCGCGGACCTGCTGCCGGAGGCCGAGGACACGGCTGCCGATGCACCGCCGGATTATTCCGACGCGACCGTTGACGCGCTGATCGCCGGCCTGCCCGAGGACCCGGCAACATGGACGGACGGCGAGCGGGCCCGGGCGCTGCTGGCGGCTGCCGTCGGTTACCACCGGCGCGAGAACAAACCCGCCTGGTGGGAGTTCTTCGCCTGGCTCACCGCCGACCGTGCCGCGCTGGAAGCCGACGACGGCTGCGCCGTCCCGCTGGAATGGACCGTCGTCGAGGGGTGGGTCGCCCCGACCGGACGGCAGAAGAAGACCCGACGCAGCCTGCTCACCTCGCTCGACCCCGACCGCACCCATCCGTTCTCCACCGGTGAGCGGGTACGGCTGCTCTACCCGGGCACCGGTGGTGATCAGCGTCACGCCGCCTTCGGCCCCGCCTCCGGTCACACCCGGGACGCCGAGATCGAACGGAGCGAACCCGACAGGTTGCTCGTCCGGGAGAGCGCGGCACCGGAGGACACCACCGCCGATCTGCCGCTGGCAGTGCTACCAGGTCCGCCGGTGCGTCCCGAACCCAAACCGGCTGCGATCGCCGAACTCGCGCGGACGGTGGCCGCGACTCTGCCTTCCCCGCAACCGGCCCCCTCCCCGGAACCGACGTCCTCCCCGGAACCGGCGCTCGCCCCGGGACCGGTGTCCTCCTTGGAACAGGCGTCCTCCCCGCTGCGGGCTGACGTGGATCTGCCGGGCGGACCAGCCATGGACCTGCTGCGCCGGCACCCGCCACGGCTGCTGGGACAGCCCGCCCAGCACGCCGGCCTGCCGGATCCGGCCGAGCACGGTGGGGACCTGATCACCGCCGTGCTCGCCGCCGTCGACGCCCTGGACAACTCCTACCTCGCGGTACAGGGACCGCCCGGCGCCGGCAAGACCTACCTTGCCGGACGGCTGATCCGCCACCTCGTCGAGACAGGACGCACCGTCGGTGTGTGCTCGACCAGCCACAAGGCGATCGAGAACACCATGCTCGCCGCGACCGGCCCCGCTGCCGGTCCAGCGTCCGCCGCCGGTCCGGCATCCGCGGACGATCCGGCATCAACCGCCGGGAGCATCGCCGCGGCGAAGAAGCTGCGCTCCGGTCACAAACCCGACCCGGACACGCCGTGGGACACCCCGCGCGACATCCGGGCGCTGGCGTCCTGGCGTGCCGCGCATCCGGACGGGCACCTCGTCGGCGACACCGCGTGGGCATTCGCCAATCCGGCGCTGCGCGCGGAACCGTTCGACGTAATGATCATCGACGAGGCGGGGCAGTTCGCGCTCGCCGACACCCTGGCCGTGGCGGGCGCCGCGCGCAACCTCGTCCTGCTCGGCGACCCCCAACAGCTCCCGCAGGTCGTCGCGGGAATCCACCCGGACGGCGCGGACGCCTCCGCCCTGTCCCACCTGCTCGGCGAGGACGAAATCATACCGGCCGAGTTCGGCTACTTCCTGGACCTCACCCGGCGGATGCACCCGCAGGTGTGCGCACCGGTGTCGGCGCTGGCCTACCGGGGGCGCCTGCACGCCCATCCGGTCGCCGCCGGCCGCCGCATCGACGGCCTCCAGGCGGGTCTGTACCTGCACGATGTGGTCCACCACGGCAACACCACCCGGTCCGACCCGGAGGTGGACACCGTCCGTGACCTGCTCAGGGGCATCCTCGGCCGCCACTTCGTCGACGGCGGTACCGAACGCGTCCTGCGCGCCTGCGACGTGCTGGTGGTCGCCCCCTACAACCGCCAGGTACGCGCAATCGAGCACACTCTGGGCAAGGCTGGCGTTCACGGGGTCCGGGTCGCGACGGTGGACCGCTTCCAGGGCCAGGAAGCGCCTGTGGCGATCATGTCGCTGACCACGTCCAGCGCGGCCGAAGCCCCGCGCGGGCTGGAATTTCTGCTCTCACGCAACCGGATGAACGTCGCGCTGTCCCGAGCGCAGGTGCTGGCCGTCCTGGTGATGTCACCGGCGCTGCTGGATGCCGCTCCCCGGACGGTGGACGAGCTGCGCCTGCTCGCGGGCCTCGTGCGGCTGCGGGCCGGCGCCCGGACCGACCTCACCGGACAGGTGACCGCGCCCGCCGAGTGACCGTGCCGAACGAGTGAGTGGTCGTGCCGGACGGGCAGGCAGGCATGGGGCAATGAACTACACCATTACTACAGAAGTTATCGTTTTTCGGTAACAGATCCGCCGTATCCGCTGTATCAGCAGTGACGTAGGCTCCTGCCGGTCCGATGCGTTACGGGACGTCCACGTAGATCGCTCGTATCGACTCGAGGAGATGCCCGTGACCACCACCGAGATCAGTACCGGCGTCAGGACCGCCCCTGGTGACGCCGGCTCGACGCCGACGCCGACGCCGGGGCTGGGGCTGGGGCTCGGGCCGGGGGCGGGATCGCCGGAGGTGCTCCTGGCGAGGACACGACGGTGGCCCGTCGCCCTGGCCGTCCTCGTCGCGTTCTGCGCGTTGTCCGCGTTGCTCTTCCGCGACGGCTGGACCGATCTGGGAACGACCGTCTACGGCGGCGGTGACGCTGTGCTGTTCTCCTGGTACCTGGGGTGGACACCGTACGCGCTCGCTCACGGGCTCAACCCCTTCGTCACGCAGTTACTGAACGTGCCGGACGGCGTCAACATCATGTGGAGCACCGGCGTGCCGCTGCTCGGTGTGCTGGCCACGCCGATCACCGCGCTGGCCGGTCCGCTGGTGGCCTTCCAGGTGCTCACGACCCTGGCGCCCGCGCTGTCGGGCTGGGCGATGTTCCTGGCGATGCGCCGCTGGACGGCCGCGCTGCCGGCCGCCGTCGCCGGGCTGCTCTACGGCTTCAGTCCATACATGATCGGTGCCTCCTACGGGCACCTGCACCTGTCGTTCGTGCCCTTTCCCCCGATCCTGCTGCTGCTCATGGACGACCTGCTCGTCCGGCAGCGCAGCACCCGGCGGACCGGCGTCCTGCTCGGTGTGGCCGTGGCCGCCCAGGCGCTGGTCAGCGAGGAGGTGCTGGCGACCTCGGCGGTGGTCACGGTCGTCGCCATCGCCATCCTGTGCCTGCAGCATCGGGACCAGGTCCGCATCCGCGCGGCCGCCGCCGTGCGCGGGCTCGCCGTCTGCGCCGGCGTCGCCACGGCCCTGCTGGCCTGGCCGCTGGCCACCCAGTTCTTCGGCCCGCAACGCGTCCACGGCTCGATCCAGCCGCCGGACGTCGCCGTCTCCGACCTGCTCACGTTCGTCACGCCCACGCCCCTGCAGGCGCTCGGGCCGGACTTCGCCGTGCGCGAGAGCCTGACGTTCACCGGCAACGCGGTGGAGGTCAGCGGCTACCTCGGCCTGCCCATGCTGGCCCTGCTCGCGTTCATCGCGGTGCGGTTGCGCCGCAACCGGCTGGTGGCCCTGTGCGCGCCGCTGTGCGTCGCCGTCGCCGTCCTGTCGCTCGGCCCGCATCTGCACGTCGGCGGGCACAACACGGGCATCCCCCTGCCGTGGCGCGTGCTGGAGCTGGGGCCGGTCCTGCACAACGCGCTGCCGTCGCGGTTGTCGCTCTACCTCGTGCTCGCGGCCGGCATCATGGTCGCGGTATGGCTGGACCAGGTACGCCCGCCCCGGATCCGCGCTGTCACCGCCGGCGTGTCCGTCACCGCCCTGGTTCCGCTGCTGCCGGCCACGCTGCTTGCCTTCTCGGCGGCCACCCCGTCCTTCTTCACCGGCTCGCAGGTGAAGGAGGCCCTGCCGGAAGGGTCGACCGCGCTTGTCGTGCCCTACCCGTATCCGCAGCAGAACGTGGCGATGCTCTGGCAGGCACAGGCCGGCTTCCGTTTCGCCATGCCGGGTTGCTACTGCACTGTTCCCGACCGTAATGGACGCTCCAGCTTCCACCCGGAGGTGGACCCGCTCAACTCGGCCCTCATCGCGGTCGCGACCGGCAGTACCACCGCGGACGCCACGCTGCAGCAACCCGGGCTGCAGGCCACCTTCGACCGCTTCGGCCTCGACGCGGTCGTCCTCGGCCCGAGCGACCACCACGACGAACTGGTGAGGTTACTGACCGCGCTGGCCGGCCGTCCCGGACGCCACGTCGACGGCGTGGACCTGTGGCTGCTCGGCATGCCCTAACGTCGAACACGCCGGGCGGGACGCGGGTGGTCCGGGACCGATAATTCGCGCTATTTATGATTATGAATGGAGATCGAGTGGCAGAGATCAAGGTGACCGTGGACCGGGTCGTGACGG
>NZ_CAAAFO010000018.1:37436-46998 GCF_900634715.1 Candidatus Protofrankia californiensis | reverse complement strand
TGCAGCCGGCGGGCTCGGGGACGACCCGGGTGTCGGTGGAGACGAGCTGGGCCGGTGCGAGCGGCATCGGCGGATTCTTCGAACGCACCTTCGCGCCGATCGGCATCCGCAGGCTGTACAACGGTGTCCTCGACAAGCTCGAGCCCCGGCTGGGCTGATCCACACAGCTGGTCCACACAGCTGATTCACGCGCTGCTTTGCGCAGGTGCTCGAAGTGGTCGGAGCATCGCGACATGGACGGCAGGAACGGGACGGCCGGTCGCAGGCTGCCGGCCCGAGGGCTCGCCGGGCTCACCGGAGCGATCCCGGCGTTCGCATTCCCGGCACCGGGGATGCGGGTACTCGGTTTCGTCGGGCTCGTACCGCTCATGCTGGTCGTCCGCATGGCGTCGACCAGGCGGGAGGCAGCCGTACGGGCCTGGTGGGGCGGCACCGGATTCTTCCTGGCGGCCTGCTACTGGCTGGCTCCGAACACCGGTCCGTTCCTGCTCATGATCACCGTGGTGCTGGGCGCGACCTGGACGCTGTGGGGGATCTCGGTCTGGACGGCCCTGCGCCAGCCCCCCTCGACGCGGACGCTCGCATGGGCGCTGCTGGTCGTGCCGTCGGCCTGGGTGGTCGGCGAGTTTCTCCGATCATGGCAGGGGCTCGGGGGGCCGTGGGCGCTGCTCGGCGCAAGTCAGTGGAACAGCCGGCCGGTGCTGGCGCTGGCCTCGCTCGGCGGAGTGTGGTTGCTCAGCTTCGTGCTGGTCGCCGTCGGGCTGGCGCTGGCCGCGGCCGGGATCCCGGGCGCACCGGCCCGCAGACGGATCGTCGCGGGCCTGGCGGCAATCGGGATCGTCACCCTCGCCATCGGCGGTGCGGCGATACTGAGGTCCGCTCCCCCGGCGACCAGGACGCTGCGCCTGGGCGGCGCCCAGCCGGGCGTCATCCACGCCGTCGAACCGCGGTTCACCGCCAGCGAGACCGCCACCCGGCGTCTCGCTGGCACCGGTGTGGACCTGGTCGTATGGGGTGAGAGCAGCGTCGGCTTCGACCTTGCCGACGATCCCGCCCACCTGGGCCGGATCGAGGCGGCGGCCCGCGCGGTCGGCGCCGACATCCTGGTCAACACCGACGCCCGGCGAACCAGAACCCTTGGCACACCACATGATCCATCACGTCCGCATGGTTCATCGGATCCACGAGGCCAGTCGGGTTCGCCAGGCAACGGGATCTACAAGACGGCAGTTCTGATCGGCCCGGACGGGCCACACGGCCGCTACGACAAGATGCGGCTGGTACCGTTCGGCGAGTACATCCCACTGCGGCCGGTGTTCGGCTGGCTGACGTCGGTAACTGAAGCGGCCGCGGAGAACCGCCGAACGGGTCACCGGCTCACCGTCATGCAGACGGCGGGTGTGCGGTTCGGGACGTTGATCTGCTTCGAGTCGGCCTTTCCCGACCTGGGGCGCCGGCTCGCCCGGATGGGCGCGGAAATGATCGTCGTGCAGTCGGCGACGTCGACCTTCCAGGGCAGCTGGGCACCCGACCAGCACGCGAGCCTCGCCGCGCTGCGCGCCGTCGAGTCGGGACGCCCGGTCGTGCACGCCACCCTCACCGGCGTTTCCGCCGTCTTCGACGCCTCCGGACGTGAACTCCTCCGTCTCGGCACCCACGAACGCGGCCCCTACCGCACCGACGTACCGCTAACGACCAGGCAGACCCTCTACGACCGGTTCGGAAACTGGGTCCCGACCGGTTCACTCATCGCGCTGTCCACCGCCGGCATCACCGCCGGGCTGCACGCCATACGGCGGTCACGACGCCTGAATGTTGATCAGATCGCCGGTGCGAGCTCGGTGAAGGCAGCCGACACCCGGCAGGGCAACGGATCGGTTGCCGAGTGAGTTACTGGAGCGGGTTGGTCCATTTCAGGTTGGGAAACCTGGCGAAGTCGGTGTCGTTGGAGTGCATCTCCCCTTGGTGCTCGATGGCATAGGCGGCTAGTTGGACGTCGGTGGTCAGATTTCCCGCGGTGCCGATTTCTGCGAGGAGCTCGAGGGCGATGCGCAGGTGTTCAGGACCTGGCACGAGAAGATCGACGTTGGGTTGCGCGAGCCAATCGTGCACGTACGCAACGGCATCGTTGACAGCCAGGGGCGACTGGAGTATTCGAGCATTTGTGGCAATCCGCAGGAAGCCGAACAAGGCGGGCTGAGTCAGGCCGACACGGGCGGGGCTGTTGATCGTTTGTTCCCACCACGCGTGCGCGCGGGGGTGCTGCGGGAAGCCGGAGATCACCGCGTAGAGCAGCAGGTTGACGTCAGGAACGATCATGAGCCACGCCGTGCGTTGTCGAGGATCGCCTCGTCTTCCAGCTCGTCGGCCAGTCGGTTGAACCCGGACGGATCGAAGCCCGGCCGTACGGCCGACTCGTGCGGCGTCAGGTGGTACGGCTCCTGCCGAGCGACGCGTGGCGCCAAGGCACGCCGCAGCGCGTCGTTGACGATCTGCTTCATCGGACGATGTTCGCGATGGATGGCCTCCTCGACCAGCCGAGCAACATCATGATCGAGAGTCAGGGTGGTCCGCATGTTGGACATCATGATGTCTTCAAATTGATGCGTCAAGATGCTTCCATGCTTCTGTTGGCGCCCGAAACTCGTCCGTAGGTCCTGACCATGGCTTCTGCATCATCTGCGTTATGCCCTGTCCCATCGGGACGTCGAAGAACCCCGCTCGGAAACCAAGTGCGCACGAGTCGTCGCCGCACGACGTCCCTGTCAAACGGGATGAGGTGATGCGGGCGGCCACCAACATCTTCTTTGACGAGAGCTCAGCCGGTCGAGTGTCGATGTGATCACGGCCCGGGCGAGCGTGTCCAGGCGGATACTCTACGATCACTTCGGGAACTGAGTCCCGGCCGGTTCGCTCATCGCGCTGTCCACCGCCGGCGTCACCGCCGGGCTGCACGCCATACGGTGGTCAGGTCGTCCACAAGGAGCACCGGTATGAACGATCAGGCTTCGCGCCGGGAGGCTCCGCGTCCCGGGACTCTGCATCCCGGGGTTCTGCGGCTTCCCTCGCCGGTCGAGGAGCTGGACGACGACCGGTTTGCCCGGCACGGGGTCCGGGTGCTACTCAAACGTGACGACCTCATCAGCCCGGCGATACCGGGCAACAAGTGGCGCAAACTGAAATACAATCTGGCGGACGTTTGGGGGGCGGGAACATCGACGGTACTGACCTTCGGCGGAGCGTTCTCCAACCATATCCGGGCGACAGCCGCGGCCGGAGAGCTTTTCGGTTTCACCACCATCGGTGTGATCCGCGGCGAGGAACATCCGCCGCTCAACTGGTCGCTCTCGGTCGCCGCCGCCCACGGGATGCAGCTGACATACCTGGACAGGTCAACGTATCGCCGGAAACACGAACCGGACGTGCTCGCCGACCTGCGGACTCGCTTCGGTGATTTCTTCCTGCTGCCGGAGGGCGGCAGCAACCCGGCCGGGGTCCGCGGCTGCGCCGAGATTCTCGGCGAGGTCGAGCCGCATGTCGACGTCGTCTGCTGCGGCTGCGGCTCGGGCGGCACCCTGGCCGGTATAGCGGCGAGCCTGCGGCCGGGCCAACAGGCCATCGGATTCTCCGCGCTGAAAGGCGGCCGGTTTCTCCGGGAGGTCGTCGGCGACCTCCAGCGCGCCACCTTCGGGCGGTCCACCAACAACTGGCGCATCGACTGCGACTTCCACTTCGGCGGTTTCGCGCGCAGACCACCGGATCTCCAGCGGTTCATCGACGATTTCGCCGGGCGCCACGGCATTGGCCTCGAGCCGGTGTACGTCGCGAAGATGATGTACGGCCTGTTCGACCTGGTGCGCCGCGGCACGATAAGGCCCGGTAGCACGGTCCTGGCCGTCATCACCGGGCCAGCCGACCATCCGGTAGCAGCCGGCCATCCGGTACAGGTCTGACGACAGAACCGGGCCCGGTCCACGACCAGCCGGTCCCCGACCTGAACATGGCCGGTCCACGGTCTGACCACGACTGCTCAACGAACACACGGCAACGGTGCGTCCCGGCAGCCCTACCGAGATACATACCTCTCATTGCTATGCGTCAACTTTCTTCTGGGTCATGCGACCATCCAGCAGGACCACCTCAGGAGCATCTGGGCACACCGATCCTGGTAATCCGGACCGCAAAGGACGACCATGGCGAACGACGGCGAGCAGCCGCTCATCGGGCGGGACGCCACGATGGCGCTGCTCGACAGACTGATCCGACGTCAGAGCCGACGTTGGATCCGAGGTCGAAGCCGTGAGCCGCTGCCGATCGTGATCCTGTACGGGCCCGGTGGCTCGGGCAAGACCACGGTCCTCGACGAGGTCAACAGACGCTGCCGGCACGTCGTCCCCATGTCCTGGGTGAACGTCGACACCAGCCGGACGCGCACCTGTGAGGGCATACTTTCCGCTGCCACGCAGAGATTCGAGCGCGGCCACCGGGAGTTCGGACGGGTCCGCTTCCCACGCTACGACCTCGTCCGGCTCGCCCTCAACGCACGGCAGACGGCACAACCTCAGGCGGCCCAGCCGGATTCGGCGGACCCCGCGGAGGCTGACAACCCCGGCCCGCCGGGGAACATGCCTGGCGACGCCAACGAGTTACTCCAGGAAATGCTCACCGGGTTCCGGCTGGCGATCAGTCTCCTGGCCAGTGCCGCCGATCAACTATCGGCGCCGCTTCCGCTCCTGGCCAAGCGCATCAGCCTGTTCCAACCGTTACTGCTCGGTCTTGTCCTTGTCCTGCCCTCCCCGATAAGGCGTCTGTTCGCGCCCCGGATCGGAATACGGCTGAGCTGGCTTGAGAAGACCGTCGGCGGCGAAATCTTCGGTTTACCCCCGGGCTACCGCGCCGCCGACGTCATAGCCAACATCTGGCATCTGGTGGACGAGGGGAACTGGAAGGCGGTGAATCGGGTACTCGTACGCGCCTTCCTGGATGACATCCAACGCGCCTACCGGTTCCGCCCTCGCCGGCGGGTCAACTGCCTTCTCCTGCTTGACGACATCGACCGAGCCCACAATGTCGACCCCCAGGGTGCCGATCTTCTCAGCCTGCTCGTCGAGCGCAGGCTTCAACGCCCCGACGCCGGCCTGCTCGTCATCGCGACGAAACAGTCGGCACCCGAGCCGCGTACCCTCCTGCCCGAGCCCGACGGCGCCGACTCCCAATCTCCGGCAGAGGCCGCCGCGGTGCTCTTCGGCACCTGGCACGCCCGCTTCACCCGAGATTCCACGAATCCGGCAAAGGCGAAGGCCGCCGCGGTCCTGCCGCTGACGCTTCCTGCGTTCACCCGTGACCAGACCCGGAAGTACCTGCACACCACCCAACTGTTCGCCGACTGGGCCGGTGGGGAGGACGAACTGCTGGATGCGTTCTTCCGCACAACCCGCGGCCATCCCCTCGCCGTCGACCTCGTCGCCCGCTGGCTGTCCGATAACGCCCTGTGGAACCGGACGATCCCGCTCGCGATGCGGACGGTGTTCGACGAGCCGGCGGCGGCGGTCGTCCCGCAGGCAAACCTCGTCGGCGCGACCGCCAACGCCACCATCCGGGACTATCTGCTCCTGCGGTTTCTTCAGCACTTCCCCGCTGCGCCGGGCCGTCCCGCCATACCGGCTTCCCCCGGCCGAGCGGACATCCAACACCTGCTCGTGCGCCTGTCAGCCCCGCGCCGGATCACCCGCGAAATCATCGCGGTCCTCATCCCCCGCACGGACCAGGACTTTCCCAACACCAACCCGAAATCGTTGATCTCAGAGCTGTCCCGGTACAGCTTCATAACAAGGTCCGGCTCCGGTGCCGTACTTCACCCGTTGTTGCGTGACCTGCTGGCCCGCGAGCTCACGCGAGCCGAGCGCCCGAGCAGCACAGAGATCCACAGCAGGCTGCGCGACTTCTACAGCCGTACGGGCGAACAGGCCGACGAGATCGAGGCCCTTTACCAGACCCTGGCACTCGGCGACGTGAACGCCGTCATCGACACGGTCGCATCCTGGATCGGCCAGCGCGACGACTGGCCGCAGGCGCTGGAGAGGATCACCGAGGCACCTGGTGCGCCTTATCTGGACGGCTCGGATGAGCCGTCTGCTGCCCCGATGGACGGGGCCGCGGACGACGGCGACGTGGCAGACGCTGCCGACGGGCCGGAACCCGCCCTCCGGCGGCTCGTGTTCCTGCTCTGGAGCCTGCGTTCCGAGCTACCCGCGGCGGAACCCAGCCCTGCCGCGACCGCCGTCCTGCTTGTCGATGCCCTGGCCGCCTGCGGAGACGGCCCGGGACATGCCGCCGCGGAACGCTACCGGGCAACCGCGGCGCGCCCCGACCGCGGCGAACTCACGCCCACCCAGACGCCGTTCGCCAAATATGAATATCCCGTTCTTCAGCCTTCACGACGTACCGTCCGCATGTTGACAGGGACGGGGCTGACGCTTCTGCTGCTCGGCTACTCCGCTGTCTATGCGAAGCAGCACAGCACGGACTGCTACCCCGGGAGCCCGCACGCCGTCAGGGCTGTGACCAGGACGTTGTGGGACCAGCGGTTCATCCTCAAGAAGAAGGCCGGCGACCAGTGCATCGGGGTCACAGCACAACCCACCAAGTTCACGACATCGCCCTATGATCCCGAGAAGGACTGGCGCAACGACGTCATCACGACGCTCTGGAAACTGATAACCGAGGAAAATGCCGCGGCTGAGAAGCTGTCCAACGAGACCGGCCACCCCATCGCGACTGTCATTCTCGCCACACAACTCAGCTCCGGGCAGGATCCGCCGCAGTTCGATCTTGCCGTCGGAGTCAACGAGCTCATCGGCACTCTGCTGGGGATGCGGAAGTGGAACCATGGAACTACTCGACCGCCGGAGGTCCTCCTGCGGGTTCTCGTGGCGAACCTCGGTGGGGAGTCCGAGTTCGCCGTCCAGACCAGCCACCGCATTTGGGAGATCGCCGAGTCTGACCCCAACGTCATAGCGGTCCTCGGTCTCGGTCAGACTCGAGCTACGACCGTCAAGGCCATGGAGTACCTGGGCAGACCGAACCCTGATGACGGACGGCAGGGAATCCCGATGATCTCTTCCGCGCAGTCGGGGGACCAGCTCGGCGGAATCCACGGCTACTTCCGCATCGCGCCACCGAACCAACTGCAGGCGGAGCTGGGAACCAGATGGTTACGCGAAAGGCATCCGGGAGCCGGAGCCGCGATCTTTGTTTCCGCCGGTGACGACTACAGCACCGGGCTGGGCGGGGACTACAAACGCCTGCTGGACGCAGCCGGTGTCAGCACGGAAATCGTCGAGTTCGACGCCAAGTCCACCCACCTGAACCGGGACTTCGAAGAGCGGATAGCGGATCTCTGCGACGAGACTCCGGACAACAACATCATTATCTACACGGGACGTGCCAACGAAGCCGTTCCCCTCGTCGAAGCGGTTGGTCTGCTCGGCGAGGAAGAAGAAACGGAGCAGTGCGCCAGGAGAACCACCATCCTCGGTGGTGACGACATGACCCAGACCGAGGAGACGGAGATGGCCGACGCCCTGGCCGGAAACCACGCCGAGATCCTGTTCACGACGTTCGGCGTCCCCTCGGCTGCCCGCAGGATTCTGCCCGTCGACTCGCGGAACAAACTGGAAGAATTCTGGTGCGCCTATGATAAATTGCGCAGGGAGTACCTGCCCAGACACACAATGGAACCAGGAGGGCACATGCAGGCCGCCTATGACGTGTATGGCGTCCTGAACAAGGCCGTCGGTACCTCCGTACCCGACCGGCCGGCGCTCACCTCCGCCCTCACCTCGATCCAGCAGTACTACGGCGTGACCGGGTTGATCAACTTTACGCTTCCCGAAAGCGACGATCCGAGGAGTAGCCGGCGCGAGAAACTGGTCGTCCTTCAGCGGTTGAAATCAGAAAAAGGCGACAACGGTCGCGTGGTCAGGACGACTCCTCTCGATTACTCCCCGCGGGCGGCCGGGCAGCCGGTCGGTCTCCCGGCCGGCGAGGCTCCGCCCGCATGCAGATGAGATCGCTTCCGCGGACGGCGCCGGTGACGCCCACCGGCGGAAGGCGGAACCACCGTCCCGGCCCGAGCCGCGGAACATACCCGTGTCGCGCTGCGGACACCGACCCACTCTGTTTCGGTCACGGCTCGGCGTGGTTCACTCATCACGCCCGCAGGCAGGGTGTTTCCAGTCGGCGCGCCGCGGGTGTGGGGGTCGGGTGGGTGAGAACGAACACGCGGATGTCGTGGTTGTCGGCTCGGGATTCGGTGGTGCGGTAACCGCCTACCGTTTCGCCGAAGCGGGCCACAGCGTCGTCCTGCTCGAGCGGGGAAAGGCATATCCACCGGGGTCGTTCGCCCGCTCGCCGGCCGAAATCGCCGCGAACTTCTGGGATCCGAGCCAGGGACGGCACGGCCTTTTCGACGTCTGGTCCTTCGCCGACTTCGAGGCGGTCGTCTCCAGCGGTCTGGGCGGCGGCTCGCTCATCTACGCCAACGTCCTGCTCCGCAAGGACGAGAAGTGGTTCGTTCGCGACGCGCCCGCCGGCGACGGTTACGAGAGCTGGCCGATCAGCCGGGCCGATCTGGAACCGCACTATGCGGCCGTCGAAACGATGATGGATGTACAGCGCTTCCCCAAGGGGCAGCCGCGTTACCAGATCTCCCGCCGGACCGAACTGCTGGAGCAGGCCGGGAAACGGCTGGGATACACCGCCGAGCAGCCGCCGTTGGCGGTCACGTTCGGGGTCGGCGGCAACACCCCGATACCGGGGGCGCCCATCGGGAAGCCGACCTACGGCAACATCCACGGCCGGCCGCGGATCACCTGCGTGTTGTGCGGCGAGTGCGACCTCGGCTGCAACTACGGCAGCAAGAACACCCTGGACCACACCTATCTTTCCGCCGCGGCACACCATGGCGCGGCTCTGCGCGTCCACCACGAGGCCCGTTCGATCACCCCACGGAACGGCGGTGGTTACACCGTCGGATACGTGGTCCACACGCCCGGCGACACCGCCGCCACAACAACACTCGCCCAACAAGCAATCGACTGCGATCGCCTCGTCCTCGCCGCCGGCACGTTCGGAACTATCTACCTGCTGCTTCGTAACCGCGCCGCACTACCCGGGATCTCCCGGATGCTCGGGCAGCGCTTCAGCGGCAACGGCGACCTGCTCGGCTTCGTCAGCGGGGTGCCCGGCGAACCCCTGGGCAGCACACACGCACCGGTCATCACCACCGCCGTGCGCGTCCCTGACGGTGTCGACAGCCGTATAAACGGCCATGCGGACGGCGGTGCGGACGGCGGTGCCGACCGCGGCTGCTACATCGAGGACGCCGGCTATCCCGGTTTCGCCGAATGGCTCGTCGAGGCGGCCCAACTGGACAGCGGGGCGTCCCGGATCGTCAGCACGGTCTACGATCTGATCCGCTCCCGCCTCACCGGCAGGCCGTCCCACCAGATCGGCGCAATGGTCGGCCGGCTGCTCGGCTCGGGGAAGACATCCGCCGGAT
>NZ_CAAAFO010000018.1:31903-37055 GCF_900634715.1 Candidatus Protofrankia californiensis | reverse complement strand
CAGCCGGCCGTATTTCGAACGCCTGGGGCAGATCATGGCCGACCTGGCCGAGGCGATGGGCGGGGAGTTCCACCAGAATCCCCTGACCCTGCTTTCACGGGTCATCACCGTGCATCCTCTCGGTGGCGCGTCCATGGGTACCGACGTCACCACCGGAGTAATCGACGAATGGGGCGAGGTGTTCGGCCACCCCGGCCTGTACGTCGCCGACGGCGCCGCCATGCCCGGACCGGTCGGGGCGAACCCGTCGCTGACCATCGCGGCCTTCGCCGACCGGCTCGCGGAACATGCCCTGGAGGCCGACCGTGCCCCGGCGACCAGCCGCGTCCCGGAGGCCACCCACGCACCGGAGGCCACCCACGCACCGGAGGCCGACCCCGTCCTGGAGGCACAGTCATGACCGGTCCCACGGGCCTGGAGTTCACCGAGAAGATGAAGGGTTTCGTCACCCTTGACGAAACCGATCCGCAGCGTGGATACGACCGGGGCAGGGCGGACGGGAATGCGCTTGCGTTCCATCTCACCATTCGCACCGAGAACGTGGACGCCTTCGCCGCCGACCGGCTGCGGGAGGCCACCGCCAGCGGCTACGTCCGCTGCGACGCATTGGGCGGAAAATGCCCGGTCGGCAACGGCGTCTTCAACCTGTTCGTCGGTGACACACCCGGGCGCCGGCGGATGCTCTACCGGCTGCCGTTCAGTGATGCGGCCGGGCACCCGCTTACGCTCAGTGGATTCAAGGACGTCCACGACGATCCCGGATTCGACCTGTGGCGGGACACCTCGACGCTCTACACCCGCATCTTCGCCGGGCATGTGGACGCCGCCGGCGAACCGGCCGCCCGGATCGTCGGCGCCGGCATCATCACCATCCACATCCCGGATTTCCTGTGGCAGCTCACGACGTTCCGGACGTCCGGTCCGGCCGGTAACGCCACCGCGGGCCTGGTGAGGTTCGGCCGGCTGTTCCTCGGCGATCTCTGGGAGGTCTACGGCGCTTCCCTGCAAGCGGAAAAGATCGAGACCAGCGGAAACGGGGACGGGACCCGATGAGTGACACCCTGCCCCGGCCCGCCGACGACAGCGAGCGCGCGCTCGGTTTCGTGCGGGCGTCCATGTGCCGCTGGCTGTCACCCACATTGCTGCTCGGCACCGCCGTCCGCGTCTGTATAAGCGGAGTGCTCGGTTCCTACGCCGACAAGCGGGAGGAGATGGCGGCGCTGCCGGCCGCGCCCGCGACCGATCTGTCGGACGCGGGCGAGCTGTGGTTCGACTATGTCAGTGACCTCGGCGACGGATTCGACTCGACGTACACGATGGCCTCGCTACTTGCCGCGCCAGGCCTGGACCTGGCCGGTTCGCCGACCCCGCGGGGTCGGCTGCTGGTGATGGGCGGCGACCAGTGCTATCCGACGCCGAGCATCACCGATTATGAGAACAAACTGATCGGCCCCTACCGGGCGGCGCTTCCCACAACGGCATCGCCCACAACGCCACCCGGACCCGACGGGCAGCCCGAGCAGCCGAAACTGTTCGTCGTCCCCGGCAACCACGACTGGTACGACGGACTCACCGCCTTCATGCGGGTGTTCTGCCAACGCTCCAACATCGGCGGCTGGCGCACCGAGCAGACCCGCAGCTACTTCGCCGTGAAATTGCCGCACCGGTGGTGGCTGCTGGGTATCGACATCCAGTTCGACTCCTACATCGACGACCCCCAGCGCCGGTACTTCCTCGACATCGCCGAGCAGATGCAGGCCGGCGATGCGGTGATCCTGTGCTCGGCGAAGCCGAGCTGGATCACCGCGGCCGAGGGGAACGCCGAAGCGTTCGCCGTCCTCGACTACTTCGAACGCACCGTGATCCGCAGGACCGGTGCGCAGGTACGGGTCTCCCTTGCCGGTGACCTGCACCACTACGCCCGTTACAGCCAGGTCGACGGCAGCGCGCAGAAGTTCACCGCCGGCGGTGGCGGCGCCTACCTGTCCGCCACCCACTGCCTGCCGCAGCATCTGGTGGTGCCGCCGCCGGCGTCCCGGGCGCCGGGCAAGACCGACCCACCGACGCATTACCAGCTTGAGACGAGCTTCCCGGACGCGCCCGCCTCCCGCCGGCTGGCCGCCGGCATCGTCCGCTTACCGGCGTTCGCGCCCGGTCTGGTGGGCCTGCTCGGCGGCATCCACCTGCTACTGGCATTCGCGATCGGCAGCACCGCTGGATCCGGTACACCAAGGGCCACCGGACGCCTCGACGCCATCGCCGAGGGGTTGCGCGAGGCCGGCATCGGCGCTCTGTTCGCCGGCCTGGTCAACAACGTGCCGGGGCTGGTGCTGAGCCTCGGCGTCCTGGGCGCGGGAGTGGCCCTGACCAAGACCGGCCGTACGGCCCGGGGTGTGGCGATCGGAGCCGCGCACGGGCTGGCCCAGCTCCTCCTGGCGGTCGGCCTCCTGGCCGGCGTGGTGGCGGTGGTCGACCCGCTGCCGGGAACCTGGCTGCTGGCCGGCGTCCTGCCACTGGTGATCCTGCTCGGCGGGCTTGCCGCCACCGAACTGCTCGCCGGTTACCTCTGGCTCGCCGACCGCCTCGCGGGCGTGAACACCAACGAGCTGTTCGCCGCGCAGGGAATCGCCGACTACAAGAACCTCCTGCGGCTGCACATCGGCCTGGACGGATCACTAACCGTCTACCCGGTCGGGGTCCGCACGGTGCCGAAACGCTGGTACTTCTCACCGGATGCGGCCTCGAGCGCCCCCTGGTTCACCCCCGTCGACCGTCCGGTGGAACCGTTCCTCATCGAGGCGCCGATCAGCATCGCTCACGGCGGCCTGCCGACCGTCCCACCCCAGCACGCTCCCACCGGGGTCGAACCGACCAGCTCATAACGAAAATGCCGTAGGATGTCGAAGCGATGACACATTGGACCTTTAAATCCGGCACGCCCGAACCAGACGGTAGCTGGGGGCCAGCCGTAGACATTCGTTCCGACCAGCCCACGCCGGCTCGGATGTACGACTACTACCTCGGCGGCAAGGACAACTTCCCCGTCGACCGGGAAGCCGCCGAGAAGGTCAAGGAAGTCATAGGCCCGGAGATGACCTACGACGCCGCATGGGAGAACCGGCTCTTCCTCCGGCGCGCCGTACGGTGGCTGGTCCAAGCGGGCATCGACCAGTTCATCGACATCGGCGCCGGTCTACCCACCCAGGGCAACGTGCACGAGATCGCCCAGCAGGTTATTCCGGACGCCCGTGTCGTCTATGTCGATAACGACCCGATCGTCCTGGCGCACGGCCGGGCGCTGCTGGCCGACAACGCCACCACAACGGTGATCACCGCGGACCTGCGTAGCCCCGAAACAATCCTCGACCACCCCGAGTTACGCGCTCTGATCGACTTTTCCCGGCCGGTCGCCGTCCTGTTCATCGCCGTTTTCCACTTCGTCACCGACGAGGAGAACCCGGCTAGGATCATCTCCGTGTTCCGGGACGCGATGATACCCGGCTCCTACCTGGCCCTGACACATGTGACCATGGACGGCCCGTCACCCGATCAGGTAGACCGTATCGAACAGGTGTATAAGAGCGCCGCTTCACCCGCCGTCTTCCGTTCACGCCAGCAGATCGAAGGCCTGTTCACCGGCTTCGAGCTGGTGGACCCCGGTATCGTCCGGCCCTGGCAATGGCATCCGGGTGAGGACGACATACGCACTGACTGGCTGTTCGCCGGCGTCGCCGCGAAGACCGCCCAGGAGTAACCGCTGGCGGACCCGGACCGCTGCGCGGTCCGGCAGCCCGCCATCTCACTGATCTGCTATGTCACGTTGCGCGATTACTTTCGTCAGGCTCAGCCGGACCAGTAGTTCGCCGGGCACACCGTTACGCCGGCCGAACTCTTCGGCCCTGTCCGCACCAATGTAGCGTCCAGCGATCGTGGTCGCCCAGCGCAGCAGCTCGGTAGGATCCTCGGAAACGGTCACGCTCCCCTCGACCAGCACGAAGGAATACGGCGGCTTCTCGTCGTCCACGCACAGGCTGGCCCGCCCGTCCCGGCGCAACGCCCGACCCTTCACGCTGGCCGCCCCGGTCGTGAAGACCACTTCTTCGCCGTCCAGGACGAACCAGACCGGCGCCACATGGGGCCTGCCATCCCGGCGGACCGTCGCAAGCTTCCCGGTACGCTTACCAGCCGCAAGGAAGGTACGCCATTCCCGCTGGGTCATCGACGCCATGTGGCCTACGTTCACACGGGTTTCCCCGACCCGCATCCGCACCGTCATCGCCGCCGGATGACCCGCGTATGCGTTCGTATGCGTTCCTCCCGATGCATCACCAGCGCATACGCAGGCGTCCGACCAGCATGTGGACGTACCGGACGCCTTCCAGATCCGGGTCGTCAGCATCGCGAAGGTCGCCGACGAACTGGTCGGAGGTGATGACGAGCTCGCCATCTGGACCCAACAGCGCACGAACACGTTTTTTCGGGATCCCCGTGAGAGGTCGTGGCGAATATGTGGGTAGGAACGGCCCGAGGCGGGAAGCATGCAGGTCAACGGCATGATCCCCGCGCATCCGGGATGGTCTTGAAAACCGCTGGGGTCAGTTGACGGCGGCTTGTAGCTGCTCGACCCGGTCTGTGCGCTCCCAGGTGAAGTCGGCGAGCTCGCGGCCGAAGTGGCCGTAGCTTGCGGTCTGCGCGTAGATGGGCCGCAGCAGGTCCAGATCCCGGATGATCGCAGCCGGGCGGAGATCGAACACCGTCGAGATCGCCCGTTCGATCGCCGGCACCGGCACCTGCTCGGTGCCGAAGGTCTCCACGAACAGCCCGACCGGTTCGGCCTTGCCGATGGCGTAGGCGACCTGTAGTTCGACGCGGCGGGCGAGCCCGCTCGCCACGACGTTCTTGGCCACCCAGCGCAGGGCGTACGCGGCCGAGCGGTCGACCTTGGACGGGTCCTTGCCGGAGAAGGCACCACCGCCGTGCCGGGCGTACCCACCGTAGGTGTCAATGATGATCTTCCGGCCGGTCAGGCCCGCGTCACCCTGTGGACCGCCGATCTCGAAACGTCCGGTCGGGTTGACCAGCAGCCGGTAGCCGTCCACCTCGATACCGAGGTTCTGCTCGGCCACCCGCTTGAGCTCGGGTTCAATCACCA
>NZ_CAAAFO010000018.1:28951-31256 GCF_900634715.1 Candidatus Protofrankia californiensis | reverse complement strand
AGGTAGGGCACGGAGCCGTCCCGGCGGACCCGCGCGAGCCGCTGGGCCAGTCGGTGCGCAAGTGTGATCGGCAACGGAAGCCGTTCCGGGGTCTCGTCCGTGGCGTACCCGAACATCAGGCCCTGGTCGCCGGCGCCCTGCCGGCCGAGCTCGTCCTGCTCGCCCTCCACCCGGGCCTCGTAGGCGTTCTCGACGCCCTGGGCAATGTCGGGCGACTGTGAACCGATCGAAACGGTCACTCCGCACGTCGACCCGTCGAACCCCTTGACGGACGAATCGTAACCGATTTCGATGAGCTTTCCGCGGACAACACTCGGAACATCGACATAAATCTCTGAGGTGACCTCTCCGGCAACGTGCACCAGACCGGTCGTCAACAGGGTCTCGACGGCGACGCGGGACCGGGGGTCGCCGGCGAGAAAAGCATCGAGAACAGCATCGCTGATCTGGTCGGCGAGTTTGTCGGGATGCCCTTCGGTGACGGATTCCGACGTGAACAGTCGACGGGACACGGCTGCACCTCATCTCATGCGCGTGAATGCACCTGTTGTGCGGATTCACCGACCACATATACATACATGTCGGATGGCCGGCGCGAACCATACCGGTCCGGACCGAAGACAGTGGCGGGACAGGCTCAGGAAGCCGTACAGATGGCCGAACTCACCCCGGCGAAATCAATATGGGCCCGCGCCACGAGCACCACCGGGATATACACGGTATCGACTTTCACACGCCAGTCACGAGATCGTCAACATCATCGATACTGTGACTTGAATCACGTAAATTTTCTTGATATTTCCCCGCGAAGGTGCTAAATGCTCACCTGTCGGCGAGCGCCCACTCCAGCAACCACTGGACGGCCTCGGTGTGGCGCCTCGCGGCGCTCAGATCGTCCCCCCAGGCATACAGGCCGTGACGTGCGACCAGCACGGCCGGGGTCCCCGGATCCCGGGCCCCGATCATCCGGTCACCGAGGTCGGTCATGTTCTGGCTGTTGCCCACCACCGGGATCCGGACACGGTCGCCGTCAGCGGCACGTCCCAGCGCCTTGAGCATCTCCAGGCCCTCGAACTCGACGCCGCCCGGCCAGCGGTCGGCGGCCCGCACCGACGCGATCGTGTGGACATGCACGACCGCACCCGCACCGGCGACTTCGGCGAGCCGCGCGTGCAGGGCGGCTTCGGCCGAGGGCTGCCGGGCCGGCCCGACCGGCCGGGGGGCGCCCGCGGCGTCGATCACGGCCACGTCATCAGGGCGTAGCTCGGACTTGTCCAGGCCGCTCGCGGTGACTGCGAGCCGCAGCGGGGCACGGCACAGCACGACCGACAGGTTCCCCGAGGTCGCCCGCATCCAGCCGAACGACGCGTAGCGCGCAGCCTCGAGGGCCAGCGCCTCACCCGCGGCGCGCAGACCGGCCGGCCACCTGTCGGTGCCAACGTCACCGGCGCCCACCGGATCGCCGCTTCCCGCCACGTCACCAGTGCCCACCATGTCACCAGTGCCCACCATGTCACCAGTGCCCACCATGTCGCCAGCTCCCACCATGTCGCCGGCGCCTACGACGTTGCCGACTCCCACCGGATCCCCTGTGCCCACCGGATCACCGGTGCCCGGGTTGACGGTCTCCACGACCCGCAATCCTGCCGCCGGACGTACCCGACCGACCCCGGCCGGCGGCATATCGTGCTGTAGATGACTCCTGTCGGCCGACCTGTCTCCTGGACGGGGAACGGCATCCGCCTTCTCGACCAGACCGCACTGCCGGGGCGGGTCGTCCATGTCGACGTCACCGACGTGGACGCGCTCGTCGGCGCGGTCCGGCGGCTGGTCATCCGCGGTGCTCCCGCCCTCGGCGCCACCGGCGCGTTCGGGGTGGCCCTCGCCGCGGCCCAGGCCGACCGCGAGAACTGGGATGCGGCAACCCTCGCCCAAGCCATCGGACGCATCCGCGACGCCCGTCCCACCGCCCTCGCGCTTGCTCTCGGCGTGGACGCTGCCCACCAACGGCTTGTCCACGGGATACCCGCGGTACTCGCATACGCCTGCGACCTGCTGGAACAGGACGAACGGGCGAATCGGGCGATCGGCGTGCACGGCGCGGACTGGTTACTGCGCAACACGCCCTTTACCACCAGCACCACCAGCACCGCCCGCAGGACGACCCTCGACACCGCCGGCGGCAGCAGCGATACCAGTGACGGAACCGGCCGCCGTCCGCTGCGTATCCTCACCCACTGCAACACCGGGGCACTTGCGACCGCCGGTTGGGGGACAGCGCTGGGCATCGTCCGCGAGCTGTACG
>NZ_CAAAFO010000018.1:22859-28548 GCF_900634715.1 Candidatus Protofrankia californiensis | reverse complement strand
ACGATCGTGCGCGGACTTGTCGACGCGGCTGTCGTGGGCGCCGACCGGATAGCCGCCAACGGCGACGTCGCCAACAAGGTCGGCACCCTCGGGGTGGCGCTGGCCTGCGCGTACGCGCGGATCCCGTTCGTCGTGGCCGCGTCCGCATCGACCGTCGACCCCGCGACGGCGTCGGGCGACATGATCCCGATCGAGCTCCGGGACGGCGAGGAGGTGCTCAGCCATGCCGGATCACGGGTCGCTCCGCCACGGTCCCGGGCGCACAACCCCACCTTCGACGTGACGCCCGCGAGCCTGGTGGACGCGCTCGTCACCGAACACGGGATCGTCGAGGTCGCACGTGGTCAGCGTCCGGAGCCACTCACGCCGCCCCCGGCCGGCACCAATCCCCGAACTGGCGGCGCCTCCCGGACCGGCAGCGATCCCTTGGCCGGCAGCGGTCCCTTGACGGGTGGCGGCGATCCCCCGATCAGGCCGGCGGCAGGATCCTGACCTGGTCGAAGCCGTTCACCATCGGATGATCACCCATACCGCGATCATGATTTGGCTCGCCCGGCCGGCGGACACCGACCGTTGACCAACCGGCGGCGCGGGCGGCGTCCAGCTCGTCGACGAGGTCCGAGAGGAAGACCGTCCGCTCCGGTGCGATCCCGGTCGCCGCGGTGATTGCGGCGTAGGACGGCGGCTGCCGTTTAGGACCGGCCGTCTCGGTGTCGAAGTGCCCGCTGAACAGACCGAGCAGGTCGCCGGCGGGGGTGTGTGCGAACCAGGCGCGCTGCGCGGCGACTGATCCGGATGAGAAGACGTAGAGGCGGCGCCCGGCATCGTGCCAGGACCGCAGGGCGGGAACCACGTCCGGGTATAGGTGGGAGGTCAGCTCACCCGCGGCGAAACCGGCTTCCCAGATCAGACCCTGCAATGTCTTGAGCGGGGTGACCTTCTCGTCCGCGTCGAGCCAGGTACCGAGCGCCGTGACGACCCGGGCGGTGTCCGCCGCCGGCTCCCCGATCAGCTCCCGGACCTGCGCGAGCGCACGGCGAGTGTCCGGATGCTGGGAATGGCCGTCGATCCATGCGCCGAACCGCGCCCGCGAGTACGGGTAGAGCGTGTCGACGACGAAGGATGTTGCGCTGGTCGTCCCTTCGATGTCGACGACAACCGCCTCGGCGGTGACGGCGACGACGACGACGGCGTCACTCACCGGGCATCGGACATCAGACGGTCACCGTACGTCGGACACTGGTCACCAGATATCGATCACCGGGCGGCGGTGGCCACGGTGTGCAGTGCGTCGAAGTCGGGGAAGCGGGAGGCGATGTCGCTGCCCGTGAAGTCGCCGACCCAGCCGTCGGGATCGTGGAAGAAGCGGATCGCGGTGAACGACGGATCGGTGCCCATGTCGAACCAGTGCGTGGTACCGGCCGGCACTGACAGCAGGTCGCCCGCCTCACAGAGCACCGCGTGGACCTCGTCACCGCTGTGCAGGTAGAAGATGCCGGCGCCGTCGGCGAAGAAGCGCACCTCGGCATCGGCATGGGTGTGCTCGGCAAGGAACTTCGCCCGCGTGGCGGCGGCGGTGGCCGCCCAGTCGGGCGCCCCGGTCGGATGCAGGGCCGCCACGTCCACGAGGACGAAACCCTGCTCGGCGACAACCTTGTCCACGTGCTCGCGGTAGGCGGCGAGCACCGCGTCCTGGCCGGCGCCGGGCGAGAGCTCCACGGTCGCCCACTGTTCGAACCGGACCCCGATCGAGGTGAGGGCAGCGACGATCTCGTCCGGTCGGTCGGTGTCGCGCAGCACCCGCCCCGGGTCGCCGTCGGGCCAGGTTGTGAGATGCGCCATCAGGGGCTCCTCCGGTCGTGTCTGTGGCGGGCGTTGTTCCACGGTTCCGCAGGCCCATTGTGAAGCCGGAGATGCGCCACCGCTGGCGGTCCACACACCGGCGTGCGATGGATGTGGCCCGCGGCGTGGACGGCGTAGACGTCCGGCAACTCGTTCGATCGTGAAGGATCCGTCCGCCGGGCATCCGTCATCGCACCGGGACGGTGACTCCGCCGCTGAACGGACCGTCGTGGAGCTCAAGATGATCGGGTGCGGCGTCAACGGGAATGTCGAAGACGAAGGTGCCGCTCACCGTCTCGCCCTCGGAGATGTTCCCCCAGAGCTCGTTGGAGAAGGACGCCCGGGACAGCAACTGGTCGGAGCCGTGCCTTGCGCCGGCGGTGTCGTAGAGACTCTGCGAGGCCAGCGAAAGGGTCCGGTCCGAACCGCCGATGTTGCTGGCTGTCACCGCGGCCAGGCAGTACTGGCCGTCCGGGTGTCTGGGGAAGAACCCGACCTTCAGCTCGTCGACACCACACTGGACGTTCGTCACGGTGAACTGGAGCTGGCCGTCCCGGACCGGGACGCCGATGCCGGGGATCGCTGTCACCGACGGTGAGGGCGTGGCTGCCTGGCTGGTGGGGATGGCGCCGGAAGGCCCGCCCGTGTCGTTTCCGCCGAGGCTGTTGAGGACCACCCAGCCGACCAGCAGCACGAGCGCTATCAGGGGAGCGAGCAGCCACCACCGGCGGGACCGCTGTCGCGGCGGCGCGCTCGGGTACCAGGGATGCGGCGCACCGGCGGGCTGGCCGAACTGCGCAGGCTGACCGAACTGCGCGGGCTGACCGAACTGGTCGGCCGGGTAACCGGTGGGGAAGGCCGGGGAGCCGACCGGGGTCGGCGGTGGGACCGCTGCCGCCATCTGCTGCGTCCGGCCGAGCACCTGGTCGATCGGCGTTGACGCGTTCACGTCGGCGTTGCCGTCGACCAGGCGGAGCAGCAGGTCACGCGCGGCCGGCCGGGACCGCGGATCCTTGGTCAGCGCGGTCTCGACGATCCGGCGCAGCGGCTCGGCGAGACCGGCCAGGTCCGGCGGCTCACCCACGATCCGGGCACCCAGGTCGGCATCGGCCTCCGGTCCGAAACGCCCCGGTTCGACGAACGGATGCCGGCCGGTGCCGGCATAAGCGACCAGCAGACCCCAGGTGAAGATGTCCGCGGCCGGGCCGACCGGGTAGTCGAGGATCTGCTCCGGCGCCATCCATCCGGACGTCCCGAAGATCAGCCCACGGTCCAGGTCGTGCCACACCACCCCCGCGGGCTTGGCGATGCCGAAGTCGATCACCCTCGGTCCCGACAAGGACATGATGACGTTGGCCGGTTTGAGGTCGCGATGGACGATCCCCGCGCGGTGGATGGCCGTGAGCGCGGTGGCCACGCCGATCGCGGTACCGGTCAGGGTCGACGCCGGCAGCGGGCCGTCCTCCATGACCACGCGGTCCAGACGCCGTCCCTCGATGTACTCGGTGACCAGGTACGGCGGGTTCGCGTCCGGGTCCGCGTCAAGCACAGAGGCGGTGCAGAAGGGCGATACCCGCCGCGCCGCTGCCACCTCGTGGCGGAACCGCTCCCGGAAGTCCGGCTCGACGGCGAGCTCCGAACGGATCACCTTGACCGCGACCGGGCGGCCGAGGGTGTCACGCCCGAAATAGACGGTGCCCATACCGCCGCTGCCCAGGCGAAAGTCCAGCACGTACCTGCCGACGGACGCCGGATCACCCACGTCCAGCGGCTCCAGCGGCTGCGCCGTCGCCCCACCCCCGGCACGACCTGGCAACGTCACGTCTGCCGCCGCCGCACCGATACACGCCTGCTCATAGCCCCATCGTCACCCATCCGGGGCCGGACGAGCAGGTCGACTCCGCAATGACGGCCGCTGCGACGGGGTATCGGACAGCGGACTGTCGTACAGCTGACTGTCGTGGAGTGGGCTGTTGTACGGCTGGCTGTCGAACAGTGGGCGCAGCGGCATCCCCGCCCGCCCGCCGGCACGTCGCACCGCCAGCACCTGGTGGATCTGCGCCTGACCAGCTTCGAACATCAACGCGGAGCCGGCCATGTACAGCCGCCACACCCGGGCTCGACCTTCGCCGACCTCGGCCACGGCCGCCTCCCAACGCTCCTCAAGATTACGCACCCAGGCTCGCAACGTCAGGGCGTAGTGCTCGCGCAGGTTCTCGACGTGCCGGAGCTCGAAACCGGCTGCCTGCATGACGCTGACAACCGCACCGACCTCGTGCAACTCCCCGTCGGGAAAAACGTACCGCGCGACGAAGTCACGCCCGGCCGGCAGGGGCAGCGGACCGAGCCGCGGGCGGTTGCGCGCCTGACCGGCCGGGTCACCGGGAAAGGCGATTCCATGGTTGAGCAGCCGGCCCGCCGGCCGCAACAGGTTGAACAGGTTGCGAAAGTAGACCGGCAGCATCGCGGCGCCGACGTGCTCCACCATCCCGACCGAGCTGATCGCGTCGAACGGGCCGTCGGCGACGTCCCGATAGTCCTGCAGCCGGATCTCCAGGCGGTCGGCCAGACCCGCGTCGGCGATGCGCCGCCTGGCGAGGTCCGCCTGCTCCCGGGAGACGGTGACACCGACTCCCTCCACCCCATGGTGGCGGGCCGCGTGCAACAGCAGGCTGCCCCATCCGCATCCGACGTCGAGCATGCGCATCCCGGCCCGCAGACCGAGCTTGCGGCAGACCAGCTCGTGCTTGGCCTCCTGGGCTGCGTCCAGCGGTGCTGCGTCCAGCGGTGCTGTGTTGGACGCTGCCGCGCCCAGCACCGCGTCCACCTCCGGGCCGGACGGTGCCGTGTCCGGCTCCGGGCCGGACGCCCCCCACAATGCACACGAATACGTCATGGACGCACCGAGCACCAGTCGGTAGAAGGCGTTGGACAGGTCGTAATGATGGGCGATGGCGTCGGCATCCCGCTGTCGGCTGTGCCGGCGTCCGCGCGGCCGCGCCTCGTCCGCGGGCGGCGGCGGGGGCAGCGGCCCGAACTGGCGGAGCAGGGCCGCCGCGCCTCGCAGCACCGCCCGGGTCGGTCGCGCCGATCCCAGGTGGTGTCGCAGCTCGAGAGCGTCGAAGATGTCGCCCTCGACATCGATCTCGCCAGCGACATATGCCCGCGCAAAGCCCAGTTCGTCCGGGCGGAACAGCACCCGACGCATCGCCTCGGGCGTACGGACCACCACCTGAGTCGCGCTTTGCGGCCCGAAGCCCGACCCGTCCCACAATTGGATCCGCACCGGTGGTTTCGGCCCGACCAGACTGTTCAGGATGTCCGCCACCGTACGGGCCACCGCGGTGTCCAGCGCCGCGTTTCGGTACGCGGCGTTTCGGTACGCCGTGTACCGGGATACGTCCGTTCGGGACTCGGCAGTTCGGGACATAGCATCGTCGCACTGACTCACCGGCATACACCTCCGCGCAGGCCGTATCCAGATCCGTGGAGAGCTCCGTCGAGAGCTCATCCGCTGTGCGGCCTGCACCCATCATTACCGGTGTGCTGCCGACGAGCCCGCGCAACGCATCGCCGGCCGGGATGCCCGGCGGTCAGGATGTCGACTGTGTCAGGTCGTAGACAGTCTGCCCTCCCACGGTCTTCGCGGTGAAATTGTTTTCCACCCAGGACGTGATCTCGCTGAACCCGCGACCGAATCCGCCGAATCCGTCCGATCCGTCGCCCGCCGCGGGTACGGCACCTGCGGATGCTCCCGGCGCGGCTCCCCTGCCGGCACCGCCGGCACCGCCGCCCGCGATGTAGTAGTGGATGTCGCCGGCTGCGACATATTGTTTGAACTGGGCCA
>NZ_CAAAFO010000018.1:21926-22482 GCF_900634715.1 Candidatus Protofrankia californiensis | reverse complement strand
CCGAAGGTCCGGCGAACCATCCCGCCGGGGAACTGACCACCAGCTGTCGCGGGTCCGGCGCTGGGAATCGGCCCGGAGTGGGGGGTCGAGACGGTTTCGACGGCATAGGCGGCCGAAGGAGAGCCCAGGGCGACCGCAACCGCCACAGCCACACCTGCCACGGTGATGGTGAGCAGCCGGCGGCCGACCAGCAGGGCAAGGGCACCGACGATCGCGGCCGCAACAACGACAAACCGCAAGGCCGGGTACCAGTCGGGAGTGCGATCCAACAGTACGAACGACCACGCACCGGTGACCCCGACCGCCGCCGCCATCAGCACCCGGGAAACCCAGGAATCCCGTGTTCGCCACAGGGCGGTCCCGCCGAAAACAATCAGACCACTGATCCCCGGTGCCACCGCGATCGTGTAGTAGGGGTGGATAATGCCGCTCATATAGCTGAACACACCGCCGGTGACGAGCGTCCAGGCGCCCCACAACAGCAGACCGGCGCGGACGCGATCCGTGCGCGGAGCCCGGCGGGTCGCCCACAAGCCACCCACCAGCACTATCAACG
>NZ_CAAAFO010000018.1:18112-21540 GCF_900634715.1 Candidatus Protofrankia californiensis | reverse complement strand
CGCCACCGAACATGCCACCACCGGGACCGCCGACATCACCAGGACCCGTCAGCTGGTTCATGTACGCGGGAATGCCGGGTGGGAGCTGGCCCTGGGGCGGGTTGACGAACAGGGCCCGGCCGGCACCCCCGCCGGGATTCCCACTGCCGCCGAAGATACGGCCAAGACCGTTGTAGCCGAAGGCGAGCTCGAGGATGCTGTTGTTGGTCGACCCGCCGATATAAGGCCGGGAGTCCTTCGGCCACAGCTCGACGGCCGCCACATACCAGCCGGCGGAGACGACGATCCCGACCGCACCGGTCAGCAGGCCGAGCAGCCGCCGGCCGATGGATGTGGGCGCGGCCACCAGGTACACAAGCCCGAATGCCGGGACGGGCAGGAACGCCTGCATCATCTTCGTCAGGAAGGCGAAACCGACCGCCACACCCGTCAGCGCAATCCAGCGAAAGCTGCCGTCCTCGGTCGCGCGCACTACACAGTAGGCCGCGACGACGAGCAGCAGCACCAGCAGCGCGTCGGGATTATTGAAGCGGAACATCAGCACTGCGACGGGTGTCAGGGCGAGGAGGGCACCGGCGAGCAGACCGGCCCGCGGCCCGATCCAACGACGAACCGCCAGATACAGGACGCCGACGGCCGCCACGCCCTCGAGCGCGTTCGGGACGAGCATGCTCCAGCCGCTGAAACCGAAGATCCGCCCGGACAGTCCCATCACCCACAATGAGGCCGGCGGTTTGTCGACGGTGATGAAGTTCGACGAGTCGAACGAGCCGAAGAACCACGCCTTCCAGCTCTGCGTGCCGGCCTGGACCGCCGCTGCGTAGAAACTGTTGGCATAACCGGACGCGCCCAGCCCCCATAGGTAACCGACGGCAGTCGCGGCCAGCAGGACGAGCAGTGCCAGGCGTATCCACCATGGGTCCGCCACACGTCCCCGCAGTGGTCGGGGCAGTCGGATCGGTGGCCGACCCACCGTCTGTCGCGGTGTCTCCTGCTCGGGGGCGGATGGCCCGGCGCTGGTGTCGACCGAGGTCCAGTCAAGGCCGCCGACGCTCGTGCTCATCGTGTGATCAGGCCAGTGGGAGCGTTGCCGCCCGACCTACCGGATCCACCAGGTCCGTCGGGTCCACCAGGTCCGTCGGGGCCGCCGTCCGGAAGACCGGAACCGCCTCCCAGCTGCGCGATGCACTGCCGGAACGCCTCACGGACCTTGGAGTCCGTCAGGTCCGGACGTGACGGGGCGTTGCCGCCGTCAACCGTGACGCCCTTGCTCTGCAGGCATTCTCGAAGCTTGTCCCGGTCAACCGCCAGCCCGGGGCGGCCTTGCGGCCCCCCGCCGCCCGGGAACCCGCCGTATCGGCCGCGGCCTTCCCCGAATCCGCCGTAGGGGACCCGGCTGTAGCCCGTCCCGTCACCGGGGAACTCGTCCGCGGCAAAGAACCGGTCTGCGGCCTGGCGGGTGCTGTCCGTCCCCGCGCCGGCGGCCAGGACGGCGGCGCCGGTGCCCAGGACCACGGCGATCACCGTGGCGGCCGCGATCAGTCCGTTGCGCCGCCGATGGGAGCCGCCGGCTCCACCCGGACGCCGGCCCGCCGCGCCGGCGGCGGCCGCGCCGACGGCCGTGCCGGGGCCACCGGGGGCGGGCAGCGCCGGCTGGCCCGAGCCAACCCACCACGGCGCGGTCACCGGAGGGGACCCAGGCACCTCCGAGGGCGCGGCGTGGACCAGCGCGACCACATTCGCAACCGACGACGCGGGGCCGATCACATCAGCTCGCGCCTGCGCCCCGAATTCCGGTGGGACATCGGCACCAGGTGGTGTGACCAGCACCACAACGGCGTCACTCGGCCTGGTCGCAAGGATCGGCAGCAGTTCCCGGTCGTACATCGTCACAACCAGAATCGTCCGGACCGTCACAGTCAGCGGCTGCATCCAGGACAGCCCGTCACCAGCCGGACTGGCCGAACCAGCCGGACTGGCCGGCGGCGGCTCCTCGAACGGCGGCTCGCTCGACGGAGGAAGAACGTCATAATCGGGCCCGAGCGCTTCCGCGATCATGCCCGGGTCTGCGGGGAGCCCCAGACTCAACCACACACGTGTCATATGCATACCGTCGCTGTCACGCCTGAGGGAAAGCTTTCAGAAACCTGGGGACTTCCTTGTAGATCGTGCCTATCGGCGTAGCTTAAGGACTTCTCTCCCTCGAGCGACGGGGACCTGGGCCTTCCAGACAGCCTTACCGGCAGCGCGCCGTCCGCCCCGACGCGGCCCCGACCCGGTGCGACCCCGGGCCAACTCCCCCATCATGATCGAAATTAGGTTGATCGACGGTTGGCCGATGGATATTCCGTTGCTCTTTTTGTGAACAAATTGTGTGATGAGTAGACAGGAAATCCATAGAACAACACTCTCACAAGGATTCATGCGGGTTCAGTCGCGTCGGGGGCGTCATGAACATCGATACCGGCAGTACGGGCACGGCCATAACCTCAACCACTGAGCTGGCGATCAACGTGGTGGACGGCGCGGCCGCGCCACAGTGGATCGTCGTGCTGACCGGCATGGCCGCGCTCGCGGCCGTCGCGCCCAGATGGACCTGGCGCAACAGCGGTCATCTCGACACCATCGCGCACGAGGGTGGTCATGCGCTCGTCGCCTACCTGCTCGGGTACTGGGTCTTCGGCGTATGGCTGTTCTCGGACACCTCCGGTCTCACCGGCTCGTACGGACGACCGAGCCGGGTGGCCAGCTTCCTCGTGTCGGCAGCCGGTTACACTGCGCCGTCAGTACTCGGGCTGGGCGCGGCAGCCCTGCTCAGTGCCGGTCACGTCACAGCGACGCTGATGCTCGCCGTCGTGGCGCTGGCCGCGCTCTTCCTCATCATCCGCAACAACTTTGGGATCATGCTCGTCATCACGACCGCCGGGGTGGTCGTGCTGGCGCTGCGTTCGGCGTCCGCGGGGACGCAGAGCGCGCTCGCCTGTTTCCTCACCTGGTTCCTGCTGCTGTCCGGGCCCCGATCCGTCCTCGACCTGCGCCGGCAGCGCAGGAACGGACCGTCCTCATCGGATGCGGACGCCATGGCCGAGCTCACGGGCGTTCCCGGCGGGATCTGGGTTGCCGGCTTCGGCCTGGTCGGTGTCCTGTGCCTGTTCCGTGGAACAGCCCTGCTCCTGAGCTGACCGTCTTGAACTGACCATCCTGGCCACCCTTACCGGTCACGCGGGGATCCGGCCGACGACCTGTGTTGCCCGCAGGCCCGGATACCCGGCACCGGGCGGCGCAGCCAGGACATGATCAAGCTGCGGATCCACCCTGAGAAACACTGTCGTGCTATGCCGACAACAACACCAGTCATCGGCCTGACCACGCCGTCCTGTCGGCGGCGGGTCCGGAAAGGCGCCAGATCGCGTACCTGCGCGCCATGG
>NZ_CAAAFO010000018.1:15564-17886 GCF_900634715.1 Candidatus Protofrankia californiensis | reverse complement strand
TCCACGGCGTTGCCGATGCGGGGCAGATCAGGGGAGTCGGGCGCGAGGTTCGCCGGCCGTCCGGTCACATGCTCGAAGCCGACAAGAAGCCAGTCCTCAACCTGGCAAGCGAACTGCGGGCTCGGCGCGATACCTCGGGCGAGGTGCCCGAACGTGTACTCATTGCGGAGCCATCGCGCCCGCCGGCCGTCGCCGTGGACAGCCTTGACGAACAGCCGCCGTTCACCCGCGCCCACGACTGCGGCGAGGTCGCAGCCGTCCCCCACGTCCAGCGTGTCAGCGGACGTGATGGGTCCGGTGTGCACCTCGACCGCATTGCGGACCTGCGTTGGCAGATCATTCCACTTCATGGGAAAGGTCGACTCCGTTACCTGGGGATGCGACTGTCCTTGTTCTCGTCGCCATCCTTGCCACTCGCCGAGCACTCGTCAGGGTCGCACTTGGCACTCGTCTGCCACAGCTCACGATCCACGTTGTACCCGGCCTGCTGGATCGCCCTGATCGTAGGGGCGTGTCTGGCCGTGGTGGCGCCGCGAGCGGCTGGCATGTCGTCGGGCACGTGGTGGATGAAGTGACCGGCGATCTGCCGGCAGAACAGCGCGTACTCCTTGGTGTAGAGCAGGAAGGCATGCCAGCCCAGGTCGACGGTGTGGCTAGGCGCGTGCGTGGAGTCTGGGTCGGCGGCGCACGCGGCGAGGAACGCGAGGGTCTGATCGACGACGCGCTCGGCGTACTCGCGGTCGACCAGATTTTCGGCCGCGACCCGGTCGGATAGCTGGCGGAAGAGTCTTGGCGCGACGAGGTCTCGGCCTCTGCGGGTGGCGACCGTTGTGAGCGTGGACATGCTGGGCTCCCTCACCGATGGCTGTGGTGGGCGCCCACCTCCGGCCGGGTGGCAGGGTGCCAAAGGCGGGCGCCAAAGAGAAGCCTGCCGGTACATCACCGCTTACGGAACGGACATGGCGGCGTAGTCTGCCAGTGCGTGGCGTCATTCCTAGGACGCTGCGGGTGAGTTCCCTGCGGGTGAGTTCCCTGCGGGCGGGGGTGGGTGGTTCGGTGACGGAGATGGGCCTGGGGGAGCGCCTTGCGCAGGTGCGGCGGCGGCGGGGGCTCACGCAGGAGGAGCTGGGGGAACGGTCGGGCCTCTCGGTCGCCGTGATCAATAAACTGGAGCAGGGACAACGGGACAGCGTCCGTGTCGCGACCTTGCATGCGCTTGCTCGTGGACTGGACGTCCGGACGGCTGAGCTGTTCGAGGGAGCGGCCTACATGGATGACACGGAAGAGCGCGGAAGAGCGACGCTGTTGCCGTTGCGCCGCGTCCTGGAGCCGGGACCGCCCGGATCGGTCACCTCGGCGGAGCCGGTTCCGGTCGCCGCTCTGCGCGCGATGGTGGAAGACACCGCGCGGCTGTACAACGATTCCCGGCTGAACGACGCGGTCACGGAGCTTCCGGCTGTTCTGACGGCGGCTCAGGCTGCTGTGGCGGAGTACGCCGAGAGCGACCGGGCCGCAGCGGGCCGACTCCTCGCGTTCGCGTATATCATCGCCGGTTCGGTACTGATCCAGCTCCGGCATGAAGACCTCGCCTATGGCGCTATCCGTCAGGCGGCTGAGGCGGCTGGGTCGGTCGACGACCATGTCATCAGGGCATCGACGGCTTCCTACTTGGCGTGGATCTTCCTGCGTCAGGGCCGGTTCGCGGATGCGGAGGACACGGCTGTCCGGATGGCCGAGGAGATTGAGCCGTCGCTGGCGAGAAGCACTCCGGCGCACATCTCGATATGGGGGCGGCTACTCGTCCGTGCATCGGCGTCTGCCGCGCGTAACAACCGGCCGGAACGAGCGCGGGACCTGCTCACCCTCGCCCGGTCGGCCGCCGTGCGTGTCGAGCGGGACCGGCTCGACTACGGCGCGTATTTCGCCTCCTTCGGCCCGACGACTGTGGCGACGATGGAGGTGGAGATGGCGATGACCAGCGGCGACCCGGCACGTGCACTGGCGCTGGCGCGTGACGTGCCTTCCTCCACACATATTCCGCAGTCGACCTGGACCCGTCATCTGCTGGCCGTTGCGGAGGCGCAGACAGAGGTTCGGGAGTACAACGCGGCAGTGCAGACCATTGGGCAGCTCCGGGACATGACCCCCGAATGGCTGCGTAACCAGCGGCTCGCGCATCACATCGTGCGCGATCTCCTCGACGCCGCGACCGTTCGGCGCGCCCGTAAGGTGGGCCTTGCAGATCTTGCGTCGTACATGGGCGTGCGACCATAACGGACGCCTGACCGACGACGCGCGTGACATGGTCACGGACGAGCGGGC
>NZ_CAAAFO010000018.1:13572-14984 GCF_900634715.1 Candidatus Protofrankia californiensis | reverse complement strand
GCCCGCTCGCCCGTGACGTGCTGGCCCGGTGTGTCGTGGCTCCCGGCTTCCTCCAGCTTCAGCACGGTGGCGCCGGGTGGTCCTGTCGATGACCAAGGGCGACGACGAGGGTCGGCTGCCTGCCGCAAGGCGCTGGTTCGGGCCACCCGGGTGGGGACGCCGTCCGTGTGAACCTTCAGGTCGGCCGGCAGCCCGGTTGTGCGGTCGGCGGCTGTGGTCGACGGACCGGCGATCAGCCCGCGGTGTCGCCAGGGTGACATCACGATGGTGATGTCGTCCACATCGGCCGGGGAGGACCTGTTTCACAGGGAAACCAGCGTTGATCAGTTTCTCTTTTCGATCGGTCGACAGACCGGTGTCGGATGTGTTACATGCATCGAATGCGCCGGGTCGGGTAGAGCTGTTCCATGGTTCGACACCGGAGGGGTCCGACAGCACAGCGCTCTCGGAGCGTCATCTACCTGAAGCTGGACGCGCGTCCCGCCGCTCGCGTGACACGTGTCATGCGTCCGACCGTCCCCCAGCTTCTGTTCGCCGCGACCACGGTGGCGGCTGTCATAGCCATGCCCACCGATGCGCTGACACGCTCGACCTCGACGCTGTCGAACACGCCGGCCACCGCAGGCCCCGCCGCCACGAGCCCGGCGGCTGCAAACCCGGCCGCCACCGATTCGACGGCCGCAGGCCCGGCCACCAACCCGACGGCCGCAGGGCCGGCAGCCACAGACCCGACGGCCGCGGGCCCGGCCGCCGTCACGCCGATCCAGCAGGTCGGCCCGTCCGTGAACGAGCAGATCGCGCAGGCGGTGCGTACCAGCCCGCTGCTGGGCGAGGTTCCGCCGGAACACATCGAGGTGGCCGACGTCCACGTCTCCACGGTCGACCCGACCGTCGCGGCCGCCCATGTCGTACCGACCGGCGGTGAGACCGACCCCGCTACCGCGCTCCTGCGGCACGGCAGCTCCCAGGGTTCCCACTGGACCCTGGTCGAGCTGGGGACGGCCGGCGTCGGCTGTGACACGCTGAGCTCGGCCGTGCGGGACGATCTCGGGCTCGTCTGCGAGGACCAGCCGGTCGGCTGACCAGCCATCCCACAGGGTGGTAGAGAGGGGCTGGACGGCATCCCGTTACTGTGAGCCGATGCCGACCGAGGCGGTCCGGTCGAACATAAACGACCGTAAAAGCGGCACATACGCGGACTGTGAAGCGATCTTTCTCCCGGCGGCGGTACCGCGGCAGGGGCAGCTTGCGTTGTGGGGGGCGTCGCAGGGTACCGGTAGCCGCACGGGCGAGGTCGAACTCGTGGTCGGTTCCACGAACGGGGTCCGCAAACGCAGGGTCACAGCGACTCTCCTGCCGATTGCCGAAGCGCTGCCCGTTCTCCTTGCCGTCGAGGCCGACCCGGCAGCCGG
>NZ_CAAAFO010000018.1:8823-13416 GCF_900634715.1 Candidatus Protofrankia californiensis | reverse complement strand
GGGTGGCGGTCCAGTGACGGACCACGGCGGTGAGGAAGAGGATGACGACGACGGTCTCGAGGACGAGGAGGAGAAGAAGGACGAGGAGAACGGCGGTGGCCTCGAGGACAGCGATGACGGTGTGGACGCCCTGGCGTTCCGCGCGGTGCTGCAGGTCCGCAGTACCGCCGACCCGAGCCTGGTAGTCGATGCCGCGGACCTGTGGACGCAACCCGACTCGGTGCGCTCCCACTTCGGCGCCGTGGCCGAGACCGATCTGCTGCTGGCCCTGCGCCGGGGTGCTGGCGTCTGGCCACCGCTGCGGGCGGCGTTGCAGACGGCCACACCGTCCGCGGTGGATCTGGACGATGATGCCGTCGGCCAGCTTCTCGGCCCGGTCGCCGGGGAACTCGCCGGCGCCGGCATCGAGGTCCTGTGGCCGGCCGAACTGGTCACGGACGGGCTTGTGCTCCAGGCGGTGGCAAGCTCCACTCCCTCACCCGCCACGATCACGTCCGCCGGGCTCGACCTTGACACGCTGCTGCGGTTCCGCTGGCAGCTCACGCTGGGTGGGTTTCTGCTCACCGAAGAAGAGGTGGGCGCGCTCGCCGAAGTGAAGCGTCCGCTGGTGCGGCTGCGTGGCCGGTGGGTGACGGTCGACCCGGCCCTGCTCGAACGGATGCGCCGCCCGCCGCGTACACATATGCGAACCATCGAGGCGTTGGGCGCGGTCCTCGCCGGCACCGCCGACATCGACGGGACGAAGGTGCCGGTCGTCGCCGAGGGGCCGCTGGCCGAACTCGCGGAGCGCATCGCCACCGCCGCCGCCACCCCGCCGCCGCTGGAACCGCCGGCCGATCTGGTCGCCACCCTGCGCCCCTACCAGTTGCGCGGCGTGTCGTGGTTGGCCGGGATGTGCGAACTCGGGCTCGGCGGCTGCCTGGCCGACGACATGGGTCTGGGCAAGACGATCCAGGTCATCGCCCTGCACCTGCACCGTCGGGCCTTATGCGCGGGCCCGACGCTGGTGGTGTGCCCGACGTCGCTGCTCGGCACCTGGGAACGTGAGCTGCACCGGTTCGCCCCCGGCGTCCCGGTCCGGCGTTACCACGGCGGCGAACGGCACCTCGTCGATCTGGCTGCCGATGAGGTGGTGCTGGTCACCTACGGTGTGGTCCGCCTGGACTCTCCGGCGCTCACCGCGGTCGGCTGGGGGCTCGTGGTCGCGGACGAGGCACAGCATGCGAAGAACCCGCTGTCGCGCACCGCCCAGGAACTGCGCCGGCTGCCGTCGCCGGCCCGGATCGCCCTGACCGGCACCCCGGTGGAGAACCGGCTCTCGGAGCTGTGGGCGATCCTCGACTGGAGCACACCCGGGCTGCTCGGCCCGCTGGACACCTTCCGCCGGCGCGTTGCCGTACCCGTCGAGAAGTACCGGGACGAAGAGGCGACCGCGCGGCTGGCAACACTGGTGCGGCCGTTCCTGCTGCGCCGGCGCAAGTCCGATCCGGGCATCGCGCCGGAACTGCCGCCCAAGACCGAGACGGACCGCATCGTCGCGCTCACGTCCGAACAGGTCACCCTGTACGAGGCCGTCGTCCGCGAGACCATGGCCGTCATCGCGGGCAAGGAAGGCATCGAGCGAGCCGGTCTGGTCTTCAAGCTGCTCACGGCACTCAAGCAGATCTGCAACCATCCCGCGCACTACCTGAAACAGTCCGGGCCGATCGCCGGCCGGTCGGGAAAGCTCGCCGCGTTCGACGAGCTGACCGATGTAATCATTTCGGGCGGGGAGTCCATGCTGGTGTTCACCCAGTACACCGAGATGGCCAAGCTGCTGGCACGGCATCTGGCCGGTCGTGGGATGGAGTCGCTGTTCCTGCACGGCGGGGTGCCGGTGAAGCGGCGGGAGACGATGGTCGCCCGGTTCCAGGCCGGCGAGGTACCCGTGTTCCTGCTGTCGCTCAAGGCCGGTGGCACCGGGCTGACACTGACCCGCGCAACCCACGTCCTGCACTACGACCGCTGGTGGAATCCGGCTGTGGAGGATCAGGCGACCGACCGCGCATACCGGATCGGGCAGGACCGTCCGGTTCAGGTCCACCGGCTGGTCACCGAAGGCACGCTGGAGGACCGTATAGCGTCCCTGCTGGAGACCAAGCGGGAACTGGCGGACGCGGTGATCGGTTCCGGTGAGGGATGGATCACCGAACTCTCCGACGACGACCTCGCCGATCTCGTGTCGTTGCGGAGCCGGATGTGAGCGCGGGGCGCGGGACGGCGACCCGGGTGGCAGCCTCCCAAGGCTCCCGCCCGGCACCGACGTCGGGGAGACGACGGGCGTTCGGGCGCACCTGGTGGGGTAAGGCATGGGTGGACGCCCTGGAGCAACGTGCCCGCCTCGATCCGAACCGGCTTCCGCGCGGGCGGACCTATGCCCGCAGTGGAGCTGTCGGCGAGCTGCGCGTCATGGTCGGCGAAGCGCGGGCGCCGGTGCAGGGCCGCCGGATCCGGCCGTATACGGTCCGTATCCGGGTGCGAACCTTCGATGACGACGAGTGGGCCCGGCTGCTGGACGCGGTCGCGGCCCAGCTCGGGCACACCGCTGCCCTGCTCGACGGAGAACTGCCCCCGCAGGTTGCCGACGACATCGCCGGTACCGGCCTGGATCTGCTGCCCGGCGCGGGTGAGGTCGGGCCGTCCTGCACCTGTCCGGACTCCGCCAACCCCTGCAAGCACGCCGCTGCCGTCTGCTATCTGGTCGCGGACGCTCTGGACGCCGATCCGTTCGTCCTCCTGCTGCTGCGTGGTCGTACCCGCGAGGAGGTGCTGGCAGGGTTGCGGTCCCGCCGCCGTGGTGCGGCCACCCCCGCCGAGTCGCCGCCACGCCACGCAACCACCCGAGGATCCGGGCCTCCCGGATCTCCAGCGATCGCACGCACGTCGTCACCGGCCACAGATCATGACGAAGGGGTGGACGCACGGACCATACTGGGTGCGCTCCCTCCGGCCGGACCCATACCCACCCCGCCGATGCCGCCCGAGCAGCCCGGCCATCCGGCTGCGTTGCCGGTGGAGCCACCGCCAGGCAGCGCGACCGGAAGCACGGGAAGTGACAAGGCCCGTGGCCCGGTTGGCGGCAAGGCCGGCGGCCCGGCTGGCGATGCCACGGTACGCGACGATCTGTTTGCCCTGGCCGCGGACGCGGCCGTCCGAGCGTGGGAACTCGCGGTCGGCATCGGCAGCGGCGGGCTCGACCTCGACCCGGAGGTCGATCTCGCGCGCCGTGCCGACCGGGCGCTGGGTACGTCCGCCTTCCCAACCCTGGTGGCCCGCTCGGGGGTGGCCGGTCGCGAACTGGCCCGCTGGGGGCTGGCCTGGCGTTACGGTGGCGCCACCGCGCTTGAGCTCCTCCGCGAGACCTGGCAACCGGACACGGGTGGAGCTGACGCGGACGCGTTGAAGGCCGCGAAGGTGGCCTTGCGGACGGTGTCCGGCCAGAGCGTGAGAGTGCATCGGAACAGGATCACCGCCGGTGGGGTACAGCTCCGCTTCGGACGCGACGGGCTGTGGTACCCCTACGCCCGATCGGACGGCGGGTGGGATCCGGCCGGACCGCCCCAGCCGGATCCCACCCGAGCCGCTGCCGTGCTGTGAACCGTCACCCGCCGTGAACCACCGACCGGTTGATCAGTGCGCGAACGTCCATGCCGACAGGAGGGCGACGGCGAGGAGGATCGTCCCGCGTATCGGAACCTGCCAGCGCTCGACCACGGCACGCCGCTCGCTGACCGCCGACAGCGGCCCGGCCATGGTCACGAGCAGGATCCCCGCCCACACCAGCGCGAACACCGGGCGCTCCGCCCGGGTGTCGAACGCGTAGAAAACGATCGAGAACACGAGTACGACCACGAGGAGGATCTGCGGAAGTACGAGCAGCGACATCCTCGGCTGGAACGCCTTCTCGGTGGTACCGGACGAGCGGGGTCGGTATCCGGACGCGACGCGCGCGAGCGCGAGGAGATAGATCGGGGAGTTGAACAGCACGCTTCCCACCGTGCGGGGTGTGGACCTCATCCCCGCGTATGCGGCGATGAAGAGCAGGGTGCTGGCGAGGTAGGGCAGCCCGAACAGCAGATACGACTGTTGGGATGCCGCGGAGGAGAGCTGGGAACGGAAGACGATGGACAGCACCGGGCCCATCGCAAAGATCATCTGAACGGACGCCAGCAGGGGGCTGAGGCTGGTGTGCAGGTAGTGTGCCCGCTGCCAGCCGCTCAGGCCCGGCTTGACCAGCGGGTTGTCGAACAGCAGCAGCCGGGTGCCGTCCATCGCCCAGCGCAGGCGCTGCTTGGCATAGACGGCCGCCGTCGCCGGCGCCGTCCCGATCGAAATCGGGACAGGATGGTAGACGCTGGACCAGCCATGAGAATGCAACTCGTACGACGTCTGCACGTCTTCGACGATGTTCCATTCGCTGAATCCGCCGACCGATTCGAGCGCGGATCGCCGGTACAGCGTTCCGTTGCCGCAGGAGAACGCGGCGTTGTCGCGGTCCTTCGCCGGCTGCAGGGAGCGGTAGAATATGGTTTCGGCGTTGTTCAGGATGTCGAT
>NZ_CAAAFO010000018.1:5179-8312 GCF_900634715.1 Candidatus Protofrankia californiensis | reverse complement strand
GAGCGCGTCGATCTCCCGCCAGTCCTTCCGGCCGGCGATACGGCCGTCGTTGAGGACGTACGTCTGGTGCGGGTAGTCGACGGCGAGGGCGAAGCGCAGGGTCCGCTCGACCATGGACGCAGGCTCACCGCACACCGTCACGAACACGTCCAGGGTGCCCACCGGCGGTGGGGCCTGGCGGACACCGCCGGGTCGCAGGCGGCCGAGCATCACCGCCGTCCACGATGCGGCCACGTAGGTGACCAGCTCCGCGCCGTAGAACAGGCAACCGATCGCGCTGGTGCCACCGAGTGTCGCCGTCCGCCAGACCAGGTAGATCGCACCGAGCACGATGACGAGCCCACCGGCCACCGGCCCCAGCCGTCTGCCGACCGGAGCAGCCGCCGACGTGCCCGGGCGTCCACGCGGAGGTCCCTCCGTCGGCACCCGGGGCCTGGGCACCAACGGCGACAGGTCGTCGGGAACCGGCACGGCAGCGCCGGCCGACGCTGTGTCGCGAGCCATACTTGCCACCTTTCGAGAAGATCAACCTATTCGGCAACCAGTCGCACGAATGCCTTTCGTGCAGGACCGGATAAGGTTTCAATCAATGCACTTCTCCCGGATGGTGATAGCTGTCCTACATGAGGGGCATCGCGAACGTCCGACCGTGACGGCGGCAGGCTAACACCACCGATGTGACGCAGTGGAAACGTCAGTGCTTCTTCCGGGACCAGCAGCCCCAGCTACCTCAGACCCGCTCGACACCGATCGCCGGTAATACAACGGTTTGCCCACCGAAAACAGTGCGGAACACCCGGCCGTCGCGCCGCGCCTTCCGCGCCGGCGGAGTGTGCTCCGGGTCTCGACGTGTTATGGCCGCCACGCCGCACAGCCTCCGGCGGCCCGCGCGGACTCCGGCGGAAATACTCACCGCGGCATCAAACCGGGCACCACGTCGCCCGCGGATGAAATGTCCTGAAATTGACGGCCATGCAGTCATCGGCAGGGCACTGGCAGGACCTGATCATCTGTGGGACCCCGGTGTTGCCGGGCACGCGGGAGGCGAAATGATCATTACGTGATGGCGGTCATACGTCCGGGCTCCGGCAAGGGTGGACCGCCGACACCATGGGATCATGGCGACGGGCCGACGGCGAAACGACCATGTTCTTCCCGCGCCCGGGGTTCCCACCGATCCGGGGTTCCTCCCGGTAGGTCCGGAAGCCGACCCGGGCGGTCCGGGAGAACCCCGTCCCCGGATCACGTGGGGGCACGATCACGTAACCCCGACCTGGGGTTACCCGAGAGGAGGACCGATGCCGTCCGTGCTGTGGTTGCACGGGGGAGCGTGCAGCGGGAACACCATGTCCTTCCTGAACGCCGACGAGCCGAACGTCGTAGACCTCGTCACCGGGTTCGGGCTCGACCTGCTCTGGCACCCCTCCCTCGCGGCGGAGTCGGGAGCGGACGCACGGAAGCTGCTGCGGGCCTGCGCCCGCGGCGAGACACCGGTGGACGTCCTCGTGTTCGAGGGCTCCGTGATCGAGGGGCCCGAGGGCACCGGCCGCTACGACATGTTCGCCGACCGGCCCATGAAGGACTGGCTGATCGACCTGGCGGGAACGGCCCAGACCGTGGTCGCGATCGGGGACTGCGCCTGTTGGGGCGGGATCGCGGCGACGGCTCCCAACCCGACCGCTTCGACGGGCCTGCAGTTCCACAAGCGCGAACGAGGTGGCTTCCTCGGCGCGGAGTTCCGCTCGCGCGGCGGGCTCCCGGTCATCAACATCCCGGGCTGCCCGGCCCACCCGGACTGGATCACCCAGGTCCTCGTCGCGCTGGCGACCGGCCGGGCCGCCGACATCGACCTGGACGAGCTCCAGCGGCCGCGGACGTTCTTCACGACCTTCACGCACACCGGATGCACCCGCACGGAGTTCTTCGAATACAAGCAGTCCACCACCACGTTCGGGGAGGGCACCCGCACGGGCTGCCTGTTCTACGAGCTCGGCTGCCGCGGCCCGATGACCCACTCGCCGTGCAACCGCATCCTGTGGAACGGCCAGTCGTCCAAGACCCGCGCGGGCGTGCCGTGCATCGGATGCACCGAGCCCGAGTTCCCGTTCTTCGACCTCGAGCCGGGGACGGTCTTCCGGACGCGCAAGGCCGTCGGTGTCATCCCCCGGGAGGTCCCCGAAGGCACCCGCCACCTCACCTACCTGGCCCAGTCCGCGATCGCGAAGATCGCCGCTCCGGACTGGTCGAAGAAGGACACGTTCGTCGTCTGACGACCCGCCTGCCCCAGCTCCCCGACCAGCTTCGTGGCCGGCTCCGCGGCTACGGGCGGAAACCGCGCCGGATGGAAGAAGGACACCGATGACCACCGTCGATCTCAACGTCAGCCCGATGGGCCGGGTCGAGGGGGACCTGGACGTCCGGGTGACGATCAGCGATGGTGTCGTGACCTCCGCGTGGACCCAGGCGTCGATGTTCCGGGGCTTCGAGATCATCCTTCGGGGCAAGGACCCCCAGGCCGGCCTGATCGTGACCCCACGCATCTGCGGCATCTGCGGTGGCAGCCATCTGTACAAGTCCGCGTACGCCCTCGACGTGGCATGGCGCACCCGGATGCCGCCCAACGCCACGCTGGTCCGTAACATCGCGCAGGCATGCGAGACGCTCCAGAGCATCCCGCGCTACTTCTATGCGCTGTTCGCGATCGACCTGACGAACAAGAAGTACGCGCGCTCGCCCCTGTACGACGAAGCCGTCCGGCGGTTCACCCCGTACACCGGCACCAGTTATGCCCCGGGAGTCGTCCTGTCCGGCAAGCCGACCGAGGTTTATGCGATCTTCGGTGGGCAGTGGCCACACTCCAGCTTCATGGTGCCCGGCGGCGTCATGGGGGCGCCGACCCTGTCCGACGTCACCCGGTCGATCGCCATCCTGGAACACTGGAAGAACAACTGGCTGGAGAAGCACTGGCTCGGCTGCTCGGTCGAGCGGTGGCTGGCCAACCGGAGCTGGGACGACGTGCTGGCCTGGGTCGAGGAGAACTCCTCGCAGCATGACAGCGACTGCGGCTTCTTCATCCGCTACAGCCGCGACATCGGCCTGGACACCTACGGCGGCGGGATCGGCAACTACCTGG
>NZ_CAAAFO010000018.1:2791-4892 GCF_900634715.1 Candidatus Protofrankia californiensis | reverse complement strand
CTCTACACGGCACCGAGCATCGAGGGGCGTAACGCGGCCCTGATCGCCCGCTCGGGGATCTACGCGAACGGCGAGTTCTTCGACTTCGACCAAGCCCGGGTCCGTGAGGACGTCACCCACTCCTTCTACGAGGGGACGCAGGCACGCCACCCGTTCGAGGGCGAGACCAGACCGGTCGATCCGCAGGTGGGGCGCGAGCAGGGCAAGTACAGCTGGGCGAAATCGCCGCGCTACCACGTGCCGGGGCAGGGATACGTCCCGATGGAGGCCGGGCCGCTGGCCCGCCGGATAGCCGCCGGCGCTCCCGGCGCCGCCGCCCACCAGGACGACGACCCGCTGTTCATCGACATCATCGCCCGGATCGGATCGTCGGTGATGGTCCGCCAGCTCGCCCGGATGCACGAGGCTGCCAAGTACTACCAGTGGACGCGACAGTGGCTCGATCAGCTCGAGCTGCGGGAGAGCTTCTACACCAAACCGGTCGAGCACACCGAAGGCCGCGGTTTCGGAGCCACCGAGGCGGCCCGCGGGTCGCTTGCCGACTGGATAGTCATCGACGACGGCCGGATCGCGAACTACCAGGTGGTCACGCCGACCGCGTGGAACATCGGCCCGCGGGACGGCTCGCAGACGCCCGGCCCGATCGAACAGGCGCTGGTCGGTTCACCGGTCGCCGACGCCGACGACCCGGTGGAGCTCGGGCATGTGGCCCGCAGCTTCGACTCCTGTCTGGTGTGCACGGTGCATGCCTACGACGGACGGACCGGCCGGCAACTGAGCAAGTTCGTGATCAACGGTGCGGTCTGACCCGGGGGACACGGACAAGGAGTCCAGCAATGAGCGACACCCGGCCGACCGGGCCGACGCGGGACGAACCCGGCTTCGACGCGCTGTCAGAAGCTCTCGACGAGGCGGCAGCCGGCGTCCGGGAGCTGGAACCGGCGGCCCGGCAACGAGCTGAGCAGCTGCGGCACGCTGTCGAGGCTCTCCACGGCAGCGGGATCAACGCGATCGTCCACAAGCTGCGTGGGGATCACCGCGGTCGGGAGCTGCTGTTCGGGCTCGCGGACGATCCCGTGGTGCGGCTGCTTTTCTCCGTGCACGGGATCCTCCAGCCCACGCCGGTGACCGAGTCGCTGCGTGCGCTGGAGAAGGTCCGCCCGTACCTGCGGGCACACGGCGGGGACGCGGAGCTGGTCCGGGTGGACGGGGACACCGCGTTCCTGCGGGTCAGCGGTACCTGCAACAGCCGCGCCCTGGCCGGGGTGACGTTGCGGGAAGTTGTCAAGGAGGCTCTGATCGGCGGGGTCGAACCGATCGTGCGCGTGGTGATGCTCGCGGGTGATCCGTCCCCGACACTGATCCCGCTGGGCCCGGTGCGCAACCGCGACGGCGGATGGGTGGCGGTCGGCACGGCGGTGGACCTCGGCGACAGGCCGATCACGGCGTTGCACCTTGAGCGGGCCGACGGCGCCGAGGCCGATGTCGTGGTCATCAGCCTGGACGGTCGGCTCACCGCCTACCGTGACATCTGCGCCCACCAGGGTCTGCCGATCAACGTGGCGCAGCTCGACCCGGCCACGGGCACCCTCACCTGCCCGCGCCATGGATTCTGCTATGACGCGCACTCCGGCGCGTGCCTGAACTCCCCGGGCGCCAAGCTCATGCAGTTGCCCCTGCGAGTGGACAACGGCCAGGTATGGATACGGCTCGACACGTGACCCTCGGCGGTCCGGGCACTTGGGCCTCCCGGCAGCGCGAGAAAAACATGATCGCGTTGCCTTTGGCCCGCTAGCCGGCCTGGCGGATCCCGGGATGGTGCGGCGCCTTCAAGATCTTTCCTGGGGCTCGTTCACCGTTGCTCACCCAGTATCCGCCGTCAAGGCGCAGGCCCGCCTGCTCGGGCGGGATGCACCGGCCGTCAACGCGGTGGGCGTCGAACCCGGCGCCCACCCCCGCGAAGGTCTCGTGGCAGCTCGGACAGTGGGCAGCGGTCAACGCCGTCCACTGCACGTCGCATCGCCCGCAGCCCAGCAGAATCGGGCGATCATAGTCGACGTCCCGGCCAGCCACTGGCTCGCTCCTCACACATGTCCGAGCT
>NZ_CAAAFO010000018.1:1970-2486 GCF_900634715.1 Candidatus Protofrankia californiensis | reverse complement strand
GGTCCCGGAGGAACAGCCGAGCGCAAAGTGTTGCAGACAGCACCGTCGGACAACTGGTTCACCGACCAGGAGATCCAGGTCAGGAGCTGGACACCACTACTGATCGACTTTCCGGCGCCTACCGAGGGCGACGAGGACGTCGCTGTTGTGCCGGCTGGGTGTTGTGCTGGCTGAAGAGTGGGACGGCGCCGGTCTGGTACCAGCAGGCCGGTCCTGGGTTTCGTCGCTCGCCACCCGCTGCCCGCCGCCGGTTCGACCGGTCGACGCTGATTCCCCCGGCGCACTGATTCCCCGGTGGCGGACTCACACCGAGGTTGCGGGAGACAGCCGGTCCCCCAGCGGATACACGCACGAAGCAGCGGAGACGACGTGCGGACCGTCCGGAGCGTTGGCCAAGTAGCGCTGATCCATTCCGACGTCGATCCATGATCTAATACCGTCGAATCATGACAGTGAGAGAGTAGACGGTCGTGATAACAGCCGTTTCCGCACTCAATCTCTTGATCGAAACAGGAT
>NZ_CAAAFO010000018.1:0-1578 GCF_900634715.1 Candidatus Protofrankia californiensis | reverse complement strand
GGCCGGCAGGCAGTCCGACGCCGCCATGGGAGCCAGCCGGGACACGACCGTGCGAACTGGAAATGCCGGCCGGTCAGGCCGCCTCCGCCGGCGCGTAGGTCTGGCAGCGCGGACCGCATACTCGGATGCAGGCGTTGCAGCCGATGCACTTGCCGGCAGCATCGATAGTCATAATCTTGCGTTCGACCTCTTCATCGTCGTCGAAGGGATCGACCAGTTCGCCCTCGTCGTTCACGCCCATCAGCCTGAGCACGCTCTGGGCGCAGACCTTGTAGCAACGACCACAGCCGATACATTTCTCGGCGTCTATAGCCACGATGTACTGGGGTATCCAGGGGGTACCGTCACGGGTGGCGAACTTCACATGACTCATTCGAAATCTCCTCGGTCTGCGGTGGTCAGGTGGAGCGCTTCACGCCTCCTGGTGGCCCGGGGACCTAGACCTCCGGTAGCGCGAAAAAAGCATGATCGCGTCGCCTTTGGCCTCCAGGAGGAGCGGCGTCCGATGCGCCATATACACGACCTGTCCGAGGAACCGCCCGTGGACGGCAATCACGGAAGTCGCCCGGGGCACCTACGACGCCTACAGGTCCATCTTGGCGTGGGCCACGCGGGCGGACACCATACAAGTACGGAGGTACTCCACCAAACGGTATCTCGACCTCGGCCCCATGGGCGGACGGCTACTTGACCCCCCTACGGCAGGGGCTCTCGGCGGTCCAGAAAGCTGGGCCCCGAGGGAAAATCCTCCTTTTCAGGTCACCGCGTCACCCGCCACGGCAAAACGCCTGACACAAAAAGTGTGTAATCCTTTACTGGGAGCAACGAAAGAGCATCCGGCGCTCTATCGTCAGTATCCATGATGGTGTCGGATGTGATACTCGGTGTGCTCGATGACGGTCCCTTCAGCGGGGGCACCTACCCGATTCATCCGGGGCAGTCGTTGACGTTCAACGTCTCCTGGCTGAATCCGCGATGTCTGGTCTACAGCCCGACAGGCGAGATTGTGGATACCCCGGAGGGTGAAGCGGTCATCCTGCGTTGCGGCGAAGCCCATGCCGAGCTATTGGACGACTGCCCGCGATGTTCCTGTGGATTGCCTGCTCCGCAGGCCAACGCTCCTTGCGAACGGCCCGCGGCGGCCCGGGAGCATCACGGGGCTCACCTGCGGGTGATCGACGGAACGGGCCCGATCCAGGATCTCCGGGATCCGGCCGCATAGCCGGCCACGACCGTGAACACCTGGACACGGCGTGCCCTTGCTGGATGGTCACAGTCGCAGGACCATGTCCGTTGTGCTGCTCTTCGACGAAATCCTCGCGATCTCCGACCCGGTCGAGCGCGCAGCGGTCGCTCACGATCTGCTCTGGGAAGATCATCCTCAGCGGGTGCGTCTGCGTGTCGTCCGCGGCCTGGCGATCCGTGAGGCGATCGGCCTGGGTCTCGCCGTCGAGGAGATAGCGGACCGGCTCCACGTCCGGGTGCCCGATCTGACCTGGATGAGCGACCAGGCAGGCCCCGGCCGGAAGTGACGGTTACCGGGCTCCCGCCGATCCAGGCTCCGGTCGGTCCGGGCAC
>NZ_CAAAFO010000017.1:12700-19759 GCF_900634715.1 Candidatus Protofrankia californiensis | reverse complement strand
ACCACGCGATCGTCGAACAGGTCATCGCCGACCTCAAGAGCAGCGCCTTGGCCCACCTGCCCTCCGGGCGGTTCACCGCCAACGCCTCCTGGCTCGCGCTGGCCTGCCTCGCGTTCAACCTCACCCGCGCCGCTGGCGCGCTCGCCAGCCGCCGCCACGCCCACGCAACCACCCCGACCGTCCGCCGCCAGCTCGTCGCCATCCCGGCCCGGACCAGCCACTCCGCCCGCGCCCAGACCCTGCACCTGCCCGCCGACTGGCCCTGGCAGGACGCCGCCACCGCGCTGTTCGACACCCTGCGCGCCCCACCCCTCGTGGCCTGAACCACCCCACCCGCCCCCGGGGCCGACCGGAGACCACGTGGAAAGCCGGGCAGACCGGCGGACCCGCCACGCCCACCCGGCCGAAACCAGCCCAAAGAAGATCCACTTCAGCCCGAGTTAATCACACGAAGATCACAGAAATTCATCGGTGGATCGGGGCTGAGCTGTCGCGACCTACCCGGAATTTCTGAGCGGCGTTCGCAGTCATCGTGATCGTCATCCATCCAGGCGGTCCTGGAAGGGGGGCACGCGGTTCTCGAGCGCTTCGCTCGGGCCGTGCAGATCGTCACGAAAATTCGGATTGTCCACATGAACGAACGACAAGGCGTACGAATCACGGTAATCAGTCGGCGCGGCACCATACAGCCGTTTGAATGCTCGACAGAAATGACTTGCGTCGGCAAAACCCCAACGGTGAGCGATCGCCTGAATGGAGTATGCCCCCTCAATGAGGTCCCTTCGGGCTCTTGCAAGCCTCTGGGCGCGTACGACAGCGCTGTAGCTGGTTCCTACCGCAGCGAAGCTGCGCTGCAGCGTGCGGACAGACACGCCGTGCGCAGCGGCTGCCGCAGCTGCGCCGACGTCGTGGCAGCCAAGGTTTCGAGCTATCCAGCGTTCCACTGCGAGCGTCAGCGTTTCCGCAGTCAGCGCACTCGTCACCGCGATCTCGGGGCGCACCGCCGCGGCCACCAACTCCAATGCCGCGTTGCGGGCCGCCGTTACGGTAGCGGAGGGAAGTTCGTGTGGGAGTTGGGCAAGTGACGCGACAAAACTGCGCAACAGCCTGATCGAGGGAACGCTTGCGTCCAAAACAAGATCGGCTTTTGACCATGGGCGCCCTCGGAGCTCTTCCAGCGCCACCCTGGGCATTACCAATGTGATTTTGCGGAAGTGCTCGACAACTTCGAACCGCAGTCTTTGTGTGGTGTCCCAAGTCACGAAGCTGCCCGGAGTGACGAGGATCTCCTCGTCGTCGACCGCAAGTTGTTCAACTCCGGAAATGGCGAAGAAGATCGCGACATTGTCCTCGTTAGTTTGGCTGATCAGAGTCCGGGTGCGTTCACCTCTAGATGGATCACATGCGAAATCCAGCAGCGCGATGTCATCGAACCAGCGCCGCTCAATCGAGGCGCGGTAGGGCGATCGCCCCAGCGGAACATCAGTATGGAATGGCACCACCGTTCTGCTCAGGATCTCTTCCCAGAGTCCAGAGCGGTCACGATGCGGTACGTCGGCAAGATCGTACACCTCGTGGGATCGCATCATGACCTCCTAACAAGCTCTGGCCGACGTGCATGCAGGAATGGGCAATGGTAAACGTTCGGTGGCCTCCGTAGGAGGGCATGTCGAGGACCCGGCCGGCGGTGGCGGGGCCGGGTGTCGGCTGGGGTCTGGGGGCTGGGGCTGTGGTGAGGGACCGGTGAGGGGTTCACAGCCGGGCTGGGTGGCCCCGCTGAGATCGTTGTCGCGGGGCCGGGCCGTGTCGTCGTGGGGGTCGTGCCGCCAGATGAAGAACCGTTGCAGGGCTGGGCCTTCGGGTGCCCTGCCGCCGGCGGCGGCACAGGCGCCGAGGTAGTCGGTGAGGTAGGCCAAGGGTTCGTGGCCGTTGCGTTCGGCGGTGGCGCGGTGACGGTCCAGACGCAGGCGGCCAGGTGGGCGGACCACTCGGCCTGGCTGCCGTAGCAGTTCTTCCGTCCGACCACCGGGGTCCGCAGCGCCCGCTCCGCGATGTTGTTGTCCAGGCCCAGGTCGGGGAAGTCGCGGTGGCGTACCAGCCCTTCCCATTCCCGATCCAGGGTGGCCAGGACCTTGCGGGCCGCCGGGTGCAGGCTGTAAATCGCGGCGTCCTGCCGGCGGGCGGTGTCGATAGCGACCAGGGCCGCCTCGAACGCGGCCAGGGCTTGGGCGCGCTCGTCGCCGCCGGGTTCGGCGGCGGCCAGGTTACGGTGGGCCAGGTAGAGGTCGCCGATCCGGCGGACCCACAGGTCGCGCCAGGGCCGCAGCTGGAGGTAGGCGTCCCCGGCCCGGACGAAGCGGCGCCTCATATGGCTCCAGCACCACAGCGGGTCGACGCCGTCGAGGCGGCCCAGGGCCTGGTAGACGGTGAAGAAGTCGGCCGAGAGCACCAGGTGGCGGCCGTCCGGCAGCGCCCCGTCCTTCACGTCGACGCCGAGGTGGCGTTCGAGCATGGCAGCCGAGCGGGTGGGGTCCATGGTGAACACGGCGGTGTCCGGGGCGAGGAAGACCCACAGCCACCAGCGGTGCCCGCGCGTGCGGCCGGCTTGTTCGAACACCCGCCAGCCGGTCTCGTCGGCGTGCAGGTGCGCTGCCTCGGCGTTGCGGGCGGCGATCGCCTCGGTGATCGGGGCCAGCAGTCCGGCGGCATCCTGAAGCACTCCGCACAGGGTGCCCTCGGCCACCTCCAGCCCGTCGGCGGCCAGCGCTGTGGCGATGCGGTGCAGCGGGCGGCCCAGCACGTACTTCTCGTGCAGCAGCCTCGTGAGGAAGCCGGCGGTAAACCGGCCCTGGGGGACCGGTTTGGGTGGCACCGGCGCGATCACCGTGCGTGGGCCGGGCAGGTGCAGCGGCGGCAGTAGCGTAGCCGTCGGCGCACGATCCTGGTGATCGTCACCTGCCAGTCGATCTGCTCGCTCGTCTCGCTGCCGAGGAACTCGAAATCCCTCCCGCAGTGGGGCACATCCGCTGGCCGGGGGTACGTCGTGGATCTCCTCGCGGATATTGAGCCGGGAGTAGTCCCGCCGGCCGTGGCCCCTGCTGCCCGGCCGTTGGCCGCGCCGCCTCAGCTGGCCGGGCTTGCGGCCGCCCTCGGTGTCCTGTCCGTCGGGTTCCTCGGTCCCGCCGCCTCGGCCGGGGCGGTTCTTCTCGGAGTATGGGCCGAACAGCAGCCGGCTTAGCACCGCGACCTGCTCACCCAGCTCCGAAGCCCATGCCTCGGCCCGCTCGGCACGGGCGCGCCAGTACGCCACGTCGGTGACGTCGTCGGCCGCAACCACGGGGGCACGCCATCTAGGGCGCGTATCTGGTTGTGATCTGTTTGCGGGTTTCGTCCTCGCGGCGGGGTGTGATCCGGTAGATCTTCGTGTATGACGCGGGTGCAGTTAACGGACGCCGAGTGGGAGTTCATCGAGCCCTATCTGCCGGTCGGCGCGTTTGGTCCGTACCCGCAGCGGTTGCGGGCACAGTTCGCCGGTGTGGTCTGGCGGTTTCGGACGGGTGCGCCGTGGCGGGAGATGCCTGGGGAGTTCGGGGCCTGGCCGACGGTGCACAACCGGTTCCGGCAGTGGCGGGACGCCGGTGTGTTCGCGGCCCTGCTGGAAGGCATGATCGCTGAGGCTGCGAAGCGGGGTGCGGTGGACTTGTCCCTGGTCAGCGTGGACTCCACCACGGCCCGGGCTCACCATGACGCTGCCGGGATGCACCTCGACCCGGACGTCCTCGCCGCCTTGGAGAAGGCCGCTGCCGAGGAGGAGCAGGCCCGGAAAAAGGGGGCGGCCCGGAGGAACAAGACGGGCAGAACGCCGCAGACGACCCCGAGCGGGAGCGGCGCCGGCGCCTGCGGGCCCGGCACAGGGTCCGGCTGAAGGCCGCGTTACTCGGGCGGTCGAGGGGTGGGCAGACATGCAAGGCCCACCTCGCCGTCGACCGCGGGTGCCGTCCGCTGGCGTTTGTCCTGACCGTGGGCCAGGCCGCGGACAGCCCGCAGTTCATCGGTGTCCTGGGAAAGGTCCGGGTACGGGGGCCCGTCGGCCGCCCTCGTACCCGTCCCGGCGCGGTCGCCGCCGACAAGGCGTACTCGTCGCGCGGTAACCGCGCCTACCTGCGTAAACGTGGTATCACCGCGGTCATCCCGGAGAAGAAGGACCAGGCCGCGAACCGGAAGCGCAAGGGCGCCAAGGGCGGCCGGCCCGTCCGCCACGACGCCGACCTGTACAAGCAACGGAACACCGTCGAACGTCTGATCAACAAGCTGAAGGCATGGCGAGGCATCGCCACCCGCTACGACAAGACTCCGGGCAGCTATCTCGCCGGTCTCCATCTGCGCGCTTCCATGATCTGGATCAAGGAGCTCACGTGAACCACCCCTTGATCGCGACCGGATACGCGCCCTAGACGAGTAAGTCCTATGTGCTCAGTGGTCGTAGGCGATCAGTGATCGGGTGATGGGTGCGCCGGTCTTGTTGTTGTGCCAGATCGCCGCGGCCATCGCCAGGATGCGTTGGGCGACCCGGATCGCGACGCCGGTGAAGGTCCGCCCGCCGTGTTGTTCCAGGTCAAGCTGCCCTTTGAGGGTGTCGTTGACCGACTCGATGAGCTGGCGGATCTTCTTGAGCAGCGGCTCGCCGTAGCGCTCCCGTTCGTCCTTGCGGGACGGCCGCATCAGCGTGATGCCCCACTCGGCGAGAGCCCGCTCGAACGGTTTCGAGGCGAAACCCTTGTCCGAGATGAGCAGAACCCCGTCGCGCGCGGCGATCAGACCGGCGTCGATCTCGATCATCGCGGCGAGCACGTCCCGTTCACCGATCTTCGGGTTGGCCAGCGCCCACAGGATCGGCATGCCCGTCGGGGTACACACCAGGTACAGCCGCAGCCCCCAGAAGAACCGGGAATGAGACGCGCAGTAGCCGTAGCCAGCCCAGCCGGCGACGTTGGAACGTCGCACCGTCGGGCGGGACATCCCGCACGGCACCGGGGTGGAGTCGGTGATCCAGTGGTTGTCGAAGCAGAAGTCACTGTCGATCGCCAACTCCCGGATCATCGTCTTGACCAGGGGTAACGCCGCGCGTAGCCGCTTGTTGTAGCCCGACTGGCCGGGCAGGTAGGGAAACATCCCGGCCAGGTGTGTACGTGCGTGACGCAGCCAGCGGGCCTCGGAGTGATGGCCGAGCAGGGCCTGTGCCACAGCGAGGCAGACCAGTTCGGAGTCGGTCAACCGGGGCGGCCTGCCCCGCTCCCGGGTGCCCCCGATTCGGTTGTCGATCTTCACGTACAGTGCGGTCAAGAGGGTGTCCAAGTCTTGCGTCACAACATGACCTTGGACGCCCTCTCTCCATGCCCGGCCACAGCCAGCCCAGACTTCGGACTTACTCGTCTAGCCGGCCCTGCTGGCCGCGAAAGCCGCCGGCCACAGCCACGTCAGCGTCGACGGCACTCTGATCGAGACCGATCGCAACCGCCCCCCGGCCCCACCCGGGCGTGGACCTGTGCTGGTCGGGCACACACGCCAACCACGGCGGGAACATCCAGGTCGTCACCGTCCCGGACGGCTGGCCGCTGTGGACCTCCGACGTGCGCCCCGGCCGGGAACACGACACCACCGCCCTGCGCTCCCACCCCGAGATCCTGCCCGCACTCACCACCTGGACCGCCGCCGGCCTGCCCGTCCTCGGCGACCTCGACTACGAAGGCGAACGCGACACCGTCACCATCGCGGTCAAGAATCCCACGGGCGGCCGGCTCACCGACGAGCAGAAAGCCCACAACACCGCGCACAACGGCAAGAAGGCCGTCGGCGAACACGGGAACTCCCTACTCAAGACCACTTTCAAGGCGCTGCGCAACGTCAGCCTCTGCCCCTGGAAAATCGGGAAGATCGTCACGGCAGCTCTCGTGCTCCTACACGTCGAACACGACCGGACCACCCGATCACTCAACGCAACAGACGGTTACTCGGAAAGGCTCAATGAAGACGGAGGAAGCCCATGCTAGGATCACTAGATTACGCTGCGTGTGAATTGATCTGTAAGTTCGCGGGACGTCCCCGCGTAGGGCTGATCGGTGGGGCCAAGGCGGCCCCGACCCCACCGATGCGATCACGAGACGGCGAACATGGTCAGATCAACCGGGGTGATCCCGTGCTTCTTGCAGTGCTCGTTGTGTCGCTCGGCGAATGTGTGCGCTTGTTCGATGCCGATGATCTCGTCGTTGAGACCGAGGAACGCAAGCGCGCCTTCTACAGAGATGAATAACTCCACGTCCTCGCCTGGCTCGACAATGAACGTGTGCCTGCTGTTGGCGACCTCGTAAACAAAGTCGCCGGGCCCGGAAACCCAGTCATGCTCCGCGTACCGCCAGTTCCCTCGAATGGTGTAGACGAGTACACGGCCAAAGTGATCGTGGACGCCCAGCGACGCTCCCCCGGGCGCGCGCATAAACATCTGCGTCTCGCTTTTGATCAGATCCACATGTAGAATCTTCAGCTGGACGTCGTTCGAATAGGGCGTGAACGGGTGCCATAGAAGATCGTCGCCTCTAGTATGCGTCGGAGCGAAATGCTGGACGGTGGTGTCCAGTGTCGTCATCTAAGTCTCCTTGGTAGTTATCGTCGATCCTTGCGCTCGACATGTTCTGGATCTGGCGGGGGAACGACCGGACTTTTACTGGGTCGCAGATTGATCCTGGACCTGAACAAACGATCCGAAATAGAACAGCTGCGACAGATCTCTGAACACACGTGACAAGCGGGGCCTGTGGGGCTTCAGAACCCCGATTTGGGCGTTGACCTGCCTGTTTGCCTGCGGGACGGGGCCCGCGTCGGGCAGGCTGGATGGTCATGGTGTGGTCCCTGCTCTACGCTCTGACACGCAACCCTTTTCAGGGTGCTGCTGCTCCGGGTCCGCGGTGACGCCGCGAAGGAGGTAGAACGGGTCTGTTGCGTTCGCCGGGTCCTTGGTCGGGCAGGTGGGTGGATGCGTCGACGACCCACCCGTCCACCGGG
>NZ_CAAAFO010000017.1:10642-12571 GCF_900634715.1 Candidatus Protofrankia californiensis | reverse complement strand
TGGAAACCCCCGGCCAGATCATCACGACCGGCGACACAATCACCGTCCGGCTCGAACGGAACGCCTACCACCCCGTCCTACGCAAGGCCGCCATCCCCGACACCGCCATCCCCTGGTGGGGCGGACGGACCCTGCACTTCGAGTACGCCTGAAACGTAGGGGCGAACCTCCTGCGTGGAAATCCGCGCTAACGCCGCCGGCATCCCGTACCGCAGTCCCAGCTGGCGCCCAGCGCTCTCCAGCATCAGGCGCATCACCCCGACCGTCGCCGGACCGGGCTACAGGTTATGCCGAAATCGTCGTACGCGGCCGGCAAGATGGTGGGATGGAATCACACGGGACGCGTTCGTGACACATGAGTCGGGGCGGCGGCGGTGGGACCTCGGGCGCCGTGTGGCGGCGCGTGACCCGAAGCAGCTTTGGGCCTTGGTCATCGCTGCGGGCGCGTCACCGTCGGCACGGCATCGGTGGACGTCTGTCGGTCACCTGGCCTACGCGGCAGCTCAGGCCGGCGACCAGGGATCCCGGCCGGTGCCGAGCTCGCAACTCGGGCGTCTGTTAGAGATGTGCGTGCGGGACGAGCCAGGTATCGCTTCGCTCGAAGATTTCCTACCGTCGGATCCCCGTGACCGAGTGGTCGTCCGCTGGGGTGAGCATCTCGTTCGACTCTTCCCGGGTTCGGTAGAGCGTCCAGTCGCCGACGTGGACCGGGCGCTGCTGGTATCCAAGGCAACGGACGAGGTCCTGGTGGCGCGGATGGGGTTCGGCGTCCGGGATCTGGTCGACGTGGCATTGGGGTACGGCGACTTCGCGATCCGCGCACTGGCAGCTACCTGGGGCGCTGAGAGATCAGACAACGGGGTGGCGATCACCGACGACGAGGTGACGGCCGCTTCTACGCTGATCGGTGCCGGTACTCCGGACAGCCTGGTCGCCAAACCGGGCGCGGCACGAGCGTTGGAGTGGGCGACGTGTGACGCCGCAGCCTTGCCCTACCGTCCCGGCCACCCGTCCAGCCCGTTCGGCCGGTACCTGAGAGTGCGCCGACCTGCGCTGGGAGACCGGACCGACTGGCTCCCCCTGGCATGCCTGCCGGAGATCATGGGCCACGGCGTCGCGGAACTGGCGGCGGTCGCCGGGGCTTCCCAGACTGCGAACCGCCGCTTCGCGCAGCTTGTCGCGGCTCACGTTCGCAAGGCGCTGTGGAGCTTCAGTAGCAACGTCATCGGCCCGACCGACTGGGACGACGGGCCTGTCGTGACACCCGACAACCGGGTGCAGTGGGTCGCGATGCTCGGACCTGGGCGGGCACTCCTGGTACAGATCATGGCGCACCTCCGCCCAATACGACCACCGTTCGCCGACCGCCCTGTCGCCCTGGCCGTCACCGAAGCCGCCCGGTTGAATCCCGGCGCACCGATAGCGATCCCGATGGCCCGAGGGACCCTTCATCTAGATCCGCGAACCGAGGTCGTCCCGCTGCTCGTGGTGGGCTCTGCGAGTTACGTCGCCGCGCCCCACGGTCCCGGCTTCACGGGCATGTCGCTGGACGACCTGCGGTGGGCGGCATCGACAGCAAGCTCCGAAAGCGACCTGTACATGTTCTGCCGAGACATGGCGCGACAGGACCGCCCCAACGTCTTCGCTTTGGAAACGATCGACGTCTGGGAGTGGTGGCGCGGGAACGGCCAGACGTTGTTTGCCGGCGGACGGGCGCCGGACCTCATGACAATCGCACCGCACCACGGAACTGCCGAGTGGGAACGAGCCGCAGCGGACTCTTCGCTCGAAGAAGCGATGTTCGCGCTCGGGTTTCCGGCGCTGCGGGATGTCGATGCTGTCGAACGGTCTTCCCTCGACACACCATCGGTCTACCAGTGGCGACTTACCACCGTGGCGCCGCCCGCTGCGCCGCCCGCTGCGACGCGC
>NZ_CAAAFO010000017.1:0-10290 GCF_900634715.1 Candidatus Protofrankia californiensis | reverse complement strand
TGGACCCCGCGTGGCCAGAGGAGGACCGACGTTTCCTGGACAAGTTGGCGGGGGCTTTCGCTTTCGGGTTCCACCAGATCAGCGCTGTCTGGGCGTCCTGCCACGCTGGCAGCGGCGTCGCAGGCTACGTCGTCGAGCTCTCGTCACGACCCGACGACGAGTCGCAGGACAGCCCGATCGCTGTGGACCACGTCGAAACGATTCTGAATGCCGACGGACACCGGACGGTACGAGCAGCGATCGGCGTGGCGTGCAGGGCAATGGCGGAGCAGACCGCCGCCGACCCCGAGCAGTCCCAGGCCCACATGGCGAACGCGGTCCACGACATGTTACGGAAGGCCGGGTCGTCCGCTGAAGCTGCCGGGCGCGTGGCAGCGGCATGGACGCAGGCGCGACCCACGCTCGCCGTTCAGGTCGCAACCGTCCCGACCTCCCGGAACGATCTTCCTATGCCGGTGGAACTCAACGAAGCGCTGGTCTCGGAGACCGAACGATCAGTCGCGCGGGCTGTTCGAAGGTCAGGAATCCGCCCCGGCGTCTACCGCGGCGACGACGCGAAGGATCTCGAAAGGATGGTCCTCGCACCAGCGGCACTCAAAATAATGACCCACCGGATGGCGGTGCACGACGGGGACGAGCTAGTTCTTGTCGGAATGGAGCAGCTGGAGCGGATCGTCGCCCACCGCAGCAGAACCCTCGGAGACATTGGCCAGTCAGCCGGCCTGATGGACCTCGCGTGGGACCCCGTCGTCCGCTACCGGGAGACAGGCGACAAATACCTGCTGCTGCGACGGTGCGCCGAGACCGTCGTCGAAGCGGCGCTTCGCACCGGCCCGACAGGCAGCAAGCCGTGCGACAAGCTCGCCTGGGGAGAGATCCTCGCCGCAGCCTCGTCGTACTTGGCCGCCACGATGCGAAGCGAGAACGTACGTCATCAAGTGAGGCCGACGACAATTTATGTGGACGATTCCTTCGAAGTCACGGCGACAGCGGATGAAGAGCCGCCCAGCGCGGCGGACAGCCGCGTCTACGACCTCGACGTCGCAGCGTTCGCCGACGCCAGGGCGGCATTCGACCTCACGACAGGACGGACAGATCCGGAACCGGATGCGGACCTTGGCGGTCTACTCCTGGACGCCGAGGTCGACGCCGCCATGCGCCGTTCGTACAGCACGTCAGGGACAGACGTGCTGACCACGTTGATGGCCCTCGCCGCCTGGCCCCAAAACGCCGACGACGAGAAACTTCCGACCGCGAGCACCCAGCAGGTCGTCGACTACATCCTGGAGGCCACGAGAATTGGCGAGGAGCCTGACGCGACCAGCCGAGTCGCCGCAGCTGTCGCCATGCTCACCAGTACCAGAACCGACCTACGCGACGCGGACTGGAAGCCGTGGCACGCTCGGACACGCAAACGCAGACTACTCGTTCAGCCGCTACCGGAACTCTCCGACGGAACACTCGTCGTGGCGTCTCATTTCTGTCTGACTAGCCTGACAGTCTACAAGAACTATCTCTCCCAGGGGCAGCTACCCTGGAGCCAGCCTCCGCCGCCCGCCACCGTCGACACCGCTCTTGAACGCCTCCGCGACCGGCGGAACAAAGCTCTGGAGAAGCAGGTCGCACGTGTACTACGTCGTCACGGGTGGACAGTGATCGAGAACGTCAAAGAGAACAAGGCCCAGCGGCTCAACCTCCCACAACTGACGACCGAGATCGACGCTGTCGCTGGAAGAATCGGCCAGCGAACCTTATGGCTACTCGAAGTCAAGGATCCCACCGACGCCTTCGCGGTACCCGAGATCCGCAGACATCTCGATCATTTCTTCAGAGGGCAGAAGAAACCTTCCTATGTCACCCAGCTGGCCAGGAAGAACGCCGAACTATCTCCTCACGCAGACCGGATAGCGCAGGCGCTCCAGCTGCCCGATATTGTCGACGGGGAATCCTACGTCGTGAAGTCTCTGTTCGTAACACGTAAACCGGTGCCAGCTGCTTTCGTGACGAGTGAATACGGTTTCTGCACATTGACAGATCTTCCCGATCGCCTCGCCGGGGTCGATTTCAGCACCGAGGAGAGATAGCGCTCGCCTGGCCGTGCGGATATTGGCGTACCGGTGCGAATGCTTCCCCGAAATCGGGTCAAATTCGTCCGCGAGGTCGATGAATCGTTCGACGCTGTAGGGTGCTACAGTCGCCGGATTGTCTGGTGATTGCGTCACGTCGTTCGTCGTTCGTCGTTCGTCGGCAGCGGTGTGAGTCCGTCCAGTGAGGACATCGTCGATGCTGGCCTTCGACTTTCCGTATCTCTTCGCGAGGCCATGGCGTGATTCGCCTCGCTCATGGCGTTTTCGGATGTCGCGCGCGTCGGCCGCGGTGAGTTGACGACGGGTGCGGGGTCCGCCGACGGACTGGTGGATTCGGCCGCGCGCGGTCTGACGGACCGCGTCCTCGCTGACGCCGAGTCTGGCTGCGACGGCGCGGACCGGTTCGCCGTCGGCAACGGAGTGTCTGATGTCGAGGACGGTGCGCTCGGACATGCCGCGGGTCTGTGGGAGCACACCTCGCGGACCGCCCGCGTTGGCAAACGACTTGCCTTTGAGTACATCTGCGATGGTCTCGCGGTCAACGTCGTAGGCGGCGGCGAGGCTTGTCACGCTCTCGTGGTCATCGTGGTGTCGGTGACGGATCTCGCGAGCGAGGTCCGCATTAAGGCGCCGCCTTGCAGTCGGTAGTACACGGGCGGGGTCTCCTGCTTCGCGACGGTGCCTGCCTTCGAGCCAGCCGGAGATGGTGCCGATGCTCACGCCGTGGGTCGCGGCGAGGTTCGTGAGCGTCGGGCGTTCGTCCTCGGGGGTCTGCCAGTAGGTGGTTCGCAGCGCGCAGATGGCTGAGTCAGGTGTCTGTGCCCCATAGTGGTGGTCCTCGCCGCGAGGGACGCGGCCATCTGCCATGGCATCTGCCCGGTTGTCGCGGGCGTCTCCGATTTCGAGGTGGTGCGGGTTGCAACACCGAGGGTTCACCCCACCAGGGCATCGGTGGCGCACCTGGCGATGACTTGGCAAATCCGAGAGGCGGAGGTCTTGGTCCAGGAGGTAGGCGATCCGGTGGGCGGTGACCGTGGTCTGCCCGTCCCAGCGCATCTGGCCGTAGCCGAACGTGTGGGTTGTTCGGCCGGTCCAGGGCCAGCAGGAGGGATCTGTTGCATTGGGCGGAGGCAAGGCATGGTGGACCTGTGCCGGGCGGGTGCTCAGACGGCCAGCGCGAGCTCGGTGAAGGAGTAGACGACGGCGTGCGGCACCGGAAGGGTCTGCATCTCGGCGAGGCAGAGTGCCTGGGCGGCGGCCTGAAGGTCGGCGGGGCCGTCGGGGACGTACCGGCCGACCTTGTGCTCGATCGGAATGAGGCTGGTGCGGGTGATCTGCACGGTGTCGCACACACCGTAGAGCCCGAGCCGGTCGCTCCAGACGTGGACGCCGGTCAGGAGCCGGCCTCCGGCGGGCACCGGGCTGCGCTGCCGGGCGGGATCCGCGTGGACGCGGGAATGGGCGATGGTGCCGCGGGCCGTGTCGACGTTGTCGGTGAAGACGCCGTCGAGGTGGATGAGGGCGGCCTGGCGGGCGCAGTACGCGTAATGTTCGAGTGCGGACAGCGTGATCCGGTCTGCGTGAACATCCCCACCAGGCCAGCGGGTGCTGCGGTTCATCCCAGGACGCGGGTCAGACGCACGCCGGAGGGCAGGTCGGAATCGTCGACATCGACCTTGTAGTCGCCGAAGCCGCGGGCGGCGGTCTGGCTGATGCGGGTGACGCGGATGCGGTCGCTGAGGGTGTGCGCGGGGGCTGAGCCGAAGGCGTTGTCGTGGCTGAACACATACAGGCCGCGGGCGGCCATTTCGCCGCGGGTCGCGGAGCGGTCGTGGTCGAACATGTTGACCAGGGTGTGCAGGAACAGGTCGAGGTCGGTGGTGCTGACTTTGGTCTGCTCTCCGCGGGGGGCGCTGTAGTGGATCGCGGTGCGGTACAGGCCGTAGGGCACGGTCCACTTGCCGCCCATCTCGGTGCTTTCGCCCTTGTCGATGTCGGCCTGGCGGGTCTGGGTGACGCGGGTGATGGCGTGATCGACAGGCAGGACGGGATCGATGGACCGGGCGATGCCAACCTGGACCGGCCCGCGGATCTGGCCGAGAGAAGGAGTTTTCCCGGTGGACATGACCGCACCGAACAGCCGGATGTCGACATAACGCGCGGTCAGCCAGTCAACGGCCTGGGCTGCCTGGTCGGGGGTGAGCCGCTTGCTGAGCTCGAACCCGCCCTGGGTGTAGGACTCCTCCAGCCTGGTGTTGAGGGCGTGCCCGGCCTCGACGAAGATCTGGTAGCCGGCCGGGTCCTGGCCGGCGGTCTTAGCGGCCAGGCCGATGGTGTCGCGGATCTTACGCTTGAGCGCGACGTCGGTGACCAGTCCCTGGCCGCTCTCATCGTCGGTACGGGGGCGGTTGCCGGCGTCGGGGTCGCCGTTCGGGTTGCCGTCCGCCACGTCGAACAGGAACACCATGTCGTGCTTGACGGATGGGTTGAGGTTGTACGTCGGCATGAATATCGAACTCCTCGTATAGGAATGATTGATCACAAAAGGGATGGATTCCCAGCCGTGGCGACAGGGGCCGGGAAGCGCGATGGAACTGGCCGTTACGGCACGACGAGGCGAGACGAGAGCGGAGGCTCAGTCGGTCGGGTCTGTCGCCGTAGCTGGTGATTGCGCCGCGGCATCGTCCCGTGTGGCGCCGGGCGTCTGGGCGGAGCCCTTCGCCACGCGGGCGGCGCGGCCACGGCGGATCGAGTCGGCCCGGTGGTGGTGATAGCCGAGAATGAATGTGGCCTGATCGTCGAGGCTGCCGCGGCCGGGTAGCCCGCTGGTCGCGTCGAGCAGTGTGAACAGCTCATCGAGGCCCTGGCTGAGCGCGTGGGCGATGTCGGGCCGGCTACGACCGATCTTCTTCAGCCAGGGCTGGACGAGCTGCCGGCCCTGCACGAGCGCGATCTTCGGGTTGGCGATCGCACCAGCGAGATAACGGTCGGTGAAGGTGGTGTTCAGCCGGTCGTCGGGGCCCTTGCCGATCCGGTCGGCGTTGAACTGGATCGTCTCCAACTGGGCGAAGATCCGCCCAGCGAGGTAGGTGGGATGGTGGTTGTCCGGGTCGAGTCCTGGTCCGGGCATGGTGAGCCTTTCGTGTTCGGGACGGCGGCGGGCACGGCGGACCAGCGCCAGGCGCAGCAGCGCCGCGCGGGGGTCGTCGACGTGTCCGTCCGAGCCGATGCGGTGAAGCAGATGACCGAGCAGGGAAGGGCTGAGATCAGCGCCGGTGATCGCCGCCCGCAGCAACTGGCGTTGCACACCGTTGGGGCGGCCGGATCCCGGCGAGCCAAAGCGGGTGTACTCGCCCCTACGCGCATCTCCCGGCGTCGGTTCCCAGCGGCCAGCGGCGAGTTCGAGGCGTACCAGGGGCAGGTAACCCGACGAGGCGAGGTCGGCGCCAAGCATCTGATGATCGGTAAACCAGGCCGTGATGTTCCTTTTGAGCTGGTCGAGGGGCATGTCGATCCAGTCCCGGACCATCACGCGGGAAACGTTGCCGGCGACCGTGACGGAGCAGAACCGGTCGGGGGTTATGCTCTCCGCGCCGCTGGTGTTGTCGGTGCCGCTGTGCACGGCCGCGGCCAGCTGTCCCACGGCCGCCGGGTGCGGCCGGTGCAGGAAGGTTGCGAAGTCGAACGGCGCGCCGATCGTCCACCAGGCCATCCGCCCGTCCCCGCCGCCCACGGTCATCGTGTGGATCGAACTGTCCAGCAGGTACTGCAGGTTCGCGACCGACGCCTGCGCGCACTCCAGGCAGATCGGCACGGTCGTGAGGCTGTCGCTGAAGTCGTAGGTGTGGATCCGCCGGTTCGCCGAGACCAGCGCGGCGCTGGCCTGGGTCGTGAGCGGCACCAGCCGGCGGGGCAGTTGCTGCGGGAACCGGTCGACCAGCGTGCCGGGATTGCCGCAGACCAGGCACACACCGAACCGCCCACCGGTACCGTTCCGTGCGCTGCCGCCGCCGGCCTTCCGGCGGGCCACCTCCTCCGCCCAGAAACGGCGGAGCGAGGGCTGCTCGGTAACCCATGTTGCCCGCTCGCCGACGAGGAACACCACGCCCTGCTTCGACGTCCAGTCCGTCGGCCGCACGATCCGCAGGTGTGCGCCGGACCGGTAAAACCTGCGGACAGCCTGGGCGACGGGATCATCAGGTGATGCGGCCGCCCACCGGTCGACCAGATCGACGAATGCGGCATGGCAGTCCGCGACCCGCTCCGGCCTCGACTTCTCGTCAGACCAGCCGAGGATGTACTGCACGTCGTCCGCGCCGAGCAGCGGTGAGATACCCGCGGCCCGCGCGAGATATGGCGCGGCTCCAGGGGTGCCGAGCTTTCCCCGCGCCCCGGCGTTCGGGTCGCTGAGGTCACGCGGATGAGGGGAGATGAGGTTTCCCTGTTCGTCGATACGCACACCCCAGCGCATTGGACGCACCTGGAAGAACGGGGGGAGACTATCCGAGGCATCGGCGATCGGGCGTTCGAACTCGACGAGGCGTTGCAGCAGCATCAGGCCACTCCCGCTGGTTCGTCCCCGCGGATGCCGTGCCGTGGAATGCGCAGCACCCCGCCTTGCAGCCGGGCGCGGAAGTACGTCGAGTCCATCGGCGGCCCGGGAATGATCCGGTGCAGCATCATCCCGAGGTCCTCGGTAAGCGTGATCGGTGGAGCGTCATCGACGTGAGCGAACGAGGCCGGGAACTCCCGGGTACCGAGGTAGGGCTGTTGAAAGCATGCGCCGCGGTCCACCCGGCGGCGGAACTGGTCCCGGTAGGCGGCGGTGCCCTTCGTCGCGTGCGGGCGAAGCTCGATGTGTGCGTGGATCCGGTAGGCGACGTCCCGCAGGCACACTGCGGCACGCTGCTCCCGGTTCGCCACCGTGTTAATCCGCCGGCCCCGGCTGACCGCGTCAGCGAAGCTCGGTAGGTCGTGGGTCTCGTTGCGCCGCAGGGAGAACTGCCGGATTGGCCGCAGCACCTCGATCACGGCTGGCACCCACTCGAACTCCGGCTTCCAAAAAATGGACTCCAGGATCCCGATCGCCGCGGTAGGTGTCATGACCGGGTAGCTCATCCGTTCTACCCGGAACTCCGGGCGCGTGAACAGCGCGCCGTCGCCCCATACCTGTACCGACACCGGTGGATCTCCGCTAGCCGATCGCGGTAGGGCAATCATCCCACTCCTCCTCGGGGAAAATCCGCAGGCTGGCTGATGCAAACAGGAAGCCGTCCTTCGCGGCGAGAAAGCCTGGCCGTCTCACCGTTCTATTTCGCTCGACGACCCGCCCAGACCAGACGACGGTTTTCGTCTAACGAACAGACATGTTTGCCCGAACCTCGCCCGTGGAGGTCGGGCCGGCGACCGCGCCGCCATACACGCATGATCTTGAGACTGTGGCCGTGTGTGCCGTGCGGTAGCCGTTGAGATCCATTCCAGCCATCCGCTTGCTGGAGCCGGTCACGGTCCCCCCAAGCCGCGACGCGCCCAGTATGGCAGCACCCTTCCCGAGACCATGCACCGGGTCCAGGGTTGTGCTGTGAGGTAGCCGAATTGAACCGTGCATGCTTGCGGAGAAGCAGACATGTGCAGGGAGCCGGTCAAAGCACGAAGTCCTCGGCGTCAACCGTCAGCCGGATACCGGTGTGGGGGTCGTAGGTGCCCTGCCACTCGGCGAGCTCACCAGCGAACGGACGGCACAGCGCCGCGACGTCAGCCGCCTCCCGGGTTCGCTGGCGCAGCGCCACCAGGTAGGGCTGAAGGCGCCGGAGCAGGTCCATGTCCGGCTGCGGCGATGCTCGCAGCCGTTCGATCAGCATGTCGATCTCCGCTGCCGCGGGCGCGTAGCGCACAACGACCGGCACCGTGTCGTCAGTGATCATCCGGAATGCTTTCGACGCATCCCGTTCGTCCGTTTTCCCCGGGTCGCGCAGCGGACCGTCACAGACCGCGTGGAAATCGAACCGCTGCCGGCTGGTCTGAACCGCGCGCCCACGGCTGGCCAGGCCGACGACTCGCTGGTCGTTGAGGTACTGCAGGTAGAAGCTACGGAGGGCAGCTAGCTCGTCAGGATCCGCGATCCCCTCACCCATCACCTCGCTCGTGATATCCACCGGGATCCTGTAAGCGCCGGGAGCGCCGCCGTCCGCCGGGTTGAACACCACGACCAGGCCCCCTTCAGGACCCAGCGCCCCTTCCCGGTTGGCCCGCCCAGCGGCCTGTTGCAGCGCATCGGCCGGCGCGAACGCCCGGTAGACCACCGGGAAGTCGACGTCGACACCCGCTTCGATCAGCTGGGTGCTGATCAGTCGTACCGGCCGGCCCTCGGCCAGCAGCCTTCGGACCTCGCCGAGTATCTGACCGCGGTGCGCCGCGCACATCGCCGTAGACAGGTGCAGCACCGTGACGTCCGCTCCGACGCGTTCTCGCACCAGGGCGTACATCCGCTGTGCGTCCGCGATGGTGTTGACGACGACCAATACCTGGTCGGCGCTGGAAGCCAGCGGCGCGGCGAGTTTGTCGGCGACCTGATCCAAGGTCGGCTGCGGATCGCTCCACCAGCGATACCGCACCCGCCGCAGCGACCTGTACAACGGCGCCGGATCGGCGATGATCTCCCGTGGCGCCGTGTTCCGCAGCGGGCCCAGCTCCCACAGCTCAGGCTGGGTCGCCGAGGCCAACAGCACCGTCGTTCCGAAACGTGCCGTCAGCACCCGCAGCCCGTCGACGATCGGCTCCAACAACTCCACAGGCAGCGCCTGCACCTCGTCGAGCACGATCACCGCGTTTGCCAGCCGGTGTACCTTGCGCATCCGCGACGGCCGACGGCCAAACAGCGACTCGAACATCTGCACCGTGGTCGTCACCACGAACGGGGCGTCCCAGTTCTCCGCCGCCAGTCGACGCCACCGCTCAGCGCTGCCCCCAGCGTCCGACTCCGTAAGAGGAATGTTGGTGTGATGCTCCAGGACGACTGGCGCGCCGTCGCCCTCCCGACGGGGATCAAGTAGCTGGCGATACACCTGGGCGTTCTGCTCTGTGATTGTGGTGAACGGAACCGCCACGATCACCCGGCTCTTGCCACGCTCGACGGCATGTCGTAACGCGAACGCAGCCGACGCGATCGTCTTCCCCGAACCCGTGGGCGCTGGAAGCCGGTAGATCCCAGGCTGCCCCACTGCTGCTGACAGGCACGCCTCGTAGACCTCCGATCTCCACCGGTCAACAGCCGAGATCACCCGGCCTTCCAGGAACGTCTTCCGCCGTGCCTCGAAGCGATCCCACAGCATCTCCATGTCAACAGGAGGCGCCACACGAGGCGCCGCCGCCCGACGGTGCGCCTCGGTGTCGAGCGCGTCCGCGTCAACCAGACAGCTGAACAGCAGACGAACCAGGATCTCCGCGTCGCTCTCACTCGCCACAGCCGCGGGAAGTTTCACCGCTGGGCCGTCGAACAACCCCGGCAGCAGTGGCGCGAGTGCCGCCTCCACCTCCGCCCAGCTCTGGCGAACCTCCTTGTTCAGGCGACCCATTGCAGCCGTCATTGCCGACGGGCTGCTCAAACCTCCGTGATGGCCGTGCAACGCCAAGCCGAGCAGCCCAGCCCGGCGCTGCTCAGCCAGCCACACTCCCATCGACTTGTGATCAACCGACCTGCCATTCACCTTGACTCGCCCGCCAGTCGCCTCCGCGGCGAGCAGGCCCTCCTGCCACAGGCATGACGCCTTCCCCACGTCATGCGCCAGCCCTAGAAACCGTCCCAGTTCCCCCGCGCCGAACGCCGAGGCGAACCGTGCGGCAAGATCCCCAGTCCCAACGAGATGATCGACCAGTAGATGCCGCCTGCCGGCAGCATTCATACTGTGCGCCCACATCACAACCACGCCCCCGTAGCCCGTGTCCCCGCTCTACGCGACGACCGCATGCGAATCTAACAACACGGGTACGACAGAATTAGGGGGCTCCACGGCGCTCAGATCGCCGGCCGCGAACCCAGCCGCAAACCCACCCCCGATCTAGGAATCCCCAGCTCCTCCCAGAAGGCAGGAGCCCCCGAAGCCAAAAACGGGATGAAATGGACACCCGTCGCCACTCCTACCCACGCGCATGCACTATAGGAAGCCGAATGCCCTGTTCAAGCAGGGCGGCACCGGGGCCCCGG
>NZ_CAAAFO010000016.1:31875-36641 GCF_900634715.1 Candidatus Protofrankia californiensis | reverse complement strand
CCCAGGGTACCGAGCCGGCCGCGTCTGGCGACAATCTTGTTCTCGTGGACGACGAGCGGGTCGTCGAGGTCGATCCGCCAGAGTTCCTCGGCGAGCCAGTAGGGCAGGTCCTCCACCCGACAGGCGTGGATGCCGGCCCTGCACGGCACGGTGGCGTCGGCCTCGACCCATGTTCCCGCCACCGCACCCCAGGCGTAGCCGGTGAACGGGCTCGTTCCCGAGGGACGGAGAAACTTGTAATAGCTCATCGGTGTGTACCCCGCGCCTGTTCCAGGGCGGCGGCGGCCCGGTCCGCCCATCCCGCGGGAACCGTCGCCGTGGCCGCTGCGGTCAGCGCCGTCAGTGACCGTCGCGCCCGATCGCTGTAGGCAAGGCAGGGCGGGCAGAAGAGCAGATGCTGTTCAAACGCGTTCTGGTCGTTGTCGGTCAGTTCTCCGTCGTACCAGGCGCCCACCAGGTCGAAGACGACGTCGCAGCTGATGTCCAGCGCCCTCGTCCCTGTTTCGCCTCTGATGCCGCGGCTCTCGACGTCCAAAGCACCGACGTGGTCCGGAGTACTGACGTGGTCCGGAGTACTGACGTGGTCCGGAGTACCGGCGACGTCCGGAGCACCGACGTCGCCGGCCAGGATCTCTTCGTCGAGGTAGGCCACATACGCCTCCCGGGCGTCGTCGAGGAGCCTGCCCTGGTCGTCCGGTTCCACGCCCAGGCTGTCGGCGGTCTCGTCCGCCGACAGCCTGGCCGAATCCCGCAGGATGAGCAGCGTTCGCTGGCGCAGCGGAAGGCGGCGCACGGCATGCAATACCTGCTCGGCCGTTGGTACCCGTCCGGCCGGCCAGGACGGCACGTCAACGTCCCACCATCCTGCCCAGCGGTCATCCGGCGGCAGAAAGAAGCCCGCGCGCGGGGGCGCCGCGGTGTGGGTGTCGGTCTCGTCGAGCTGGCCGTCCTCTCGCAACAGTCGCAGGACCGCACCGAGCAGGCTGGCCCGGACCGGTGTTCCCGCGTCGGACACCACCGCGGCGACGGTGTCGGCCCAGGCCCGTTCAACCACCCTCACCGTGGCGCTGCCGGCTCCGACCGCTTCGGCGAGCAGGACGGCAAATCCGTGGTGGGTGTCCATCAGATCGCTGACGGCCGCGCGGTCGCCGCCGGCGAGCGCGGTACGCAGGGATGGGGTCACTGAATGACCTCGATGAACCTCGGTATTTCCGGCAGGCGGTCCAGCGGCCACAGCGGGAGCAGGCCGTCGTCGTCCCCCTCGGAGAATCGCTGTAGCGCCTGATACTCGGGGTCGGTGGTAAGCACCTCGCCCCCCTCGCACAGCTCGAAGTATTCGTCGAGGAAGGTGCCCACGACCTTTGCCGGCACCGCCGGCACTGTTTCACCGGGGCAGATCAACAACATGTCGAACACCCGCGGTACGCCGGGCCGCAGGGACGGTTGGAAGAACGGCATGGGCAGCAGCGTGGAACCCGTCCGCTGGTAGAGCCTGAGCCGGGCTTCCGGGTCGCTATACGTATTCGGCTGGTGGAATCGTGGATCCTCGATCTCGGCGATCACCAGCGATGGCCGGATGGCTGCCCGCCACTGGGGGATGACGTCGGTGAGCAGCGTCTGGCCGATGCCCCGACCACGTGCCTCGGGCCGCACCGCGATGTAACTGAGCAGGAGCACCCCGGAACGGGGATAGATCTCACCCAGCATCCCTCCCAGTGGGGTTTCACCATCGAGGACCAGTACGCCGGGACCCAGATCGGCGGCGGCCGCCTCGTGCAACTCGTCCCAGGTAATGAGTTCGTCCGGGGGGAAAGCCGGCGTCAGTATCTCCGTGTAGAAAGACCTCAGCGCCGTCTCGTCGGTCTCGCGCAGTTCCACGATCTTCAGGTTGCTCGGGATGGGTGCGCTGATCTGCTGGGTCCTGCTCGACATGACCACCCGCTCATCTTCGCGTGCTTGTCGCTGCCTGACCAGCGTCCATCGGGATGGTATGGGGACAGGCCGCCCAGAGGTCCGACAGGCCCGGGTCTCCGGGTCACCAGATGGCCCCCGGAGGTTGTGCCCCCGGAGGTTGTGGCACCGGATCGACGCTCGACCGGTGTTCGCCGGGCGGTTGTTTATACCGGGTGTACACGGCGTGCACCGGCGCTGGGCCGGCCGAGTAATCTAACCGATGTCAGCGGGGGAAGGGACGTGCCCGAATGCCAAGGGCGGATGCCAGCATGGCCGTACGCGTGCCGGACGCTCAGCTCGTGAGCGCCTATGACATGTGGTACGAGTTCGTGAAGGACGCGTGGGACGACGACCACGGCCACGATGACGTGGAGATCGCCGTCGTCGCTCTGGAACTCTATCCGTTGGGGATGCCGGCCCGGCCTGTTGTCCGCAGCCTGCCCGACCTCGAGGGGGGTGCGCTGGCGTTCCGGCCGGAATGGTTCAGCAAATACGACCCCGAGCAGTCGAAGCACGGCAGGATCAGTCTCAGCGGGCCCCGGCACGAGGTCTTCGATTTTTCCTTCGACTATCGCTTCCGTCCGCCGCGAGCGACGTTGGTCGTCGAGTTACCGGACGAACGGATGTCCCGTACGATTCTCGACGTCATCGACGATTCGAGTTCGACGGTGGCCGACGAAGGACGGACGGCTGGCGTGACGCAACCTACGATCTTCATCGGACACGGCGGGCCGAGCCAGATGTGGCGCGTACTCAAGGACTACGTGAGTGAGTTCGGTTTCCGGGTGGTGACCTTCGAGAGCGAATTCCGTTACGGCCGGTCGGCGGCGCACGTCGTATGGGAGATGCTCCAGCAGGCGGACTTTGCACTGCTCGTCCACACCGCTGACGACGAGACGAAGTTCGGTACAATCCGGTCGCGCCAGAACGTGGTTCACGAGACGGGTCTGTTCCAGGGCAGGCTGGGTTTCGAAAAGGCAATCATCGTCCGGGAAGAAGGCGTCGAGGAGTTTTCCAACCTCGCCGGAATCCAGGAGATCCGGTTTCCCAGAGGGAACATCGAGGCGGCGTCCGGCGAGGTTCTCCGCGCGTTGCGCAGCGTCTTTCCCGCCCGTTGACCCGAGCTTTTATCGCACAGCGGCGGGCCTATCATCACCTCGTCCTACGGCATAACCCACCCCAGCCAGCCCAACTACCTCGCCCTTTTCTCCGGCGGCACGCGGCGGTGCTGGCGATCTACGTCGCGGTGAGTGCCGTCCTGCGACCCCTGCGCGTGATGGAGGCGGCCAGGTGAGCTTCCGTGCCCGGCCGACCGCCACTCGTTACGGGTTATGAACCGGGTCTGTTCGGTCTGCGGCGGTGTTGGCGGCGTTCTCACCGGCGGCGAATCGTGCAATCATGATCGCGGGCCTGCCCGGGTCAGCCGCGTTGGTCTGTTCCGCCGTGCTGGTCTGTTCCATGGCATTCGCTTGGGGGGTGTCTGGGCGGGGGCGGCGGGTGGTCGGGGGGAGCTCCGAAAGGGACGCGGCGATGCCGGCCAGCACCCATTCCAGACCCTCGTCGAACCTTTGCTGTGCCTCACCGTGGTCCGTCAGCAGCGGGAGATCCGGACCGAGGTCGGCGATACGGGGGAAGTCGCCGGTGTCGATGAGGGCGCGGAGGTAACCCTGCATCAACTGCTGCTGCTCGGCGGCGCTCCCCCCCTCCCGCCGCGGCATGACCTGTTCCATGAGCTCGGTGACGATGTGGCCGACCGTGTAGGTGTCGACGGCCCTGAGGATGCAGATCTTGCGGCGCCGGTCGACGTCGAGACCGGCGACGGCGGTGAGGGACTGCTCCATGTGACGCATGGCGTTGGGGCCCAGGCGCGGCCAGGAACCCCTGGCTTTCATGATCCATGGGTGTCGCAGGGCGACAGCGCGCGTTCGCTGGGCGATGGTCCACAGCGCCTCCCGCCAGTCCGCGGGCAACGGGTCTGGGACGATGATGTCGGCGATGGCCTCGTCGGTCATCAGCTCGAAGAGGTCGTCCTTGCGCTGGATGTGCGAGTAGAGGCTCATCGGACGGGTGTTGAGCGCCGCCGCGACCCGCCGGATGGAGACCGCGTCCAGCCCTTCGGTGTCGGCCAGTGTGATCGCTGCGTTGACAATCGACTCTCGGGTGAGCCCCGGCCTCTTCTCCTTGGCCAGACGGGTCCACAACAGGCCGTCCGACGGCCGCCGGACGGCCTGCGAGGAGGCGTCGGGCACCCGGATCGCGGCATGGCGGTCGCAGGGCACAGAACGAGAGTATCGCCGGATCGGATCCGGCGATACCGCGTACGACGGATCGATACGCTGTCACGGTCGATGTACGCCGTACGGGTTTCCGATACGGTGTATCGTCAACCGCGGTCGCGTATCCGTCCGCCTACGTCGTGCCTGGACGTTCCAACATCGGCTGTTCCCGGAGGCTCGTGATGGCAGAAACCCCGACGTCCACCGCATCCGGACGGCCAAAGGAAGCAAAGGAAAAGGAAAAGGAAAAGGACCGGCTCGATCCGGCGCTGATCCGCCTCGCCGGGATCATCCTGGTCGGCGCGGTGGTCGTGCAGCTGGACACCACGATCGTCGCCGTCGCCATCAACACGCTGGGCCGCTCGTTCGGTGTCGGAATCTCGACGATCCAGTGGGTCAGCACCGGGTACATGCTCGCCCTGGCTATGGTGATCCCGCTGACCGGCTGGTCGGTGGAGCGATTCGGCGGCAAGCGGATGTGGATGTTGTCGCTGGCGCTGTTCCTCGCCGGCTCGGCGCTGTGCGGCGCGGCCTGGT
>NZ_CAAAFO010000016.1:27795-31322 GCF_900634715.1 Candidatus Protofrankia californiensis | reverse complement strand
CAGCGGCTGGGGCGGCTGATGGCCGCGGTCGCTGTGCCAGCCCTGGTGACGCCTATCCTGGGACCGGTCATAGGCGGTGTGATCGTCGACAACCTGAGCTGGCGCTGGATCTTCCTCGTCAACATCCCGGTCTGCCTCGTCGCCCTGCTGCTGGCCTGGCGGGGGATGCCCGACGTACGGACCCCCGGCCGGCACCCGCTGGACGTTCGCGGGCTCGTGCTGCTCTCCCCGGCGCTGGCGGCGGTCGTCTACGGCTTCTCGGAGGCCGGCAGCCGGGGCAACTTCGCGGACGCGAACGTCATCGTCCTACTGGTCGCCGGTGCGGTTCTGCTGGTCCTGTTCACCGTGCACTCCCTGCGGGTCGCCGTCGAACCGATCATCGACCTACGGATGTTCCGGAGCCGGGCCTTTACCGGTTCGGCTGCGATGATGTTTCTCTTCGGGGTCTCGTTGTTCGGCGCGATGCTGCTGCTTCCGTTGTACGAGCAGCAGGTCCGTGGACGCAGTGCAGCCGATGCCGGGCTGCTGCTTGCTCCGCAAGGGCTCGGAATGATGATCACTATGGTCGTGGTCGGCAAACTCACGGACCGGGGCAGCACCCGGCTGCTCGTCCTCGTCGGCCTGCTGCTGAGCGTGCTGGGCACCGTCGCCTACACCCAGGTCGGCACCGACACCAGCGAGTGGCTGCTCGGCTTGTCGCTGGCTGTCCGTGGCGCCGGACTGGCGGCAGCCCTGATACCTGTCATGACAGCGGTCTACCAGGGCCTGCAGCGGGACGAGATTCCCCGCGCCACCTCGGCGGTGCGGATCTTCCAGCAGGTCGGCGGCTCCTTGGGCACTGCCGTGCTCGCGGTGGTCCTGTCCCACGGGATCGCTGACCGGGGCGGTGCGGGCCGGGTGGATGCGGCCGGGCTGGCGGACGCCTTCGGGAACACGTTCTGGTGGACGCTGGCGTTCACCGCCGTCGCGGTACCGTTCGCCTTCCTGGTGCCCGGCCGAAAGACGGCTGCTCCCGCGCAGGCGGCCCTTCCCGTGCAGGCGCTTGACCCGGCCCAGGCGACCGGCCCGGCGCAGCCGGTCGGTTCAGGCGGAAGTGATCTTCCGTCCGGCGGCGCACGGACGGCGGCCACACCGTCCCCGGGCCTGAGCGAAGGTTGAGTGGGGGCTGAACGAGGGCCTGAGCAAAGGCCGAGCGGGGTGGCCCATACCGCGCGGTATGGGCCACCCGGTTCCGGCTGGCTCCGGCCCCAGCGGAACAGGAGCCAACCGGATCACGGGATCAGCGTCGGATCCGGCTCACCCACGCAATCCCTGTATCCGATTCACCCACGAAATCCCTGGAAGTAGCGCAGGGCGCGCTGCCAGCCGGCGCGGGCGATGTCGCGGCCGGCGTCCTGGCCGAGACTGTTGTCGTAGGACCAGTGCACGCCACCGTAGAGCCGGGAAATCCCGTCCTCTTTCGCGGCCGCGGTGAAGGTCGGCCAGTTCAGGCGGATGTCGGTTGCCGGCGTGATACCGGGCTCGATCAGTGAGCTACCCTTTTTGATCACTGCGGAGTCGCCGAAGCGGTCACTACCGGTGAACAGCTTGAGGGATTCGGCGCCGGCACCGGCAAAGGTGGCGTGCCCGGACACCGTGGCGGCAAACGGTGGAGTGGACAGATAGGGCTGCCACGTCGATCCGTCCACGATCTGGGTGCCCAGGCCCGGACCGGCCCACGCCCGGATCTGCTGACCGAACCTGTCATAGCGGATCAAGGTGATGGGACGGGCGTTGTCGTTGGCGCGTTTGGCGTTCCACGCGACGATCCCGGCGTCCGCCTGGGAGATGTTCAGCGCGAAGAACATCTTCACATCGTCGTCGAGCGTGTGTCGGTCACGCGTTGAGACATACTGCGCCTGACTCTGGATGTGGCCAGGGGGGGTCTGGTCGTGGTCCAGCCAGTACTCGGCGATCACCTTACGCTTGTCGGTGAGGTTCGCGCTGTAGTCAAGAACCAGGTTGATGTCGGCCGTCGAGGGGTACGTCGGTGGCGGCGGTGGTAGGTACGGGTTTACGGAGTCGACCCCGAACGGTGTGACCGCACCGAATTGCGGTGTGTAGAACTGCTGGGTCTGTCCGTTCACAACCAGAGGGGTCCACCGGTTCGGGTCCACGATCGTGGTCGGGTCGAAGTTGTCGATCTGCTGCGGAGGATTGACCGGTTGATAACCCGAGGTGTCGGAGTACGGAGGGTTTCCGAGCTGGTTGGACCCGTCGTTGTGCCGGAACGACAGAACCGCGTCACAGGCGGCGGTCCCCACCCCGGCGGGTGTGTTCGGGTCGGTGATGCTTGTGGGCAGGCTGTAGCTCTGTCCCACCAGGATCTGGTCGAAGGTCGCCTTCTGGTCGGGGAAGAGGTCCACCAGCGCCCGGTAGGAGGCGTAGCTGACTGCCTCGGACCTGTTGGCGATGGTGCGCTCCCTGACCGGGCGCCGAAGGCTGCCGTCGAACTGCGGTCCGACCGCCTTCTTGTCGTAGGCCGCCCAGGCGTCGTATCCGCAGGTGCTCTGGATCGCCAGTACACGGGCGCCGACCGCCGGAGGAAAGCCGGCCGCGGGATACGTTGAGCGGGAGGCCGTTTCGATCGCCGAGACGGCGGCGTTGTTCCAGATCAGAGCGGCGTTGGTTGACGGCGGCCTGGACGTAACCTTGGTTGCCAGGTCGGTACCGGCCGCCTGAGCCGCGGGCATGGCCACCGCGGCCACGCCCACTGTGGCCATGCCCACTGTGGCCAAGGCTGCGACGATGGCAGCAGGCCGTCGCCGGTTACGCGGCATCCCTGTCGATACCGTGGATTTTCTTGTCATGATCATTCTTTCGTAACGGTCGGCATTCCGGCTCCTTCAGAGATGACGCCGGATTAGCCGCAGTTGAATGCGAACAGCCGAAGGTTAAGAGTATGACCATGAGGCCGTGTGGCGAATCCGTTACGACGGATGCGAGTGTGTCAACCTCGTTTGGATTGGTTCTAGAGTGTTTCCCGCAGGTGTTTCCTGTAGATCTCGAGGTATTTCTCGCAGATCGTGGTTGATGCGGGCTGACGAGCCCGTCCGTTGGATGACGCCGCCCGTCTGAATGACGGCTGACCCGCTCGGGGGCGAGCGGGTCAGCGCAGGCGCAGCGCGGCGGAGCTCGTGACCACCTTCTCCCACTCCTCCGCGTCGGTCGGCGGGGTGGCCAGCGGCCGTGGGCCGTCGGGGCGCAACCCGTCGAGGACCAGGTCCAGATGGCGGTGCCACACCGTCGGCGCGACGCGGTCGGTCGCGTCGATCAGGCTGGTCAGCGTCCACAACAGGACGGAGACGTCCCGGTAGGTGACGTCCGGGCGCAGCCGGCCGGCCTTGCGGGCGGCGTCCAGCAGGCCGTCCACCACCCGGGCGATCTCATCCCGCAACGGCCGGCCGAGGGTGGAGTCCCAGAGCCGGCCGCTGCCCATCCTCTCGCTGGCGTGCCGCTCGGCGAACGTCCGCACGAACGTCTCCAGG
>NZ_CAAAFO010000016.1:19824-27575 GCF_900634715.1 Candidatus Protofrankia californiensis | reverse complement strand
CGTTCGCCGGGTTCCCGGTGCTCGCCGGCGGCCCTGGCCAGGCTCAGGATGCGTTCGAGATAGGGCAGGGCGATCGCGTCCAGCAGTGCGCCCTTGGTCGGAAAGCGGCGGTAGACGGTGCCGATACCGACTCCGGCGCGGCTGGCGACCTCCTCCATGGTGAAGGCGGGACCGCGCTCGCCATACACCTCGGACGCTGCGGACAGCACTCGTTCCCGGTTCCGCGCGGCGTCGCAGCGCAGCCGTTCCGGCCCTGCGGTGTCCGGCGCGGAACCGGACAAGGTTTCCGCGGTCATGCCCATGACGACACGGTAGTAGGGTCCCGGGGTGAAAGCAGCGTTACCGGGACTCCACCGTTACCGGGGGGCCGCCGCGCGGCTCGGGCAGCGCCGCGGTCCCAGCGGCCGGTATGCCAGCGGGCCGCCGGCGCACCGGTACGATCGTGGCGGCCGCCGCAGCGACAATCATGGATGTGGCCAGTACCGCGAAGCTCACGCTGTAGCCGTGCTCGCTCGGGAGTCCGCTCGCCAGGGCTCCGGAGGCGAGGATGCTGGCGATGATCTGGCTCCCGATCGATCCGCCGATGGTGCGGATGTTCGCGTTCATCCCGGTCGCGGCCCCGGTCTGGGCGGACGGGACGGCCTCGATGATCAGATTGGACATGGACGAGAACGCAAGCCCTATACCGAGGCCCTGGATGGTCGTGGCGAGGAAGAACTCCCAGGGTTCGTGGTGCGCGACCGACAGCATCAGGAACGGGACCGCGGCCAGCAGGGAACCCACGACCAGCGGAAGCTTGGACCCGAGCCGGGCTGCGATCCGGCCGATCAGGGAACCCGCAAGGATCATTGTTATGGTACTGGGCAGCAGGTAAAGCCCGGAGACGGTGACCGAGGCGTCGAAGCCGTAGCCGGCCTCCGGCGGCGCCTGCAGGAACGGCGGGATGACGACGAAGGTCGAGAACATTCCGACGCCGAGCAGCAGAGACGCCACGTTGGTCCACCACACGGCCGGGATGCGCATCATCGTCATGTCGATGAGTGGTACGGCGGACCGATTCTCCACCTGTATCCACAGCACCAGCAGCAGCGCGGCCGCGACGAACAGGCCCAGCGTGCCGCTGGCTGTCCACCCCCAGGCAGCGCCCCGGTTCAGTCCGAGCAGCAACGCGACCAGCCAGCCGGACAGCAGCGCCGCGGCCGGGAGGTTGACCCGTCCCGGGCTGCGCACCGGGGACTCCGGGATGAACAGCGCCGTTGTCAGCGTGGCGAGCGCCGAGATGACGAGCGGGATCCAGAACAGCCAGTGCCACGACAGATGGTCGACCACCGGCCCGGCGATCACCATGCCGAGCGCGCTGCCGATGCCGAGCATGCCGGACATCAGTCCGATGGCACCGGGTACCCGCCTGGCCGGGAACTCGTCGCGGATGATGCCGAAGGACAGCGGGAACATCCCGCCTCCCAGCCCCTGGATCACCCGCGCGACGATGAGCAGCCCGACCGAGTTCGACAGCCCGGCCAGCAGCGATCCGGCGGTCAGCGCGGCATAGACGACGACGAGCATCTTTTTCTTGCCGAACATGTCGCCGAGGCGGCCCAGGATGGGTGTCGCGACCGAGGCGGACAGCAGGTAGGCGGTGAGCACCCAGGTCACCGTCGCCTGGGAGGTGTGCAGATCCTCCTGGACGACTGGTAGGGCCGGCAGCACCATCGACTGCAACAGCGTGTAGGCGCTGGCACCGAGGGTGAGCGCGGTAAAGGCGATGGTGACCTGCCGGTCGCCGTGTTCTGTGGACATTGATCTCCGTCTCGGACAAGCGGAATTGCCCTCCGGATGGTAGCAGTCAACCGGAGTTTAGTTCCGCTTAATTGCCCGTCTGCCCGTCTGCCCGTCTGCCCGTCTGCCCGTCTGCCCGTCTGCCCGGGGCCGGCCCGGATGCCTGCGCCCGAAGTTGTCCGCATCGTGCTGAAGGTGCTCTGCGTCCCGTGTCTGTGAATCGCGCACACCGAACCCGCTCGTTCCGCCGCGGATCCTGCGGCTGCGCAGCCTCATTGCCTCCAGCGCCGTACGCGCCGTCGTGGCCTCCGGGATCGTCAATGTCTCCACGCAGGTCTCCGCCGCGGTCGGCCTGGCCGTGCTGGGGACGCTGTCCAGCAACCGGACAGCCAGCCTCCTGGCGGAAGGCCGCACCCCACTCGACGCTCTCGCCGGCGGCTGCCGTCTCGGGTTGCTAATAGGCGCAGGATGCGTGGCATTCGGCCTCCTGCTCGCCGTCACCGTACTGCGCGCTCCCAGACCATGCGGGAAGCCGCAGGCGTCCCAACCCAGCCGACCAACGAACCCGCCCTGCCCGAGCAGCCGGTATCCGCACCATGACGTTCAGATCGAAATCAGTCTTCATGTCGGCCATCAGAAGATCCCGGGCACGCAGGAATTTCTTACGCTGAGCGGGGTGAGCTCACGGTAACCACGAGAAAAGGCTTCTTCCGTCTCATACGTGGGCACGGCGGGCAGAATATCGTGATCTTCCGGTGGTTTACGCCGAGCGGGGCAGGTCCTCGTCTGCGGTGATCTCACGCAGGTAGGCGTCGAGTTCCTCGGTTGAGCCGAAGAACATGGTTCGGCCGGCGGCGACAGCCTCGTCCGCCTCCGCGATCGCCTGTTCGGTCTCAGGATCAGCGTCGAAGAGCTCAACGTTCGCGAGCGCGGGCGGCAGCAGCAAGTCGTTCATGGCCATCGCACTCCCTCGGATCCGTCAGCGTCTTTCGTCATCGTCCGTCATCTGTCAGGACCGTATACCGTGGGGTCCGACACCCACCGGCTCTTCCGCGATCGCATGACGCCGTAGTTCCTCCGTTCGGGAGGGCAGTGCTGCTGCGTCAGGACGGGCCGTGTACCGGACCGGGCTCCCAGGGTGGTAGCGGCGGAGGCTTCGCATCCGGACCGTGGCCTTCAGCCCAGACGGTGCGGCAATTCGGGCAGTCGCGACCTGGTCGCGGACCCTTGAGCGGATCTCCAGGGGAGAGGCGTCGGCGCCCCCGGTGCTCGGGACAGCGGAGTACCAGAAGCGGTGCGAGCACAGGCTCAGTCATCTGATCGGTAGCTTTCCGCTGCCGCCACACGCGGAGCAGTCGAGCTCCTGTGTGCCAGAGAAGACACCGTCCTCATCTGCCTCGCCTCGCTCCTTGAGTTCTTTGCCGGTGCCGCCGCACCGGCCGCAGTCCTTCCAGCCGGGGTTACCGCGGCTGTTGTCCTCTTTTTGCTTCTGCCCCTTGTCCTTGTGATCACGATTCCGGCCGCTACTCCATCTCATGCTGCATCTTCCAACGATCGCATAATTGTGACTGCTGCACTACGCACAGACCACGGTGTAATTCGATGTGTTGCCGCGGATGTACGCCAGGCCCTCACCGCGGTGGAGGGTGCGGCGTTGGCTGTTGGCACGGGCGTCGGGCTCGGAGGTGTATGCGGGGGAGGGTCAGGTGCGGGTGCGGCGGCTGGCTGCGAGCAGGAGCAGCGCGGCAGCCTGTATGCCGGCTGTCACGGTGATCAGGGTGGGGATCGAGGCGTCGTAGAAGGCGCCTGCCAGCCCGCCACCGGCGGCGGTGGCGGCGCCGACCACGCCTGCGAAAATGCCGTAGGCGCTGGCCCGCCGACCGGGTGGGACGAGATCGGCGACGGTGGCGCGCAGGGTGGACTCCTGCACACCCATCGCCGCTCCCCAGATCAGGGCGCCGGCGACGACCAGGGCGAGAGTGTTGGTGAACGCCAGTGTTGGCACGGTGGCGGCAAGCAGCGGCAGCACGGCGAGCACCCGGGGGCCGAGCCGGTCGTAGGCCCAGCCGGTCGCGAGTGCGGCGAGGGCGTCGACACCCATGGCGGCGGCGTACAGGACGGGAACGGTGGCAGCCGACAGCAGCCCCCGGGTAACGGCGTGGAAGGACAGGACACCGAAGGTAGCGAACCCGGTGGTGGTGGCAGCGGTGAAACCCGCGTACACCCAGAACGCGCGGGGCAGCCGCGTCCGGGGCGCCGCCGTGCCGGGCACAGCATGGGACGCCGTCATGCCGGGCAAGGCGCGGGGTGCGGGGACGGCGGGGGCTCCGTGACCGGCGGGAGATTCATATCCGGTGGGTGTTTCGTAGCCGGCAGGGGTTTCGTAACCGGCCGGGTCCGGTACCCGCGTCCAAAGCCAGAGCAGGACGGCCAGCGCGACCAGCCCGGGGAGCGCCAGGACGCCCAGTGCCGGGCCGTAGCCGCTGCCTGCGGCGAGTATGGCCGCGACGAGCAGCGGCCCGGCGAGCGCGCCGACCTGGTCCATTGCCTCGTGCACGGCGAACCCGCGTCCGCGGCCGGTGACGGCGGTCGCGTGGGAGAGCAGGGTGTCCTTCGCCGGGCTGCGGACGGCCTTGCCGACCCGTTCGGCGATCACCAGTGTGCATGCGGCCCACAGGACGCCGACCAGGCCGAGGAGAGGCACGGCGGCGACGGTCAGCGCATAGCCGGCGATCGTCCACGCCCAGAACCGGCCGGTGCGTTCCGCCAGCGGCCCGGAGATCAGCCGGGGCAGCAGCGCGGCGGCTTCACCCACGCCGGTCACCACGCCGACCACGGCAGCCGACGCGCCGAGAGAGGCCAACAGTGGCCCGGTGACCGACCGGGCACCTTCATAGACGAAGTCCGCCAGCAGGCTGACCACGCCGAAGAGCAGCACGAACCGCCATGGCCGCAGCCGGTCCGCCGCGGTGGACGTCACCGCCGTGCCCGGCCGCGGCGCGCTCACCCCCACACCGCCTGCGCCACGGCCGTCCCGAGGACGGCGGCGCCGAAGGCCGCGAGGACACTCCCGGCGACGTTCACGGCGGCCAGCAGCCGGGCGCCGTCCTGCGCCAGGCGCAGCGTCTCGTAGGAGAAGGTCGAATAGGTGCTCAACGCCCCGCACAGCCCGGTGCCGACCAGCAACCCTGCCCGGGCGGGCGCGGCACCGGCCAGCACCGCCCCGGTGACCAGGCCGAGGACACCGCTGGCGACCACGTTCACGGTGAACGTGCCCCAGGGGAACAGCATGTCGTGGCGGGCCTGCACCGCCCGGTCGGTCAGGTAGCGCACCGGGGCGCCGGCCATCGCCCCCAGGATCACCAGCAGCCAGTTCACCGGGCCGCCGTCCGGCCGGTGTAGCGGATGACCTCGACCTCGTCGATGATCACCAGGCCTTCGGAGACGAGCTCGTCCAGCTGCGGCAGAAACGCGCGTACCCGCGGCTCGTCATCGACGATGAGCACCGCCACCGGCAGGTCCTGGCTCATCGACAGCAGCCGCGTGGTGTGCACGATCGACGAGGCGCCGAACCCCTCCAGCCCGCGGAACACGCTCGCGCCGGCCAGCCCGGCGGCATGGGCACGATGCACGATCTCGGTTGCCAGCGGACGGTGATGCCACATGTCGCCTTCCCCCACGAACACCGTCAACCGCAGCGCCCGACCTGTCAGCCTCATCGCGCCCACCTCGCCGTCAGCGGTCGTCCCACCGTGCCATCAGTGACCGTTCCACCGTGCCACCAGCGATCGTCCCGCCGCGGCCGCCGCCCATACCGCACCCAGCGCCAGCGCCGTGGTCAGCGCCAGGTAGGCCAACGCCATCCCGGCCCGCCTGGCGTTGACGAGCTGTCCGGCGTCGACCGCGTAGGTGGAGAAGGTCGTGTACCCGCCGAGCACACCGGTGCCGAGGAACGGCCGCACCAGCGGGTGCACCGCACGCACCTCGGCGATCATCACCATGAGCAGCCCGATGGCTGCGCATCCCGTCGTGTTCACCATCAACGTCGTCCACGGGAAGGCGCCTGCCGGGGTCGGCCAGAGCAGCGACGCACCGTAGCGGGCGCATGCCCCCATCGCCCCGCCGGCCGCGATCACCGCCAGCAGCGGAACCGGCCCGCGGCGCAGCTCCGGGCGTTGTACCGGAATATGCAGATCTACATCGGGATCGGTGGGTTTGACGACTTCCTGCGACCGGGTGCCGTCCATGCGTACCTCCCTGGCTGGATAGCCTCCTATATAGCCGGGTGTCACCAATACAGACGCCACTACGCTTGTCGCCCCCCGGACCCGCCGGAAATCGGAGCATGCCCTGTGTGGACGTACGATGACGCCCGACTGCCGCGAGCGTTGCGCTTGGTGGTCATTGTCGCGCTGTGGGCTGCCGTGGTTGCGGCCTGTGGTGAGGGAGCTGGGTCGTCCGGACCCGTCTCGCCGCCGACGAAGGCTTCGGGATCGCCGGGAGGCCCTCCGGCGTCGCCGTCGGTGTCCGCGGAGGGGAGCGGTGGGGCGCAGCCGGTGAACGTGTACGCCTTTGCCGGGGCGAACCAGCTCAGCCCGGCCGTCCGCGGCGCTAAGGAGCTGGTCTACGTTCCCAACAGCGACAGCAACACCGTCGACGTGATCGACCCGGCGACCTTCAAGGTGATCGACCATTTTGTGACCGGTCGTGCTCCTCAGCATGTCGTCCCGGCATGGGATCTGTCGACGCTGTACGTGACCAACAACCTGGGTAACAGTCTCACCCCGATCGACCCGACCACCGGGAAGATCAAAGGGCCGAACATCCCCGTCGCCGACCCGTACAACATGTATTTCGCCCCGGACGGGAAGTACGCGATCGTCGTCGCCGAGGAACTCCAGCGGCTGGACTTCTACGACCCGCACACCTGGCAGCTGCGCACGCAGGTGAAGGTCGACTGCCCCGGCGTCGACCACGTCGACTTCTCCGCTGACAATTCCTTCTTCGTTGCCACCTGCGAGTTCTCCGGCAAGCTGGTCAAGGTCGACCTGCGGACGCCGTCGGTCGTGGGCTACCTGACGGTCGAGGGCATGCCGCAGGATATCAAGCTTGATCCGCGGGGTGAGGTGCTCTATATCGCCGACATGATGGCGAACGGTCTCCACCTCGTCGATCCGGTGCGGTTCCAGAAGATCGGATTCCTGGCGACGGGTAAGGGCGCGCACGGCCTCTACCCGAACCGGGAGGCGACCGCGATGTACGTGTCGAACCGCGGTGAGGGCTCCGTCTCCGTCGTCGATTTCACGACCCGCCAGGTCCAGCGAAAATGGCAGATCCCCGGTGGCGGCAGCCCGGACATGGGCGGGGTGTCCGCCGACGGGTCGGTGCTGTGGCTGACCGGACGTTACAACAGCGAGGTCTATGCGATTTCCACCAAGGACGGGAGCCTGCTGGCGCGGATCAAGGTCGGTCCAGGCCCGCATGGCGCCTGCGTCTGGCCCCAGCCCGGCCGTTACTCCCTCGGCCACACCGGCATCCTGCGCTGACCGGACCTTCGCTGCCCGGACCTGCGCTGTCCGACCGGGCCGTGCCAGCGCATAGCATGATCGGGATGCTCGCGATGAGGCGGCGTGGGGCGTGGGGTTCCCTGTCCGGACACGGGTTACCGGACGTCCCGGTTCACGTGCGGGCGGCTGACACGGTGCCTTTCACCCCGACCGCCTGGTAGACAGCGGCGGTCGATCGGGTGGGGAGCATCGTGACCGTGCCCGCTCCCGCAGGTGTGCCCGCCGTGCCGGCACCGACCTGGACCTGTCCGCTCCGGCGGCGGTACGCAAGCCAGCGGGCGTACTCCCGGGCGGACGGCCGCAGCCCGCGCACGAGCGTCAGCCCGACACCGTGCGCGGCCAGCAGGTCGCGCAGGCGGCGTGGATGGACGAAGAGCGCGGGGTCGTGGATGCCGACCGGCGGGC
>NZ_CAAAFO010000016.1:18239-19674 GCF_900634715.1 Candidatus Protofrankia californiensis | reverse complement strand
AGCCCGCCGCCGCAGGCCACGTCGAGCAACGGCGCGCCGGCCCTGGGCGGCTCCGGGATCAGCCGGGCGCGGGCCTGGGCCAGCCAGTGCAGCGCAGCGAACCGGCCGTCGGGCAGCCACCATTCGTCGGCGAGGTCCTCGTACTGCTCGGGGTCGTTGCGCGGCCGGTGTGGCAGACGGGCGTCGAAGCCGCGTCGGGACGATCCGATCGTCATGTTCGGCATGACCATCCGCCTTTCCTCAACGCTTCCGTACGGATGCTCGATCCGCACCTCTTGCACGCAGGGTCGCACGGAGCGCGGCCAGGGGCCGGGTTTCGCGCCGAGGCCGCGTCCAGCGCCGCCGGCCGGGGCTGCGAAGCGCGCGACCGCAAGGGCGCTACCGCAGGTTGGTCCCGGCTGCGATCAGTAGTGCCGCGTCGAGCGCCGCGAGCAACATCGTCACCTGGAATGCCCGGCGACCACCGGGTGCGACCCCGGCGGCGGCCAGACCGACGCACACGGCGAAGCCGGCGAGCGCCGGGCGGGACGGAGGCCACGGTCCGAGGGTGAGCAGCGCGGACGCGGCGGTGAGCAGTCCGGCGGCCAGCAGGCCGGACGCACGGGCGCCCAGCCGGTGCGGCAGGCCGCGCACGCCCGTGCGCTCGTCGTCGTCGAGGTCGGGCAGGGTGTTCGCGAAGTGCGCGCCTGTCCCGAGCATGCCGCCGGCCGCGACGAGCCACACCGGCGGCACCGGATGTCCCGGCAGACCCGCGACGACGAACACGGGCAGGAGCCCGAACGCCGCGGTATAGGGGACAACGGACAACGCCGTGGCCTTCATACCCAGGTTGTACGCCCAGCCGCAGGCCACGCCCACGAGGTGTGCCGCACCCGCCGGCAGGCCCGACGCGAACGACAGCGGTACGCACACGGCCGCCGCGACGAGTGCGGCCCGGCCGACAGCCCGTACCGGGAGATCACCGCGAGCCACCGGCTTGTCCGGCCGCGCGGTCGTGGCGTCGCGGCCGGGTCGATGTAATCGTTGCTCCACCCGATGGAGAGCTGGCCGGCGAGTACGGCGGAGGCGACGGCGACGAGGCCGGCCATGGACCGTCCGGTCGTGGCGGCGAGCGCGGTCGCAACCGCGGTGACGGTGGCGGTCGGTTCCGGATGGCACGCTCGCACCATCGCTGCGGCGCGGGTCACAGCCGGTAGGGCTCCAGAACCTCGATCGGGCGGGTGACCTGCGGCTTTGCCGTGGCGGGACCACCTCGGGCCGGGTAAGCCGGGCGGTCATGGTCTGCTCCTCGCTGTATGCGCTGACGCGGAACATGTTCCGGTTGATGGTGCTGCGGATCCGCGACAGAACGACCCACGCCGGCGCCATCGCCCACACCCGAACACACAGGGCACCGCTCGCTCCCAAGCGTTCCTGGATCTACGTCCAAGATTCT
>NZ_CAAAFO010000016.1:7495-17624 GCF_900634715.1 Candidatus Protofrankia californiensis | reverse complement strand
TCCGTGAGAGGCACCGCAGGTCATCCCTGAAGTCGCTATGGATGGGTTCTCCTACTTGCAGACGATGAAAATTGGGGTGGTGCGCTCGCGACGACCCCGGCCAAGACGCGACCACGGTCACGGCATCACCGTGGTGCGGTCGGCCATCTCGATCCCGCCCAGGGACGATGAGGACCGGACCCCACATACGCAGCCTCAGCCTCTGCCGAACCTGTTTCAATCCCTTGTAGGGGCGATGAGGACCGGAGCCTGGCAGGGCCGTGACCACAACGTTTCCGCTCCGTCCGGATGGTCAGCTCCGGGAATGCGTTCGTGGAAGAATACGAGGCCTGTCATGTCTTGATTCCGCTGGATGTAACAGACCCCTCTCGGTCCGGGCGCCGAGTGAACGCGGCTCGGTAGGCGCTGGGTGTGAGTCCAGTTCGTTTCGACAGATGCTGGCGCAGGGAGTCCGTGGTTACGAGGCCGCTGAGGCGGGCGACCTGGTCCATGGGCAGGTCCGTGCTCTCCAGCAGCTCCTGTGCCCGGTTCACGCGTTGGTGGAGGAGCCATTGCAGAGGGCTGAGACCGGTCTCCGCGTGGAATCTGCGCGTCAGGGTGCGAATGCTGGTACGGGCGTGGGCGGCGAGGTCCGCACGCGTGAGTGGTTCGTGCAGCCTTTCGAGTGCCCACTGGCGGGTAGCGGCCAGCGAGGTGCCGTTCTCGGGCGGCAGCGGTGATTCGATGAACTGCGCCTGCCCGCCGGGTCGTACCGGTGCCGCAACGACCAGGCGGGCGATGTGGTTGGCCGCCGCGGCGCCGTAGTCGGTCCGCACCAGGTGCAGGCACAGGTCGATGCCGGCGGACAGTCCGGCGGAGGTCAGCACGTTGCCGTCCTCGACGTACAGCACGTCAGGGCGTAGGTCGACCCTGGGGAAGCGTCTGCGGAACTCATCGGACTTGGCCCAGTAGGTGGTGGCGCTACGGCCGTCGAGCAGTCCGGCCTGGGCGAGGACGAACGCACCGGTGCAGATCGAGACGACGCGCTTGCCCGCGGCTGACGCGCGGCACAGCGCCTCAAGGATGCGCGGGTCGACGTCCTCTCGGGCGCTGGTTCCGGTGACGATGACGGTGTCGGCGTTGTCGAGGGCCTCCAGCCCGTGGGGGACGGCGACCTCAAGGCTGCCGCTGGTGGCGACGGGTCCCGGCAGGACTGTGCAGATACGCACCTCGTAACCAGGGCGGCCGTCCACGGTCATCTCACCGAGTACCAGTTCGGGGATCGACAGGTCGAACGTGGTGGCTGGGGGGACGGCGAGGACGGCGACCTGACGCATGGCCCGAACCTCCAGGAGTGTGGCATTCGGGCCCCTACCTTACGGCTCACTGCGCGCGCAGGGTGGTGAGGACGCCGCCGAAGCCGCTGGCCCGGTGGCCCCTATTCCACCTCCACGATCTGGGAGAGAACACGTGTCCTTGCATGTCATCGTCGGTGCCGGAGCCACCGGATCAGCCGCCGCCCGCCTGCTGGCCGACGCCGGTGAGAAGGTCCGCCTCATCACACGCCGCGGCAGCGGGCCGGCACACCCCCGGATCGAACGTGTCGCCGCCGACGCCACCAACACCACCCGGCTTGTCGAACTGGCCAGCGGAGCGGACGTGCTGTTCAACTGCGCCATGCCGCCGTACGACCAGTGGCCTGCCCTGTTCCCGTCCCTGGCCGCCGCGCTGCTGGCGGCGGCGGAACGCACCGGCACGGACTACGTCATGCTCGGCAACACCTACGGCTACGGGCCGGTCGACGGCCCCGCCACCGATGACCTGCCCATGGCGCCGACCAGTGAGAAGGGGCGCGTCCGGGCGCAGATGTGGCACGACGCCCGTGCCGCTCACGACGCGGGCCGGGTGCGCGTGACCGAGGTCCGCGCCAACGACTACCTCGGTACCGGCGCCTACTCGCCGTTCACCCTGATGGTGGGAGCGCAGGTGCTGGCCGGCGTGCCCGTCTCGTATCCGGGCGACCTCGACGCGCCGCACAGCTGGTCCTACACCGGTGACGTGGCGCGCACTCTCATCGCCGCCGCCCGGCATGACGAATCCTGGGGGAGGGCCTGGCACGTGCCGTCCACGTCGGAGGTTGCGGTACGCGAGCTGGCCGGCCGCCTGGCCGAGGCGGCCGGCGTGCCCACCCCCCGACTCCAGCGCATGACCCTGCGGGAACTTCAGGACATCGGGCGAACCGACACCGTCATGGCGGAGTTTCCCGAGATGCTGTACCTGTACGACCGTCCCAACATTCTCGACGCGTCGTCGGCGGTGAAGACCTTGGGCGTAACGTCCACTCCGCTTGATGACGTCCTGGCCGAAATGGCCGCGGAGCACGCCCGATCCACACGCTGACGGCTTGTCCATCTCGGGGCGGGACGATCAAGTCGTCGTTTGGCGGACATAAGGGGAATCACAGCGTGAACGCGGTGGCAGAGCATGCGGACGGCGTCGGGGACGCTCCGGCGTCCGACGGGGGACATGCGGCCGCCCGCCTGGTCGGCTTGCACAAGGTGTTCGGTGAATACGCTGCGGTCAAACGCATCGACCTCACCGTCGCCGCGGGGTCGTTCTACGGGCTCGTCGGACCGAACGGCGCGGGCAAGACCACCGTGCTGTCGATGGCGGTCGGGCTGTTGCGGCCCGACGAAGGACAGTCGCTGGTCTTCGGCGTCGACGTGTGGAAGGACCCGCTGCGCGCGCGTCAGCTCATGGGCGTGCTGCCGGACGGTCTGGCGCTGCCCGAGCGGCTCACCGGCCGCGAGCTGCTGACCTACCTGGGCAGGCTGCGCGGGCTCGACGCCGGCACGGTGACCGCGCGCGTCGACGAACTGCTCGCCGTGATGGAACTCGACGGCGACATCGAGCGCACCCTGGTCGTGGACTACTCGACGGGTATGCGCAAGAAGATCGGCCTGGCCGCGGCGCTGCTGCACGGGCCGAAGCTGCTGGTCCTCGACGAGCCGTTCGAGGCGGTCGACCCGGTGTCGGCGGCGACGCTCAAGCGCCTGCTCACCCGGTTCGTCGCGGCAGGAGGCTCGGTCCTGCTGTCCAGCCACGTGATGGCGCTGGTCGAGCAGTTGTGCGACACGGTCGCGGTCATGGCCAGAGGCCGGGTGGTCGCCGAAGGCCTGCTCGACGACGTGCGCGGCAGCCGGTCGCTCGAGGAGACGTTCGTGGACCTGGTCGGCGTCGAGATCGGCGGCGGGGAGGGCCTGTCGTGGTTGGTGTCCTGATCCGCATGAAGCTGGCGGTCCTGCGCCACTCGATCACCGGGATGCGGGCCACCTGGATGCTGACCGGCGGACTCGTCGGCTTCGGTCTGGCCATTGGCACGATCGCGGTCGCCACCTTCGACTTCGACCAGCCGACCGCGCTGATGGACCTGCTCGCGGTCATGTTCGCCATCTGGATGTTCGGCTGGATGCTCGGTCCCGCATTCGGCGGCGAACCGGTGCTGCGGGCCGAACACTTCGCCCTCGAGCCGATCCCCCGCGGCAGGCTGGCCCTCGGCCTGCTCGGTGCGGCCTACGTCGGCATCACGACGGCGGTCACCTTCACCGCGTTCACCGCGATGGTCGTCTTCGCGGCCCGACTCGGCACCGTGTCGGTGATCGTGTCGATTCCAGCGCTGTTGCTGCAGGTCACCCTGGTCGTGCTGCTGTCGCGTCTGACCGCGCGGCTGTTCGGTGCGCTCGCTCGTTCGCGCACGGGCGGCGCCGTCACCGCGGTCATCACCGCGGCGATGCTCGTGCTGAGCCAGTCCGGTTGGATTGTGTTCATCGCCCTGGACGCCGTCCTCACCACCGGCTTCTCGCCCGGGTTCTCGATGGTCGTGCGTTCCTTCCCGTCGAGCTGGGGCCTGCTGGCCGTCGAGGCCGCCGCCCGCAGCCACTGGCTGTGGACTGTCGGCCCCCTGGTCGCGCTGACGGTGCTGGTCGTCGCGCTGCTGGCCCTGTGGTCGCGCCTGCTCGGCCCGCCGCGGCTGGCCCGCGCGGTGGTGCGCGGCTCGTCTCGTGCGCCCGCACGCGAACGTGGCGCGACCGGCGCGGTGTACGTCAAGGAGATGCGCACCTGGCTGCGTGACCCCCTGCGCGTGCAGAGCCTGGTCGTCGCCCCCGCTTTCGCGATCCTCAGCGGTGTGCTGCCGTTGCTGTTCGACTCGACGGTGTTCCTGCCGTTCGTCGGCGCGCTCGCCGCGCTCATGGGTGCGGTGAGCAGCGCAAACCTGTACGGCCAGGACGGCACGGCGCTGTGGCTGACCCTGCTGGTGCCTGCCTCGGAAGAAGCCGACGTGCGCGGCAGGCAATGGGCCTGGCTGACCCTGTTCGGCCCGTTGTCGCTGGTCCTGACCGTGGCCGGGAGCGCCATGCACGGTTCCCTCTGGCCGTGGGCGCTGGCCGCCACCATAGCGGCGCTCGGCGCGGGAGCGGGCCTGCTGCCGGTCGTCGCGACAGATCAGCTCGTGCCCGGCCCCGACCCGCACCTCAACAAGAACTCGCCTTTGGACCGCGGCGACGTCACCGGCCAGGCGTTCGTGATGATGTTCCTGGTGCTGACCCTCACCGCACCCGCCCTCGGCACGGTCCTCGCGGGCGACAGGCTCGGCGAGCCGCTGCTGACCTGGGCAGGCGTGGCGGTCGCGGTGCTGACCGGCGTGCTCTCGTTCGCGCTGCTGGGCAGGACCGCCGCCCGCAGGCTGCGCATGCGCGGGCCTGAGCTGCTGTACCTGATGCGCGTCGGCAAAGACCAGGACGAGCAGGTCGGCGAGGGTGCCAACCTGCTCAAGGTCATGCCGCGTGCCAGGCGCAGCCTGCTGTGGACCAGCTTTGTCATCGGATGTATCGCGCTGTTTCCGCAGGCCCTGGTGCCCATCGGCATGAAACTCGGCGGCGGCGTCGCCAAGGTGTGGTTCCTCGCGCTGTACATGCCGCCGGGCCTGCAATGGCCCACCATCGCGGTAATGATTCTGCTCGGCTTGGCCGCGTTCGGCCTGGCCGGCTGGATCTATGCGACTGAGGCGAAGCGACTGCGGGAGAAATTGGCCCGCCAGGCCGAGGAGCGCCGGCTCCGCGCCGCCGAACCGGCCGCCGCCGGCTGATCCGTCCGCAATGAGTACTGGTCGAAAACGGCCTCAGCCTGCGGCTGCCAGGGTGACCTGGCGCCCGAGTTGTTGGAGCTGGTGGACGAGCCGATGGGTCTGACGTTCGGGTCCCCACCGGGGTGACCCACAGATTTCTGCCCGAGGGGGAACCGCCGGAGTCGATGTACATGTACATAGAAGCCATGTACGCTGTCTCTCGTGTCAGAGCTGCGCGAGGTCCCGCCCACAGGTTTGGTGTGGCGGTTGTCGATGCGGTGGCGGTCGGCGATCGACCGGGCCATCACACCGTTGGGGCTGACCCACGCGCAATACGCCGTCGTGGCGCCGCTGCTCGACATGGAGCGGGCCGGCCGACGACCGAGCCAGCGGCAGCTTGCCGACTTCACCGGGCTCGAGCCCCTCTACGTCTCGAAACTGGCGCGGGCGCTCGAGCGGGCCGGACTGCTCGAGCGCACCGGTAATCCGGACGACACCCGGGCGGTGCAGCTCGCCCTCACCGACCGAGGGCGTGAGGTCGCGACCCGCGCCGTCGAACAGGTACGCGGACTGCAGGACGAACTGACCGCGCCGCTCGGCGGTCTGCGCAGCCCGAAGACCCAGGCACTGATCGAGTCCCTGCAGACCCTGCTCGAAGCACAGGCGTCCCCCGACAAGCCGGCTCCACCCGACAGCGCGCCTTTTCACGCACACCAGACAGGAGAACACCGATGACCCAGACCCCCACCCTCACCGGCCAGGACATCGGGCAGGCCGAGAAGGCCACCCGAGCGGTCCTGAACCGGCTACTGGACGAGACCGGCACCTCGTTCCACGGCTGGGTGATCCTCAACGTCCTCGGCACCAACGGTTCGACCCTCGACCAGGACGAGGCGGTGGGCCGCGTCGTCCACACTCTGAAGATCGACGGACCGGCCGTGCACACCGCTCTCGCCGCACTCGTCGACCAAGGGCTGGTCAGCCGCACGCCGTCCGACGCATACGACCCGGAGATCACGCTCACGCCGGCCGGCACCGCTCGTTTCCATCAGGTGCGAGAAGGCATCGGACGGATCACCCAGCGCCTCTACGGTGGCCTTCCGACCGAGGAATTGGCCACCGCCCACCGCGTGCTCGCCACCGTGACCGAACGCGCCAACGCCGAACTTGCCAGCTGAACGCAGCCAATGTTGGCCTTCGGATCCGGGGGCGGTGGCCGGGGGGCAGCCGCCTGCAGTTCAACAACCTGGCCGGCTGGGAGCTGGGATGGTCGTGGCGGCTGTTGGAGGTCGGCAGGCGCGGGACGCGGTGTCGTGGGCGTGCGCCGGTGCCTATCCCGTGGCCCGTGAGGTGCCGAACATGGTGTCGAGGGTGACTGGTTGGAGGTGGCGTTCGGCGATGAGCTGTTGGATGCGGTCGAACAGGCCCAGGACGGTGGGATGGTTGGCGTGGCCGAGCATGATGGTGCCGGGTTGTAAGTAGCGGGTGGCCAGGCCGATCAGCTGGTCGGGGGTGAGTTGGGTGGAGTCCCCGAAGCTGCCGTTCCACAGCAGGATGCGGGGGTAGCCCATCTCGGCGACCACCCCGTCGACGTGCTGGTTGTGCGCGCCGTAGGGCGGTCGGAACCAGGGGCGTGAGGTGATTCCGAAGGTCTTCTGGATCCATTCTTCGTTCTTTTCGACGTCGGCACGGATGTCCGCGTCGGAGCGGCCCGGGAGCTGGTGATGTGTCCAGGTGTGGTTGCCGATCTGCACCTGGCCGGCCTCGATCAACGGCCGCAGCGCGGGGGCGTGCTGGTCCCAGATCTGCCGGTAGGCGCCGTTCGGACAGAACGTGATCGGTATTTTGGAACGCTGCGCGAACTCGACGTAGCCGGCCACGGTCTGCGGGTCATATCCGTCGTCGATGGTCAACGCGATCTGCTGGGTGCGGCCGGGCGCATGGAAGGTGGGATGCGCCGGGCCGGGGTGTGGCGGCGGGATCGGCGGTAGCGGCTGCCCGGGAGCGGCCGCGACCATGCCGGCCGCTGCCGGCCCGGCCGGCGCTTCCCGGGGTGTGTTCGGGGCGGACGGCTGCCCGCCGGGAGCCGAGCTCGCGCTTGCGGAGCAGGCGGCGAGCAGCGCTTCCGCCGCGCCGATGCTGAGCAGGCTCAGTAACATCCGCCGATCCACGATGGGCACCTTATTGGACGGTTCGACGGCATTGGACGGTTCGACGGCGGACGGCCGGCCGCTGGGATGTGGTGCGCCGGGAACCCCGAGCCCGTGTAGGTCACGGTCAGTGCGCATGGTCTCGCCGGAGTTAGCGTGGGCTACTCCGCTCGTCTGGTCCGCGCCCGCGGACTGTCCTGGGAGTCGACATGATCAGAGCGGAGCCGGCGAGGGGATTCGAACCCCTAACCGCTCGATTACAAGTCGAGTGCGCTGCCAGTTGCGCCACGCCGGCCGGTCCGGGAACCTCCCCAGCGTAGGGCATCGAGAGCGGATCATGCTCCTTGGGGTTGAGTGATCGGCGGGACTCCGGTTGTGCCAGCGGTTCGCTCCCTGCCATTGTCGGGCGCTTCCAGCGCGGCGGCGCCCGGCCCAGCTCTTCCAGCTCCCTGAGGTGAACGCGGACGCTCCCGCCCGACCCTCCCGCGGGCCGCCCCACCCCGCGATGTCCGATGGCCGGGCCCCGACCCGGACGCCTCGCCCAGAGCCCGACCCGGGGGAGGCGCGTCCGATGGGGAGTCGTCGTGTCGGAACTGCATCCCGAGCCGGCCGGTCAGGTTTCGGCAGTGGCCGGATCCGGGGAGAACGTGCCGACACCTGCCGACCAGCCCTCGGTCAGTGGGTCAGGAATAGACCGCGAGCATCGGGCCCGGTTGCAGGCTGCTCGTCCCGAGCTCCGCGTCGACCGTACCGTGGTTCTGCCAGAATTCGACGGCGCCCTGCACGTCCCGATTTTCGATCAGGTCGGTCAGGCGTTCGTACCGGGCGACCGACTGTTGGATGAATTGGCGCCCGTCCGCTTCGGAGATATTCCGCAGAACGGATTCGTACTCCTTCCGGAGCAGAGTCGAGACGAGTTCCGCCATCAGGATCAGAGTCTTGTTGTGGGACGACCGCACGACCAGGATGCGAAAGTCGATGGACGGGCGGGAAAAGTCGAGAATGCTGCGTGGCCTGCCGGCGGTCAGCAGGCAGTTACGCATTTTCCGGAGGTCTGATCCGCTCCGGCGTGCTGCTGCCAGCGCCACGGCGCCCGGTTCCACCACCGCCCGCGCCTCAACCAGGTCCCTGACGGAAGTTCCCTGCATCTGCAGGCGTAGACCGGTCTGCCGCGCGAGAACCCGGGTGTCCGGCTCCTGAACGAGTGGTCCCAGGTGGGACCCGCGACGAAGAATGATCAAGGACTCGGATTCGAGGATGCGCAATGCCTCGCGCATTGTCGGCCTCGCGACACCGTATATGTCCATCAGCTCGCTCTCCGGCGGGAGATGCTCGCCGGGCCTGACCTCACCGCGCGCCATCCTGCCTCGGAGGTCGTCGGCGACCATCTCGGAGAACTTGCTGAACCTCGGCCCACGTTCCGGCCCGAACATATTGACACCCATGTCGTCCGCCTCCTCGCTGAAGCGTGAGAAGCCATGCTAACGGCGGAAGAGCGCCATGATCTGGTGCGGTCGGATTCTTGTGAGGCCGCACACGTCCTGTGAATCGACCCACACCCGTGTTCACTGGCTATTACTGTGGGTTTCCGGTAGGCCGGTGGGCTGACCGGCCGTCACGTCGGCATGACTACCCGGCACATCGCCGCATCCACGCTTCCACCACGGGAACTGGTATATACAACACTGTCGGTTGGGAATGGGTAGGGAGTATTAGAGTGAAGGCGTCGCCCTTTTCGCGCCGTTCGCCGGAGGGGGCAAAGGATATCTGGACCCGGACGTCGGCGTATCCGCCCGGTGGTAGGTGAGACCGGTGGTATGTGAGAGGAGAGACCACGAAATGGAGTGGGACGAACCACCGCCCGCCACCGCCGTATCCCGCCTCGGGCATTCGATCAAGCGGGCTGAACAGGCGCTCATCCGCGAGAAGACCCGGGCGCTGCGCGACGTCGGTCTATCCGTCCCGCAGTACACGGTACTGTTCACGCTTGCCGAGTCACCCGGGCTCTCCGGTGCCCAGCTCGCCCGCCGATGTATGGTCACGCCCCAGTCGATGGCAAGCCTGCTGCTCACGCTCGAGGCGAAGGGGCTGATCGTACGTGAGCAGTCGGACGTCCATGCCAAGGTCTTCCAGTGCCGATTGACCCAGTCCGGCTGGGTGCTGTTGCACCGGGCGGACGCCGTCGCGCTCGCGGTCGAGCAGCGCCTTGCCGCCGTCTTCACCCCCGCCGAGTCGGAGGAGTTTCGTTCCCTGCTCGAGCGGACCGTCGCCATTCTCGACGACGAGACCGGACGCTCCGCGCCACCCGCGTCATCCGCGTCACCGGCGGCGCTGCACTGGCCGCAGGCGGCAGGCCAGTAGAAACCGAGGGCAACTAGAAACCGAGGGCAACCAGCAGGATTGGTGGAAAAACCGGCAGGATCGGCCGAGGGTGGGCTGAGTGAGCGTTCTCGGCCGTGAGACCCCGGCCGACTTCCCCTCGGGAGAGGCCGGTCAACCGGCTCTCGGGTGAGGCCCTACCCTCGGCTGGCGCTCCCCGCTCCGTCCACCCGCCGGCGGCGGGCGATCTCCGCCAGCACCACACCCGTGGCGACCCCGGCGTTGAGCGACTCGACCTTCCCGACCATCGGGATCCGCACGGTCAGATCGCAGTGTTCCCCGACCAGTCTCGACAGGCCGCGTCCTTCCGAACCGACAACCAGCGCGAGCGGGTCGGAGGTCATCTCCAGGTCGTCCAGGCTGATCTCGCCGTCCGCGGCGAGTCCCACCACGAACAGACCGGCCTGCGCCCAGCTCGTCAGCGCGCGCACAAGGTTCGTCGCCCGCGCCACCGGCAACCGGGCCGCGGCGCCGGCCGACGTCTTCCAGGCCGCGG
>NZ_CAAAFO010000016.1:1203-7203 GCF_900634715.1 Candidatus Protofrankia californiensis | reverse complement strand
CGCCGGCTGCCCGCCGCTCGGGCACCATGACCCCATGCGCGCCGAACGCCGCCGCCGACCGGATGACCGCACCGAGGTTGCGCGGGTCGGTCACGCCGTCCAGGGCCACCAACAGTCCTGGTGGCGCTCCCTGCGCGCGGGCGAGCAGGTCGTCGGGATGGGCGTACTGAAATGGCGGTATCGACAGCGCCAGCCCCTGATGCGGCGCGGAACCGCATATCCGGTCCAGTTCGGTCCGTGCGACGTCCGCGACGGCCACCCCGCCGCGCGGGGCAAGGCGACGGGCCTCGTCAAGACGTTCGTCGTAGTCGGTTCCAGCAGCTACGTAGAGGACGGACGCCGGGACGCCCGCCCGCAGCGCCTCGACCACCGCGTTGCGGCCGACCACCAGCTCGTCGAGTTCGCCCCGCTCGTCCCGTTCCGCACGGCCGGAGCGCCCCGCGCGGGCCGGACCAGCCCAGGCAGGCCCGCCCGTGCGGCCCCGCTGCGGCGCACGGGGGCCGCGGGCCCCGGTATCACCGGCGGCCCGGTCGTCACGGGTCCTGGCGCCGCGAGCCCGGTCGTCACGGCCTCGGTCGTCACGAGTCCGGTCGTCACGCTGCCCGCTCTTGTCGGCGGCGCGAGGTCCGCTGGGACGCCGTGCCTCGCCAGCGGTGGCCGCAGCCGCAGCTGCCCGACGCTGGGCCGGGTGGCCGGGACGCATCTCGGCTGGTGGGGTCGCTCCACGCCCCTGCAGGCTCTTTCGCCGCTGCCCCCCGCTACCGGCCGACGCGCCTTTACGGTGTGACCCGGCCTTGGCCGCGCGGCCGCCCTGACCACCGCGGGCCACGCCATTGCCGCCGCGCCTGGACTGGCCGGCCATCAGAGGACTCCACCAGCACGGGGCCCGCAGGTATCGGAAAACATCGTTATACGGTATACGGACGCCTGCCCGCGCCTAACGCGGGATCGCCCGACCCGCGTTAGGCCGCGCTCATCACCGGAGGTCGTCCAGGATCTGCCGGCTCCAGGCGGCGCCCGCTTTTCAGGCCGAGGCCGACGAGCAGGCCGGAAACGGCGAATCCCGCGGCTGCGATCGTGAACGCGATGGTATAGGAGGATTCGCGGGTCATGCCTGTGGGCAGGAGCCGGCTGGTCAGCAGGGTGACGGTCATGGCGCTGGCGAGCGCGCTGCCAACCGTGCGCGCGATGGAATTGATGCTGTTGGCGATCGCGGTTTCACCTGGCGGTACCGCCAGGACGAGCAGAGGGGGTATGGCGGCGTACCCAAAGGTGATCGACAAGTTGACGATCACTCCACCGAGGATGACCTCCCAGGTTGCGTCATGCAACAAGGCAAGGAGAGCGAACCCGGTGACGCCGAGGACGGTGGCGGCCAGGAGCGTCGCCCGGCCGCCGTGGCGTCGTACCACTCTGCCGCTGAACGGTACGACGAGCACGCCGGCCACCACCCCGGGAAGCAGATAGACGTTGCTGGTCGCGAGGACGCTGGCGCTGAAGCCGTAGCCGGCCTCGGCGCGGGGCGTCTCGACGAGGTGGGAGATGCCGAGGAAGCCGGTGAACATCCCCACTCCGAGGAACAGTCCGGCGAGGTTTGTGATGAGGACGGGTCGGTGGGCGAGCAGCCTCGGAGCGACCAGCGGCGTGCCGACCCGGTTCTCGACGCCGAGCCATACCGCGAACAGCACCGCGCAGGCGGTGAAGCAGCAGAGGGTGGCCGCGGAGGTCCATCCCCAGTCGTTGCCCTCTGACAGCGGCAGGAGCAGCAGGACGAGCGCCGCACCGAGTAGCCCGGCACCGAACCAGTCCACCGTTCCCGAAGCATGACTGTCCCTGTGCGGGACCGCGACCGCGGTCAGGAGGAGAGCGAGGAAACCGGCCACGGTGGCAAGCCAGAAGATCTGATGATAGTCGCCGTGGTTACGGGTAAGCATTCCGGCCAGGCCGACGCCGAGCCCGCTGCCGAGCCCGAGCATCCCGCTGACCACGGCCATCGCGAAGGTCAGCCGGTCGGTGCGGATTTCATCCCGCAGCACGCCCATGGCCAGCGGGAAGATGCCGTACGAGGCTCCCTGCAGCACCCGGCCGAGGACGAGCAGCGGCACGGATGCGGTGGCCGCGGCCAGTAGTGAACCCGCCACGACCACCGCCAGGACCCCGAGCAGTACGCGACGCTTTCCGTGGAGGTCTCCGAGCCTGCTGAGGAGCGGGGTGAGTACCGCGGCGGCGAGCAGGTTCGCCGTGACCGCCCAGCTCACGGTCGCCGTGGTCGTATGAAGCTGTCCCGCGATTTCGGTCAGCGCGGGCACGACCAGGGTCTGTATCAGGGACAGGACGATGACATCGAGGCAGAGCGTGAGCACCAGGAGCCGCGCCGTCGCGTCACCGGCGCGGACTCCGGGCGAACTTCCGGCGATGATCACTTGAACGCTGGTTGCCTACGCCTGGAAGCGCACGGGAAGGTTCGCCAGACCGCGGATGAGGATGTTCGGCTTGTACGTCGGCTCGGCCGTGAGGATCTCGGCGGTCCCTACGCGGCCGACCCAGGTGTCGAGGAAGATCTCCATTTCCAGGAGGGCGAGGGGTGCGCCCAGGCAGTAGTGGTGACCGAGACTGAAGGACAGATGGCGGGAGACCGATTGCTCCCCGGAGAAACGAGTGACGTCGAGCCGGTCCGGCTCGTCGTAGGCGTCCGGGTCGCGGTTCGCGCAGGCGATCAGGGCGACCACGCCTTCCCCGGGGGCGAAGGTCCGGCCGCCGACCACGAGCTCCCGTTTGGCGGCGCGGGTGTTCATGTGGATGGGCGAGTCGTAGCGGAGCAGCTCGTCGACGGCCCTGGGGATCAGCTCCGGCCGCCTGCGCAGCAGGTCGAGCTGGTCGGGGTTGCGCAGCAGGGCGAGGGCGCCGTTGCCGACCAGGTTCACGGTCGTCTCGTGGCCGGCGATGATGAGGGTGATGCAGGTGCCGAGCAGTTCGTCGGCGGTGAGCCTGTCACCCTGGTCCTCCACCGCGGCCAGGGAGCTGATCAGGTCGTCACCGGGGTGCTGCCGCCGTTCGTTGACGAGCTGGCGGAAGTATCCGGCGAACTCCGGCAGCGCTTGGTTACGAGCGGTGAGCGCCTCGGGGGTCATGTAGACGTCCGGGTCGAACGCGCGAGCAAGCGCTTGCGACCACTTCTGCACCAGTTGGTGGTCCTCGGCGGGCACGCCCAGGATCTCGCAGATCATGGTGAGCGGCAGCGGGTAGGCGATCGTCTCGATCAGGTCGAACTCGCCGGCGTCGAGCGCGGCGTCGATCAGCTTGTTGACGAGTTCCTCGATACGAGGCCGGAGGCCCGCCACCCGCCGTGCCGTGAAGCCCTTGGTGACCAGACCACGTAGCCGGGTGTGGTCGGGCGGCTCCATCCACAGGAAGGTGTCCGGAAAGGCCGACGCCGGGATGGTGGGGTGCAGCTGCTCCGCCTCCTTGTCGTGCCCCCAGTCCCCGCTCTGCAGGATCTGGACGCAGTCCTCGTAGCGGGTTGCCAGGTGCAGTCCGAAGTCCGACATGTGCAGCGGGCCGGCGTCGCGCAGATCGTCGTACCGGGAGTACGGGTCGGCCCGGTTCGTCGGGTCGAACAGTTCATTCAGCAGGGGCGGCGGCGCGGCAGGGTTGTTCGGCGTTTTCACCGGGGTCGTCGCCACGTCCATGTCGGCTCCCTCTCACGATTCTTCGGTGCCGTCGTCACCGGTTGTCTCAGGCCTCGACCGCACCGGCTGATGTATCTGGCGCCGGCACCGGTGATGAAATCACCGAACGCACAGGGTCGTCCAGTGAAACGGTATTTCAGCACGCCCGGCTGGCGGCCCGGTGAACGGTCCATTTACGTGCCGGGACGAGAACCTAACGGGCTTGGTGGCGACCCGGTCGCCGCTGGGGCCGGCCATTGTGGCATCGAATGGATCAATCGGATTGGCTGATAACGGCGGGGTTGCGCAAAGGGCAAGATAAAGAGTAGGGGCGAGCTCGCGACCTGCGGTTACGGTGCTTCCCGGCGCAGGGGAGAAGAGGTTCCCGATGCATTTTGTCAATCTTCGCAGGTCCGGTTGACGCCGGAGAGGCGACGGACCCAAGATATCGATGGCAACGCGGCCGGAATCGCCGGATCAGTGGTCGGCGGCGGGACGACACGGTGCGTGGACAAGGCGCGGGGAAAGCTCTCGGGACGGCCGGGCCATGCCGGTTGGGGATACATGACGGCGAATGCGTGACGGCCACGGGAGGCGTGATGGAGGACGGCGGAGTGCCCCCGATGTCGGACCAGGAATTGCAGCCCGGTCCGCGGGATCCGCTGCACAGCCGGCTGTCACAGGTCCGGCAGGCCGCGGACGGCCGTGGTCACGCGGTCGTCCTCGGTGCCGGGATCGCCGGGTTGCTGGCCGCCCAGGTGCTGTCGGAGACCTTCGACCGGGTCACGGTGCTGGAACGGGACGTGCTCCTCGACGGGGACTCGCGCCGTGGAGCGCCTCAGGGAAGGCACCTGCACGGGCTGCTCGACCGCGGGCGCCAGATCATGGAGGAGCTGTTCCCCGGGCTGACCACGGAACTCACGCAGCGGGGCGCGTCCACGATCGAGACGCTGGTGGGTTCCCGCTGGTACCTGCGGGGGTTGCGGGTCTGCTCGACCCCGACCGGGCTGACCTCGGTGCTTGCCAGCAGGGGGCTGTTGGAGGACGTCCTGCGGACGAGACTGCGGAAGATCCCCGGAGTGGAGTTCGTCGAGCGGACGTCCGCGGCCGGGCTTGTCGCGGCACCCGACGCTCCTGGCCGGATCATCGGCGTGCGCGTCGCCCGGTCATCTCGCGCTGCCGCCGAGGAGGGCTCGTGGCCGGCCGGCCCGGGGGCCGACGAGAGGGACCTCAGCCGCCTCGTTCGCACGGACTTCACCCGCGTGGATGCCACGCATACCGATCTCATCCGCGCGGACCTCGTCGTGGATGCGACCGGCCGTGCCTCCCGCAGCCCGGACTGGCTGGCCGCCCTTGACATGCCCCGGCCGCCCGAGCGGCGAACCGATGTGGATCTCGGTTATGCGTCGCGTTTCTACCGTTACCGTCCCGAACACCTCGACGGTCAGCGTTCGATCATAATCTCTACCATGCCCGGATTCCGTGGCGGCGGCGCCGTCGCATTGGAAGGCGACCGCTGGCACATCACGCTCGCCGGAATGCTCGGTGACCATCCACCGACGGATCCCGAGGGTTTCGAGGCGTTCGCCCGGACCCTGCCCGTACCTGACATCTACGACCTCGTCACGTCGACCGAGGCATTGAGCGACCCGGTACCCCACCGTTTCTCCGGTTCGCTGCGTCGACACTACGAGCGTCTGAAGAACCCACCCGAAGGATTCCTCGCCATCGGTGATGCGGTGTGCAGTTTCAATCCGCTCTATGCTCAGGGAATGACCGTGGCGGCCCAGCAGGTGCGAGCGCTGCAGGACTGCCTGAGGGCCGGCGGCCCGAATCTGCCGGCTCGTTTCTACCAGCAGGCCGGACGTCTCGTGGACGTCGCGTGGGATATGGCAAACGGTGCCGACCTGCGTTATCCCGGTGTCAGGGGGCGACGCAGCCTGCGTGACCGGCTGGTGGGCCCGTACGCGGAACGGGTACAGGTCGCGGCACATCAGGACGCCACGGTGGCGCGCGCCCTGATGAGCATGCTGAACCTTGTGGACGCCCCCACAACGCTGCTGCGCCCGGCCGTGGCAGCCGGAGTCGTCCGGTTCGGCTGGGCGCACCCGACCACGCCGAGGAAGGTGTCCACCTCCGTAGTTCAGGAGGCTGGGGTTCAGGAGGCTGGGACAGGCACTCCCGGGGGCTGACGGTGCGTGTCTCCGGGACGCTGTGTGTCTGTGGGCGCTGACGGTGCGTGTCTCCCCTCCGTCAGCGCTTCTTCACGTGGTCATCCATTCACCGCGGTCATCCGCGCCGGTCATCCATTCACCGTGATCGTCCATCATGC
>NZ_CAAAFO010000016.1:0-845 GCF_900634715.1 Candidatus Protofrankia californiensis | reverse complement strand
CGCGTCCGGCGATCTCGGTGTCCCGTAGAGCGAGACGACCGATGAACTGGATGGGTGGGTCGTAGCGCAACGTCTCGTCGATGACGGAGGGCATGAGGTCGGGATCGGCGCGCAGGAGGGCAAGCTGGTCGGGATTACGCAGCAGTGCCAGCACAGCGTTGCCGATCAGGTTGACCGTTGTTTCGTACCCGGCGACCAGCAGCAGGGCACACAGCTCCAGCAGTTCGGTCTCGCTCAGCATGTCGCCCTGGTCCCGCACCGCCACCAGACTGCTGAGCAGGTCCTCGGTCGGCCGGGCTCGGCGCTGTGCGATCAGCTCCGTGAAGTAGGCGTCGAAGTCACGGGAGGACGTGACGCGCCGGGCCAGTTCGTCGGGGGTGAGCAGGTAGTCCGGGTCGATTCCGCGGGTGAGATCGTTGGCCCAGCCCCGGAACGTCTGCTCGTCCTGTGCGGGCATGCCCAGCAGTTCGCAGATGATGCGCAGCGGGAGCGGGCGGGCGAGCGCGTCGATCAGGTCGATCTCACCCGCCTGCGCAAGCGCGGTGTCGATCAGTGAATCGACCAGGGACGTGATCCGTGGTTCCAGACCGGCGATCACCCGGGGGGTGAAAGCCTTGCTGACCAGGCCGCGCAACCGGGTGTGGCCGGGTGGGTTCATCCGCAGGAATGACCTGAGCCCGCCGTCCAGCGCCTCGGCGCGGCGCCATGCGTTGGTCCCCACCTCGTCGCGCCCCCATGCTGTTTCCGACAGGGCGGTCACGCAGTCGCGGTAGCGCGTCACCACCGTGGCCGGGAGCTCCCCCAGTGGGATGCGGTAGAGCGGATCCGCCGCCCGCAGGGCACGG
>NZ_CAAAFO010000015.1:126501-130673 GCF_900634715.1 Candidatus Protofrankia californiensis | reverse complement strand
GCTCACCGCCCATATGCGGCTGTTCGTGACCTGGGTGGGCAGGGCCGCGGCGGCGACCGTGCGCGCTGTGACATCGTACCAGTCGAGGACCACGTCATAGTCGGCGTTGCCGGCGTTCGTGGCGGAGCGCTGTGCGACCGCCGCGGTTCCCGCCGAGCCGGTGCCGGCGACCATTGCGGCGGTCAGTGTGGCCGTGACGACGGCGAAACGCAGACGCGGTCGGATTACGGCACGTAAAGAGAACACGATCGTCTCCGCGAATGAGGTAAATGGGCGCGTCAATGAAATGCGGCATTAATGGGTTGCAAAAAAGGCCGTTTATGGGTTACGGAAAAGGCCCGGTGTGTCGGATCCGGCGGGCCACCGGGTCCGGTAGCCGCCGCCGAGTCCGGTAGCCGGAGCGCCCGGAACCCGGCGGCAGGCGTTGACGGTTCAGAGTCCCGCCGATGTTTCCGCCAGTTCGGAGACGTACGGCCGGCCCTCCCGCCAGGCCGCCACCTGGTCGGGACGACCGAAGATCTTGAGATAGTCCTCGACCCCGTTCTCGATGAGTTCGCCCAGCAGCGCGGGTTCGAAGTCGGTGCCGTCCGCGCCGACGAAAGTCGGCAACGGCTCAAGCACGGTGTCGAGGCTCGGGTGGTAGAAGAGCCCGGTGGACTGCCGGGTCACTGTGCCGCCGGCCACGACCCGATGGCGAACGGGACGCAACCGGCCGTTGGTCCAGCGGGTGAGGATCGTCCCCGAGAACACCTGCAGTGCGCCGGGTACGACGGGCACCGGGATCCAGCTTCCGTCGGGTAGCTGCACCTGCAGCCCGGTGTAGTCGCCGCTCTGGTGCAGGATCGTCACGGCCGAGCCGTCCGCGTGCTCCAGCAACAGGAGCTTGTCCTCGTCGGACGCGGTGTCCGGATAGGTCCAGGTCGGGTAGTCGTTGACGAGGAAGCTGGCGTGGTAGGGCTCGTCGTGCGGGAAGCTGCCGGCGGGAAGGCCGAGGATCCGCTCGTACAGCCCCAGCACCCGCCGAGCCAGGCCGACAGCCGCGTCGGTGTAGGCAGAAGTGACCTCCCGCAGGCCGGGGTCCTGCTGCGGCCAGACGTTGGCGTGTTCATAGAGCCCGAGCCAGCGCCGGCTGACCCCGGCGGCGGCGGCGTCGGCCGGGTTGTCGAACTGGGCGATCCAGTACCGCTCGAGCTCGAGGCGGCCGAAGTCGTCGGGCCACTGGCGCCAGCCGCGGTAGGGATGCCCGGTGGGGCTGGCGAGCTTGGCCTTCTCAGCGCGGGGCAGCCGCAGGATGCGCCCGATCCGCTGTTCGAAGTCCTCGATCAGCTCCAGCGAGACGCCGTGGTTGACCACCTGGATCAGTCCGATGCTCTCAGCCGCGTCGCGGACCCGTCGCAGAAGGTCTGCGGGGGCGTCCTCGGCGAGGGCCGCCTGAAGGTCGATGACGGGGATCGTGTCGCTCATGGCAGATGTCCCTCCGGGGGGCGTCTCGGGATTGCCGGTATCGGGATGCTGAGATCGGGAATTGCCGGTATCGAGAACGGATTGCCGGGACGAGGTGCGAACGGACCGCCGGGCAATAGATATCGGGCATGGATATTCATAGATATTGAGGTACGGGGGGCCGGGGCGCCGGTCAGGACCAGGGCGTGCTGGGGCGCGGCTGGCGGACACCGTCCACGATCAGGTCGACCCGTTCGTTGAAGAACGCGACAAGACCGGCGATCTTCGGGATCTCCGGGATGGATTCGGCGTAACTCCACGCGATGTCGTCGATCCGTGTGCCGTCCGGCCCCTCGTAGGACCAGTACCGGGCCTCACCCTTGTACGGGCAGCGGGTGCGGGTCTGTGCCGGTGTCAGCCGGTCCCACCGCACATCGAGCTTTGGCAGGTAGTAACGGATCGGCAGCCCGGTCTCGAAGAGCAGGGTCGGGTGGTGGGTGTCGGCCAGTGACTCGTCGCCGACGCGGACCTCGACGTGCCGCGACGAGGGCAGCGCGTCGACGCGCTTGTAGGGGTCGCGGGGGTGGACGAAGACCTGCTCGTCCTCCTCGTACCAGGCGTCAACCCTGTCCCAGTAGAAGGCGACGTAGTCGGCGAGGTCGGCTACGTCGGGAATCGGCTCGGGATAGGCCCAGACCGCGTTCTCGGCCCTCCGGTCACCGACGGTGATGGTGAAGTAGGAGGCGTCGCCCTTGCGCGGGCAGCTCGTGTGGTGGTCGGTGGGGGTGAGCAGGTCGAACCGGACGTCCGGGCGCGGGAAGTAGTACACCGGCAGGTGCCCGGCCTCGAAGACGTACAGCGTCCGGATGCTGTCCGCGATGACCTGCCCGTTGAAGAACACCCGGACCCGTCGGCCGTTCGGCTCGGTCCGCACCGGGCGCAGATCGCGCGGCCGCGGTGAGAACGGATCCCGCTCGGTCGCCCCGGTGACGCGCTCGGTCGCCCCGGTGACGACGGAGCCGGTCGACGATCCGGTCGATGTCGTGCTGCTCATGTCCGGGCTCCCTGTCCGTTCGTCGGTGTCGTTGCATCGGTGCCGGCCGGGGCTGTTGACGTCTGCGCGGCGGCGAGGACGTCGAGCAGGTGGCCGGCGAGGGCCACAGGCTGCTGCGTCTCCAGGTCGCTGCCGCTGCCGCTGCCGTCGCCCGCCACGATCCGGGCGCGCGGCGCCCGGCGGGCCAGGACGTCGAGGTCGTCGGACGACAGCCATCCCGCACCGTGCACGACGGTCGGTGCCGCGCCCGCCAAGTGGTCCCACAGCGGTGACGGGTCGTAGGACGCCGCGGCGACGGCGGGATCATGGCGCCACGCCCACGAGCCGTCCGGTTCACCGACGGTGCCGAAGAGCACCTCGCGCCGCAGGAAACCCTCGGCACCCCGCAGGCCCCCGGCAGCCGAGCGGCCCTGGACACCCGAGGGGCTCCCCGCACCTGGCAGACCCTGGGCATCCGGCGGGAAGGTCGAGGCCAGCTGCCGTACGGCATCCGTCCGGGATGCGGGAGCATCGCCCACCGCCCGGCGCCGGGCGCGTCCGGCGCCGGGCAGGGTGTCGAGCAGGACGAGCCGGCGGACCAGCTCCGGCCGGCGAGCGGCGACCACCAGCGCCGTGAGCCCGCCGAGTCCGCTGCCGACCACCAGGCGTGCACGCGGGGCGAAGGACGCGATGGCCTCCCCCACCGCGGCTGCGAGCCGGGTGGGTTCGTACCGGCCGTCGCGTCGCCAGTTCGACCGGCCGTGGCCGGGCAGGTCGAGCGAGGCGGCCGGCAGGCCGAGAGCCAGGATCACGGCGTCCCACTGGCGCGCGCTGCGGCCGGCGTCGTGGACGAAGACGACCTGGGGCGGGCCCGGCCCCCACAGGACCGCGCTCAGGTGACCGCCCGTGGTCGGGTTGAACCAGCGGCGGCCCACCAGCGGGGGCCCGTGCCAGTCCAGGCCCGCATCCCCGGCGGTGTCCTCCAACAGCGTGAACTCGTTTTCCGGGTCGACGTCATCGAGCCGGTCAAGGTCATCGAGCCGGTCGACGTCATCGAGCTGGTCGAGGTCGCCGGCGGCGAGACGTTCGGACATCACACCCTCTCCTTCTGCGCAGCCGGCGGCGCTTGCGCGCCGGACCCGGCAGGCGGTGTCGACGGGGTCCTGGGCAGATCGGACGGTTCGAGGTGGCAGCGGACCGTGTGCACAGGTGCTCCGGGCGGCCCGGGCAGCAGCCGGACGGGAGGAGCCACCTGGTCACACAGGCCGTCCACCCAGCGGGGGCAGGTCCCGGCGAACCGGCAGCCGGCCGGCCCCACCGGATCCGGACGGCCGGGTACCCGACCCGGACGGCCAGGCGCCGGAGCCGGCGCATCGGTCCCGGTCAGGCTGTCGGTATACGGGTGGTGCGGGCCGGAGAGCACGGCGGAGGTGGGACCGACCTCGACAATCTGCCCCCGGTACAGGACAGCCAACCGGTCCGCCAGGTATCCCACGACGGCCAGGTCGTGGGAGACGAACAGGTAGGAGACGCCGTCGGTGTCCCGCGCGGTCGCCAACAGCTCCAGCACAGCAGCCTGAACGCTCACGTCGAGTGCTGACACCGGTTCGTCGCAGACGACCAGGTCGGGTTTGCCGGCGAAGGCGCGGCCGATGGCCACCCGTTGTTTCTGCCCGCCGGACAGCCGTGCGGTCCG
>NZ_CAAAFO010000015.1:125606-126410 GCF_900634715.1 Candidatus Protofrankia californiensis | reverse complement strand
CGAGGTCGGCGACCGTGCCCGATCCGCGCAGCGTCACCAGCGCCCGACGCAGCACGGTGGCTACGGGGTGTCGTGGGTTGAGGGTGGTGTCGGGATCCTGGAAGACCATCTGCACCCGGCGGCGGTCCTCGGCGGACCGGCGCGACAGCCGGGCTGGCAGGGGGCGCCCGGCAAGCCGGAGCTCTCCCGGACCGTCTGGTCCGAGACCCACCAGCGCCCGGGCGAGGGTGGTCTTGCCGCTGCCGGACTCGCCCACGAGCCCGAATACCTCGCCGTAGGCGATGTCGAGATCGATCTCGTCCAGCACCGGCGTCCGGCCGTAGCTGCGGGACAGCCCCCGCACGGACAGCAGCCGCGGGCTCGGGGTCGGGGTCGGGGTCGGGGTCGGATGATCTACTTCTGTGCCCTGCTCGGGAAGGTGCGGCGTCATGAAGCGGTCACTGTGGTGGCAGCGCACCGTGTGCCCGACCAGATGCGCGTCCAGCTGCCCGTCCGGGGGCTTGTCCGGCGGGACGACGGCGGGAGCGGCTGCGAGAACGGGGACGAGGGGTGGCTCCCAGGTGCAGCATGTCTCGTCGGCGAGCGTGCAGCGGTCGGCGAACGTACAGCCGCTCGGCCGTTCGGTGGGAGCCGGTGGCTGCCCCGGCACCGCCCGTAGCCTGCCCTCCCGGCGAGTGATCCCGACCGTGGGTGCCGCTGCGACGAGGCCGGCGGTGTAGGGGTGCCGCGGTGTGGTGAGCAGTTCGGCCGCCCGGCCCTCCTCGACCAGGCGGCCCGCGTAGAGGACCCCCACCCGGTCGCAGC
>NZ_CAAAFO010000015.1:119978-125154 GCF_900634715.1 Candidatus Protofrankia californiensis | reverse complement strand
CCGCGGCGCGTGGCAGCCCCTGCAGCCGGCAGGCTTCGGCCACCTGCGCGCCGACGCGGACCGTCGGGTCCAGGCTGCTTGTGGCGCCCTGGTGGACCATGGCGAACGCGGTGGCCCGCCACCGCCGCCGGTCCCGTTCTGACAGGCCGCCGACGTCGACGCCGTCCAGCCTGATGCTGCCGCGGTCGACCCGGCCGCCATCGGGCAGGACGCCGGCCAGCGCCGCCGCCAGGGTGCTCTTGCCGGATCCGGACTCCCCCACCAGCCCGTAGCTTTCGCCGGGAAGCACCCGCAGGCTCACGCCTTCGACGGCGACCGCCCGTGTGCCCGACGCCGGGTAGCTCACGGTCAGCTCGTCGACGACGAGCCCTTCGGCCACGCCCGGTTCGGGTACGCCTGCCGGTGCGCCGCCGGCTGTCGCCCCGCCCGCCCTGCCCGCCCTGCCCGGTGCGCCCGGCCCACCCGCTGCGCCCGATGCGCCCGATGCGTCCAGCCCATCCAACCCGTCCGATACATCCGGTACATCGCCGGTTGCCGGCCGGCTCATCGCGCCGCCTCCTGTTCCCGCAGGTTGTCCGCGACCAGGGCGACGCCGATGACGAGGCTGGCGACGGCGAACGCCGGGAAAAGCACCGTCCACCAGGCGTGTTGGAGGAAGACCCGGTTGTCCGCCACGGAGGTGCCCCACTCCGGGGAGCCCGGCGGCTGGCCGAGGCCGAGGAACGACAAGGTCGCGGCGGCGAAGACCGCGTCACCGAGCCGGGACGTCGCCTCCACCAGCACCGTCCCGGCGACGTTGGGTAACACCTCGCGACCCAGCAGAGACGGGAACGGTTCGCCTCGCAGCCGCGCCGCCTCGACGTAGGGCTTCTCCCGCTCGACCAGCGCCGCGGCCCGCACGCTGCGAGTCACGATCGGTACGAAGAACACCCCGATGACGACGACCAGGGTGGTGGTGGACCTGCCCACCAGCGCCACCACGACCACCGCCCCGACCAGGCTCGGAAAGACGGCGAGCACGTCGACGACCCGCATGACGATCTCGTCCAGCAGGCCCCGCCGGACGCCGCACACCAGCCCGAGCAGGCTCCCGGTGCCCACCCCGACCGCGGTCGCCAGTGGGGCGACCGCCAGCACGGGACGGGCACCGGCGAGCACCCGGGCCAGCACGTCCCGGCCGAACTGGTCGGTGCCGAACAGGTGACCCCAGCCCGGCGAACGGAACCGCTCGGCCGGGTGCTGGGTCATCGGGTCGACGGGGACGAGATGCGGCCAGAACACCGCGACCACGGCCCACCCGACGAGCAGGACCGCACCCGCCACGAACGACGGCCGGCGCACCAGCCGCCGCACGACCCCCGGCCCGCGAGCCACAGCGGTGACCGGCGGTGCGACATCGGTGACGCTCACTGGGCTCACTGGGCTCACTGGTGAGCCACCTTCCCGACCCGGATCCGCGGGTCGAGCAGCGCGTACACGACGTCCGCGAGAACGTAGACGAGCATGCCCACGGCTCCGAGGACGATCGCGGTGGCCTGCAAGGTCGGCACGTCCTTGCTGGTCGCGGACGACAGCAGCAGGTCGCCGATGCCCTGGTAGCCGAACAGCAGCTCGACGGTGACCAGCCCGGCGAGCAGGTACTGCAGCTGGACGGCGAGCGCGCTCGTCACCGGAACCAGGCAGTTGCGCAGCACGTGCCCGCGCACGAGCTGCGCCTCGGACAGGCCGCGCACCCGCATCGCCCGGATGAACGGGCTGGACAGCGTCGCGACGGTGCTGGCCCGCACATGCCGGGCGACGTACCCGGCACATAGCAGGACCAGCGAGATCGCCGGCAGCAGCAGGTGTTCCACGCGGGTGAGCAGCCCCGCTCCCGAGGGTGCCTGAGCCGAGGAGGGCAACCAGTGCAGCTGGACGCTGAAGACCACCAGCAGCACGACCCCGGTGACGAACTCCGGAACGGCCCCGAGGCTCAGGCCGGTCACGCTGAGAACCCGGTCGAGCGGGCGTCCCTCCCGCAGCCCCGCGGCAAGGCCGAGCGCCAGCGCGAACGGCACGAGCAGGACGAAGGCGAGCAGGGCCAGCAGCAGGCTTTGGCCCAGCCGGTCCAGCGCCAGTGGACGGACCGCCACCCCGAGCGTGTAGGACTGCCCCCAGTCGCCGGTGACGAACCCGCCCAGCCAGTGCAGATATCGGCTGGGCAGCGGCTGGTCCAGGTGCAGCTGGTGGCGCAGCGCGTCCACGGACGCCTGGCTCGCTTCCGGGCCGAGCACAACCCGGGCGACGTCGCCGGGGATCAGCTCGGTCGCGGCGAACACCAGCAGGCTGACCGCCAGCAACGTGACCGGGATCGCCAGCAGCCGTCGGACCAGGAAACGCGCCACGCCGGATCAGGCCCTGGTCACGGTCGTCAGATCCAGGAACCCCGACGGGTGCGCCCGCAGCCCCTTGACCCGGTCGGTCCGGTAGGCGCGGACCGCGCCGTTCCACACGCTGATGATGACCGGCACGTCCTCGTTGAGCGCCCGCACGATGATCTCCGCCTGCTTCTTCCGTTCGGCCGGGTCGGTGGCCGCGTCGTAGGCGGCGGCTGCCGCGTCCACAACCGGATTGGCGTATTTGGAACCGTTCCACACCCCCTGGCTTTTCACCATCGGGATGATGAACTGGCTCGCCGTGGGCCGGCCCGCCCACCCGACGAGGTTCGCGGTCGTGAACAGCCACGGGGTGTCGGTGTTCTGATCGCCCCCGTAGAACGCCCCGGAGGTCTGCTGGTCGAGGTCCACGGTGATTCCGACCTGTTTGAGCTGGTCCTGGATGACCAGCGCATAGGATTTGTTCGGCGGGTCGAAGCTGAGGGTGAAACGCAGGTGGTCCACGCCCGCGGCGGCCAGCAGCGTCCTGACCTTTGCCTCGTCCTTGGCGCGTTGCTGGAGATCGGTCGGAGCGCTGGAGAACGAGGGCGCGAAGAGATGGTCGTTGCCCAGGACGCCGACCCCGTTGTGCACGCTGGTCAGGACGCCCGGTCGGTCCAGGGCGTACGCGACCGCCTGGCGGACCTCCTTCTTCGTGAACGGCGGCTTGTCGACGCGCAGGGTGAACGCGATCAGACCGGTACTGTTGACCTTGTCGACGGCGATGGAGTTGCCGCCCGCGACCGGACCCACCAGGCCGGCGTCCGACAGGATCTGCCCGTCGACGGCGCCGCTCTGCAAGGCGAGCAGATCGGCCTGCCTGTCCTTGTAGAACGTCGCCTTGACGCCGTCAAGGTACGGTTTTCCGGAATCCCAGTACTTCGGGTTGCGGGTGAACGACGCGCCCGTGCCCGTGTCATAGGAATTCAGCAGGAACGGCCCGGTGCCGATCGCCTTCTGAGCGAATGTGCCCAGCTGGTAGTCCGACTTCAGGATGAGCGCGTTGTAGTTGCCGGCGGACACCAGATACGGGAATTCCGAGAACGGTCGCTCGAGGTGGAAGACGACCGTGTCGGAGCCCGCCAGCAAGACGCCTCCGGCCTTGAGCACCGTGTCGAACGCCGACAGCGCCGCGGACTTGTTCGCGGGATCGAGCAGACGGTCGAACGATGCCTTCACCGTGGCCGCGTCCAGGGGCGTGCCATCGGAGAAGACAACCCCCTGGCGAATGGTGAACGACCAGGTCCGGCCCGCGTCGGAGGAGTTCCACGCGGTCGCCAGCCGGGGCTGCAGCCGGAAGTCGGAGTCAAGCCAGATCAGGTAGTCGGCGACAAGCTGGACCAGCGCGATCGCGGTGCCGTCGTACATCGTCACCGGATCCAGCGAGGTCGGCGGCGGCGGAACGCTCAGGGTGACGGTGCCACCCCGCTTGCCGACCGCGGCCGAGGACGACGAGGAGGCGGTCGTGCCAGCGTCGCTCGTCGAACCGCCGCACGCCGCGAGGAGTGCGGCGAGACCACCGGCACCGGTGCCGGCCAGCAGACCGCGCCGGGTCAGCAACGCCCGCACCGGATGCTCGGCGGGCGCAGCCGCTATCCCGGCTGTTCCGATCGTCTGAGTCGACATTGTCCGAGTCGATGATTGTCTCACGAGGGTCCTTTGACGGTGGTTGAGCAGAGCGTGGTGGATCAGGACCTACGCCACGAACCCCCGTGTCCGGCGGCGGCCTGCATAGATGACCATGTGTGGCTCGGATGCGGCGGGAGATGGTAGGAAGCGCGGTGCTGGCAGTGAACCGCCGGGCCTGAGAAGGCCAGGCCGCACAGGCGAGCGCCGGTCAGCCGCGGTGACAGTGTCCGCAGGTCATCCGCATGAGGTCGATGTGTATCCGGGCGACCAGGAGAACTGTTCTCCACACGCCATCAACGGGACCATGGCCATCTTCACCAGTCAAGTGGGCAATACATGCCAGCGGCTCGCCGACTTCGCAAATACGGATGAAAATTGATTTGATCGACCGTGGATGCGGAAGAACCGTTCGACAGCGCCGCACTTCCACACCACGACAACCGGCACAGGACCTCGCGACCGGACCGCGCGAGATAGCACAAGTGCTACCGTTGACGGATGAGTGAAGTGGGACTGCGGGAGGTCCGGCAGAACGCAAGCGACCTGGTACGCCGCGCCCAGGCCGGCGAACGCGTGACCATAACCGTCGCTGGCCGGCCGGCGGCCGTCCTGGGCCCGGTCAGTCCACGCACCTGGCGGGGCTGGGACGACCTCGCCGACATCTTCGCGCAGCCGGTCGGCACCGACTGGGCGGAGGAGCGCGGCCTGCTCGACGGCTGCATCCTCGACCCGTGGGGGCGGAGTGAACCGGGGCATTCTTGACACCAGCGTCCTGATCGCTACGGACATCGACCCGATCCCCGGCGAATTAGCGATCAGCATCATCAGCATGGCCGAACTCCACTTCGGCGTTCTCGTAGCCAAGAACCCCGACGTCCGTGCCAGCCGGCTCGCCCGTCTCAGCTCCATCCAGAGACGGTTCGACCCACTGCCCGTCGACGACGCTGTCGCCGACAGCTACGGACGCCTCGCCACACGGGTCGTGCAGATCGGACGCCAGCCGCGTGCCCGAACCATGGACCTGCTGATCGCGGCCACCGCACACGCCCACGGTGCCAGCGTCTACACGCGCAACGCCGCCGACCTCGCCGGACTCGAGGAGCTCGTCCCGATCGTCGCGATCTAGAAGACCG
>NZ_CAAAFO010000015.1:115202-119612 GCF_900634715.1 Candidatus Protofrankia californiensis | reverse complement strand
CTGAAGATGTTGGTCTGTGGCTCCGTCGTTGACCTACCGACGCCAGAGTGGGTGTCGTGCAGGGACAGTGGGCCGGGCCGACGATCGGTCCGGACGTGTGGACCACCTGCCGGCAGCTGATCCCGGCCGGCAGTGTCTTCGCGTTCCTGGCCGAGCACCGGGAGACCCTGTTCCCCGCCGCGATGTTCGCCGACCTCTACTCCTCGACCGACGGCCGTCCCTCCATGCCCCCACAGGTCCTGGCGGCAGCGCTGCTCCTGCAGGCCCTGCACGGGGGGTGTCGGACACCGACTGCGTGCAGGAACTGCGCTGTGACCTGCGGTGGAAGGCCGCTTGCGGCTTGGGCCTGTACGACACCGCCTTCCACCCGTCGCTGCTGACCTACTTCCGTCGCCGGCTGGCCCGCTCCCTCCGGCCGAACCGGGTCTTCGAGACGGTCCGGGAGGTAGTCGGGGCCACCGGTGTGCTGCGGGAAAGGACCGTCGCGCTCTGGACTCCACCGTGCTCGACGACGCCGTGGCCACCCAGGACACCGTCACCCAGCTCATCGCCGCGATCCGCCGGGTGATCCGGGTGGTGCCCGGTGCCGGGGAGGTGGCCGCGGTGTGCTGCTCGGCGCACGATTACACCCGGGCGGGCAAGCCTGTCATCGCCTGGGACGACGAGCAGGCCCGCGCCGAGCTGGTCGACGCTCTGGTCGGTGACGCGCTGCGCCTGCTGGGACATCTGCCCGAGCAGGAACTCGGGCCGGCTGCTGCTGACGCGGTGGGGCTCCTGGCCCTGGTCGCCGGGCAGGACGTCGAACCCGCCGAGGGCGGGGACGGGTCCAACGGGCGGTGGCGCATCGCCCGGACCACCGTGCCCGACCGGATGGTCTCCACGGTGGATCCCGACGCCCGGCACGTGCACAAGAACCGCACCAGCTACCAGGACGGGTACAAGGCTCACCTGGCGGTGGATCCCGACACCGGGATCATCACGGCGGTGGCGTTGAGGCCGGGAAGCGGACCGGAGCATCACGAGGCCGTGGTCGCCGCCGACCTGCTGGCCGGGGAGGACGGGCCCCGCCGGGTCCTGGGGGACAGTCCCTACGGGACCGGTCAGCTGCGGGCCGAGCTGGCTGGACGGGGACACACCCTGGTGGTGAAGTGTCCGCCGGTGCGGCCGGCCGTGCCCGGGGGGTTCGTCCCGGAGGACTTCGTCGTGGACACGCAGGCGGCGGCGGTGACCTGTCCGGCCGGGCACACCGTGGGTCTGGGACGCCCGGATGGTCAGGGGCGTCGTCAGGCCCGGTTCACCGTCCGGTGTGCCGGCTGTCCGCTGCGGTCGCGGTGTACGACCTCGGTGTCCGGACGCAACGTCAGCGTCCATCCGCATCATGATGTTCTGGCTGCGGCGCGTCGCCGGCAGGCCACCGACCCGGCCTGGCGGGCCGAGTACCGGCGGTGGCGTCCTCCGGTGGAGCGGGCCATCGCGGGTGTGGTGGCCCGGGGAAACCGTCGGCTGCGGTACATCGGCAGGATCAGGAATGACGCGTGGTTGCACCGTCGTGCCGCCGCGGTGAATCTGCGGACTCTGGTTGCCCGGGGACTGTGGCATGACGGGGTGGCCTGGCGGCTTTCGAGTGTGACCTGATGGGTGCTTGTCCGGGCAGGTGACAGGATCTTCGGAGGCCTCTGAGGAGAGCTCCTTGTTCCGGTTCCGCGCTCTCGACCAACATCTTCAGTGGTCTTCTACAGCCCTCAGGCGCTCAACATCGAGATCTATTTTTATACGAGAGAGAAAATGTCACCTCTCGGCTATGTCAGCTTCTACGAGGAATTCGCGCGACGAGTCTCTGTAGTAAACGAGATCATGCCGGCTACTCCTGCACCCTCTACCCCTCATGCGTCGACGAAACCTTTAACATCTCTCCTTGAGCTAGAGAGTGAGCGCCAACTGCTTGAGGCTGAACTGGTACAGCGTCGCAGGGACGGTCGCGACGACGGAGATCTGCTCGTCAAACTCAGAGAAAATCAAGACCGTCGGCTCCTCGCATCGGAACGTGAACAGGATGACCGAAACCCTCCTGTGAGTGTATTTATCTCCTACGCACACGCAGACGATCTGCTTCGGCGAGAACTTATCAAACACCTGGCAAATCTGAAACGCGCAAAGATAATTCGAGAATGGCACGATCGGGAAATCGTAGCAGGGATGGATTGGCGCAAGAAGATCGACGATCAGCTTGACAGAGCTGAGGTGATTCTCTTTTTGCTGAGTCCAGACTTCATGGCATCGGACTACTGCGTCGGGATTGAAGCGGTGCGTGCAGTTGAACGCCACGCAACGGGCGACGCCTGCCTAATCCCCGTACTCCTGCGTGCTGTGGACTGGCAGGGAAGCATTTTTGATTCCTATCAAGCTCTCCCGCGAGATGCGAGGCCTGTGACGCAGTGGAAAGACCGCGATGCAGCCTTCCTCGACATCGCTCAAGGGATACGCCGGGCTATAGATCGGCTAGGCGAAGATACGCGTTCAGCGGTATAACAACAGTTCAGAGTATGGGCTTGGACCGGAAAAGTGGGATGATTCCCTTCATTTGATTATAAACAGGAAAGTTCGGCAGTCTATCGGAATTACTGCTTGGGCTCGCTGCTGCTCGAACCGATCAGGATTGCGACGGGACTCTGGTTGACTGTATCCGTGCCGTGCTAGGGTATCCATTCGTCTTCGAGGATGGAATGGACGATGAAGTCACGCCAGGTGCCGAGGACGAGGACGAGGACGAAATCCATGCATGTCCAGCTCACCGAAACCAAGCCGGTACAGGAGCCGGACGGTTTCGGCGTCATAACCACGACCCCACTGATCGGTGCGGAGCGCGAACCCGATCCGCGAGCTCGACCTGGGTGAGACCCTGCTCCTCGCGAATCTCCCTCAGCCGGTACGCGCGTACCTCGGCGTCGATCCGGGCGCGGTGCTCCTCGACCCTGTCCTCTCGTGGAGGTCGCTTGGCCCGGGTCTCGTTCCACGTGTTCGTCGCAGCCTGCCTCCCCTCTCCTCAGTCGCCATAGTCACCGCGTAGCCAGCCGTCGGCGGTGTTATGCGCATGCACCACTAGCAAAATCGTGGACCCGCTCGGTCGCACAACCCAGCTCGTCCTCTACAGGTATTCACCGCGCGGAGGCGGTCGGTCTGTCGCACGGTCGTGGTCGTGGCGAGGATGCAGAGTGTCCGAAACGGGTGCCGCTCACGTGACTGGCACGTCCTCGGGATCGGGTAGGTTGTAGGGTACGCGTACGGTGAGGAAGGTCGCGCTGCGGCGGAGGCGGAATCCCAGCGACGTGTACAGCCGGATCGCGTTGGTGTTGTCCGCGATCGCGTGCAGGAACGGGGTTTCGCCGCGCTCACGGATGCCGGCGGCCACCGCGAGCACGAGCCGGGCCGCCAGCCCCTGGCCACGAAAAGCAGCGTCGGTGCAGACCGCGCTGATCTCGGTCCACCCGGGCGGGTGCAGCCGCTCGCCGGCCATCGCCACGAGCACGCCGCCGCGGCGGATGCCGAGATAGGCGCCCATCTCGATCGTCCGCGGCAGGAACGGGCCGGGCTTGGTGGACGCGGTCAGCGCTAGCATCTCCGGCACGTCCGATGCCTGAAGGCGAACGGCTTCGTCGTCGTGCGCGGCGGCGACCCCGTCGTCGACGAGCTGCACCCCGGCGCCACGTGCCACCACCTCCCACCCCCGCGGCGGCGGGACCGACACCCCGGCGAGCGGGACCAGCGCGCCCGGGCCTGCGAGGGCGGCGATGTCATCCCAGTCGGCGGCGTCGGGGTGTTCGGGCAGCGCCACGAACGGGGAGACGTCGACCGGGTAGCGCAGCACGTTGCCGCGCCGCTCGGCGAGGTGCGCGTGTGCCCCGGTCAGTGACCACCGGGCGGGGTTGTCCAGCGGGGGCTGCTGACTCGGGTGGTGCTGCCGACCAATGTGGATGTGGCTCATGCGCCGCCCTCGACGGCAACTCCGCCAAGGGCGACCCCGCCGACGGCGACTCCGCCGGGGACGTGGGCGTGAATATGGACGCGGATGGTCAACGGCGCTGCCACTCCTGGGCCAGCAGCTGGTAGGAGCGGACCCGGTCGGCGTGATCGTGCGTGATCGTGGTGATGATCATCTCGTCGGCGCCGGTGGCGTCGCGCAGCTGCTCCAGCTGGTCGGCGACCTGCTCCGGCGAGCCGACGAACTGGGTCTCGACACGGTCGGCGACCAGCTCGCGATCGGCATCGCTCCACGGGTGCCCGCGGGCCTCGTCCGGAGTCGGGAACGGGATGGCCCCTTCGGCGGTGCGGATGCTGCGCACCCACAGCCCGTAACCAGCGGCCAGCTCCCGCGCTGTGGCCGCGTCCTCGGCTACGACGACGTCGGCCGAG
>NZ_CAAAFO010000015.1:111197-114863 GCF_900634715.1 Candidatus Protofrankia californiensis | reverse complement strand
CTCGGCCGACGGGCGGAACGCGGCCCGGTAGCCCTCGGCGGCCTCCAGGACGGTGGCCGGGCTGACGTGATAGTTCGCGGCGAACCGCAGCCCCTTCTCCCCGGCGAGGGTCGCGCTCTCGCCGCCGCTGCTGCCGAGGATCCAGATCTGCACCTGCGCACCCTCCCCGGGGACCACATGGGCCTGTTCGCCCTCGGCGGAGCGGTAGGTGCCGGCCAGCAGGGCGAGGACGTCGCCGACCTGCTCAGTGTAGTTCTGTGGCTGCGCACCGGGAGGTTGCAGAAGCGTCTTCTGCAATGCGAAGCGCGGCGAGCCGAGCAGGTGCTCGAAGGAGAACCGGGGTGGGATGCGCAGCCCGTTGGATGCCTGTCCGTTCACGACGGCCGTGCCGCCGAGCAGGGCCGGCTCGCGCTTCACCTCGCTCGGATGTCCGCCGGAGCGGCCCAGGCCAAGGTCAAGGCGTCCGGGGTGGAGGGCGTCAATGAGCCCGAACTCCTCCACCGTCGACAACGCGGTGCGGTGCCCGAGCTGGACGGCGCCGGAGCCGATGCGGATCGTCGACGTGGCCGAGGCCGTCAACGCCAGCACGACCGCGGGTGAGGTGCCGGCTACGCCCGGGTTGAGGTGGTGTTCGGCGAACCAGTATCGGGCATAGCCGAACCGCTCGGCCTGCTGGGCGAGATCGATGCTGTTGCGCAGCGCCTGCACCGCGGTCGATCCGGAGGAGATCGGGATGAGGTCCAGGACGGCGAGCGGAGTCGTGACCATGGCGGGTGTCCTTCTCAATGTTCCAGGGACTTGGGCCTCCGGCGGCGCGAAAAACATGATCGCGCCGCCTTTGGCCTCTAGACGGCGGCGGGCGCAGGCCCGCCTGCGGTCGGTGAGGATGGCTCGGCGAGCACCGGCGCCCACGGCCAGGGCGGGTCCGGGATGTCGCGGCGCAGCACCGGGGCGATGTCGGACTGGAACAGTTCCAGGCTGGCGCGGTGCTGGGCGTCGGTGAGGCCGCCGGCGTCGGCGTGCAGGTGGAGCACGCTGTGCCCGAACTGCTCGTGGTAGCGGTGCACCTTCTCGATGACCTGCTGCGGGCTGCCGATCAGCGCGGAGCTGCGCTCGACGAAGTCCTCCAGCGTCGGGAACACCGGTTCCATACCGAGTCGCTTCTGGAAGGCCAGATGCCCGTCGAACACCGGCCGGTAGGCGGCGATGGCATCCTGGGAGTTGCGCTGCGCATAGTAACCGGCCGTACCGGCGCCGACCGTCGCCAGGGTCGGGTCGTGACCGTAGTGTGCCCACCGCTCACGGTAGTAGTGAACGAGTTCGGCGTACGGCTCGATCGGGTTGGTGACGTTGGCCGAGAACAGCGGGTCACCGTACCGGGCGGCCAGATCGACCGACTCCTTGCTGGTGGCGCTGCCGTGCCAGACACGGATCGGTTGCTGCAGCGGCCGGGGCCAGACCTCGGCGTCCTGCAGCGCGGGCCGGAACCGCGGGTCGGCGGTGACCTTGTCCTGCCGCCAGATCCGGCGGAAAAGCTCGTAGGACTCGGCGTTGCGGTCCCACTGGTCATCGGGGGTGACGTGGAACAGCCCCCGCTGGGCGGCGCCGTTACCCTTGCCGATGATCAGCTCCAGCCGGCCGCCGGAGAGGTGATCGAGGGTGGCGTAGCCCTCGTAGGCCCGCACCGGGTCGAGCAGGCTCAGCGTCGTGACCGCGGTGAACAGCCGGAGCCGGGTGGTGAGCGCGGCCAGGTGGCTGAGCACGACCGGCGGGGAGGAGGAGATGAACGGCCGCTCGTGCCGTTCCCCCACCCCGAAGCCGTCGAAGCCGAGTTCCTCGGCCAGTAGCGCGTTGTCGATCACCTCGCGGAACCGGTCGGTGGTCGACGTCCGCGCGCCGGTGACCGGGTCCGGGGCGTGCACGATCAGTGTGATGGCCAGAAACTTCACGACACCGCCTTCACCGCCGGACCCGGCACGTCGAGTGGTGCGAGGGACACGGGCGGGGACAGGGACGCAAATGGCGCGAGGCCGAGGTGCTCGCGCAACGTGGTGCCCTCGTACTCGGCGCGGAACACACCGCGTTCCTGCAGCAGCGGTACGACGGTGTCAACGAACCCGTCCAGCCCACCCGGGGTGATGTGCGGGACGAGGATGAACCCGTCACTGGCGTCGGCCTGCACGAGGTCGTTGATCGCGCCAGCCACCGTCGCCGGGGAACCGATGAACGTCTGCCTCCCGGTGACCTCGATGATCAGTTCCCGGATGGAGAGGCTCTTCGCCTCGGCGAGCTGGCGCCATTCGTTCGCGGTGGCCAGCCGATCCCCGAACATCCGCACGCTGGCCCGGCCGCGGGCGATCGTGTTCTCCCCCGGATCGGGGTCGACGGAGGGTAGCGGCCCGTCCGGGTCGTAGCCGGACAGGTCACGGTTCCACAGCTGCTCGAGGAACTTGATCGCGGTCTGGCCGCTGACCTGCTGCAGCCGGACCTCGTGCGCGATCTCGGCCGCCTCGGCGTCGGTGTCGCCGAGCACGAACGTCGCCGCGGGCAGGATCAGCAGCTGGTCACGGGCACGGCCGTACCGGGCCAGCCGTCCCTTGACGTCGGCGTAAAACGCCTGCCCAGCCTCCAGGGTGCCGTGCCGGCCGAAGATCGCGTCTGCGCTCGAGGCGGCGAACTCCCGTCCCCCGTCGGAGTCACCGGCCTGGAAGATCACGGGACGCCCCTGCGGGCTGCGCGGGACGTTGAACTGGCCGGCGATGTCGAAATGCGCGTCATGGTGGGCGAACGCACCCGGGCGCGGATCGCGCAGGAACACCCCGCCGTCCTTGTCTGCGACGATCTCGTCACCACGCCAGGAGTCGAACAGCTCCCACGCCGTCCGCAGGAACGTCCTGGCCCGCTCGTAACGCGCCTGCTCGGGCAGGAAGCCGCCGCGGCGGAAGTTCTCGCCGGTGAAGGCGTCCCAGGAGGTGACCACGTTCCACGCCGCCCGGCCGCCTGAGAGGTGATCGAGGCTGGCGAACTGCCGCGCCACCTCGTAGGGCTCGTTGAACGTGGAGTTGATCGTGCCGGCCAGGCCGAGCCGGTCGGTGACCGCGGCGAGCGCGGCCAGCACCGTGAAGGTGTCCGGACGGCCCACCACGTCGAGGTCGTGGATCAGCCCGTTCTGCTCGCGCAGCCGCAACCCCTCGGCGAGGAACAGAAAGTCGAACTTTCCGCGTTCCGCCGTCTGCGCAAAATGGACGAATGAGCTGAACTCGATGTGGCTGCCCGCAGCAGGATCGCTCCACACCGTGGTGTTGTTGACGCCTGGAAAATGAGCGGCGAGATGGATCGGCTTGATCGGCTTGCTCATCGTCCGGTGTCCCTTTCAGGCGGCCGCGATTCCAGATCGGTGGCGCGGCGGTGTCAGCACGAGTGGTAATCGGTTCGCCGATCACGGCACGTCGAAACCGGTTGGGTCAGGGGCGACGGATTGAGTCAGGAGCGATTGGGTCAGGGACGACAGAGCGCGCCGGCGACACGGCACAGATCGATGTGCCGACGCAGGAACAGGCCGACCACACCACGTCGCGGCTCGGGCGCGTGGACGGCAGGCGGACCCGGGATCAGCTGCATGTGTCGTCACCTCCTGCCGATCGATGCCCGGCCGACCCCATCCCA
>NZ_CAAAFO010000015.1:104842-110637 GCF_900634715.1 Candidatus Protofrankia californiensis | reverse complement strand
CCCAGCCGGCCTCACCTGGAGCACCCGCCGCGCGGGAGGTTGCCGGTCAGCGAGCCAGGGCCTGTTGCCGACACTCATGACCTTCTTCGAAGGTACCCTGAGGCACAGGCAAAGTCTATTTCCTATCGATATACTTGGCATTGTTTGATCATTACATGTGATCATTATGCGTGATCGTTACATGCGGAATGCGGGGCCGCCGGGCGGACGGCCGAATCGGTTTTCGTCAGGCATGGATGACACAAGATCGGATCGGCGGATGATTGTGATGAACGCACACGTCCTGCGCATACGCCCGGTCGTGGCCGCATTGTGACCGCGCGCTACCACTGGTTCCTGCCGACCGGGGGTGACGGCCGCAACCTGGCCTCCGGAGTGCACGGGCTGGGCATCGGCGGGGTGCTGGCACCCGCCCGCGCCGGTCGGCCGGCGTCACTGACCTACCTCACGCAGCTGGCGCAGGCCGTCGACTCGCTGGGCTATGAAGCGGTGCTGACGCCGACCGGCGCGCACTGCGCCGACGCGTGGGTCGTGACGGCTGCGCTGATCGCGCAGACCAGCCGGCTGAAGTTCCTCGTCGCGTTCCGTCCCGGCCTGGTCGAGCCGGCACTGGCCGCACACATGGCCGCAACCTTCCAGCAACTGTCGGACGGACGGCTGCAGCTCAACGTCGTCACCGGCAGCAGCGGCGCCGAGCAGCACGCCTACGGCGACCAGCTCGGCCACGACGCCCGGTACGCGCGGGCCGAGGAGTTCCTCGAGATCGTGCGCCGGTTGTGGAGCGGCGCCGAGTTCGACCACCACGGGAGGTTCTACGACCTGCGGGGCGCCCTGCTGCGCGATCCGCCGGTGCCGTACCCGGAGGTCTACCTGGGCGGCTCGTCCGATGCGGCGCTGGCGGTCGCGGCCCGGCAGGCCGACAGCTACCTGACCTGGGGCGAACCGCCGGCGCTCGTCGCAGAGAAGATCGACCGGGTGCGCGACCTGGCCGCGGCGCAGGGACGGCGGCTGCGGTTCGGCCTACGCATCCACGTCATCACCCGGGACACGGCCGCGCAGGCGTGGGCCGACGCCGACCGGCTCATCGCCGGCCTGGACGACGCCACGATCGCGGCCGGGCAGCAGCGGCTGCGCACGTTGGAGTCGGTCGGCCAGCGGCGGATGCTGGACCTGCACGGCGGCTCGCGTGACCGGATGGTCGTGGCACCGAACCTGTGGGCGGGCATCGGCCTGGTGCGCGGCGGCGCCGGCACGGCACTGGTCGGCAGCCACGAGGAGGTCGCCGAGCGGATCGCCGAGTACCGCGCCGCCGGTATCGAGGAGTTCGTCCTGTCGGGGTATCCGCACCTGGAGGAGGCCTACGCCTTCGCCGAGGGCGTGCGTCCGCTCCTCGGCGAAGTGATCTGACGCTGTCGCGACCAGCTGGGAATGGCTGCCAGCAGCGCACGGGTGTAGTCGTGCTCGGGACGCTCGAACAGGTCGTCCGTCGCGCCGGCCTCCACGATCCGCCCGGCCTGCATCACCGCCACCCGGTGGGCGATCTGCCGCACGACGGCCAGGTCGTGCGAGATGAACAGATAGGCCACGCCGGTGTCGGCCTGCAGTTCGGCGAGCAGCTCCAGGACCTGTGCCTGCACGGACACGTCCAGGGCGGAGACAGGTTCGTCGCAGACGACGAGCTGGGGCGCCAGCGCCAGCGCGCGGGCGATCGCGACCCGCTGCCGCTGCCCGCCGGAGAGCTCGGCGGGTTTGCGGTCGAGGACCGAGGCCGGCAGCGCGACCCGGTCGAGCAGATCCCGGGCGCGGGCGGTACGGGAGGCCCGGTCGCCGACCCTGAACGCGCGTAGCGGCTCGGTGATCACGTCGTTGATCGAGAACCGGGGATCGAGGGAGGCGTAGGGGTTCTGGTAGATGAGCTGGGCCCGGCGGCGCAGCTGCCGAAGCCGCGCTCCCCCGGCGGCCGTGACGTCGTCGCCGTCGAACACGATCCGACCGGCGGTCGGCTCCACCAGGCGCAGGACGAGGCGGGCGGTCGTGGACTTGCCCGAACCCGATTCACCGACGAGGGCCAGGGTTTCGTGGCGGTTGACGGTGAAGCTGACGTCACTGACGGCGCGTAGCGCACGAGCAGGGCCGCCGCCCGTCCGGGGCAGCGGGAACTCCTTGACGAGGTTGCCGACCACGACCAGTGGCCGCTCAGCGGCTACCGAGGGTGACGTCCGGGCCCGCGGCACGGTGTGCGCGGTGTGCGCCGCGCGCGCGGCGGCGAAGCTCGGGACGCTGCGCAGCAACCGCTGGGTGTAGGGGTCGCGAGGGTTGTCGAGGATCTGCCCGGTAGGCCCGCTCTCCACGATCCGGCCCTGTGACATCACCGCGATGCGATGCGCGCGGTCGGCGGCGACACCGAGGTCGTGGGTGACGAGCAGGACCGCGGTGCCGAACTCGTCGGTCAGGTGCTGGATGTGGTCGAGGATCAGCCGCTGCACGGTGACGTCCAGGGCGCTGGTCGGCTCGTCAGCAATGATCATCTTGGGTTGCGCCGCGATCGCGACGGCGATCAGCGCCCGCTGCCGCATGCCGCCGGACAGCTCGTGCGGGTACTGCCGGGCGCGGACCTCCGGTTCGGGCAGTCCGCCCGCTCCAGCAGCGCGATCGCCTCCAGCGGGGCTGAGCGGCGCGTCGCCAGGCGGTGGATGCGCAGCACCTCGGCCACCTGGGCGCCGATCCGTTTCACCGGGTTGAGCGACACGGTGGGGTCCTGCGGGATGAGTCCGATCCGGGCACCGCGGATGGCGCGAAGTTCCCGCTCCGACAGGGCTGCGAGGTCGTGACCGCCGAACCGGACGCTGCCCGCGTCGATGCGTCCCCCGGCCGGCAGCAATCCGACGATCGCATGCGCCGTCGTGCTCTTGCCCGAACCGGATTCGCCGACCAGCGCGACGATCTCACCCGGCCTGATGTCGAGATCGACGCCTTGGACGGCGTGCACCGGCCCAGTGCGGGTGCGGTACGACACAGACAGCCCGCGGACCGCGAGCAGGCTTGCGCCGGTGTCGTTGTGGTCGTCGGTGGGGATGCCGCTGTGACCATCGGTGGCGGTGTCACCGTGGCTGTCGGTGAGTCCGTGGCCGCCGGTCAAGCCGTGACTGTCGGTGAGGTGGTTTGTCATCGCTGTTTAGCCCATTCTCCGTCCAGTGCCCGGGCGATGCGGTTGGTCGCCAGCACCGTCGCCGCCACGGTCAGGCCGGGCAGCGTCGACAGCCACCACGCGTTGGCCAGGTAGTTACGGCCGTCGGAGACGAGCGTGCCCCACTCCGGCGCGGGCGGTGCGGCGCCGTAGCCGAGGAAGCTCAGTGAGGACACCGCCAGCACCGCGGTGCCGAAATCGAGCGTCGCCAGCACGATGACCGGCCCCATCGCGTTCGGCAGCACGTGCCGTCCGAGCACGCTGTACCAGCGCGCGCCCGACGAACGCGCGGCCTCGACGAAGACGGCTTGGCGCACCCTGAGCACCTCGGCACGCATGACCCGGGCGAAACTGGCCACGCTGGCGATCCCCACCGCGACGGCGACCTTCACCGTGCCGTATCCCAGCGCGGTCACCAGCGCCAGCGACAGGAACAGGGCCGGGATGGACAGCAGCACGTCGACGAAGCGCATCAGCACGTCCTCGACCCAGCGGCCGACGAATCCGGCGACCAGCCCGAGGGCGCCACCGACGGCGAACGCGACCGTGACGGCGATCAGCGTCGCCTTCAGCGACAGCGCCACGCCGTGCACGACCCGGGAGTAGGTGTCGCGGCCCAGTTCGTCACTGCCGAACCAGTGGTGGACGCCGGGCGGCTGGAAGTTGTCGGCCGGAACCCCCAACAGCGGGTCGCGCGCGGTGAACAGCGTCGGCCAGAACGCGGCCAGGACCACCAGCACCACCACGACGAGCGACAGCACCAGCCCGGGGCGGCTCAGGAAGAACCGCAGCAGCCGCCGCACGTCGACGCCCAGCCGTGGGCCCGGCGCCGGCGGCGTCGCTGCGGCCTGCGGCTCGAGCCCGGCCTGCGTGGCCGGCTCGGTGACCAGTGACCGGCTCACGCGGGACTCCTTCGCACGCTCACGCGGGACTCCTTCGCGCGGTGGCGGCTACCACGATCCGCGGGTCCAGCAGCGGGTAGACCAGGTCGACGATCAGGTTGACCAGCACGAAGACCAGCGCGCCGAAGACGACGACCCCCTGCACGACCGGGATGTCCTGTACGGTGACCGCGCCGGCGGTGACCCGGCCGAGGCCGTTGCGGGCGAAGACGGTCTCGATCACGACGGCGTTGGCCATCAGCTGCCCGGCCAGCAGACCGATGACCGTCAGCGCCGGCAGGGAGGCGTTACGCAATGCGTGGCTGAGGTGGATGCGGACCCGTCCGGCGCCCTTGGCCCGGGCCGTCTGCACATACGGCTCGTCCAGTGCGGTGAACAGGCTCTTGGCCAGCACCTGCGCGACCAGCGCGCCGGTGGGTATCGCCAGGGTGACCGCCGGCAGGATCAGGCCGTGCAGCCCGTCGTTGCCGAAGGCCGGAAACATCCGCACCCGGAAGGAGAGCAGCTGGACCAGCATCAACCCGACCCAGAACGTCGGTATCGACACCCCCAGTGACGGCAGCGACAGCAGCAGCTGCCGCAGCCAGCGCTGCGAGGTGTAGGTCGCGACCAGTGCCAGCCCGCCGCCGAAGAGCGCCGCGAGCAGCAGCGCCGCGCCGGTGAGCTGCAGCGTCTGCGGCAGGGCGTCGCCGATCACGGAGGTCACCGACCGGCCGGTGGACACCGAGTCACCGAAGTCGCCGTGCAGCGCCTTGCTCAGGTAGTCGACGTACTGCACCAGCACCGGCTTGTCGAACCCGTACTGCTTCTTCAGCTCCGCAAGCCGCGCCGGGTCGATGGAGGAGGAATCCATCCCGGCGCCGGCCATCGCCAAGACCGGGTCGCCGGGCAGGTAGTCCAGCACCAGGAACGACAGCGTGTAGGCCGCCCACAGCACGCCGGCTGCCTGCGCAGGATGTCGGGGTCGGCACGGGTCAGGTTGCCCCACAGCACATCGAAGTCACCCGACCTCAGTGCACCCAGCTTCGGTATCGCGTCGAAGTTGTCCTTGAACGTCTTCGCGTCCGGACTGATCTGCCAGCTCTCCGCGAGCCACGGCACGATCTCGCCCGTCTTGGGATCCTGGTCGGTCAACGAGTCGACGATCTGCCGCAGCGAGTAGATCGTGTCGTTGCTGCCCACCTGCTGCGGGTCCACGCATCCCATGTCCGAACCCACCGCGCACGATGACGCCGACCTGCACGGCGCCAGGACTGCTGAGGTCGGAGGGCGCATGATGTTGAGAGGCGCACCGCGCCCTGGCAACAGGGGCCAGTCGCGTGAGGACCGCCGCGCCCAACGGCGAGCGGGTCCGGTATCAGCTCAGGGGCTGGTAGCTACAACACAGACAGCTGGTTACTCGCTGCAGGTCGATGTGCCGGCGTGAGAAGGTCGCCGGGGTACGGCACGGCGAAACAGCGCAGGCACGGCCATGCGACTGCTGCACGCTGGCTTCCTCCTACAACCAAGGCACACGCCTGCGCGACTGGTTCGTCGCACCGGGCTCTCATCCGGAGCGCCCGACCGCGGACGAGGGTTGCCGGCCAGCAAGCCAGAGCTTGACGCTGACGCTCGGCGCCTGAAGCTACCCGTCCGCGGATTATCCGTCAATATCGATTGACAAGGTAGAGAAACAGCCGGGCACCTCCAGCTGCCGAGGATGAAGT
>NZ_CAAAFO010000015.1:101497-104710 GCF_900634715.1 Candidatus Protofrankia californiensis | reverse complement strand
TCCAACTTGTGTAGATCGTGCGGATCAGAGGTGACAACCGTGGCCCGAAGCTTCCGTGCCAGTAACACGACATGAGCATCAACGACATCACTCGCCCCTGATGCCGCCAGCAGCAATCCGATACGGACAGCAATCTCCTCCGACAAGGACTCGACACGCACCGCGCCTGTTCGGACCAGCCTCATGACGGCATGCTGATGCGGCGATCCCCGCCAGACCTGGGCGAAGACTCCCGCCGGCATATGCGCAGCCACCCTCGCGCCGACCAGATCCGCGGCTAGTGCGAGCATCCGGACGTCTCGACGCTCCAGCGCGATGAGCGCGCCCGCATCAAGGACGACCGTTCTCACGCAGCCCCGGCCACATCAATATCGCCAGCTTCCAGCACCAATCGCGCCCAGCCACGCGCGGCATCGTCCAACCCGGCAGCCTCTTCGATCATCTGGTCCAGGATCTCCTGAGCCTGCGCCCAGTCCGGCTCGGCAGCAGCCAGACCGGCGAAGTAGGCCGACACCGACTCCACCTGGCCTGCGTCGGCAGCCCGCTGCGCCTTCGCCGCGATCTCTTCCGGGACACTGATAGTGATCCGCCTGAAGCTCATAAACCAAGCATAAATCATGTGCACAGCCATGCGCGGATGACGTCCTCACCCACGGTCCGGATCCTGTCGGACTTGAGGTTCTTCGGGCCTCCGAACGCGCGAGAAGATCCATGATCGCGCCCTCTTTGGCCAACTGGAACCCGAGTCCGGGCGGCGGCCTACACGCCTGCCTGCCGGACGGAGGTCGCGAACTCGGGGGTGATGACGATCATGCGTCGAACATCAGGGTGGCCGCGTCCCGACCTGACGCCGCCGTGGGCGGCGCCGCGGGCACGGGTTCCGGGAAGTCGACGTGGCGTCTGCGCCAGGTCGTCACCACCGGCCGCAGCACCGCTGCGAGGTCGGCGATCTCGGGCATGGAGATGAGCAGGGTGCCGGCGCCCGTCATTTCCGGCATCTGACACCCCGTCCCCGCCATGAGTCTGTTGAAGAGCACATTCCACTGATCGCGTCAGGTGATCGCGTCAGGCCAGCATAGCGACGATCGCGTCAGAATATGAAGAAATTACTGATAACCCGAGTTATCAGTAACAAGGATGTCAGATTCTGCCTCCCACGTCCTACTGTGATCGCGTCCGGGCGGCTCGGGGGGCCGCTCGGACCTCGCCCGCCGGGCCCGAACCCGTCGGCACCCCCGAAACCGTTGCCATCGGACGGCGGCCTGCGTCGTCCGTCATGTATGTCTCGACGGCCCCACCCCGGGCCGAGAAGGGGTGCCCAGAATGGCCGAGACGGACGCCGGTACGGACCGCGCTGTATGAACTGCTCTTCGACGAGCTCGACCGGACGGGGCAGCTGGCCTCGTCATCGATCTGGTGTTGGCCGCGTTCGACGGCACCGAGCCGCTGAACCGTGTACTTGGTGGGTCCACCCAGCCGCGTGACGAACCGGTCCGGGCACGCCCGGCGGCGGGCTCCGTCCCCGGCGTGTTCCTGAAGTCCATCTCCGCACGAGGTTTCCGCGGCGTCGGCCCGGCCGCGACGCTCCCGCTGCACCCCGGCCCCGGTCTCACCCTCGTCACCGGCCGGAACGGATCCGGCAAGTCCAGCTTCGCCGAGGCCGCCGAAATCGCGCTGACCGGCAAGAACGAGCGGGTGCTGCGGGGCGCGGTCTGGCGGGACGGTTGGCGCAACCTCCACGGTGTCGAAGCACCGAGAATCGAGCTGGAGCTGACCGCCGAGGGATCCGCCCGGCCACTGACCGTGGTGCGTTCGTGGTCCGGGCCGGACGACGACCTCCACGCCGCGACGACTACCGTGCGCACGCCCGGCCAGTTGCCGCGCCCGCTCGCCGACATGCCGTAGCAGCAGGCACTCGACGTCAGCCGGCCGTTCCTCGCCTACACCGAGCTGAGCAGGCTCGTCACCGGTACGAGCAGCAAGGTGTTCGACGCGCTGGACCCGATCGCCGGTGAACGACACCCGGACGCTGGTTGCGAAGCTGAGCGAGACGCTATGATCACGCCGAAGTACCTCGACGCCGCCGACCGCCTCCTGCGGGAACGAGTCCCCGGCACCGCCGGTCTGTGGCCGCGTGCCTGCGTGTGGCTGATGCGGCTGGCCCTGGAGGCGGCTTTGCGCGACCTGTGGATCCGCGAACACCCAGCGGTCGCGTCAACGACCATACGAGCGCAGCTGCTGAGCCTCCATCACATCCTCGACGCCCAGACCGTGGCCCGAGCCGAACATCTCTGGGCCTGCCTGTCCCGCGCCGGTCATCATCACCCGTACGAGCTCTCCCCCACCGCAGCAGAGCTACGTCGCTGGCACGAGGACGTCCACGCCATCGTGTGCGTCTTCGCCCGGATCCCGGACGCCGGCGGTACCCCGCCGTCCACCGGGCACTCATGACCGTCGTCCCGGACACCCGGGCAGCCGACTGAACAGACGAAGGTCACGGGACACCCTCCGCACGCACGTGCGGAGGACGGGGCTAGCCGATCCAGGTGACCCGGAGCACGGTGATGGTGATCCATCTCTCTTCGACGCTGTACGTCAGCAGCCCGTACCCGAAGACCGCACGCCGCAGTTCGGTGCGCTTGTCGTAAGTGCCGTGCCGGTACGGGTCGTCGGCCAGCCGGTTGAGGAGCGCGTTGAGCTCGCGGCGCCCCTCGGCGGGTAGGGTGTCACGCTGTTGCTCGGCGTAGGTGACCCAGCGGATCGTGTATCTGGCCATTGGTGATCTCCGGGTCCCCCTGCGGGTACGAAATGGTCGCTCCGAACACGGTGGGATCCCCGGCCTCGATGCGTCGGCGGTCCGCGAGGGCACCGGCTTCGACCTCTGGGTTGGCCGTGAGCACTGCCTGCCCCCACCACTTGTCGACTACTGCGGCGATCGGGTCGAGGTCGAGGGTGTCATCGGCCTCTGCCAGCGCGATCCGCAGCTCCGCCACGAACACGTCGCGGTCGTCCGGACGGAGCGCGTCACGGATCGCGGGTCCGTTCTTCTCGATGCGGTTGCGGACTCCATAGATCGGGATGGTGTCGGCCATGCGATCCATTGTCCTTACAGCCCACATCCTCGACAACGACGACAGCGCGTGGCGTGGCTGTCGGCTCGGCGCCCGTAGCTCGCGGGGAGGCGAGCCATGGTAGTGGTGACGCATGCGCGCG
>NZ_CAAAFO010000015.1:84025-101067 GCF_900634715.1 Candidatus Protofrankia californiensis | reverse complement strand
GGTGACAGATCCTTGCAACCGGCCGTCGTACTCATGCCTGCCGGCGAGCTCCCGGACCTCCGCGACCTTCAGGTCCCACACCGCGACGAGCCGCGAACCCACATCTGACACCACATACACGCTATGACGCCCGGCCGGTCCGGCAGACGGCGGAACGGTACAAGCCCCGTGGAACGTGATAATCTACGCTATTCACAATGCACATGCGGAACTACTCCTGGTGCCAGGCGAGAGCAAGCGCTTCGCTGACGACAAATACTGCGAACATCTCGATAGCCAGATCTTTTTTGCCGCCGGCGTACAGAGAAAGCGCGGCCAAGCCAAACAGCGCGAGCTTCAGGAGCGGCAGCCATGGAACGCTCAGGCGGCCACTTGCATTGGGGGCTGCCCACATGGCCCAGATAACGATAATCAGGGCGGGCGCGCCAATTCCTGCTAGCAGTTTTACGAATAGATTGGTATCGAGGTGGAATCCCCAATAGGCGAACGCAGCCAGCATGGCCAGCTCTAGCATGAAAGCTACAAGGAGGTTGAGCGATTTTAAAATATTCATCGAGGTCATTATACAATATGGCGGTCTCGTGTGGTATCAAACCCTTCGTGCCATGGCGACACATGACCTGCCAGCAGATCGTTGCATACTTTGAACCGGTGCTCCTGAGGCCTGCTGTTCGCGGGGATCGGCGCGAGCGCCGGTCAACATAACGCGTTCTTTGCATCACCACGCTCGTCCAGCGTGAGGAGCAGCTGGCTGCCGGGGCTGACCGAGGACCGCGTGGTGGCGTGTGCGTTCCTCGCCGGTTGTTCTGGTGCTGTCGTGTCAGTTGGCAGCGGCAGTGGCACTCGCCGCCGCCAGTGTGAGACACAGCGGGCGGTAGACGATCGTGTCGAGTCGAACGAACCGTTCGGACGGGTCCGGTAAGCCGAGGACCCGTGTTGCGGCCCGTCCGCCGAGGACGCCGCGAGCTGCCAGCCCGGCGGCGATCATCCAACGCGCCGTTCGTGGGCCACGTCCTTGCCCACCCGCGCCTGCGAGCAACGCCGCGGCTGAGATCGCTACGCCAGCCATCACGAAGCATGCCTCCGGGCCGGGGGTCTCGTCATTGCCGACGACGGCATCGGCCAACTCTTCGCGGGTCCGCATCGGCCATGAGGACCCCAGACCCCAGGCCGCATGAACGGCTCCGATACCGGCAAGACCAGCGGCGCCAAGCAGCGCTACGAACTTCATGGACACAATCGTAGTCATCGAGGGACGCCCCGCCGATTCTCCGAGGCCCTTGCCCCACCGTATCCCCGGCCTGAATCCGCCGGCATCGCCCGCGTCGACACTTGGATCGACGCGGGCGAACCCGTCGTCATTCTCTGCGATTCCGAATGGCGCATGGTGACTTTCTCCGAGCTGGCGCCCGCCAATCACGCATCTCGAAACGCATGGTCATCAGCAGGTCCGGCTGGCACCGGGCGCCTGACACCGGGATCGGCGCTCGGAAAAGCGAGGTGCGGTGGTGTGGCTCGCCATCCGTTATTGCTGTGCCCACCAGACCTGGAGGTCGACATCGTGGCCGAGGTCGACCTCCAGTGTGTGGTACGCCCCGAGGGCTACCATACGGTCGTCGTTCGGGTGGAACGGCCGGGTGGGGTGGCCACCGATGACGGGTCCGAGCAAGTCGATCATTAGCTTCCGCAGATGGGTCGAGGTTCGCCCGGGACCGGTGCTGACAGCGATGTCGAGGGAATCGGTCCGGGTGGCACGGGCTGGAGACCGGCGTGGCGTAGCTCGGCCGTGGAACGGGGGTAACGGAAAAAGACCCGTGAAAACAGGTTCCTCGCCGCAGTCTACCCGACTTCGTGGGAGCCGGGGGTGATATTCTTCCGGACCACCCCCTTATTGCAAGAACACTCGCCCCGAGGTGTGCCCCACTGCAAGGCCCGTTTGCGTAGCCAGTGCCATCCGCTCGTCGTCCACGCGCTCCGGCCGGGCCGTGCCCGCCCCGATGCCGCCGCATTGCTTGTCGTATTGCCAGGCTGTACAGTCAGATACATGAAGCCGATGATTGACATTGACATTGTGAGAGCTTGGTTGGGCCACGGCCGTTGTTACGTGTATAGTATTCATTAAATATCACTCATCGTCATCGCATATAAGCGCATAGTAAAACCGCGTAGCCCCACCTTCCGTCACGATCGAAACGTAGGTGCCCCGCGCCCGACAACGAGTGTCAACGGCACGTTAAAGTTTCAACGTTCAACGTCATCAGAGCGTCAACACCACTGGTAGCCAGCTCCTGCGGGGTCGACGCTAGTAGCCGTCGCTGCCGGTGCGGCAGCACAGCAACCAGTGCGGTCCGGGTATTCCATGATGTCAGCATTCCCGGGCGGCATGTGGGACATCCGGTCAGGGCATCCGGCGAAGCACTAGTCCGGTGTCGCCGTCGACATCCGGGCCGCCGATCGTGGTGAGGTTGCCATCGCCCCGGGGGTGTCGTTGACGCGCCCGCACGGGCGAAGGTGAACGCGGTGATCCTGGAAAGAGGCGACCCGTGTCCTTGGTGGAGCGAGACGATGAACTTACTCTCTTGCGGGCCGTCTTCACCGATTGTTTACGGGCCAGTGGCCAAGTCGTCATCATCAATGGTCCAGTAGCCTCCGGAAAGACAACTTTGCTACACGCCTTCACCGACCATGCGTCCGCTCAGAACGCCCGAACGCTAAACGCCACCTGCTCGCGTTCGGAACGTTCCCTCCCACTGGGGGTCATCACCCAACTGATGAGCCACCCGGATATACCGGCCGGTAGCGTCCCGCATGTACCGCGACTCCTCGAAGACACCGCGACAGCCTCGTTCGAAACCGAGCCACAACCGGATTCAATCAATGAGACCACCGCCCAAATAATGCATGACATATATACCACACTACTGGAACTCGCCGAGCAGGCACCAGTAATAATCACGGTGGACGACATCGAGTACGCGGACATCCCGTCGCTGCACTGTATTCTCTACCTGGCCCGCCGGCTGTATGCCTCTCGTATCGTCATCGTGTTGACCGACTGTGACCGCATGCCCTCGACACATCCGGTATTCCACACCGAATTACTCCGGCAGCCGCACTGTCACTCTGTTCGGCTGAACCTGCTGTCACAGCACGGCAGTGCACAGATACTTGCCCAGCTCCTGGGCGACCCGACAGCCGACCAGCTTTCGGCCGAAGCCCACCAGGCGAGCGGTGGCAATCCCCTGCTGCTCCATGCGCTGGCCGAGGACCAGCACGTATGGATCAGCTCCGCATCAGCGGAACAGCGCACGGACGGGCCGCGCTCCTTGGCGATCGGGAACGCCTTCGACCGGGCCGTGCTGAGCTGCCTGCACCGTGGTGGCCCGGACATACTGTCCCTCGCCCGTGGTATCGCCGTACTCGGCGATACCACGGGCATCGTCGCACCGCATCACCTACTCGACATCGAACCCGTCTCGGCGGCCCGGACGCTGTACAAGCTGACCGCGGCGGGGCTGGTGGAGAACGGCGGATTCCGGCATCCGGCCGTGTGCGCGGCGGTGCTGCGGACCCTGAACACCCGGGACAGCGCGGTTCTGCACGGCAAAGCCGCCAAATTGCTCCACAGCAACGGAGCATTGCCAGAAACCGTCGCCGGACACCTGCTCAACAGCACCCTTGACTCTCCATGGAGCGTTGACGTGCTGGAAGAGGCTGCGGCAGAGGCGCTCACCAAGGATGATCCGGATCTGGCCGCCACCTTCCTGGAGAAAGCCTACGACGCCTGCGCTGACGATCGGCACCGTGCTGGTATCAAGGCCGATCTGGTTGCCATCCGCTGGCGGGTGGACCCCTCGGACGCGGCCCGGCACTACCCGGCGCTCGCCGACGCCATTCGCGACGGGTACTTGTCCGGCCTGCGAGCCGTCGAGATGGTCAAGTACATGCTGTGGGATGGACGGCGCAGCGATGTGGCCGAGACGTTGCGGATACTGTGCGACACGATCGACGAGCACGACCTGGACGCTCTCGCGGAACTGCGCATTCTCCGACTATGGTCGGCCAGCTCACATCCGACCCTGCTGCGCCGCGGCCAGCAAGAGCCCCGGGGTCCCATCGGATCGTGCAGTGATCCGACGGGTACGGCGGAGCACACCGGGGCCACCACACCGATCACGATCACTATGGACCCGCGGCTGCAGGGCGCGGTCATCCTGGCGGAAGTTCTCACCAATGGCGCGGATACGACCACATTGGTGTGGGCCGAGCAGGTCCTGCAGAGATCCCGCCTGAGTAAGAAGACGCTCGACGCGGTGGAGTCGGCGATACTTGCCCTGCTGATAATGCTGTATGCCGACCAGTCGGATGTCGCCGCGACATGGTGCGACCGGCTCCTCGACGAGAGCGCCGCACTGCATGCCCCGACCTGGCAGGCCATGCTGAGCAACGCCAGGGCCGGCATCGCGGTCCGCCAGGGAGATCTTCCTCTGGCCTATGACCACGCACAGGCGGCAATCCGTCATATATCACCCCAAAGCTGGGGAGTGACCGTCGGCTTTCCACTCGCGACGCTCCTGCTCTGTACCACCGGTATGGGGCAGTATGACGCGGCATCCCGATACCTTGACCAGGCAGTGCCCAAAAGCATGTTCCAGACCCGCTATGCCCTGCACTACCTGCATGCCCGCGGCCACTACAACCTCGCGACCAAGCGCCACCACGCCGCCCTGGCCGACTTTCTGTCCTGCGGTGATCTTATGCAGGATTGGGAAATGGACCTGCCAACGCTCGTGCCATGGCGCAGCAGCGCGGCCGAGGCATGGCTGCACCTGGGTAATCACGACCAAGCCAGACGACTGGTCAACGAACAGATGGCACGGCCGGGTGGCGACCAGCCCCGCACCCGCGGTATCTCGCTGCGTACCTTGGCCGCCACCAGCGACGTTACCCAACGGATCCCTCTCCTTCAGGAAGCCGTGAAGTTGCTGGAAAACTGTGGGGCCCGACTGGAACTGGCCCGCACGCTCGGAGATCTCAGCCAGGCCCGTTACGCCATGGGCGAGCACAGCCAGGCCCGGATGGAGGTTCACCACGCCATCCTCGTCGCCGAGGAATGCGGTGCTCTTCCACTGCGTGAGGAACTGCTGCCGAAGGAGAACACGCCCGGCGCCACACCCGTACATGACATCCTCGCCACGCTCACCGATGCGGAACGCCGAGTGGCCGCGCTCGCATCGCATGGATACACGAACCGGGAGATCGGGGACAGGCTCTTCGTGACCGTCAGCACGGTCGAACAACATCTGACCAAGGTATACCGCAAACTCAACGTCAGACATCGCAAGGACCTGCCCCATGATCTGAATCTCGACATCGCCGACACCGCATGAACCCTCAGGTGGCGAACAGCACTCGACGAACACGGCAACCATCGGTCAGGAGGCTGCCGAACAACGGTGTTCGATCAGTGGGCGGCCTCCGGGTGGAGGAATCCGGACCTGACGGAGGAGGGAAGAACCGGGATTGTCTCGGCCGCTCTACATCCGTCTTATGAGTGTTGGTCGTCCTCACCGCGCACGGACAGCAGATGATCCGAAATCGCGTTGGCGATATCCCGCTGATATGCATCGAAGTAACGGTCGTCGCCCGGAAAAATGCGGATGTCGAACGCTCTGGTTGTGTGCTCGGACCACGCTGAGGCGTCGCTGATCGTAGTCTGCGGGTCGGCGTCGCCCACCAGCACCGTGATCGAACAATGGATCATATCCTGCGTCCCGTACTCGCCAGCCTCGCCTATAACCGGCTCGTCAGGCGTCAACGGGACGGAGGTGTCTGCGCGCCACCAGCGCGACGGCGCGGGGCTGGCCGAGGCGAACAGCCCGGCAAGCCGGACGTGGGAGACACGTTCCAATCGCCGGGCGACCTCGAACGCCAGCCACGCTCCCGCGCGGTGCCCGAAGACGACCAATGGGCAGTCCGCCCAGTCGCTTACCAAGTCGAACACCGCGGGCATCACCGTGCTCTCCACCCGGTCGACCGCGGGCCGGTTCATCCAGGTGAAGCACTCGATCGCCACCACCGCCACGGATGGTGACAGCAGATCGGCGAAAGCGGCGAAAGCGTGTGCCGGCTGGGTGGGATGCGGAAAACAGATCAGGCCGGCGTTGCGCTCCGCTGCCCACGGAAAGCGTCGCACTATCACGGCGTCCCCGGCCGTCACAGGCGATGATCCGTCCTCGTGTCACGGATGGGCGTGGGCCCACCCGGAGGCTGCCGGAAACCCGAACGCGGGGTCACAGCGGGATGTTTCCGTGATGGCCACGGCCGACAGGCGCGGCAGCCAGCGCCTCGGCCAAGCGGCGGCGAGTATGCGCGGGGTCAATAACCTCATCGACCACACCGATGGACAGGGCTCGCTCGACGCCTCCAGCAAGCCGCTCGTGCTCCTCGACGAGGGTGGCGAGCAGGGCGTCCCGGTCGCGGTCGGCCGCGGCCGCGAGCTTTTTGCGATGCAGGATGCCCACAGCAGCTTTGGCTCCCATCACGGCGACCTCGGCCGTGGGCCAGGCGAACACCGCCGTGGCGCCCAGACTACGGGCGTTCATGGCGATATAAGCCCCGCCATAGGACTTGCGGGTCACCAAAGTCACACGGGGTACCAGGGCCTCGGAAAAAGCATGCAACAGCTTGGCACCGCGCCGAACCACGCCACCCCACTCCTCACCCACACCGGGCAGATACCCGGGAACGTCGACCAGCACCAGCAACGGCACCCCGAAGGAATCGCACATCCGGACGAAACGTGACGCTTTCTCCGCCGACAGCGAGTCCAGACAGCCGCCTTTGCGCAACGGGTTGTTCGCGACCACCCCCACGGCGCGGCCGCCCAGGCGCCCGAGGCCGACCACGACGTTAGCGGCCCAGCGAGCCTGCAGCTCCTCGAACACGCTATGGCCGTGTTGATCGCTGTCGAGGATGGCCCGGACCAGCGGACGCACGTCGTATGCCCGCTGCGGACGGTCCGGAAGCAAGGCTGCGAGGTCCCGTTCATCCTGAACCGCCCCGAGGTCGAACAGGCCAGGCCGGACGAGCAGCCCGGTGAGACGCCGGGCCCGCTCAAAGGCGTCACTTTCCGAGGATGCCACCACATGCGCCACACCGGACTTACGGCCGTGCGTATCGGTACCCCCCAGACCCTCCATATCGATCTGCTCACCGGTCACGCTGCGGACCACGTCCGGGCCGGTGACGAAGATACGGCCTGCCGGAGCCATGATCACTATATCGGTGAGGGCCGGACCGTAAGCCGCCCCACCGGCGGCCGGACCGAGCACCACCGAGATCTGCGGCACCCGACCCGACGCTCTGATCATCGCGGCAAAAACCTGCCCCACCGCGTCGAGCGCCTCGACACCTTCGGCGAGCCTTGCTCCACCGGAGTGCCAGACACCGAGCACGGGGCATTTGTCACGTACCGCCGTGTCGATGGCGGACACGATGTGCCGGCACCCCTCGACGCCCATCGCACCACCCATCCGGGTGCCGTCCGTGCAATAGGCAACCACCCGCTGGCCGTCGATGAATGCACGCACAGCCTGGACCCCGCTGCCGTCGGGCACGTGCAACGGCGCGAGGGACCCCCGGTCCAACAAAGCGGACAACCGCAACGCGGGGAGGCGGAAGTCCCGCTCCTGCACGTCATCCAGCGGACGCATCACTGGCGCTGTCATCAGCTACCCCTCGATGAGTGTGGCTTTCTTGTTGGTCGGCCCACGTGTCCACGCCCGGCCGTACCGCTACCAGGACGGCATACAGGTGGGTATTTACAACCCCAAAAGTGCGGCCAGCGCGGGGACGGGGCACCCTGACCGAGCCCGTCGGCGGCATACGAGAACCGCCGAATTCCGCTCCGCCGGGTGCCACGAGAAAACTACGTCAAGGACTGACCGAGAAACACCCCTGTTCGAGACCACAGGCGTCTTGGGGGTCCCTTACAGCTTATCGAGCCAGCGCGGGAAACCGGGCAACAGCGGTCACCCGCGCTGTGACTTAGGTCTCGTCAGCGCCGTCGCACAGCTCCCACCAGGCGGATCATCGGTCAGAATTCCAGTCTTTCACCGAACCCCCAGGCTGCTTCCCCACCACCCCAGTGTCGAACCCCACGCCATCTAGGGGTGGTTGAGGGGAAAGTTCCCATGCGATTCTGGCAGCTCACGACGCTGCGAGATCCGATTTCGTGATATCCGGTTTCGGCAAAGGAGGTCCGATCTGCTCCACCCAGCCGGACCGGTGACGGCGTCGCTACATCACAGTGGCGGTCGAACCGGTATGTGGCGCGATACCGCGGACCCGAATCGGGCAATCCACCCATCTACCCATCAAACCACCGACAACTCGACGGCGCGCCGGCACACCGGTACAGAAAAGCGGCAGAAATGGCGCTTGGTATACGACGACGCTGGCACGCCACCGTTTTCCGGTCGACGGATGTGGAGATCATTATGAACACGGCTGTCGTCCCGACGGGCGGGCACCCGGCACCGGTTCACTATCGACGCGGGAATGTCGCCATCCCGGTGCCACCGCAGCACCTGGTCCACCGCCCGGGCACACCCGACGGGTTCGTCCTGGGCGCCGGGTGCGGGATCGAACACAGCTTCGTGCTTTCCACCGAGCTGCCCAACGCCCACCCGCTCTTCAACGACAGCCTCACCTCCCTGCACGATTTCCACTTCGTCACCAACGCGATCCGCAAGATCATAAAATTTGTCGCGCACCAGTACTTTCGCATCCCCGACGATCGTCCGGCGGCGTCCGCCTCCGCGACGATCAACGTGACCGACCTCGTGCCCTGGCGCCGCGGCCCCGAACCCGCGCATGTCGTGGTGGACATGCGGATTCGACCTGTGAACGTGACCGACGGGATTCCCGGCGGGCTGGAGTCGGACTGCGTCGTGAGCATCGACGGCCAGCCCTGTTGTACCGGTGAGGCCCGGCTCATCTTCCTGCTGCCCGACTTCTACCACGACCATCGCGCTCGGGGACGTGCCGAAAGCCTGCGCGATGTCGCCGGGGAGGCAACCGTGGTGAGGCTCGGTGAGCGGCCCGCCCAGCGGCGGGCGGGGGTGGTGGTTCCAGAGGCGGTCGGGCGAACCAACGCGTGCAACGTGGTCGTCGGTAGACCCGTTCTGATCGGCAACGACGGTCTGCTGGTAGACATCATGCCCGACTCGGGCGACCCGGTCTTCTTCGGCTGCGAAGTCGATCACGTTCCCGGTGTCCTACTCATCGAGGCATCCCGGCAGACCGCAGTGCTCGCGGCGGGCGAACTCCGTGGCTTCACCGGAGCACACTGCGCGATCACCCATTGGTCCGGCGAGTTCCGCGGCTTCGCCGAGACCGACCTGCCGCTGCGCGCCACCGCCACCCCGGGTCTGACCACCCGCGACCCCGAAGGACGGCCGACAGTGACGGTCGGCCTCGTTTTCACCCAGGGACAGCGCTCCATCGGCAGGGTCACCGTAGCCGTATTGCAGGACTGCTGACAGCACCTAGCAGGAGAGGGCGAAAGCCATGCGGTTCCAGATTCTGGGTCCGGTACAGATCGGTCCCCCCACGCCTTCCGCGGCCAAACTTCGCGTGGTCCTCGCCACTCTGCTGGTACGGGCGAACGAAGTCGTCTCGGCCGAGAGCCTGATCGACGAACTCTGGGACAACGACCCGCCCCGCACCGCCACGACGACCCTCCAGGTGTATATCTCCCAGCTCCGCAAGATCCTCGCCGTGGCCGAGGGTGCCGCGGGCGCGGAAAGCAGGATCATCACCCGCTCGCCCGGCTACCTCATCCGGGTTCTTCCCGACGAGCTGGATCTGAGCCGTTTCGAGTCCTTGCACACCCAGGGCAAAACCGCCTACGACCAGCACGACTTTGAGGCCGCCTCCCAGCTTCTGCGCGAGGCCCTGGACCTGTGGAACGGGCCCGCGCTCTCCGGTGTCCCCCAGGGCCCGCTGTTGCAGGCGGCCGTGGTCCACCTGGCTGAGCGGCGCATGAACGTTCTGGAGCAACGCGTCACCGCCGACCTGAAACTCGGACGGCACCGGGAACTGTCCGGCGAGCTGATGGCCCTGGCCCATGAGCACCCGCTGCACGAGGGCCTGCACGCCCATCTCATGGTGGCTCTGTACCGGTCGGACCGGCAATCCGACGCCCTGCACGTTTTCAGCCGCATCCGTCGCAAGCTTGTCGACGAGCTCGGCACGGAGCCCGGGCCCGCCCTACGAGACCTGCACCAGCGCATCCTGCGCCTCGACCCCGCCCTGCGGCTGGGCGGCACGCCCGCAGGCGGCGCCCGCTCCGACCCGATCGTCCACCTGCCCCGCCCGACCGCCAACTTCACCGGGCGCGGTGAAAGCCTGGCGACGGCGGAGGCGATGCTGCGGGGTGACGATGGCGCCACGGCCCGTCCGCTGGCCATCATCGGCAAGGCCGGGGTGGGCAAGACCTCGTTCGCCATCCAGCTGGCGCACCGGGCAGCCGACGTCTTCCCCGACGGTTGTGTCCTGGTCAATCTCCGCGGGGCCGAAGGACGCGCCCTGGAACCCGGCGAGGCGCTGCTGCGTCTGCTGCGACGTCTCGACGCGGGCCGCGACCGCGACACCTCTCCCCGCGAACTTCCCTCGAGCGTGGAGGAACTCAGCGATGCCCTCCAGCGGAGGCTGTTTCGGCGGCAGTTGCTGCTCATCCTCGATGACGTGGTATCCGAGGCCCAGGTCCGTCCGATCCTCGCGTCGACATCGAGCACCGTGATGATAACCAGCCGCAGGATGCTCGCGGTCAATGACATGCGCCAGATAACACTGGACGTACTTCGGCCCGACGAAGCCGAGACACTGCTGCTGGTCACGGGCGGCACGTGTGTCGCCGAAGACCGGCCCGCCCTGGCCCGTATCGCCGAGATGTGCGGCTACCTGCCGCTCGCGCTACGTGTCGCCGGCGCCAGCCTGGCCAGCCGACCCCACTGGTCGCCCGCGGCACTGGCGGCGCGCCTGGACGATGAGCGGGTCCGGCTGAGCGTGCTCGCCATCGGCGACCTTGACGTGCGCGCGAGTCTCCTGGTGGGTTACCAGGAGGCCACACCCGCCGAGCAGCGGGCGTTCCGGCTGCTCGGTCTTGCTCCCGCCCCTGACTTCGCGCTGTGGAGCGCGTCCGCCCTGCTCGGTACGCCACCAGCCATGGCCGAACAGGCCCTCGAGCAACTGACGCAGATCCATCTGCTCAGGACACGCGCGTCCAGCGGTTCGGATACCCGCTACGGCTTCCACGACCTGCTGCGCGTGATGGCCCGGGAACTGCTCACCACGGAGGACACCGCGTCCGTGCGGGCGGCGACAGCGCGCCTGTGCACCGCCGGTCTGACGCTCGCCCGATACGCGGATTCGCTGCTCGCGCCCGGCCGTGCCCTGCCCGACGCGCCAGCGGAGGACCCCGCGGATACCGACGGGGTGCGCCTGCGGGACATCGACGGGGTACGCCCCCGGGACGTGGTGCGGGACGCGCCGCTGCGCTGGTTCCAGGAGGAGGTCGCCGGCCTCGTCGCGGCCGTGCGGCAGTCGCACGCCGCCAAACTGTGGTCGTTGACCTGGAAACTCGCCGACAGCCTGACCGGTTTCTTCCAGGCGAGCGCGGCATGGGCGGACTGGGCGGTAACCACCGAGTTGGCTCTCGACGCGGCCCGCCAGGCCGGCAACCCGGCCGCCGAGGCGTCGGTCCTTCGGTCACAGGGGGATCTCGCCTGGCAGCAACGGCAGGTACACCAGGCCGCCACCTGCTACGACCTGGCGATGTGTCAGGCACGGCGGGTCCGCGACCAGCGGGCCGAGGCCCGCGCCCTGATCGGCCTGGCCGATGTCACGCTGGATCGAGGGCTGACCGAGCGGGCGCGCACGATGTACGCGCAGGGCCTTGTCCTATGCCGGACCGGGGACGACCTGCGGGGGCTGACCGACGCGCTACGCGGTCTCGCGCTTGCCGAGCTACGGCGGGGACGCTCCGATGCCGCGTTGGACCGGTTCACCGAGTGCCGCCAGGTAGCGAGCCAACTGGGTGACCGGCGCTGGAGCGAGTTCGCCCGTCGAGCCGCCGAGAGCATCCGGGTCGAACCAGCGCCGAGCACCGCCGCATGCCCGCCTCCCGTCGAGGTGCGGCCGGGTGTCTGGTTGATCGGCGGCACCGCCGCCTGAACCCTTGTCACCACCGATCTCACCTGTGCCGCCGAACCTCGACGGGGTCTTGGTGTGATCTCGATGGCTCCTGGTGCATCCCCGGCATCAGACGAAGACCCCCGCCGCCACATGTCCGGTGACGCGGCAGGGGTCCCGGTGAAGCGTCCGGTCCTGGTCATTCTTCTTCGGCGGCTCGCTTGAGCGCCGTGAGCCAGTCGTTCAGCCCGGTGTGCAGCTTCGCGCTGCTGAAGACAAGCGGAAGGAACGGCATCGACATCGACTCCTGGCTCGTGACCAGCACCGTGCCATCCTGTGCCCGTTCGAGGGTGTTGCGGTGAACGGCCCTGACCCCGGCGGAGATCCCGCTCCAGGTGATCTCGTTGAGTGGGTCGACTACCGCGAGGGTCGAACGGATCCGTGATTTTCCGTTGACCCAGCTGAAGGGCGTGTCGACGGCCACTTCGCCATCGACACGTACCTCCCGGACAGCAGCGTTCCACGACGGCCACCTGTCGATTTCGCTGATGAGTTGCCACACCTTCTCGACGGGAGCGGCGATGGAGATTTTCGCGACGGCTCGCACCGGCGCCTTCTCATCGAGAATGCGCTTTTTCGCGTAGTCTTCGTGGAGGTCCCCGATGACAGGCCCGCGGTAGAGCAGATTCGACATCATGACCAACCCCTTTGTTTGTATGTGGTTTCGGGAACGCTGTCGCAGGTCTACCGGTGTGGTACGAGTCACAGCGTGGTGTTCGTCGGGTGGCACGGAACCGGGTGGCAAAGTGACGGGTAGGAAGCGCCGTCGCTCCGCCGCCATCCGGCCCGCCGTCATTATGCCATGACTCCCATGCCATAGCCCTCGCGCTATTGTGCACCGTCGCGCACAGACCGTTGTCACAAGCGGTTCTTTAGCCTACCCGTCCATGATTTCAACCGTGGGGTGGAAGGGAATCTTGATCGGCAATCTCCAGAGTAAGGCCGCGACCTGCGAAGACGCTTGAATATCGCCGTCCGTTACACCATTTTTCGGGGCAGGCCCCCACCCGGCGGTTGCAGCCAGCCGACGTGGAGTCCCTGGCCAACAGCCCTGACAACCTGATCGAACAGGCGACGATCGCGACAGTGCTGGAGCATGCCCGCTCCCATGGTTTGCCAGCTGCGTTCGCGAGTTACCGGCCAACCGCCAAGAACAAGAATTTCCGCCAGAGGAGAATATGTGAGTATCAAGGGGAAGGGCGCGCCACCCCGGGTATCCGGGGGCAACCGCCGGTGGTGGATACTGCTGGTGGTCTCCGTGGCGGAGTTCATGGTCGGGCTTGACGCGACGGTCGTGAACGTGATGATGCCCGAATTGCAGAGTTCGCTCGGGCTGTCCGCGACCGGTCTGCAGTGGGTGATGAGCGTCTACGTGCTGCTCTTCGGCGGCCTTATGTTGCTCGGTGGCCGACTCACCGATGTGATCGGCCGACGCCGGGTATTGCTGGCGGGGATACTCCTGTTCACCGCAGGTTCCCTGGCTGCGGGTCTGGCTGAGGGCGAGGCGGCGCTGCTGGCGGCACGAGCCGTGCAGGGTGTGGCAGCGGCGGCGTTGTCACCGGCAGCGTTGTCGATTCTGGTCACGACGTTCCCCGACCCGAGTGAACGCGCCAGGGCATTCGGTATCTGGGGCACCGTTCTGGGGGTAGGCGCGAGCATCGGTGCCCTGCTGGGCGGCGCGATCGTCGATGTGGGGTGGCGCTGGGCCTTCTACATCAATATCCCGATCGGGTTGGTGCTCACTGCTGCCGCGATCGCGCTCATCCCGGGTGGCCGTCCGGCCGGCCCGCGTCCAGCCTCCGACATTGCCGGGGCGCTGACCTCGACGGCCGGCCTGCTCCTGCTGGTGTTCGGGATCGTCAGCACCACCACTCGTGGGTGGACCGACGGTGTGACGGTCGGTGCCTTTGTCGGCGCGGTCATGCTGCTCGCGGCCTTCCCGCAGCTGGAACGGCGCAGCGCGGCGCCGTTGGTGCCACTGCGGTTGTTCCGGCAGCGTAGCGTGGTGGCCGGCAGCCTCGGGCAGCTGTGCACCGCGGGTATCATGCTGCCCACGTTCTTCCTGCTGCCGATGTACATGCAGAACGTGCTCGGTTACAGTCCGCTCGAAACCGGGCTCTCCTACATCCCGACCAGCCTGGCGATAGTGATCGTTGCGCCAGTCGTGTCCGGGATGATAGCCAAGACCGGGCCGTTGATCCTGTATGTGACCGGAACGCTGCTCCTCGGCGGCACGATCACGCTCATGCTGTTCAGCTCCACAGACGGCTCCTACTGGTCGCTGCTCCTACCCGTTACCGCGCTACTCGGTGTCGGCCTGGTGCTCTGCATGATCCCAACGCCGGTCGTGGGCACGTCGCAGGCCACCCCCGAAGACGCCGGCACCACGTCGGCCCTGCTAAACGCCTCGACGCAGATCGGTGGTGCGTTCGGTCTCGCCGTGGCGGCAACTGTGGTGGAGTCCCGGATCGCGCACCAGGTGGCGCGTGGGGTCGACCCGGTGGAAGCGCTCAACCAGGCGCTGCACATCGGCTTTGGCGTACTGTTCGTCTGGTTCGGACTAAGTTTGATCGTCGGCCTGGTCGGATTCCGTGGTCTACGGACCACCGCTGCCGACCAAGCCGATACCGCCGAGCAGCTCGGCTCGGTCGCCGCCCAACCCAGCAGCGAGACGACCCCCACCGCGCCGGTGCCGGCGTAGAAGCTCCCGTCCGGCCGTCGGCCCGCTCGTGACATCCGCGAGCGGGCCGACGGTGTTGAGCGAACCTGCCGGAAAATGCGGTACAAAATTGCGGCGCCGAACATGGCTGGAGGCGGCCGGATGTTTTCCGGCCGCCTCCAGCCTCTGGATGCACGATGATGTCCTTTCACGCATCCAGAGGTCTTTCCGATCGAATTGAACCGCTTGAATCAGTATGTCACCACTGTGGGACGTCGAGGAACTCCAGCACCGCGACCGTCCACATGAATCCGGTTCCCACCCCGAGGGTGACGACCAGGTCTCCCGGCTTGGGGCGTCCGCTTTCCACGAGGTGGTTGAGGCCGATGAGCTGGTCACCCGCTCCCATGTGGCCGAAGTCCTGACCCCAGTCGTAGGTCGTGGTCGAGCGGTCCACGCCGAGCAGAGTGTAGAAGGAGAACTGAGCGATTGTCTCGGCAATGTTGGCGTGGACGAAGAAACTGGTGCCCGCCAAGTCGGTGTCCGCGTCGTCCAATGCCTCCTGGAGCACGATTCCGACGTTCTTGGTCATCCGCTGGATCACCGTGTCGTAGGCGTCCTCGTTGCGCATCAGGAAATCCCTCTTGCGGCTGCGCAGGTCGACCGGTCGCTGGTCGTGGAAGGGCGCCGCGGTCCAGCCGCCCGTCCCCCGGTAAATCAGTTCCAGGCTCGAGTCCGAGTAGCTGGCCGTCGATCGCAGCCGGGCGAAGCCGGTACGCGAGGACAACACCAACGCGCCCGCGCCGTCGCCGTAAACCTGCTGGCTGTCGCTGCCCCACCGGTCGAAGTAAGGAAGTTGGAAGGCGTCTGCTGTGGTCACAAGGGCGGCGGCCAGGTTCGGCCTGGTTACCAGGTAGGAGGCGGCCAGCTCGAGCGCGGCCAGACCACCGTTGGCGCCCTGCCGGATCTCGATCGCCGCACCGCTCCCGCCGACCGTCTCGTTCTGCACGTAGTTGACCGGGGTCCACATCTCCTGTCCCTGGTGGCCGACACAGCCATGCAGCACCAGACCGAAGTCCGCGTGGCCGTGTCCGGACCGCTCCACCGCCTGCCGGCCCGCCGCGGCGGCCATTTCGGCAGGGGACTCGCCCTCGCCCGCGACCCGCACGGCTCGGATACCGTTGGCAACGCTTTCCTCAGCGTTATAGATGCCCGCGGCGACTGCTTCCTCGGCGGTCTGCACCTGCGCTGGCAGGTACGCGCCGAGTCCGGCGACGTACAGATTGTCCCAACGCACGATTTTCTCCTGACGTGTTGGGATGATAGAACTCCAACGATGCCGCGCCGGGCTAAAGAATTCCTTGCACGCGTCCCCGCCGGGGCGGATACCCCGCGCGGGCGGGGACGACCAGGTTCTACCAATTTAGCCTTTTACAAGCTCGGCTGGTTATATTGCTCTCACGGACATCAGGTATCCCTCGATCAACATATGGTGGTAGCCACTTGGCAGACGAGCTGACCTTTCCCATGTACAGTGCCGCGCTGGCCTTTCTGCTCGAGATCGTTGCCTTGGCCTCTTATGGACTGTGGGCGTGGTGCACTGTCACGGGACCGCTGCGCGTGCCCACGACGGTCGCGTTGCCGATCGGCGTCGCCACGCTCTGGGGGTTTTCGCCACGGCCGGGGCCCAGGCATCCGGACGGACCGTGGTGGAAACACCCGGACCGGTGCGCTGCTGCTGGAACTCGCTGTGCTCGGCGGGGCTGTCGTCGCCTTGTACCGAACTGGGGCGCGCCTTCCCGCACTGATCGTTGCCGGCCTGCTGACGGTGCATCTGGCGACCACCTACAACCGCCTGCGGTGGTTGGCGACGCACTAGGTGTTCTGACGTCGTCGTTCGATCAGCGAGCCGGGTCCAGGCGGTTCCTGGCTCGCTGATCGAAGATCGACGAAGAACCCGGATGCCGGCGCCGGCAGACCCTGGACGAATTTTCGGCGATGACCGCTAAGCCCGATCACCATCCATGCCAGGGGCGTCGTCCGTCCACCGCGCGTACTCCGACATCCACAACCTCCCAGTTAGGAACGGATCAGTGAGACTCAGCGGCCTCAGTGAAGTTCTGCC
>NZ_CAAAFO010000015.1:77787-83458 GCF_900634715.1 Candidatus Protofrankia californiensis | reverse complement strand
GACCATCTGATGCCGGCCACGGTGAATATGGTGGCCGACCGCCTCGGGCTCAATGACCTGCCCACCTTCCAGCTCACCTCGGGCTGCGCCGGTGCGCTTCAAGGTCTGTACACCGCTCGCGCCCTCCTGGGTGGCGGCGCGAACCGGGGTCTGGTGATCGGGGCCGACACGTGCCTGAAGCTGTGGCCGTCCAAGCGCGACACAACGCAGATCAAGCCATCCGAAATGATCAATTTCGCGCTTTTCGGTGACGGTGCCGGCGCGGCCGTCGTGGACGCCGACACCACCGGGCCGGGCCTGATCGTCGACCACCTGTTCCTGCGGACAACCGGCATGGGACGCCGGCCCGCACAGGTGGTGCGTTGGTACGGGACTGACGGGGCGCCGCTGGTCGCCGGCCGCAACGGCACGAGCGCCCCCGAGCCCATGGGCGAGGAGGACTACAAGGCCATCGAACGCCACGTTCCGGACATGGCCCGGTCGATCCTCGACGAGCTGGCCACGGCCACCGGCTGGCGCACCGCTGACGTAGAACACGTACTCACCCCCCAGCTCAACGGCGTCATGACAGAGAAGATCCGGGAGTACGTGGGTGTCCGGCCGGAGCAGGCGGTCTCGTGCGTCGCCGAGACCGGTAACAACGGCAACGCGTTGCCGTTCATCCAGCTCCACCGCGCGTGGCAGCGGATCGAGCGCGGCATCGGCGTCGGTGGCCGCATGCTCGTCGCAACTGTCGAGTCGTCGAAGTGGATTGTTTCCGGCATGGCCCTGCGCCACCAGCCGGCCACCTCCCAAAGCGACCGGGATAGTTGGCGAAGCCTCCCGGTCGCGGAGGGCAATCAGCTGACAGGGGTGTCCCATGTCGGTTGATGACACCGTGCGGGCCGCGACCCCGTTGGCGCGGCTGCGCGCCCTCAAGCGGTCCGGTCTCACCGCAGCGGCCGACCAGGTACGGGAGCTGCTCGGCGAACTGTCCGACGCGCTCGACATGGAAGCGGCCGGGGCCCTGATCGGCCGCGTGGCCCAGCGCGAGCAGCTCGCGGCGGCCGGTGGCTTCCACGCCCAGCGAATCGCGCTGCTGGGTAGTTCGACCCTGGACGCGCTGCCCAACCTGCTCACCGCGACGCTGGTCCGGGACGGAGTGCTGCCCGAGATCCGGATGGCCGGATTCAACCAGTGGCGCTTTGAGATCCTGGCGGGCGCGCCCACCTTGGCCGACCTTGCCCCGCGGATCGTCGCCTGCCTCCTGGACGACAGCGTGGTACTGGGCGGGATCGCCGACGGCGTTGACATCGCGGCCGTTGAGACGCGCTGTGCCGCGTTTCCCGGCGAGCTGGCCGACTGGCTCGAGGCCTGTCGTCAGGCGCTGGGCGGGCTCGTGGTGCTCTGCACCATCCCGCTGAGCCCGCTGTCCCGGGACCGGTTCATCGACTACGGCACCAGATCCCGGCTGGAAGCCGCCTGGGACCGGATGAACGCGGCCATCCTGGACCTGGCCACGCGGCCCGCCACCGTCGTGCTCAGCGCCGCCGGCATCGCCGCGCATGCCGAGGCGATCTTCGCTGCCGACCGGATGCGGCACGCCGCCGGGGCCGCCTTCGCCCCCGACTTCCTGCACGCCTATGCCGAGGAGCTGTCCCGCGTCGCGCGCGCTGATCTGGGGCGAGCCGCCAAGTGTCTTGTCCTCGACCTGGACAACACCCTGTGGGGCGGCGTCGTGGGGGACGACGGTGTCGCCGCGCTGCGCCTCGGCGGTGCATACCCCGGCTCGGCTTACCAGGAGTTGCAGGTCCTCGCCCGCGACCTCGCCACGCAGGGCGTGCTGCTCGCGGTCTGCTCCAAGAACGACGAGGAGGTCGCCCATGAGGCGATCACGACCCATCCCGAGATGGTGCTGCGCTCCGACTCCTTTGTCGCCATCCACGCCAACTGGCAGCCCAAACCCGACAATGTGAGCGCCCTGGCCAAGCAGCTCAACATCGGGATCGACTCGGTGGTGTTCGTCGACGACAACCCGGTCGAGCGCGGGTTGATGCGCGCGGCGCAGCCGTCGGTGACCACCGTGGAACTGCCCGCCGATCCTGCCGGCTATGCCGCCCACCTCGCAGCCCGCGGCGATTTCACGCGGCTGGCGCTGACCGGGGAGGACCGTGCCCGCACGGAGATGTACCACTCCCAGGCGCGCCGGGCCGAGCTGGAGCGTTCCGCGGCCAGCCTGGAGGACTACCTTGTCGGTCTCGACTCACACCTGAAGATCGAACCGTCCACATCGCTCAACACCGCCCGGATTGCGCAGCTTTTCGGCAAGACCAACCAGTTCAACCTCACCGGTCGCCGCTACGGCGAGGACAAGGTGGGTCGGCCCCGAGCCGGTGGCGCCTTCTACGGCGCTCGGCTCTCCGACCGCTTCGGGGACAACGGCTTGATCGCGGCGGTGGCGCTGTGCCGCGGGCCCGGCGACGTCTGGATGATCGACAACTTTGTCCTGAGTTGCCGCGCCTTCTCGCGCAACATCGAAGAAACAATCGTCGGCCTGATATTGCGCGCGGCCCAGCGGCACGGCGCCCCGGCGGTGACGGCGCGGTTCGTCGCAACCGACCGTAACCGTAAGTTCGCCTCCTTCTACCCATCCCTCGGCTTCGTCGAGGTTCCCGGCGCGGGCCCGACGGAGTTCCGTCACGAGCTTCATCACCTGCCCGAACTGCCCGCATGGGTGCGTCTCACCCAGAACGAAGAGGTCTTCGATGTTCTCTGAAAAGATCGTCACGGAAGTCGTCGCACAACTGCTCGACGTTGACGAGACAGAGCTGACGATGGACCACCCGCTGGGCGACATCGACGGCTGGGACTCGGTGAACCTGCTTCGCGTCCTCGTCTACCTGGAGCGTGAGCTGGGCAGGTCCCTCGACTACGAGCGCTTCGCCCAGGCGGGGTCGTTGGCGGACCTCGCGGAGATCGTCGCGGACACGGTCGCGCCGGAAGGGGCGTGACCAGGTGACCGCAGCGAGCATCCACGCGTTTCCCCAGGCGCGCCGGGGGACTTACACCTTCCTGCAAGACGCGCGCGAGACCTGCCACGTGTACCTGGCGGCCGACGTGGACGCCACCCGGCTGAAGGCGGCGCGTGCCGCCACCAACGGAAAAATCAGTTTTATCAGCTTCGTGGTCAAAGCGGCGGCCGACGTGGTGACCGAGTACCCCGACGCACGATCGGTGCTGCGTGACGGTATCCGCCCGAGACTCGCCGTTGTCGACGACGTCCACGCCAAGGTGCTGTTCGACAAGACCGTCGACGGCCAGCGCTGCGTGGTTTCGGGAACGGTCCCCTGCGGGCCCGAGCGGTCGGTGCTCGAGGTGCAGGACGCCATCGACACCTACAAGAACGCCGACGTCGCCGCGACGGGCCCCTTCCGACAGGTGCGCCGGATGCAGCGGCTGCCTCTACCCGTTGCCCGCATCGTCTACCGGCTCGCACTGCGTGACCCGGTCCGCCGGGCGACCCTGCAAGGGACCTTCTCGGTCACTTCTGTCGGTCACGAGCCGGTGCGCGCGATCTATCCAATGATCACAGGGGCGCTCGGTTTCGGGATCGGACGCATCGCGGACGTGCCGGTGGCACGCGACGGCCAGGTGCGGATCGCCCCCCAGTTCACCTTGTCGCTCGCCTTCGACCACCGCGTGCTGGACGGCGCACTGGCCTCGGAAGTACTGGCCCGGGTCAAGGACCGCCTCGAACTCTGGGAGATGCCATGACCATCCCGACCGCGACCGACGTGCTCGTCGTGGGCGGCGGGCCCGCCGGCTCTCTGCTTGGCTGCCTGCTCGCGCGTCGCGGTATCGAGGTGCTGCTCGTCGAGAAGCAGACCCACCTCGACCGCGACTTCCGCGGCGAGACACTCGCCGCCCCGTCCGTCGTCACCCTGCGCAAGCTCGGTTTCGGCCCCGCCCTGCGCGCACACGGGTATCTGGAGACGTCCGGGGTCACCATGCGGATGGAGGGACGTCAGGTCTTCGGCGTCGACTACAGCCGTTTCCCGATCGGCGCGCTGCCGATCGACATCCCGCAGCCGGCACTGATCGGTATTTTCAACGATGCCGCGCGTAACCTGCCGAACTTCACCTACCTGGGGGGCACGACCTTCACCCGCCTGGTGGAGTCCGACGGAGTCGTGCGCGGCGCGGCGCTGCGGCAGAAGGACGGCGCCGTCGTCGAGGTCCGTGCGCGGATCGTCATCGGCGCTGACGGGCGTTTCTCCAAGGTGCGCAGGGCCTCCGGGCTGGCCGCCGACATCCAGCCGATGGCTCGGGACTTCCTGTCGTTCAAGCTGCCGCGCCCGCCGAAGTGGGGCAACGGAGCAGAGCTGATCGTCGACCGGGACAAGCACCTGGTGGTGCTGCCGACATTCCCGGACTGGCTGCGGATCGGTCACAACATGCCCAAGGGCGGCTATGGGGAGCTCCGCAAGAACGGCTTCGACGTGTTCAAGGCCGGAATCAGCCGGCTCGACGCGCGGCTCGCCCCGCTCGTCGACGCCCACCTGCGCTCCTGGGACGACACCGGCTTCCTGGAGATATTCACCGCGGAGATGCCGCAGTGGGCCCGCGACGGCCTCCTGCTCATCGGCGACGCGTCCCATACCGCCACCCCCATCCTGGGGCAGGGTGTCAACCTCGCGATCCAGGACACCGTCTGCCTCGCGCCACTGCTCGCCGCGCGGCTCGCTCAGGGGTCCCCCGGCGACGTGATCCCGGCGACGGCGTTCACCGACTTCGTCGCCACACGGCACGCGCACAAGTCCCTGGTGACCCGGTTCCAGCGCATGCAGGAGAAGTCCCTGACCGCGCGCACGCCAGCCGCCACCGCGCTGCGACGCGCCCGGTTCCGCCTGCTGGACCGGCTTCCGCTCAAGTACCGCGTCTTCGGCAAAGTCATCAACATGCCGCACGCGGTGGACCCGGTGGACGTGCGCACAACGCCAACGGACGTTCCCACCCCCACGCGCTAACCCGGGCAGCGGCCTGCGGCCGGAGCACCCACCTCTTCTTCTCCCCGCGAACTTTCTCCCCGTCGAACGAGGCGACCATGCATGCGGACGAAGTGAACCACGATCCCTCTCAGCTCATCGCCGTTGTCGGCATGGCCGGACGTCTGCCCGGAGCCGACGACATCGACAGTTTCTGGCAGCTTCTGACGGAGCGGGGCGACGCGATCCGTCCGGTCCCGCCCGAGCGCTGGGACGCCACCGCCCAGCTCGACCCGGAAAAGGCCGTGCAGGCGGTGGGTGGCTTCCTCGACGAAGTCGACGCGTTCGACCCGACGTTCTTCGGGATCTCCCCGCGGGAGGCCGCCGACATCGACCCCCAGCAGCGGCTCATGCTCGAGACAGTCTGGCGTGCCCTGGAGGACGCCGGGCAGCCCGCGGCGGGGCTGCGCGGCTCCCGCACCGGCGTGTATGTGGGCGCTTCCTGGCACGACTACGAGATCCTGCGCAAGGAGCGCGGCGCCGGCGCCACCCAGCACAGCGCCGTCGGAAACGCCCTGGACGTGATCGCCGCGCGGGTATCCTACTTTCTCAAGCTCACCGGACCGAGCCTGACCGTGGAGACCGGGTGCTCCTCCGCGCTGGTCGCGCTGCACCTGGCCGGTCAGGCGCTGCGCGCCGGCGAGATC
>NZ_CAAAFO010000015.1:74514-77422 GCF_900634715.1 Candidatus Protofrankia californiensis | reverse complement strand
AACCTGATCGTTGCGCCGGACGTCTCGATCGGGCTGACCCACTTCGGTGGTCTGTCCCCGGACGGGCGCTGCAAGGCATTCGCGGCATCCGCCAACGGTTTCGTACGCGGCGAGGGCGTCGTGGCGGTCCACCTGAAGACGCTGGCCCAGGCTCTTACCGACGGTGACCGGGTACGCGCCATCATCGTGGCAACCGCGGTGAACAACGACGGCGGTGGTGAAAGCCTGGTCACACCCAACCCGTCCGGCCAGGAGGACCTGCTGCGCCGTGCGTACGCCGACGCCGCCGTGCCACTCGACGCACTCGCCTACGTGGAGGCTCACGGTACCGGCACGCTGCGCGGCGACCCGATCGAGGCCGGCGCGATCGGGCGCGTCCTCGGCCAGCGGCGCGACCGTTCGCGGGGGCCGCTGGCGATCGGCTCGGTGAAGACCAACATCGGTCACCTTGAGGCGACGGCGGGTCTGGCCGGGCTGGTCAAGGCGGTGCTGGCGCTCGAACACCGGATTGTCCCGCCGAGCCTGCACGCCGAGGAGCTCAACCCGGACATCCCCTTCGACGACCTCAACCTGCGGGTGGCGCGCGAACCGCTGCCGCTGCCCGCGGACGGGCCCGTCTATGTGGGTGTCAACTCCTTCGGTTGGGGCGGCACCAACGCCCACGTCATTCTCCGCAGCGCCACCGCCCCCGCCGGGGCGGACCCGGGCGGCGCCGCGCCGCCGGCGGGCACACCCACGCTCGTCCCGCTGTCCGCGCACGACGGTGACACGCTGCGTCAGCGCGTTGCGGACCTGCGCGACGCGCTGGCGCAGCACCCGCACAATGCGTCGGAGGGATACGGCCTTCGTCTGGACGCACTCGTCGGCACGCTGGCGCGGCGGCGCGACCACTTCCCCACCCGGGTGGGGTTCGTCGCCACCGACACCGACACGCTGCGCGCCGACCTGGCGCGCTTCGCCGCCGACCCCGAGGCGGAGATCCCGGACGTGGTCAGCGGCCGGGCGCTCCCGGCCGGCCGAACGGCGTTCGTGTTCCCCGGCCAGGGGTCGCAGTGGGCGGGAATGGGCCGTGACCTGTTCGCTGCCAGCCCGACCTTCGCCGCGGTGATCCGCCGCTGCGCGCGTGCGTTGGAGCCGCACTTCCCGTGGGACCTGACCGCCATCCTCTCGGGAGAGGCCGGCGACGAGTGGTTGTCCCGCATCGACATGCTGCAGCCGACGCTGTGGGCCATGTCGGTCGGGCTGGCCGAGCTGTGGAGCGAGGCCGGGGTGCGGCCCGATGTCGTGGTCGGCCACAGCCAGGGAGAGGTCACCGCAGCCACCGTCGCCGGCATCCTGTCCTACGAGGATGCCGCCCTGGTGATGGCACGTCGCAGCGCCATCGCCCGCCGCACCTCCGGTCGCGGCCGCATGCTCGCGGTCGACCTTGACGTGCCCGGCGCGCGCGCCGCGCTCGCCGGTTTCGAAGACCTCGTGTCACTCGCGGTGAACAACGGGCCGACCTCATGCGTGCTTTCCGGTGACAGCGAGGCGGTGCTGACACTCAAGGAGCTCCTCGAGGCCGAGGGCACCTTCTGCCGGCTGGTCAACGTCGACTACGCGTCCCACAGCCCACAGATGGACGAGCTGACCGAGGACCTGCTCACCGCGCTTGCGCCCGTCCGGCCCCGGGAGGGCAGCACAGCCCTGATGTCCACCGTCCGGGTGGCCGGGCTGCGCGGCCCGGAGATGGATGCCCAGTACTGGGTTGACAACCTGCGCCGACCGGTGCTGTTCGCCGACACCATGAGCGCGCTGTTCGAAGAAGGGGTCACCCACGTCGTCGAGATCAGTCCTCACCCCATCCTCACCCCGGCTGTCGAACAACTGGCGGCTTCGCGTCCCGAGCCGCCGCGCGCCCTGTCGACGCTGCGGCGCGACGCCGGCACACCAGCCGATCTTGCCCGAGCCTTCGCCGGTGGGTACGTCGCCGGGCTCGAACCGTTCGCCGCTGTGCCCACCACACCCACCGTGCCCACTGACACGCCCGTACGCCTACCCGGATACCCCTGGCAGCGTCGCAGCCACTGGGTGGATCCCGGCCGGCGGCGCACGGCGACACCCGGTGGCCTGGAATTCTCCCTCGTTCCCGCAACCACGGAGCACGACACCTGGCAAGGGACGCTGGAACTGGCCGTTGACGAACACCCGTGGCTGCGCGACCACCAGGTCCACGACGCGGTCGTGCTACCAGGTGTCGCCATGATGGCCATGGCCCTGAACGCCGCCCGCGCGCGGTCCGGGTCCATGCCGCGGACTCTCACGCAGGTGCGGTTCCGCAGCGACCTCACTCTCACCGACGCCCCCGCGGCTCTGAGCGCGCTCTGGCGTGATGACGTCACCGAAGGCGGCACCTTCACCCTGCTGTCGCTGCCCACGGGTGCCGCCACCTGGACCGAGCACGCCGTCGCCCGGCTCCACCAGCGCCCCGCGCCGGTGGAACAGGTCGCCTTCCCCGAGCGCCTGCTGGGGGGCGAACCTGGCATCCCCGAGGCGTTCTATGCCGCCTGCTCCGCCCGTGGGCTGCGCTACGGTCCGGCCTTCCAGGGCATCCAGCGGCTCTACGCCGACGGGGATGCAGCTCTCGCCGAGGTGCGCCTGAGCGAACGCTGCCGCGCCGGGGCCCGTCCGCACGGGCTGCACCCGGCGCTGTGGGACGGTGCCCTCCAGGTCTCGCTGGCCCTGTGTGAGGGCAGCGGGACCGTCGTGCCGACCGGTCTTGACCAGGTCGTCGTCCTGCGGGACATCGACGAACCCGTCACCGAGCTGTGGTCCTACGCGGTGCGCCGTGACCCGACACACATTGACCTGCACCTCTTCGATACCGACCGGCAACCCCTGATGACCCTGCGGGGCCTGACCCTGGAGG
>NZ_CAAAFO010000015.1:73116-74197 GCF_900634715.1 Candidatus Protofrankia californiensis | reverse complement strand
AGGCAACCACAGCGTCCGGGGGCTGGGTCGTGTGCGGTGAGCCCGACGACGGCGCGCGGGAACTCACCGACGCGCTCGCGGCCGAAGGGTGCTCGATCACGGAGACCGGCATCTCGGCCACCTGGCTCCCGGCGTCCGACGACGACGCCTCGCAGCCCTCGGCCTGGACGCGGCGGTTGCGTACTGTCGGTGAGCTCGAGGGCCAAAGGCGGCGCGATCATGTTTCTTCCGCGCCCGGGGTTCCTGCCGGATCGGCGAAGCCGATCTGGGAGGTCCGGGAGGCCCCGGTCTCCGGGTCACTCGCCGGTGTCGTGTTCGTCGCGCCCCGCGCCACCGCCGGTATCGGCGCGCAGCGCCACGCGCTGTCCACGCTCACCGCAATCGTCGCGGCGTGCCTGGAACAGCCGACCCCGCCCCGACTCGTCGTCGTCACCGCCGACGCCCAGGCGGTGAACCCCGCCGACCGACCGGACCCGGGCGCCGCGCTGTTCTGGGGCTTTGCCCGCGTCCTTCGCCGCGAGCACGCGGAGCTCACGCCGCTGGTGGTCGACGTCACCCCGGCGGATGCCGACTGGGCGGCAGCGTGCGCCGGCGAACTGGTCGCCGGCGACGGCGAGGACCAGGTTGTCCTGCGCGGAGAGCGCCGCCTGGTAGGCCGTCTCGTCCGCGGCGACAACCCGGACGAGCCCGACGACGGCGACGCCGCGCCGGTCGTGTGGAACACCCCGCCGCAGCCGTTTCGTCTCACCCCCGCCCGGCCCGGCTTCTGGGACGGCCTGGAATACCGGCCGTTGCGCCGGCGCGCGCCCGAGGCGGGCGAGGTCGAGATCGAGGTGACCGCCGCCGCTCTCAACTTCATCGACGTGATGAAGGCGATGGGCACCTACCCCGACCCCAGCGGCGGGGCGGCCCTGCTCGGCGGTGAGTGCGCCGGCCGGGTCAGCGCGGTCGGCGTCGGCGTCAGCGGCCTGCGTCCCGGCGACCGGGTCGTCGCGTGCGTCTTCGGCGCCATCGCGTCGCATGTCACCGTGCCGGCCGGGCACACCCGGCCGATTCCCGCCGAACTGGACGACACCCGCGC
>NZ_CAAAFO010000015.1:66659-72793 GCF_900634715.1 Candidatus Protofrankia californiensis | reverse complement strand
GCGCGGGTCCTGGCCACCGCCGGTAGCGAGGACAAGCGCCAGTACCTGCGCGAGCTGGGTATCGCCGATGTGTTCGACTCCCGTGACCTGTCCTGGGCGGACGGTGTGCGTGCCGCCACCGGTGGCCGGGGCGTCGACGTGGTACTCAACTCGCTGACCGGGGCCGCGATCCCGCTCGGTCTGGACGTCCTGGCGGAGGACGGCCGCTTCGTCGAGGTCGGCAAGAAGGACATCTACGGTGAGCGCACCATCAGCCTGGGTGCCTTCCGCAAGAGCATCAGTCTGGCGTCGGTCGACCTGGCCGGGCTGATGAGCAGACGACCGCGGCGGTTCGCCCGCCTGTTCACCGAGATGTGGGACCGGGTCACGGCGGGCGACCTCGCGCTGTTGCCGGTCATTACCCATTCCTTCGCGGAAGCCGCGGAGGCGCTGCGGACGATGGCCCGTGGTAGCCACATCGGCAAGTTCGTGCTGACCGACCCGGCGTCGGTGCGCGCTGTCGCGCCCGAGCCGATGCCGGCCGGTGGGTTCCGACCGGACGGCACCTATCTGGTGACCGGCGGACTGGGCGCGCTCGGTCTGTCGCTCGCCGGGTTCCTCGCCGACCGGGGTGCCGGCGCGGTCGCGCTGCTGGGACGGTCCACGCCGGGCGCAGACGCGACCGCCCGGATCGAGGCGATCCGGGCGGGTGGCACCCGGGTGGAGACGTTCGCGGTCGATGTCGCCGACGCCACCGCGCTGGATGCCGCTCTGACCCGGCTGCGGCGCGAGATGCCGACGCTGCGCGGTGTGGTGCACGCCGCTGGCCTGCTCGATGACGCCACCATCCTGCGGCTACGGCCCGAGCAGATCGAAAGGGTGCTCGCTCCCAAGGTGGACGGCGCGCGCAACCTGGACGAGGCCACCGCGGACGACCCGCTGGACCTGTTCGTGATGTTCTCGTCGGCGGCGGCCCTGATCGGCAACGCCGGTCAGGCGGCCTACGCCGCGGGCAACGCCTTCATGGACACCCTGGCCGTGGCCCGTCGCCGCCGAGGGCTGCCCGCCCTGTCCGTGCAGTGGGGACCATTCGCACAGATCGGTCTGGCCGCCCAGGACTCCAACCGGGGGGCCCGGCTGGAGGAACGGGGTATGGGCGGCTTCACCGCCGAAGAGGCGTGGGCGGCACTGGCCGGTTTCCTCGTCCGCGACGAGCAGGTGGTCGGGTACGTCCCGCTGAACCTACGGCAGTGGTTCGACGCGTACCCGGACACGGCCGCCCAGAAGAGCTGGCAGGTGCTGCGCCAGGCCGCTGCGCAGGGAACGCCGGCCGCGGCGGGGAGCAGCGAGTTCCTCACCCACCTGCGCAACGGCCCCACCGACGCCCGCCAGGACCTTGTCGAGACCAAGGTGCGCGAGCTCGCCGGCCGAGTGCTGCGCCTGGACCCGAAGGCCATCGAGAGCCAGACGCCGTTCAAGGCGCTCGGACTTGACTCGTTGATGAGCCTTGAGCTGCGTAACCGGCTCGAGGCCGCGTTCGGGCTCACCCTGTCGCCGACGCTCCTGTGGACCTACGGCAGTTCACGAGCCCTCGCCGGGGTGCTGTGTGAGCGGATCTTCACCCCCGCCGCCTGAATCCCGCATTCCGATCGCGAAGGAACGGTTTTCATGGAACCCAACAGCAACGGCTCGCCGAGGCCGACTCCCCTGACGCGCGCGCTGGAAACGATCAGAAACCTTCGTGCGCAGCTCGACGCCCAGACCGGCCGGGCCCCGCTTGCCGTGGTCGGTGTCGGCCTGCGGCTGCCTGGTGGTATCACCGACGTCGACACCTACTGGGACGCTCTGGCCGCCGGGCGCGACCTGGTGCGCCCCATGCCCGAGGCACGCAAGGGGCCCTTCGCCGCCGGCTGGGAGGGCCTGCCGCTACGGGGTGGCTTCCTCGACGAGGTGCTCGATTTCGACGCGGCCTTCTTCGGAATCAGTCCGCGGGAGGCACGCGGGCTCGACCCGCAGCACCGCCTGCTGCTCGAGGTGGCCTGGGAGGCGCTGGAGAACGCGGCGCTGCCCGCCGACGGGCTGACCGAGGCCCGCACCGGTCTGTATGTCGGCATCACCGGTCAGGACTACCGGGACTGGCAGGACGGTGAGCCCGATGCCTACTGGGCGACCGGCAACGGCCACTGCTTCGCCGCCGGTCGGCTCGCCTACACGATGGGGCTGACCGGGCCGGCCGTGGCGATCGACACCGCGTGCTCGTCGTCGCTGGTCGCGGTCCACCTGGCAAGCCAGGCGCTGCGCCGCGGTGAGTGCGACGTGGCGCTCGCCGGCGGTGTCAATCTCATCCTGTCACCCCGCTCGACGCGACTGGTGGTCCAGACCCGCTCGCTGGCGCCCGACGGGTTGTGCAAGTCCTTCGACGCCCGGGCCAACGGCTTCACCCGCGGCGAAGGATGCGGCGTGGTCGTGCTCAAGCGCCTGGACCAGGCCGTGCGTGACTGCGACCGGATCCACGCCGTGATCCATGGCTCGGCGGTCAACTCCGACGGCCGCTCGTCGGGGTTCACCGCCCCGAACGTGCTGGCCCAGATCTCCCTTGTCGAAGCCGCGCTCGCCGACGCGGGTCTCACCGCGGCCGACATCGGCCTGGTGGAGGCGCACGGCACGGGCACGGCACTCGGTGACCCGATCGAGATGGAGGCGCTCGTCCGCGCGCTCGGCCACCGCAACGGCGGCGCCCGGCTGCGGGTCGGCTCGGTGAAGACGAACATCGGCCACCTGGAGGCCGCCGCCGGCATCGCCGGGCTGCTCAAGGTGATCCTCTGCCTACGGCGGCGCACCGTTCCGCCGCTGGTCCACTTCACGACCCTGAACCCCAGGATCGATCTGGACGATACCGGTATCACCCTGCCGCAGGACCTCCAGCCCTGGGCCCCCACCGACGGCGGCCGGTATGCCGGGGTGAGCTCCTTCGGCATGAGCGGCACAAACGCCCACATCATCCTCGGAGCCGCCGAAGAGCAGCGGGAAAGCGCCATGGCCGGTACCGCCGACGTACCGGTGAGCGGCTTCGAGCTGTCGGCGAAGACCCCGTCGGCGTTGCGCGCGCTCGCCGCCCGGTTCGGTGAGCGTCTCGCCGCCCTCGACCCCGCCAGTTACCCGGCGTTCGCCTACACGGCAACCTACGGCCGGGACCGTCACCCGGTGCGCGCCCAGGTCACCGCGGCGGACGTGGAAACCGCGGTGGTGGCCCTCACCGCGCTCGCCGCCGGTGCCGCCTCCCCGGCCGTGACGCTCGTCGAGGGCCCGACGGCCACCGAGCAAAGCGGGCGGGAAAATAGGCGAAGCCTCCCGCCCGCGGAGCGAAACCAATCAGCAACCGAGCAAAGCGGGCAGGCGGCCGCGTCGCTGCCCCGCCGCGTGATCGACCTGCCGAGCTACCCCTGGGAGCGGCAGCGTCACGCGCCCGCCTCTGTCAGGCCCGCATCCCCGTCGGCCGGGCCCACCGCCTCAGCGCCGGCTGGGCTGCCCATCCCGGTGCCGCGCCACCACGTCGTCTGGCAGCCCATCACCCTACCGACTTCCACGGGGGACCACGCGCTCGTACTCGCCGGCGACGACGCCGACCTGCTGCGGCGTCTTGTCGAGACGGCGGCCGGCAACGGCCTGCCAGGTGTGGCACTCGGCCCGGTCGACGGTGACATCGCCGACCCGCCGGGGTGGGAGCGTCACCACCTGCCCCGCGACGACGCCGAATGGGCCGCGTTCTGGGCGTCGCGCCCATGGTCACAGCCGGTCGCGCTGGTGCTGGTGATGCGGGCCACGACGTTGCCCGATCCATTCGTCACCACGGGGGACGCCGCACCCGGCGTTGCTCCCCAGGACATTGCCGTCCAGGCCGTCCAGAACATTGACATTGCCGTCCAGGACATTGCCGCCGCGGGCGCTGCGACCTGTCTTGCCGTCACGACCGCGGTCCGCACGCTCGCCAGCGCCGACGCCGTGGGCCGAGCCATCATTGTCACCCGTGGCGTACGCCAGGTCACGGGCCATGACGGGATCGTGCCGGCCGACCATGGCCTGCTGCACGGCCTCGCGCCGGTGCTGGGTCTGGAACTGGACGTCAGCTGGGGCGGCGTCGTCGACCTGCCCGCGGTCCCCGAACCAGCGGACCTGCGTACGCTGCTACGCGTTGTCAAAGGTGGGGGCGCCCACGCAGACACCGGTGACCTCGACGACGTCCTCGCCGTGCGGAGCGGGGGCGTCTTCGCCGCCCGCGTGCGACCGGTGACTTCCAACCCCGTACCGAAACTCGCTCTCCGGGCGGACGCCACCTACCTGATCACCGGTGGGCTCGGTGCCATCGGTCGTGCGCTCATCTCCGGCCTCGTGCACCGAGGCGCACGTCACCTGCTGCTGGTCGGGCGCCGCGCCGAGGAGCGGCTCGACCCTGCGGGCAGCGCCCTGTTGGAGAGCTTGCGCCGAGACGGTGTGGACGTTCGCTACCAGGCCGCCGACTGCGACGACCCGGCGGCGCTCGCCGCCGCCTGCCGGGAGAGCGGCACGATGCCCCCGGTGCGCGGCATCATCCACGGCGCGGGCACTCTCCCGGCGGCGCCCCTGGCGGAGGTGGACGCCGACAGCTTCACCGTGGCACTGCGTGGCAAGTTCACCGGCGCCTGGTGGCTGCATCTGCTCAGCCGCGACTGGCCGCTCGACTTCTTCATCCAGCTCTCGTCGGTGTCGGCCCTGTGGGGTACCGATGGCTACGGTGCCTATGCCTCCGCCAACGGTGGGCTCGACGCGATCGCCGCCTACCGGACGGCCGCCGGTCTGGCGTCGGTGAGCATCGCCTTCGGGCCGTGGGCTCTTGACGGCATGGCCGACGAGAGCGGTCGGGACAACCTGGCGCGGATGGGTGTCGGCGCGCTCAGCGTCGCCGCCGGTTGTGCGAGCCTCACCGCCGACGCCCCGTCCGCCGGATCTCCCCTGGTGGTCTGCCCGGTGGACTGGCCGCGCTTCGGCGAGGTCATGGCCAGTCGTCGCCGCCGCCCGTTCTTCGATGACGTCATCCCAGGTCATGGCGTCTCAGGAGGCAGCGCCGAGACGGGCGTAGCTCCGGCCACGGCTCGCACCGTCCTGCTCGACATGCCTGCGGGAGCGCGCCTGGGTGCCGCGCGTGACGCCGTGCGGGAACTGCTGGCGGTGATCCTCGGCCACGCCGAGGCGCGAGCCGTACGCGAGGACGTCGGCTTCTTCGACCTCGGAATGGATTCGATCATGGCGGTGGACCTCGCGCGCGAGCTGTCGGTCGCCTTCGATGTCGAGGTGGGCATCTCCGAGGTCTTCGACCACCCGACCGTCACCGAACTGGCCGGGCACATTGTCACCCGGGTCACGGCCGCCAGCGCGACCCCGGCCCCGCGGCCGACTCCGGCCACCGTGCCGCCCGCTGCCACCGTGCCACCCGCTACCGCCGCATCCCGCGACGTGCCTCTGCCGCCGACGGACCGTCGGGAGACGGCGGGCGAACTCGTCGCGATCGTCGGCATGGCCGGCCGTTTCCCCGGGGCGGACTCCCTCGAAGAGTTCTGGGAGCAGTTGCGTGTGGGCCGGGACGCGGTCGGACCTGTTCCCTCCGACCGTTTCGACGCGGCTTCGCTGCATGACAACGACCCGCTGCGGACCGGAACGATCACCACCGACCAAGGTGGTTTCCTCTCCGACATCGCGCGCTTCGACGCGGCGTTCTTCGACATTCCGGCGCGGGAGGCCGAAAGCCTCGACCCGCAGCAGCGGCTGCTGCTGGAATCGGCCTGGCACGCCCTTGAAGACGGTGGTATCAACCCGAAGAGTCTGCGCGGCAGCCGCACCGGGGTCTTCGTGGGCATTTCCAACTCCGACTACGCCCGCCTGCTCGAAGGCGGCGGGCTGGAGCAGCTCGACGCCTACTTCAGCACCGGCACGGCCCTGAACGTGGCCGCCGGCCGCATCGCCTACGTTCTCGGGCTGAGCGGCCCGGCGCTCGCCGTTGACACAGCCTGCTCCTCCTCCCTGGTCGCCCTGCACCTGGCCATCCGCTCGCTGCGCCAGGGCGAGACGGACTGCGCGCTCGCCGGTGGTGTCAATGTCATCGCCGCGCCCTCCTGCTCGGT
>NZ_CAAAFO010000015.1:65472-66332 GCF_900634715.1 Candidatus Protofrankia californiensis | reverse complement strand
CCCAGCGGCCGCGCCCAGGAAGCGGTGATCACCGCGGCGCTCGCCGACGCCGAGGTTGCGGGCGCGTCCATCTCCTACCTGGAGGCCCACGGGACCGGTACGGCGCTCGGTGACCCCATCGAGGTCGGCGCCGCCTGGGCCGTGCTCGGCCGAGACCGTAAGCCCGGCGAGCCGCTGTACCTCGGCTCGGTGAAGAGCAACATCGGTCACTGCGAGTCGGCGTCGGGAATCGCCGGCGTCATCAAGACGGTGCTGGCGCTCCGCCACGGCCGGCTTCCGGCGAACCTGCACTGCACAACGCTCAACCCGCACGTGCCGTGGGCCGATATGAACGTCCGTGTCGTTGACACCCTCACCCCGTGGCGCGCCGGGCCGGGCGGGCGTCTGGCGGCCGTGTCCGGGTTTGGTTTCAGTGGCACGAATGCCCACGTCATCCTCGGCGAGGCTCCGCTGGACACCACCACGGGCCCGGCAGGCGAGGGCGCGGCGGCCGGACCCGTGCTGCTCGCGCTGTCCGCGGCGGACGACGCGGGCCTGCGCCGACTGACGACGGCATGGGAGCGCCACGTCGCGGACTCCACCGACGCCGAACTCGCCGATCTCGCCACCACGGCCGGGTCGGGCCGGGCGCACCTGCCCGTCCGGCGTGCTCTGCTCGCCCGCGACCGGGAAGAACTGCTCGCCGGGCTGCGAGCGCCGGTCACGGCCGGCCCCACCCGGTCGCCGAAGGTCGCCTTCCTGTTCTCTGGCCAGGGCAGCCAGTACTTCGGCATGGGGCAGGAGCTGTACGAGACCGAACCGGTCTTCCGCGAGGTGATCGACGCCTGCGACCGGGTCGTCGCCCCGATGCTCGGCGCCGG
>NZ_CAAAFO010000015.1:63673-65429 GCF_900634715.1 Candidatus Protofrankia californiensis | reverse complement strand
CGGCGCCGACCGGACGCTGGTCAACGCCACCCGGGTGACTCAGCCCGCGCTGGTCGCGCTCGAGCTGGCGCTCGCGGCGCTGTGGGAGTCGTGGGGTGTGACCGCTTCCGTGGTCATCGGCCACAGTGTCGGCGAGATCGCGGCCGCCATATACGCCGGGGTGATGGATCTGGACGCGGGGCTCACCCTGATCACCCATCGCGCCCGGCTCATGCAGGACACCGAACGTGGCGGCATGCTCGCCGTCATGGCGCCGGCGGAGCGGGTCGCCGAACTGCTCACTGACCAAAGGCAGCGCGATCGTGGTTCCTCCGCGCCGCCAGAGCTCCAGGTTCCTGGGCTGGCAACGGGCACCACCCTGGACATCGCCGCGATCAACGGGCCGGAGGCAGTGGTGGTTGCCGGTGCCGTGGCGGATATCGACGTCTTCGCCGCCAGGATGAAGGAGCTGGGTATCACCGCGCGGCCCCTGGCCGTCTCACACGCCTTCCATTCCCGGCTGATGGACCCGGTGCTGGCCTCCCTGCGGACAGCCATCGCGCCGCTTACCTTCGGCGCCCCGCGCCTGCCCATCATCGCCAACCTGACCGGTGACCTCGCCACACCCGACACCTACGACGCCGACTACTGGTGCCAGCACGTGCGCGAGCCGGTGCGTTTCCACCAGGGCGCGCACCAGCTGGGCGCACTGGACGTCGACGTCTGCCTGGAGATCGGGCCGGACCGGACGCTGGGCAACCTCGTGCGGGCCACCGGGTGCGCTCCCGCCGGGGGTGCCGTGCCGTCGCTGCGACGCGGTGGCTCCGACCGCGCGGTCCTGCTCGCCGCCGCGAAGACTCTCTACGAACAGGGCCAGGACCTGATCTGGAGCAGGGTGACCGCCGCCTCGGGCGGGCGGCGCGGCCGAGCCCCGCTCTACCCCTTCGCTGACACGCGCCATTGGACGAAGGTGCAACGGACGTTCCCCGCCGCCGCGCCCGCGGCCGGCGCGCCGGCCGGCCGGCACTGGGGGAGCGAGTTGCGCTCCCCGGCGTTGACCGGGCGGGTCTTCGCCTTCGAACGCAGCTCCGAATTCCCGCCGTACCTGACCGACCACCGCCTGTACGGCACGGTGGTGACCCCGGCCGCCTCGCACCTGGGCACGATCCTGTCCGCGATCGCCGGTGGGGGCGCGCCGGTCACCATCGAGGACCTGATCTGCCCCCGCGCGCTCGTCATCGCTGATGGCGAGCGGTATGACACGCAGATCGTCGTGGACGGGTCCACGAACGACGGCGAGGCGTCGCGGCTGAGCGTGCAGAGCCTTCTCGACATCGAGCGCGGTACGTGGGAGGAGCATCTGTCCGGCCGGCTCACCCGGTTGCCGGCCATGGCCGGCGCCGCTGTCCCTGTGCCGGCTGCGGAACGGGCAGCCTTCACGGCTTCGGCAGCCCGCCACATCACGGGGGATGCCTTCTACGCCTACTTCCGCGACCTCGGCTACACCCTCGGGCCGTCCTTCCGCTGGATTGCCGACGTGTGGATCCGCGGGGAGGAGGCGCTGATCCGCTATGCCCGGCCGGCGTTGCCGGACGACCCGGCCGACTACGAGATCTACCCGGGCCTCATCGACTCCTGCTTCCAGAGCATCGCCGGCTTCATGGTCGACGACGATGCCGGGGAAGCGCCGTCGTTGGCGATCCCGTTCGCGGCCGCGCGGCTGTCCTTCCCGGGCCGGCCGCGTCCCGTCGACAAGCCAGAGGGCCAAAGGCGGCGC
>NZ_CAAAFO010000015.1:60173-63387 GCF_900634715.1 Candidatus Protofrankia californiensis | reverse complement strand
GCGCCGCCGGAGGCCCAAGTCCCCGAGGCACTGTGGGGGCATGTGCGCGTCCGGGCGGGCGAGTCGCTGCCGCACGGGCGGACACGGGTGGAAACCGCTGACCTGCACCTGTTCACCGATGCAGGCGTCAGCATCTTCGTGGCTGAGGAGTTTCGGGTACGCCATGCCTCCCGGGCGGTGCTGGAGCGCAGTCTGCGGGACAACGCGCAGCCGGCCTACGCGCTGACCTGGGTGCCTGCGTCACGCGAGACCGCGACCGCCGCGACGACGCCGACCACGACGCAAACCGTGGCCGTGCTCGGCGCGGGACAGGAGCGCGGACGGCCGCTGTGCCAGGCGCTGGAAGCCCTGGGTCACCAGGTCCGGCCGTGGCTCGATGACACGCCTGTCGACACTGCCGTCGACCTGGTCGTAGACGCCCGTTTCCTCGATCTCGGCACCGGCGCCACGGACGCGCTGCGGGCCGTGCTCACCCTGTCGGCATCCCTGCAGGCCCTGCCGCCGCAGGTGCCAGTCGCCGTGCTCGGCGACGGGCACCGCTCGGCCGCGCCGGTCCGGGAGGCGCTGTGGGGCATGCTTGCCGCTCTCGAAGCCGAGGAGCCGCAGCGTCGGCTTGTTCGGGTCGGGCTGGATGCCGGATGGACACCCGCGGCGCTCGCCGGGGCGCTGTCGGCAGCGATGGACGCCGGTTTCGACGAGACCCGGTTGGCGCTGGACGGCGACGGTGTCCGGGTAGCCAGGCTCGTACCCGCGCCGATCGCGGCGGCCGTCCCTTCGTGGGAGGGCAGCGTGTTGATCACTGGAGGTCTCGGCGCGCTCGGTCTGAGCGTCACGAGGATCCTCGCTCGGCAAGGAGCGAAGGCGATCACGCTGATGGGACGTTCGGGACCGGGCGCCACGGCGCAACGGACGATAGACGAGCTGACCGCGAGCGGGGTGAGCGTCGCCGTCGTAACCGGGGACGTGACCGATTCCGCCGCGTGCGCCCGGGCGGTCGCGGCGGCCGGCGCGCTTGCCCCGCTACACGGCGTCTTCCACCTGGCGGGCGCCACCGCCGACGGTGCCTTCACCCACCTCACCCCGGCTGACTTCGAGCTGGTGTTCGCAGCCAAGGCCCGCGGTGCGGAAACGCTGGCGGCGGCAGTCCACGGCGAGCCGCTGCGCGCGTTTGTGCTGTTCTCGTCGGTGTCGAGCGTGCTCGGCTCCGCCGGGCAAGCCAACTACGCGGCGGCCAACGGCTACCTCGACGGCCTGGCCGAGGCCCTGCGGGCCAGCGGCGTACCGGCGACCAGCATCAACTGGGGACCATGGGTGCCGTCCGGGAAGGGAGGCATGGCGGCGGCCGCCGCGGCCACGAAGGCCGCCGAACGCCTCGGTGTCCGCCCGCTGGCCGACGCCGACGCCGAAGGGCTCCTCGGGCTCGCGGTGAGCGCGGCGACCCCGCGGCTCGTCGCGGTCGCCGCGGACTTCACCCGCTTCGCCGACGCGGTGGCGCAGCATCCGCGCGCCGCATTGGTCGCGGGCCTGGCCACCCGGCCCCGCCGGGAGCCGGACACTCCGGGTGGCCCGGCCCAGGCGAAGGGGTGGCTGCATGACGCCCTCGACGGTCTGGAAACGCCGGCGCGTGACGACGGCCTGCGCGACGCCATCCGCGCGCTGGTCGGGGACACCCTCGGTGACCCCGCTGCCGTCAACGACGAGCTCGGCTTCGCCGACATGGGCCTTGACTCGATCATGGCGATCGACCTGCGGACGCGGCTGGCGCACGCCCTGGGTACCGACCTGCCGGCCACCGTCGCGATCGATCACCCGACGGTGCCGGCGATGGCGAGTTTCCTCGGCGGGCTCGCGTTCGTGTCCGGCGCTGCCGTCCACCCCGCGGACATCCCCCGTGCTGTCGGCGCTGTCCTGCCCACGGCCACGCTGGGCGCACCCGACCTGCCCGAGCCGGAACCCCTGTCACTCGATCAGCTCATCCAGGCCGTTCGCGACGACCTGGCGGTGGAACAGTGAGGACGAACGTGGATCTGGAACAACTACGGACGCTGATGGAGGAACAGCTTCGGCTCTCGCGCCGGCTCAAGGCCCGCGTCGCCGAGCTCGAGGCCGATCGGCACGCGCCCCTGGCCGTGGTCGGGATGGCGCTGCGACTGCCCGGCGGGCTGCGCACGCCCGAGGCGTACTGGAGGTTCCTGCTGGGGGACGACCACGCGGTGTCCGAGATTCCGGCGGACCGTCCCGGGCTGCGCGCGGTCTACGATCCGCGGCCTGACCAACCCGGGCACTCCTACGTCAAGCGCGCCGGCTTCCTGTCGGACGTGGCCGAGTTCGACGCCGGCTTCTTCGGAATCTCCCAGCGTGAGGCCGAGGCCCTCGACCCCCAGCAGCGGTTGCTGTTGGAGACCGCATGGGAGGCCATGGAACGGGCCGGTATCGCGATACGCCGTTCGGAACGGCTGCGCGCCGGTGTCTTCGTTGGGATCATGGCCTCCGAGTACACCGAGCGCCTTGCGGGCGGTGACCGCAGCGGCATCGACCCGTACTTCGGCACCGGCGGCGGGCACTGCTTCGCGGCCGGACGGGTCAGCTACGTCATGGGGCTGTCGGGGCCCGCTGTCAGCGTGGACACGGCCTGCTCGTCGTCCCTGGTCGCGTTGCACCTCGGCGCGCAGAGCCTGCGGCGGGAGGAGTGCCGCTACGCCCTGGTGGGCGGGTCGAACCTTGTTTTCTCGCCGGACCTGATGGTGTCGCTGTGCCAGAGCGGGGCGCTGGCCCCTGACGGCCGCTCAAAGCCTTTCACCGCCGCCGCCGACGGATACGGCCGCGGCGAGGGGGCCGGCATGATCGTCTTGATGCGGCTGGCGGATGCGCGACGGGAGGGCAGGCCGATCCTTGCCGTCGTGCGCGGCACGGCCGTCAACCACGACGGCGCGTCCTCCGGTCTGACCGTGCCGAGTGGACCTGCCCAGCAGGAGGTCATCCGCGCCGCACTCGCCGACGCGGGCGTCGCCCCCGAAGAACTCGGCTTTGTCGAGGCGCACGGAACCGGCACCGCGCTCGGTGACCCGATCGAGGTGGGGGCGCTCGACGCCATTGCCGGCAGCGGAGCGCCCCGCCAGGGTGCTCCACTGGCCATCGGCAGCGTCAAGGCCCGGCTGGGGCACATGGAAGCCGCGGCCGGCATCGCGGGTCTGATCAAGGTGATACTCATGCT
>NZ_CAAAFO010000015.1:59246-59806 GCF_900634715.1 Candidatus Protofrankia californiensis | reverse complement strand
GCCGCACCCAGCCCTGGCCCGCTGACCTCCCTCGGCGCACGGCCGGCATCAGCGCGTTCGGGCTGAGCGGGACGAACGCGCACGTGGTACTCGAAGCGGATCATGAAGCCGACGCTGCCGCGGCGACCGACGCAGGCGGCGAGGATGCCAGCGGGACCCGTCCGGAGCTGCTGACGGTGTCGGCGAAGGACGACGCCAGTCTGCGGACGCACGCTGAGGCGGTCGGGTCCTACCTGCGGGGCCTGGACCCGACCCGGCTGGCGTCGGCATGCCACACGCTGCGGTCCGGCCGGGCCGCGTTCGCGCGACGACTCGCCGTCACCGGCAGCACACCGGTCGAGCTGGCGGACAACCTCACCCGCGCGGTCGAGGCTGGCGTCGCGCCAGCGGAAGCGGCTGTGATCGCCGGGCGCCTGCGCGTCGGATCGGACGCGGCGCGGGTCGGAGCGGCGGTAGACATGTTGATCAGCGCGTTCCCCCGCCTGGGCAACATCCCCGAAATCGGTACCGGCGCACCCGAAAGCCGCCTCGAGCGGCTGCTACGCCGGTTCGGCGTCCGG
>NZ_CAAAFO010000015.1:49535-58909 GCF_900634715.1 Candidatus Protofrankia californiensis | reverse complement strand
GCCGACAGGTCGCTGTCGCTGCTGCTGGACGCGCTCGCCGGCCTGTTCACCGCCGGGGTGGACCTACGGCTGGAGGAAACAGCCGCACCGGGCGCGCGGTTCGTCGGTGACCTACCGACCTACGCCTTCCGCCGCCGGCGCTACTGGATCGACGAACCGGTCGCCACGACGGTCACGGCCGGGTACGCCGACACGGACGTCGTCCCGGCTGCGGTCACACCGGACGCACTTGCCAAGCGTGACGTCGAGGAGTTCCTGCTCGACGAACTGGCGGGCGTGCTGCGGGCCGAGGACGACCTCGACGCCGCGCAGACGTTCCTCGACGTCGGCGGTGACTCGTTCACGGCGATGCTGTTCACCAAGAACATCGAACAGCACTACCAGGTCGCCGTTCCGCTGGAGGAATTCGTGGCGGAGCTGCCGCTGTCTGCCCTGATCGGACGTCTCGCCGCATACATCGTGGACGCCCGGTCGCCCCTGCGTGAGCGGGAGCGGACGGCGTGAACCCCTTTGTCCGGCCACGCCCCGTGGAGCATCCCGCGCTGCGGGTCATCGGATTCCACCACGCCGGCGGCTCCGCCGCCGTGTACCACCCGCTGATCCACCAATTCCCCCCAGAATGGGATCTTCTCTTGCTCGACCTTCCCGGTCGCGGCAAGCGCCACGCGCAGACTCCGGTCGAGGACATGAACCAGCTTGTCGCCCGCGCCGTCCAGGACGTCCGCCCCTGGCTCGGGGGCCAAAGGCAGCGCGATCATGATTCTTCCGCGCCGCCGGAGGCCGAGGTCCGCGGGTCACTCAAGGTGCCCGTCGCCCTGTTCGGGCACAGCCTCGGCGCGATCCTCGCTTCCGAGGTCGGACGCGCCATGCAGGCAGCTGGGACGCCCCCGGTCTGGGTGGGTGTGTCCGGGCGCGTGCCGCCGGACACACCGGCGGGACGCCGCAGCTTGTGCGAGTTGGGGGATACCGCCCTGCTGGCGGAGCTGTCTGCGATGGGGGGCATGCCCGACCGTTTCGCCGAGCTACCGGAGTTCCGCGAGCGGTTCCTCCAGCTTGTCCGCGCCGACCTTCGGGCGGTCGACTCCTACCGGCCGGCGTCCGGCCGCGCGCCGCTGGCCTGCCCGCTCACCGTGTTCGGTGGCACAGCCGACACGTGGGCTCCACCGGAGATGATGGCCGGATGGAGCCGGGAGACACACGGGGAATTCCGCCAGCGTTATTTCCCCGGCGGGCACTTCTACTTTCTGGGAACGGCCTTCGCCGGTTTCGCCCGTTCGCTTGTCGCCGAGGTCACCGAGGTCACCGAGGTGGGCAGGCTGGCCAGCGCGGCGGATCGGATACCGTCCCGACGATCTCCGAGAGCGGGTGACGGAAAAGCGAATGTCGTGAATACGGCGGCCGGCTGACCCTCCCAGCGACCGCGGGGATCTCAGCATGGAGATCTCATGACGGACGTCTTCCGGCCCAGGAAACCGCCGAACAACACCTGTCCGGCTCGCGTGCCCCTGGCGGACCCGTGCCATCACCACCCACGCCATCGCGACGGGCATGGGTCCCGCCGCGCAGAGCCGATCCCGCCCGCGGCACACCCGTCACGGCGACCGTCAGGGATCCACGGCGGCTGTCCGTCCGTTATGGAGCTCCGGGCAGCTGTCTATAGTGGGCGGGGCGGGTCGCCGGTTACGGCGAGAACCCGCCAGATCATGGTCCGGGTGGGGGTCCAACCATGCAGCCGCTGAGGTCGGACGATCCCACCCAGGTCGGCCCGTACAAGCTGGTGGGACGGTTGGGCGCCGGTGGAATGGGCCGTGTCTACCTGGGACGCTCACCGGCTGGCCGCGCCATAGCGGTGAAGGTCGTCCGGCCCGAGCTCGCCGACAACCCGGAGTTCCGGGACCGGTTCGCCCGCGAAGTGCAGGCCGCTCAGGCCGTCAGCGGCGCGTACACGGCCGCGGTCATCGACGCCGACCCGACAGCCGAACGTCCCTGGCTTGCCACCGCCTACGTACCCGGACTGTCCCTCGCCGAGACCGTCCGCCGGACAGGCCCACTCCCCCAGACGTCGGTGAAAACGCTCGCAGCCGGGCTCGCCGAAGCACTCGCCGCCGTACACAGGGCCGGGCTCGTCCACCGCGATCTCAAACCGTCGAACGTGCTGCTAGCCACCGACGGCCCGAAAGTCATCGACTTCGGGATCTCCCGCGCGGCCGACGCCACCGGACTCACCCAGACCGGTGGTGTTCTGGGCTCACCCGGTTTCATGGCACCCGAGCAGATAACCGGCGGTGAGATCGGCCCGCCATGTGACGTGTTCGCCCTCGGCGCGCTCATCGCCTTCGCCGCGACCGGTAGAGAACCGTTCGGTACCGGCCCCACCCCGGCGCTGGTCTACCGGCTGGTCCACAGCGAGCCGACACTCGACGGCATCGACGGCGACCTGCGCGAACTCGTCACCGCCTGCCTGGCGAAGGACCCCGCCGCCCGGCCAGGACTGGCAGCCGTTCTGGCGCGGCTCACCGACCAGGATGAGGAAACCGCCGTCCTGCGCCCCGGTCCGGGCTGGCTGCCACCGCCGGTAGTCGACGTTCTTCTCACCTACGCGGCGGCCCCCGCCGCGGCCCACCCGTCCGACGCTGGCCAGCCGCCTCCAGCTGCGCCCGCACCTCCAGCCCCAGCCACGCCCGCGTCCGCGTCCGGGGACGACCGAGGTCGCGGGAGTGATGAGGCTGCCGCGCCCGCGCCCCCAGCCATGCCTGCGCCGGCTCCCGCGTCCGTGTCCGCGTCGGAAACGAGCAATGACGGGCCTCACGCAAACCTCGGCCCCGGCGACATCGTGTCACCGGCCGAGGCGGCCACTGCCCAAGCCGAGGCAGCCACCGCCCGACCCGTGACGCGTGAACCTGCCGTGGCCCCGGCGACATCGCAAACCCGGCGCCGTCGCAGGACCCTACTGATGATCGGGGGCACCGCGCTCGTCGCAGCCCTTGTCGCAATCAGCATCGGCCTGGCCATAGCCACGAGCGGACCAGGTCGGCAGCTCGCAGCAGCCGGCGACGCACAGCCCGGACCCACGACGTCCGTCGCGCACCCCGCCGCGACTGCCGACTCGCCGCTGCCGGATCCGTCAGCGAATACATCCGCGGGTGCGTCCCCGGATATGTCCCCGACGGCAGCGACCGCACCGGGGGCCCTGGCAGGCGGCGAGCAGCCGGCCACCGCAGACGGCAGAGCAGCAGGCCAACCCGCACCGGCAACGACGCCCAGGGCGGGCACCGACCGTGGCTCCCCAGGCGGCAACATGCCGCCACCACCGCCGGTGGCCGGCCAACCGCCACCGGCCGCCCACGCGTTCAACTTCGCCGGGAACCTCAGCCGGTACTCGTGTGCGGACGAGGGGCGCCTGGCCTCCGCCCGCACCACGGACGGCGTCCAGGTCACGTTCGACAACCAGAGCCCCGAAACCGTACAGATCTACTGGCTGGACTTCGACGGCTCCCGCGTGGCCTACGCCCCGTCCCTTGCGGCGGGCAACGCCTACTCGAGCAACACCTACGTCAATCACCTGTGGCTCGTCGCCAACTCGAACGGCCGCTGCCTGGGTATCTTCACGGCCGGTAACACGGGCGGAAGAATCACCGTGCATTAGCCCGCCGAACAACCACGGAGCACGCGAAACACATCGGGCAAGAGCGTGCGCAGCACGATGCTGCGACGCAGTACCCAAACCGGCAACATGATTCGCAGCGTCTTTTCCGCCATGGCGGCATATCGTCCACATTTAGGGACCCTGCAGGCCCAATATCTGGCGCCCACAAGGTGTTTCGGCAGAGGTCATTCGTCCGTGCCAGCGGACTCATCGTCCAGGTGCTGACTCAGCCGCCTGACTGCCTGTTCCAGGTCGGGCAGATCGCGGTCGACGGTAGCCTGGAGGATCGCATGAGAGGTGTCGAAGTAGCGGTGGGCCAGGTGGTCGCGCATCCGTGCGATCTGCTTCCAGGGAATGTCCGGTTCAGCGTCGAGCAGGTCAGTGGGCAGAGCCTTGACGGCCTCGCCGATTTCGAGTAGACGGATTCGAACCGCATCGAAGACCAGACCATCCGAGAGACCGCCGCGCTGCAGGTGGGAACCGATTGCCTCGATCGCGGCGAGGATGTCGGACACCCGCTGACGATCCCGATAGGTCACAGCGCCACCTGTTCGCGCTCAACCCGCGCGCGGACCTCGGGCTTGAGGTCCCGTGCCGGGACCAGGTCGACCCGGACACCGAGGATGGTCTCCAACCCGTCCTGCACGCGACCGAGTCCGAGCAGTCCCAGGTCGGCAGGCAGGTCGGCAAGCAGGTCCACATCACTGTCGGGGCGGTCCTGGCCGCGGGCCACGCTGCCGAACACCCGCAAGTTCGACACCCCATGCGCTGCAGCCGCCGCAATCAATTCCCTCCGGTGGCGACGGACCGCACGCCCGACCGGCCCGGACAACATCTGTAGCCGGCACGGCAGCGGACGAACTCCCACGGTGAGCTCGAACCCGGTCGCCTCAATCAGCGCGGCCAACGTCGACACAGCCGGCTGCCGGCGCCCGGACTCATAGGCACTGATCACGCTCTGCGTCACTCCCGCGCGGGCGGCCAGCTCGACCTGAGTCAACCCCGCCCGGCGACGCGCGTCCCGAAGCACCGTCGCCGCCACATCACCGCCAGGGAGCACGTCCTCGACGATATCGCGCATCGTCGATATTGAACAAGCATCCGAAACGCTGTTGGTGCCTAAAACTTGGTCTGGGATTGTGACTTGGGACTTCTCGCGGGTGCGGGATCCCGGTCCATGTCTGACAGGGTCGGCGGCACAGCCAGGGCGGATGCGGACGGTCAGACGATGCTGTGGCCGGATCCAGACAAGTGAGCAACCTGTTGGAGATCGTCGTCCTGCTCCTGGACGACGGCACAGATTTGATCATCCATGCGATGCGGATACGGTCGAAGTACCGGGATCTCCTATCTTGATCACCAAGAGGCGTGTCATGGCAGGACAGCAGTGAAGACGTCTACATCGAACAGCGTGCTGGCGATCGACGAGCCGGTGGATCGACTGAGGCCGGTCGAGGTCGGACGTCCACGGCTGTGACCTGCCTTCCAGCCGCCGGAAGAAAATCCCGCGCACCCTACCTTCCTGACATCCGACCGGTCACAGACGGCTGGCATGCTTCATTCGACCAAAAAGCCGATGGGGTCCGGCTGAGCAGGGCGTGGCGTGGCGGATCAGCTACTCGTCGGGCGATTCGTCCGGTTTGCGGATCGTGACATCGCCGGGACGAGGCTCCCGACCGAGGACAAGGCGGTGGTGCTTTCGGCCATGCTCGACACAGGTCGGGAGGCGTAGATGTCCGTCGACAAAGGACCGGTCACCGGGCGGCGGGCTGTCTGCCGGTACGGAACCGAACGCTGCCTCGCCGCACCTACTCACGCCGCACTCGCCTTCATCAGTCATCGATACCCGATCCTTCTGCGGCTGAAGTCCCTCAGACCAGGCGATGGCGCACTCCACGGAGTCTGCCATCGCCTGATGGTAGCTATCCCGCCCAGGTGAGTCCGAGCTTTTCCCATGCGTGGAACGGGGACGTCCCCTGAAGATCAACCAGGAGTGAGGCTGCCAGCGGTCAGCGGCGTAGTTTTCGGCAGCGCTATGTGGCGCTGTAGTGTGTCGTAGACGGCAGTATACGGGGGATCCTGGCGTTCTCACCTCCAGGCAGCGATATATGTCTCGATCATGTTTGCGCGATCTGCCACCTCCCCTCGCGGGATATCCACCAGTTCATAGCCCAGCGCGAGATAAACCTCCTCGTGCAGACGTTCAAACTCCAGAGCGTCCACAAATGTGATCTTCCGGGCGGCGGTAGGCTCAATGAATCCGATGTTGCGGACAAAGAACACCCGGCGGTCATAGACGCGCTCACGCGTGATCCTGTCGATTTCTTCGGTGAGCACCGCCGATGGCGAGTAGCCGAGGTACAGGCTCAGCGCGAGGGTACAGACGGGAGAACGGTCGAAGACCTGTATGCCCAAGTCGGGACGAACCGATCCGACTTGCCACTGTCGCTACAGGCCGACGACCTTATCGATGAAGGTCGACCGCACCCACGGCTCAGCATCACCCTGCGCCTGCTCTGCCGCGATGACAGCTGTTGCCGCTTCATCGACCACTTCGTGGCCGCAATCCCATAAGGTTCGCAAAATTGTGGTCTTCCCAGCGCCGGGAGCCCCCGTCAGAATGTACCGCTTCATCAATGAAGTCGTACTACGGTTTGACGGTTCGGATTGGTTCGATCACCTTGGGATACGCCAGGCGATTCACCGGGGGACCGGCAACAACCGGAAGAAGGCTCGGACCTCGTCCACGAAGATGGCCGGCTGCTCGAACGCGGCGAAGTGGCCGCCGCGGTCCGGCTCGTTCCAGTAACGGAGGTCCCGGAAACGGGTCTCGACCAGGCGGCGGGACAGCCGGAACAGTTCCCGCGGAAAGATCGAACATCCGGTCGGGACGGTCACCAGCCCCTCGGGACGGTTCCGGAAGCTCTCCCAGTACAACCGTGCCGAGGACGCGCCGGCGGCCGGTAGCCAGTACATCATCACGTTGTCGAGCAGTTGGTCCCGGGTGAAGACCTTCTCCGGATGCCCGTCGCAGTCCGTCCAACCGTGGAACTTCTCCACGATCCAGCCGGCGAGCGCGGCCGGCGAGTCCACCAGGCCGTACCCCACGGTCTGCGGCCGGGTGGACTGCTGGGTCGAGTAGCCCGCCTCTTCCTTCCGATAACGCCTGCCCGCATCAAGCGACACCCGGTCCCGCTCGTCCAGCTCCCCCAACTCGGCCATGGCCACGCGGATGTCCACCGACGGCAGTGTCAGGTGCAGGCCGAGCACGGCGCCCGGATGGCGGACGGCGAGCGCGGTCGACACCATCGCTCCCCAGTCACCACCTTGCAGCGCGTACCGGTCGTAGCCCAGCACGGTCATCAGTTCCGCCCACGCATCAGCGATCCGCGGCACCCCCCAGCCGGTGCCGGTCGGCTTGTCGCTGAATCCGTATCCCGGCAGGGACGGCAGGACGAGGTGGAAGGCGTCGGCAGCGGAACCGCCGTGCGCGACCGGGTCGGTCAACGGCCCGATGACGTCCAGAAACTCCACGATCGACCCGGGCCAGCCGTGCGTCATCAACAGCGGCACCGCGCCGGCGTGCGGCGACGTCACGTGCAGCACATGGATACCCAGCCCGTCGATACTGACCTTCACCTGGTCCAGCGCGTTCAACCTGCGCTCGGTAGCCCGCCAGTCGTACTCTTCCGCCCAGTAGGAGCACAGCTCGCGCAGATACCCCAATGGGATGCCCTGGGACCAGTCGGGCACGGTCTCGCGGTCGGGCCAGCGGGTCCGGCGGAGCCGGTCGCGCAGGTCGTCCAGGTCGGCGTCTGGAATCTCGATACGGTACGGGGTCACCTCGGCCACGGGTTTTCATCCCTTCGTCGGCCCGTCTGCTCGTCGCGCGGAATGGTGGTTCACGATGCTGGACACGGTGTCGGGAGGGAGTCGGCGGCCGGTCTCGACAATACGCCTATTCGGTATCCCGACCCCGGACGGCGACGGCTGGATGAAAGACGTGCACGTTCCCGGCCGCCCGTCGCGGACACGACTGTCGATCATGATGTGTGGCGATCGAGTGACGCAGAAGCCTCTGCTCGACCCTACTTGATCTTTGCCCGGCGAAAGTGGCCCTGTCTCACCGAGGTGCCCCCGGCCCGATCGTTCAAGCCAGGGTCCGAGGGGGAAGATTGACCGTATGCGCATGATATTGAACCTGATATGGCTGGTGCTGTGCGGGTTCTGGATGGCACTGGGCTACGCCCTCGCCGCACTGATCTGCTTCATTCTGATCATCACCATTCCGTTCGGGGTCGCCTCGCTACGCATCGCCAACTTCGCATTGTGGCCGTTCGGCCGCCGGGTGATCGATCGCCGCGACGCGGGCGCGCCATCACTGATCGGAAACGTGCTGTGGATCGTGTTCGCCGGCTGGTGGCTGGCGCTCGGTCACCTGACGACCGGCCTGCTGCTGTGCCTCACGATCATCGGTATCCCGCTGGGGATCGCGAACTTCAAGCTGATCCCGGTCTCCCTGCTGCCACTGGGCCGGGAGATCGTCCGAATCGACGACCCCTACAACGCCGACCGCCTCGCCTTCCACTGAGCGTCCCGGGACTTGGACCTCTCGGACGCAAAAAACATGACGGCTCGCGATCGTGCCTCTCACTGGCTCTGTGGACGTCGAGTCATGCTCTCACGCCGTCACTGCGGGTGCCGATAATTCATCCGCGCAGACCACAACTGATCAACGATCGCACGTCCGGCCCCGGCTGCCTGTGTGTGATCTCTTCGGGACCCCTGTGTCGTGCCGCGCCTCTGTCCCTGTTCTGATGTCCCTGTTCTGACAGGAACACCCTGCCCACGGCCGCCGGACGCTACCTTCGTCCCGCCGCCACAGAAGCCACAGGGGAGCCACGGGGACACGCATGTTCACGCATTCGGTGTCACGCGTACGAATCGCCCTTGTCGGCTGCGGCATCCTCGCGCTGTCGGCGACGGCGTTCACGAGCGGAGCGGCCGCGGAACCGCCGGCACTCCCGCCGCCCGTGACGGCGCCGTCCGGTGACTTCAACGGCGACGGGCTCGACGACATCATCACCTTCACCCGTGGTCCCGAAGCGGACGTGTGGGTGGCGCTCAACACCGGTTCGGGATTCGGCCCGGCGCAGAAGTGGCACGACTACTTCGCGGTCGGCGAGGAGTGGCCGCTGATCGGCGACTTCAACGGCGACGGCCGGACCGACATCGTGACCTTCACCCGCAATCCCGCCAACGACGTCTGGGTGTCGCTGAGCACCCGGCTGCCGAGGCTCGGTACCCCCATCTACACGTTCGGCGCCGCAAGCAAATGGAGCGACTTCTTCCTGATCGACAACAACCTCGACGCGACCGAGACGCCGGGCGTCGGCGACTTCAACGGCGACGGCCTCGACGACATCGCCGCGTTCGACCGCCACGGCGGACCGGCCTGGGTGTCGCTCAGCACCGGTACCAGCTTCGCGGCGCCGGTGAAGTGGTACGAGGCGATGCCCGACATGAGGGGACGCTGCCCACTGATCGGCGACTTCAACGGTGACGGCCGCGACGACGTCGTCGCGATCACCCGCCACGACCAGGCCGACGCGCTGGTGATGCTGAGCACCTTCTACGTGCGTCCCCGAACCGGAATCGTCAACTACTTCGCTCCGGCGGAGAAGTGGTTCGACAACATAGCGCCGGAACTGTGGCAGTTCCCGATGGT
>NZ_CAAAFO010000015.1:46420-48926 GCF_900634715.1 Candidatus Protofrankia californiensis | reverse complement strand
CGACGGACGGGACGACCTCGTCAACTTCTCCGGCCCGCTCGCGGACAACGACGTACACGTCGCCAAGAGCCAGTCGGTGGTTCTCAACGACGGTTCGACGGTGAACTTCTTCGGACCGTCGATCACCTGGCACGACTACTTCGGGCTTGACCGGGAGGTTCCGTTCGGGACGGTCCACTGCGGCGGCGCCTGAGCTCCTCGTCCGCGGGGCACGGGCCCCGCCCTCTCAGCCACGCCGCGGTTTGCGGTGCGAACGTCAGGAGAACAGCATCCGGATGTCGTCGGCGTCCAGAGTCGTGTCGAAGGCGCCGCCTTCGTCCATGACGCTGGAGAACAGCTCGGCCTTCCGTTCCTTCAGCATCATCACCTTCTCCTCGATGGTGCCCTTGGCTACAAGGCGGTAGACCATGACATTCCGCGTCTGCCCGATGCGATGGGTACGGTCGACCGCCTGCGCCTCCGTCGCCGGATTCCACCACGGGTCGAGGAGAAAACAATAGTCCGCCTCGGTGAGGTTCAACCCGAATCCGCCGGCCTTGAGACTGATGAGGAAGACCGGGGCCGACCCCTCCTTGAACTGCTCCACCACCTTGGCTCTGTTCCGCGTTCTGCCGTCAAGGTAGCAGTACTCCACACCCGCCGCGGACAGCCGCTCACGCACCTTGCCGAGAAATCCGGTGAACTGGCTGAAGACCAACGCCCGATGCCCGCCGTCGACCACGTCAACAAGCTGCTCGAGCAACGCGTCTATCTTGGCGCACGGAAGATCGTCTTTTGCGTCGTCGATAAGCCCGGCATGCAGGCTGAGCTGGCGCAGCAGCGTCAGCGAACGCAGAATGGTGAACCTGTTCCGGTTCATGTCGTCGACCAGGCCGAGGACCTTCTGCCGTTCCTTCTGCAAGTGGGTCTGATACACCTTGCGGTGTCGTGGATGCAGGTCGACCTCGAGGACCTGCTCCTGTTTCGCGGGAAGGTCGGCGGCCACCTGTTCCTTGGTACGCCGTTTGACCAGCGGCTTGATCCGCCGTCGCAACTGCGTGAGGAGATCGGCATCGCCCTGCTTTTCGATCGGCCGGGCATAGTAGTCACGGAAGCGGGTCGGGTTCGGGAACAGGCCCGGCGCAGTGATCGACAGCAGCGACCACAGTTCCATCAGGTTGTTCTCCATCGGAGTGCCGGTGATGGCGAGCTTGAACGGCGTGGTCAGCGACCGCGCGCACTGGTAGATCTTCGACTGGTGATTCTTGACCGCCTGGGCCTCGTCCAGAATCAGCCCCGACCAGGTGATGCCGGAATAGGTGTCGAAGTCGAGCCGGAGCAGCGTGTACGAGGTCACCACCACGTCCGCGCCAGCCACGATCTGCTCGAGCCCCTCCCCGCGGCGGCGCAGTGTGTCGAAGATCGACACGACCCGCAGGTCCGGCGCGAAACGGGCGGCTTCCGCCTCCCAGTTCGCGACGACACTCGTCGGCGCGATGATGAGGAACGGCGGGAGCGCGGAATCGGCCTGTTTGGCATGACAGATCAGCGCCAGTGACTGCAAGGTCTTACCGAGCCCCATGTCGTCGGCGAGAATGCCGCCGAGCTGGAACTCCCACACAAACGCCAACCACCGGAAACCCTCGGCCTGGTAGGGGCGCAGCCGCGCCGCGAGCGTCGCCGGTAGCTCCTTCGCGTCGACGGACTCGATCGACCGCAGCCCCGCCACCTGCCGCCGCCACGCCTCCGTCTGATGGTCGACGACACCGAGCTCAACCAGATCATCCCACAGCCCGACCTGAAACCGGCTGATCCGCGGGGGCCCGTCGGATACGTCCCGCAGCGCCCGCGCCTCCGCTATCAACGTCCGCAACGTGCGCAGTTCGGGTTTCAACAAGGAGAAGAAGGTGCCATCGGGCAGAAGCATGTGCGACTGTTCCCTGCTCAACGCCAGGAACACCTCCGTGAACGGAACATCGCGTCCCGCCACGCTGATAGTCACCCCGAGATCGAACCAGTCGGTCTCACCCACCACATCGTGGGCCGACACACCGATACGCAGCGAGTCACTTTCCTCGCGATAGTCGGCAGGGCTCCCGCTGACCTCGACAGCGATCCCGGGCTGGTTCTCCGCCCACGGCAGCAGTTCCGTGGAGAACCGCATCGTGTCGATGCCGCTAAGCCGCGCGCGCGACACCGAATTTCCTTCCCCGCCGGCCTCACCGGCCGACAGCAGCCCGAACGTCTCCAGTGGAATATCAAGCCTGTCCAGGATCTCCTGCTCCTGCGCCCTGTCCCGGTATCCGGGATGCGGCGCGCTGTCGTGCAGCGACACCCGCGGCCGCGCATCGCCGACGGTGTACTCCCACCCCCAGTCGACGTCGAGGTCATGATCGGCGCCGTAGGAGGCGTGCAGCACCAGTGTGGGCGGCACGATCGTCGGAGGCACGAAGGAGTCGTCGCTGGAGATCACCGGGGCCAGTCGCCGCAGCCGCGGATAGAACTCGTCGCGGAAACGCGCCTCCTC
>NZ_CAAAFO010000015.1:40002-46348 GCF_900634715.1 Candidatus Protofrankia californiensis | reverse complement strand
TCCGGCGGCACCGGCGTGACGAGTCTGGCCAACCGCAGCCGCCAATCACCATGATTGGCCGAGGCCTGGATCTCCGCACGGTCGACGTAGACGACACCGTGACCTTCCTGCCCGATGAACGCGAACGGCGCGGCATCCGCACCCGCCCCCTCCACCCGTAACACCGGGGTGATCACAAGCGCTTCGGATCCTTCGCCGGATCCTGTGCCGCGGGTGACGTCCAGGAAGAGTTCAGCGGAGCCGTACCGATCCACATCACCGAGCCGCTTCTTCCCGTGCACCAAGCGGAGACCGATCGCCTCGGCGTCGTCGAGCATCCGCCAGAGCAGAACACTACCGAACGTGGACAGATCGATCGACTTATCCTCAGGATAAGAATAGGAGGAATAGGAGTCGTAGCTTGCGTAATCCTTACCCGACCGGTGAACAGCGTACATCTCCCGCAATAACCGTACATGCGAGGCAAGGTACTCGCCGTGATAGTAAGGCGAGTTCAGCCTCGACCACGGCAACGCGCCGACCCAGCCGTTCCTCCCCGGCCTCACCAACCGAGCGAGGACACGCAGCGCCAGCCCACCCGCTACCGAGCCACGTGGCGACGGACCCGAGGACAAGGTCAGCTCGACAGCCAACGGCATCACGCTCGCGCTGCTCTCAACGCCCTCGACCGGGGAACCCAACAACACGTCCAGAGACCGCCGCCAAGACGACGACGGAAGATTCCGGTTCACGGCCGCCTGCGAATATTCGACTCTCATCGCCGTCCACCCCGACACCCCGGCACACCAGCAATTGATACCCACCCGACAGCCGTACCAGCCCGCGTGTGAAGACCGACCCGACCGAGACCCTGAAGCACCACAGGCAACATATGACTACGCTAGCAGCCGCATACCAGCACCTCATTCCAGCCTTATACGCGGCCAGCCTTACATAAGATCATCATTACATAAAGTAGCGAGATGTGGGGCTGGATGCGAAGAGCAGTCCGAACCCGCCTCACCCACCAGGCACGACGGTTCATAGCCGGTCGCCGGGCCGCTGAACCCTCAACTACCCTACGTAGCTGATTGCTATAGAGCCAAGCGGGGCTTGAAGCGCTCGCCGACGCCTTGGCCTACATCAATCCACAGAGTTGCACCAGAGGGAGCAAATCGTTCATCGCATTCGCCCAGCTCGTCAGTTTCATCAGTTCAGCCATGAAACATCGATGCCGCCGAGCAGCCGTCCAGGATCCTGCCAGTCAGATGGACGTCGGGGTCAGGGGCCATCCGGGCAGGTTGCGCACGGCCATCCAGACGAGCGCGGCGCCGGCCAGGCCGTAGGCAAGTGGTCTGGGGACGCGCGCCTGCTCGCCCAGGCTGACCGCGCGCGCCTGCCGCCAGATCAGGTACATCAGCACCGGGCTACAGAGCAGTATGAAGAGGTTGTCGTGAACCGCGGCCCGCGCATGGCCGTGAAGCAGGTCGTGAACCAGACGAAGGCCTCCACACGCCGGGCAATCGAGCCCGGTGACAATCTTTGTCGGACAGACCGGCATGACCGTATTCGGATCGTGCGGGTCAGCAACGACAAGGTAGCCGACGCTCAGCGCGCACGCCGACGCGCTGAGCATCAGCCACTGGCGGCCGGTGGTCCTGCCAGTGCGGTTCTTCTGACTAGAGTTGCGCCGCCAGGTCGCCCGACCCCGGCTCTGCTGGGCCAGCCGTGCCATCCTGGCCGGGCTGGCACGGCTGCTCCCGCGGGCGCCACGGCCGATCCTGCTGGTAAGGCCGGAGCGGGCCGCACAGTTCCGGTTTCTCATCCGCGATCGCGATACGAAGTTCACCGCCGCGTTCGACGCCGTCCTCACTCACGAATACCGGCAGGCAGCATGACCCGAACCGGGTACCTGGCACCCACACCCCAGCGACTTGCCCGCGGGTGTTCGACGAGCAACTGCCCGCCGTCCACCACATCGACGCCCCGTATGCGAACAACCCGATTGAATCGGATCACAGCCGGTTGAAAGCCTACGCCCAATGCAACTGAGCCGCCACGCCGAGATGGAACTCGGCATGGCGCCGAACCAAGCAGCAGGATCACCGGTGGCCGGCGTCAAAACGACGATCAATGTGGTGGGCAACGTGCTGCTATATCCATTCGCAATATCATCACCCGCGACGGCGCCGGACTGCCCGCCGCGTGAGGAGCAGGACGACCCCGCCAGCAACCGCCCCGCCAGTGGCTCGGGGATGACGACGGGTTTGCTGGCCCGCCGCACGAGCGGCCTTGCCGCCGGTGGCCACGGTCTTCTCGGCAGCCGCGGCAACCTGCGGATGATGATCGGCCTGGTCGCGAAGGGTCCCGACGGCCTTGTCCCGAATGCCCAGCGTCTTCTCGGTCGCCGTGGCGACCTGCGGGTTCTGGCGTACCTTCTCCCGGACCGTACCAGCCGCCTTCTCAGCGGCGTCGCGGGTCCGGCCAGCGGCTGCCGCGACGTGCGGCGCGAGCCCGCCTGTCGCGTCTGCGGCCTTCCGTTGGAGGTCGACGGCATTCGCGTCTTCGGCACCCGTTCCACCGATGGAAGCGGCGTCTGCCCCAGTGTCGGCGGCAGTGGGTGGAAGCACGTCCGCAAAATCCGGTCGCGAGGGTTCGGGCTGTTTGACCATTGAAGTTTTCTCCCAACGAATCAGCGATCTGTGGTGGTCGGATGCCACGAACAGGTTGGTCTTGTGTCTACTACCCGAGTTCCGTCGTCGATAACCGGATGATTCCAACTATTGCCCTGATAGCACTCGTAGTTCCAGCTATCCGGCGTGACAGTGAGCAGGACCTGACATGAGCGTGGAGAACCTGGCAATCAAATATTGCTAGGACGGCGGCTGGCGCGGGCCGTGCTCGTCGGTTTCGCTGAACGCCCGGGAGCGCTCAGCCGCGTCCGGGCTGCCCCCGAACAGGCGGGCATCCGCGTGGGCTTCCTCAGGATGTGTGGGGGGATCCAGCCGCGTACTGGTGGCCGGATCGGTGGCCGGGGCCCCGGCGGTGGTCGGGTCGGACTCGCGCCGCTGTGCCGGCCCGTGCAGCCCCTTCCCATGACCGTCATGCTCGCCGTCCCACGCCGAGCCGCCCCGCTCGTGTTCGAGCCTTGTCCTCGGCAGCGCCGCCGGGTGCTGCTGCCGCAGCCATCGCACGAGCGACTCCCGGACGTGGCAGCGCAGGTCGAACACGGTCGGTCCGTCGCTACCGCTAACCAGCACCCGGACCCGGACGCATCCGCCGACCGCGTCGGTTACCTGGAGCACCGAGACCCGGCCGTCCCAGAGGGCGGTGGCGTCCAGGATCCGGTGCATCTCCGCCCGCATCTCCTCTACCGGCACCGACCAGTCCAGGTCCAGCTCGACCACGCCGAGCACGGCCGCCTCCCGGCGCGTCCAGTTCTGGAACGGCGTGGTGGTGAAGTACGTCGATGGCAGGATCATGCGTCGGTCGTCCCAGATGTGGACGACCACGTAGGTCAGTGTGATCTCCTCGATACGCCCCCATTCCTCCTCCACGACGACCACGTCGTCCACCCGGATGGCATCGGTGAAGGCGAGCTGCAGCCCGGCGAACACGTTCGCCAACGAGGTCTGTGCGGCGAGGCCGGCAACGATGGCGACGATTCCGGCGGACGCGACGATGCTGGCACCGGCGATGCGCACGCTTGGGAACGTCATCAGCATCGAGGCCACGGCGATGACGGTGATGACGGCCACCGTGATGCGACGCAGCAGGGTCACCTGCGTATGCACCCGGCGGGCGTGCCGGTTGTCGGCGACGTCCATCCGGTAGCGGGCCAGGGCCAGGTCCTCGAGGAGGAACGTGAGCACCGCCACCAGCCAGGAGACGCCGCCGATGAAGACCAGGCCGAGCAGCCGGACGATGGCCCCGGTCCAGGTCTGTTCGGGCGTGGCGTTCAGCGCGACAAGCAGGGCAACGAGGACGAGGGTGAGGCGGGCCGGGTGTCGCCCGCGCTGGGCCAGGTCGGCGGCGGCTGCCGAACGGCGCCCGACCCGGCGGGCTACCCGGTCGACGACCAGCGCGACCGCATAGCCGATCACGACGGCCACGACCAGCACGACCAGCACGGCGGGTGTCGAATCAGCCTCCGGTAGGGACATCTCGGCTGCATTGCGAATGACCACGCCGGACTCCTCGGATCAGTCTGGTAGCGGCAGCCCGGGCAGCGCCTTGCGCCGGGCGGCGCGTCTGTGTCCAGGGATGCCTTCCCGTGGTGGGGCGTTATAACGTGAGAGGCCCGTCACATCCGGAAGTGTCATGAGATCCCTCTCGAGCGAGGTTGAGCTGGCCCCGCACCCTCGGTCCTGAGCGTGGCAGGAGGGTCTGTTGCATCCGAGAGATTCTTGATCATTCATGGTGGATAGATGCGCCGACGCCCTGCCCGTTCACCAGATTCCGCCTCCCGCCCGAGGAGAAGCGTACTGGCGGTCCGCTGGCATCTCCGCTACGCCCTGTCGTATCGCGACGTCGAGGAGCTCCTCCGCGCCACGCCGAACGAGGTCTCATGGTCGATCACGTCACGGTCCACCGGTGGGTGCGGCGGTTCACCTCGCTGCTGATCGATGCAGCCCGCCCCTGCCGGCACGCCCCTGGGGACAGGTGGTTTGTCGACGGGTGTGCGAGGTGCGGCGGCGACAGCCTCGGCGACGGTGTGCTGCCCCAGGCGCCCCTGCCCGGGTACCGAGCCGCCCACGCCTCGCCGCGGACCACGCATCCACGCATCCGCCGAGGTCGGGGTGGTCAGGCGGCAAGCCCGTGCTGCGCATCGGCCGCCTGGTAGCTGACGGCCAGCTCGCCGTCGTGCGCGTCGACCCGCACCACACCGCCCTCGGAGACCTCGCCGCGCAGCAGCGCCCGCCCGATGCGGGTCTCGACCTCGTGGGAGATGTAGCGGCGCAGCGGCCGGGCCCCGTAGACCGGGTCGAAGCCGGCTTGTGCAATGTGGCGGCGGCCGGCGCCGGTCAGCTCCAGGGTGATCCGCCGCTCCGCCAGTCGCCGGCGCAGATCGTCGACCTGCAGGTCGACGACCTTCTCGAGCTGCGGCAGGGACAACGGCCGGAACAGAATGATGTCGTCGATCCGGTTGAGGAATTCCGGGCGGAAGTGCCCGCGCAGCTCCGCCATCACCCGCGCCTCCACCTCGGGCCTGATCCGGCCCTCGGCTTCCAGGCCGTCGAGGAGGTACTCGGAGCCGATGTTGGAGGTCATGATGATGACGGTGTTGCGGAAGTCGACCCGGTGCCCTTGGGCGTCGGTGACGCGCCCGTCGTCCAACACCTGCAGCAAGACGTTGAACACGTCGGCGTGCGCCTTCTCGATCTCGTCGAAGAGCACCACCGAGTACGGCTTGCGCCGGACCGCCTCGGTGAGCTGCCCGCCTTCCTCGTAGCCGACGTAGCCGGGGGGAGCGCCGACGAGCCGGCTGACCGTGTGCCGTTCCTGGTACTCGCTCATGTCTAGACGGATCATGCTCTCCTCGGTGTCGAACAGGGCCGCGGCCAGCGTCCTGGCCAGCTCGGTCTTGCCGACGCCGGTCGGCCCGAGGAAGACGAAGGAGCCGATGGGACGGCGGAGGTCACGGATCCCGGAGCGAGCCCGGATGATCGCGTCGGCGACCAGGGCGACGGCCGCGTCCTGACCCACCACCCGCTCCCGCAGGATCTCGTCCAGGCGCAGCAGCTTGTCCCGTTCGGTCTCGCGTAGCCGGGCGACCGGGATGCCGGTCCAGACCGCGACGATCTCGGCGATCTCCTCCTCGGTGACGACCTCACGCAGCAGCCGGTGCTCGCCCTGCTTGGCTGCGAGCTGTTCCTCCTCCGCCGTGAGTCGCCGTTCCAGCTCGCGCAGCCGGCCGTAGCGCAGCTCGGCGGCCCGGTTCAGGTCGTAGGAGCGCTCGGCCTCCTCGGCCTCCCGGCGCACCCGCTCCAGCTCCTCGCGCAGCTCCTGGACCCGCCGGATCGCCTGGCGTTCCGCGTCCCACTGGGCGCGCTTCGCGTCGGCATCGGCCCGCAGGTCGACGAGCTCCCGGCGCAGCTCCTCCAGACGGGCCCTGCTGGCCGGGTCGGTCTCCTTCGCCAGGGCGGCTTCCTCGATCTCCAGCCGGGTCACCCGCCGGGTGATCTCGTCCAGCTCGGCGGGCATCGAATCGATCTCGGTACGCAACCGGGCGCACGCCTCGTCGACCAGGTCGATCGCCTTGTCCGGCAGGAACCGGTCGGTGATATAGCGGTTGCTCATCGTCGCCGCGGCGACGAGCGCGCCATCCTGGATCTTCACCCCGTGGTAGATCTCGAACCGTTCCCGC
>NZ_CAAAFO010000015.1:36308-39494 GCF_900634715.1 Candidatus Protofrankia californiensis | reverse complement strand
CACCTCGGCCAGCACGGCCTTGAGCCGCTCCTCGAACTCGCCGCGGTACTTGGCGCCCGCCACCAGGGAACCGAGGTCGAGCGCGAAGATGCTCTTGTCGCGCAACCCCTCCGGAACGTCCCGGCGGACGATCCGCTGGGCCAGGCCCTCCACGATCGCGGTCTTGCCGACGCCGGGGTCGCCGAGCAGCACCGGGTTGTTCTTCGTCTTACGGCTCAGGATCTGGATGACCCGGCGGATCTCGGCGTCCCGGCCGATCACCGGGTCGAGGGTGCCGGTCCGGGCCTGGTCGACCAGGTCCCGGCCATACTTCTCCAATGCCTCGTAGGCGGCTTCCGGCGTCGTGGAGGTGACCCGCTGGTGACCGCGCACCCGGGTGAGCGCGGACAGGAACGACTCCCGGGTGATTCCGTGCTCCGCCAGCCGGCGGCCGGCCGCGGTGCTGGTGCTCTCCTCGGCCAAGGCGAGGAGGAGGTGTTCCACCGAGACGTACTCGTCCTTGAGGCGCCCAGCTTCGCGTTCGGCCGCGTCCAGCAGCCCGGACAGTCGCTGGGTGACGAACACCTGCCCCGGCTGGGCGCCTGGCCCGGTGACCTTCGGCCGCCGAGCCAGGTCGGCCTCGACCGCGGCGTGCAGCGCGGCGGTGTCGGCGCCGACCTGCCCGATCAGGCGCGGGACCAGCCCGTCGGGAGCCTCCAGCAGAGCGATCAGCAGGTGCTCGCCATCGACCTCGGTGTGCCCGAGCGCGGTCGCCTTGGCCTGGGCGGCGGCCAGCGCCTCCTGGGACTTCTGGGTCAGCCGGTTCATGTCCATGGTGGTGTGCTCCTCGCGGCTGTCCGCGGCCGAGCGGGTGTGCTGCTGCGCAGCGCGGCTTCCAGCGCATCGATGCGGTCGAGCAGGTCGAGGACGAGGCCGATGGCGGCGTAGTTCAGGCAGAGGCCGGCCCGCAGCCGTTGGATCCTGGCGATCGTCGCCGGGGCGTCCGGGGCGAACCACAGCGTCCCGGTGGCGTCGCGGGAGGCGTCCAGCAGGCTGAGCGCCACGAACCGGCGGAGCAGGTCGGGGTGCAGCCCGCTGCGGCTCGCGACCGTCTCCAAGGCCAACCTGCGGGTCGGCGCCAGCGGATAGCGAAGCCCGGCGGCGTGCGGGGGCGCTGCCCGCCGCTCCGACGGGGATCGGATGTTCATCCTCGGGATCCCCTCCTCGGATCGAAGGTCGACACGGCCGCCAGTTCTCCGAACAGCGCCCGCTCCCGGTCGGTCAGCTTCGGCGGCACCGATACGCTGACCTCGGCGTAGAGATCGCCCGGCCGTCCGGAGGGATTAGGCAGGCCCTCGCCGCGCAGGCGCAGCCGGCGACCACTCGACGAACCCGCCGGGACGTGGACCTTGGCCTCGCCGCCGGGGGTGGTGATCGGGACCGTTGCGCCGAGCGCCGCCTCCCACGGGGTAACCGGCAACGTCACGTGGATGTCCCGGCCGTCCAGCCTGTAACGGGGGTGCGGAGCGATCCGGACCCGCAGGTACAGGTTGCCGGGCTGGCCGCCGGCGCTGCCGCTGCCGCCCTGCCCGGCCAGCCGGATGCGCTGCCCGTCAACCACCCCGGGTGGGATGGCGACCTGGTAGCTGCGGGGTCCGTCCGGGCCGGTCATGGTCACCCGGCGCCGGCCACCCCGATAGGCATCCTCGACCGTCAACTCGAGCTCGGCTTCCTGGTCGGCGCCGGGGATCGGCCCGGCCGCGCCGCGGGCCCCGAAGATGTCGCCGAACAGATCCTCGAATCCGGCTCCGCCGAACCGCGCGCCAAAGCCCGCGCCGAAGTTTGTGCCGAAGTCCGTGCCGAAGCCGGGTTCGACCCGGGCATCCCGGGACGGCCCCCGGCCGCCGCGTGCCCAGCCCCCGCCGGCGGCCACCCGCTCCTCGTAGTCCTCGGGGATCCGTCGGAAGTCGTCGCCGAACCGGTCGTAGCGCGCCCTCGTCTTCGGGTCGGACAGCACGTGATATGCCTCACCGACCTCCTTGAACCGCTCCTCCGCCGCCGGATCGGAGTTCACGTCCGGGTGGTAGCGGCGGGCGAGCCTGCGGTAGGCCTGCTGCACCTCCTCGGCGCTCGCGTCGCGCCCGACACCGAGGACCTCGTAGTAGTCCCGGGCCACCGCTGGTCACTCCACGGACCCGCTGGCGTCGCGCCCGCCCCGACCCGGCTCCCGCTCCCTCGCGGACCCGCGCGTGCCCGGGGACCCCTGCCTACCTTCGGCGTCGTCGGCGGGTGGCCGGCTGACGGCGACACCGACGGGGCGCAACTGCCGGCCGCCGTCGCCGTAGCCAGGCCGGACCACGGCCACCACCGTGCCCGGCGGCATGCCGGGCTCCTCGACCACGTTCAGCACGTCGTGGCGGGCCGGGTCGAACGGCACCCCGACCTCGTCGTGGCGCGGGTAGCCGAGCCGGTCGAGTACGTCGACGGCCTGGTCCCGCACGGCCCGGACGCCCGCCACGATCGAGCGGGGGTCGGCGTCGGCGTGGGCCAGCGCGAGTTCGAGGTGGTCGAGCACCGGCAGCCAGGCGCCGGCCGTACGGTCCCGCTCGGCCTCGCGGTCCCGCTCCAGGTCGCGGGCGAACCGTTTGCGCAGGTTCTCCAGGTCGGCGGCGGTCCGCCGCCAACGGTCCTCCCACTCGTCGATCCGTCCGGCGGACGCCGAGTCCTCGTCGTGGGCCACATCGCCGCCCGGAGTCCCGGCGGCGCGCGCTTTGGTCCCGGCGGCGCGCGCCTCGGTGCCGGCGAAGGCGTCCTGCGGGCCCTGATCCTGATCGGTCGACATCATGCGATCAGCCCCGGTCGAAGTCGGCGTCGATGACATCGTCGGCACCGGTCGGTCCGCCGGCGCGCGGCGGCTGTCCGGGCCCGCCCTGACCTGTCCCAGACCGGCCGGTTGCACCGGGTTGGCCGGTTGGAGCAGTCCGGCTGGCCGCGAGACCGTGGTAGACCTGCTGCAGATCCGAGGTCAGCGACCTGACCCGGTCCAGCGGCGCCTCCTCCTTGATCGCCTGACGGGCATCGGCGACCAGCATGCCGGCACGCGCCTTCTCATGCGGCGGTGCCGCGTCGCCGACGTCGGCCAGCAGCCGCTCGACCTGGTAGGCGACCGTGTCCAGTTCGTTACGGGCGTCGATCGCGGCGCGCAGC
>NZ_CAAAFO010000015.1:33763-36252 GCF_900634715.1 Candidatus Protofrankia californiensis | reverse complement strand
GCTGCGCGCCGGTGTCCTTGTCGCGAGCGGTGACGTTGAGGATGCCGTTGGCGTCGATGTCGAACGTCACCTCGATCTGCGGCTCGCCCCGCGGGGCCGGCCGGATGCTCTCCAGGCGGAAACGGCCGAGCACCCGGTTGTCCGCGGCCCGTTCCCGCTCACCCTGCAACACCACGATGTCCACAGCCGGCTGGTTGTCCTCCGCGGTCGAGAACACCTCCGACCGCCGCACCGGGATCGTGGTGTTCCGTTCGACGATCTTCGTCATGAGGCCGCCGCGGGTCTCGACACCGAGCGAGAGCGGGGTGACATCCAGCAGGAGCACGTCGGAAACCTCGCCCTTGAGCACTCCGGCCTGGATCGCAGCCCCCAGCGCCACGACCTCGTCCGGGTTGACGCTCATGTTCGGTTCCTTGCCGCCGGTCAACCGGCGCACCAGCGTCTGCACCGCCGGCATCCGGGTCGCGCCACCGACCAGGATCACCTCGTCGAGGTCGTCGGCGGTGACCTTGGCGTCCTCCATCGCCTGGCGCACCGGCCCCATCGTCCGCTCGACCAAGTCGGCGGTGATCTGCTCGAACGTCGACCGCATGACCGCGGTGGTCAGATGCCGCGGCCCGGACGCGTCGGCGGTGATGAACGGCAGGTTCACCTGGGTCTGGGTGACCGAGCTCAGCTCGACCTTCGCCTTCTCCGCAGCCTCGAACAGACGCTGCAACGCCTGGGCATCCTGGCGCAGGTCGATGCCCTGCTCGCGCTGGAAGGCGTCGGCGAGATGGTCGACCAGCCGGCGGTCGAAGTCGTCCCCACCCAGATGGCTGTCGCCGGCCGTCGCCCGAACCTCGACGACCCCGTCGCCGACGTCGAGGATGCTGACGTCGAAGGTGCCGCCGCCGAGGTCGAACACCAGCACGGTCTCGTGGCCGTGCTTGTCCAGCCCGTAGGCCAGCGCCGCGGCGGTCGGCTCGTTGATGATCCGCAGCACCTCCAGACCGGCGATCCGACCCGCGTCTCTCGTCGCGGTGCGTTGCGCGTCATTGAAGTAGGCGGGCACGGTGATGACTGCCTCGGTAACCTTCTCGCCGAGGTTCTTCGCGGCGTCGTCGGCGAGCTTGCGCAGCACCAGCGCGCTGATCTCCTCCGGCGAGTACAGCTTGTCCCGCACCGTGAACCGGACGGCGCCACCGGGACCGGACACCACGTCGAAGGTGACCGCCTTGGCTTCTTCGCTGATCTCGTCGTAGTGCCGACCGATGAACCGTTTGGCCGAGTAGATCGTGGCCTTCGGATTGAGGATCGCCTGCCGCCTCGCCAGCTGACCGACGAGCCGTTCACCACTCTCGGTGAACGCGACCACCGACGGCGTGGTCCGCGAACCCTCCGTGTTCGGGATGACCCTGGGTTCACCGCCCTCCCAGGCTGCGATCACCGAGTTGGTCGTACCCAGATCGATACCTACTGCCTTCGCCATGACCTGCTCCCATCAGGAGCGAGCGGAACAGCCAGAAGCCAAACGCGCCCAAACGGGCCGTCCGAACCACCCGGGCTGGGAGGACCGTCCTGGCTGAGCCAGCCGGACGCAGTCGGCCACACCACCCGATATCGGCCCAACGGGTACCACCCGCCGAGTGTTACGCCACCCAACCCGGTTCCCGATCCGCGCGCCTCAAAACCACGCGCGGAAATCCCTCCACGCCGTTCGACGTGTCCTACCTGTCACATCGCCGCGGCTGCGGAGAAAGGGGATCCGGAGTCCGTGACGATCCCGTCCGACCTGCAACGGGCTGCGACGAACGTGCGGGCGTGGGCGGAGATGCCCTGTCAGGGGTCGCCGTCGCTCTCCAGCCGGCGGGGCAGGGTGCGCAGCGTCCAGCCGTCCGGCCTTGTCCGGGCCTGCTTGAACCCCCGTCGCGGACGCTCACGTTTCGCTGTCCGGACGTTCGTGAGTAGCTATGTGACACCGTGGTCCGTGGTGAGCGGGTTGTGGTGGGACGAGGGAGGACGCGGAGTACATCCGCCACCATTGCGACCGCTACCGCTGGGCGGCTGGCATCGAGCCGGAGGGGACGGTGGAGGCGGCTGCGGATCCTCGCCGGGTCGTCCGCAACCCCGATCCCAGGAGTCAGACCGGAACGATCCGGCTCGTCGGCTACCCGCCGAGCGCCGGGTTCGTACTCACGGTGATCATCGATCCGGTGGACAAGGCCGGGATCACCGCCTGGAAGATCCGCGGGCCAGCGCTCGGGTGAGGAGCCTGCGGGCTGCGGCCAGGTCGCGGTGGTCGGAGGGTCGAGAACGCCGATGACCTGGTCGACCGCCCGGCGTCGGTCAGACGTTGAAGGGGTAGCTCGACCTGGAACAATACGGCGGGCGGACCTTCGAGGGGACTGTTGCGTTGACGAGCTCCACCGTCTCGGCATCCGGCCAGACGTGATCGGGGGATACGTCGACGTCCCGTCCGTCCACCGGTTCCCGCCGTGGAGTTCGCC
>NZ_CAAAFO010000015.1:30879-33120 GCF_900634715.1 Candidatus Protofrankia californiensis | reverse complement strand
CGGCCCGGCCCCGCCGGCACTTTCCCGGGGACCGATGGTGGCACTGTTGCATTCGCCGATTATCGGTGATCTTAACCGCAGATCTTTCCGTCGGCGGAGCTCACGCGACCGCCGCACGGAGGCTTCAGACGCACCGGAACGATTTGGAGGATGCCTTTACCGGAGGATTGACAACCAAGATCGACTGATCCTGAAGGATAACAACAATGCCCCACGACCTCGTGCCGCAACACCAGCAACTCCAGATCTTTTGGCGCTCTGATCACCGCTTCGGCGGAGCCTGGCATGTCTTGCCTCCACTGAACGCGACAGACCCGAATTCCCTTCCTTCCGTTGGGCTTACCCGATCGCGTCGGCCAGAAGGTCAACCTGGCCCGGTTCCGGGTTACACGGAAACAGCACCAACTCGTCGCACCCCGCCTCGGCGAAGGCGGCGACAGCATCGCGGACCGCCTTGTCGTCGGTGAGCGCGCCCGCCACCACCTGTTCGGCGTACGCCCCGGCGAACGCATAATAGTGTCGGAGGTAGCTCTCAGCATGCGCGTGTGCTTCCGATCCCAGGGAGAAGTAGCCGAGTGCCGCCAGCCGTGGCCGGTCCTGGCGGCCGTGGGCTTCCCACGCAGCCTTCACCTGCGCCGCGGCAGGCCCGAACGCCTCCGGCGGCGCGCCACCGGCGATCCATCCGTCCGCATGCTCGGCGGCCCGCTGGAAGGACCTCGGTGACTGGCCTCCGATCAGCAACCCGGGACGTACCGGTGGGGTGGGCCCGATCGCCCCTGTGTCGCCGCGCGGCTCGCCGGACCAGACTTCAAGCGTGTCCACCAACATCTTTTCGAATCGTCGCCCCCGGCCGGCAAAAGGAACACCGCCGGCCTCGTAGTCGTCCTCCCGGCCGCCCAGGCCGAGACCCAACACCAACCGGTTGCCGGAAAGATGCTGGATACTCGCGGCCTGCTTGGCGAACAACGCTGCGTTGACCCGGTATGGAAGGATCGCGATGGCGGTCAGGAGTTTGATCCGCTCAGTCGCCGCCGCCGCGGCCGCAAGCGTGATCAGAGGCTCGTCATTGGGGTAGACAAGACGATCGATGACACCGAGTGACAAGAATGCGGCACGGTCCGCCCGTTTGGCCCACTCGAGGATCTGGCTGCCTTCGGCACCGGGAATGGTGGAGGGCAACCCAATCGAGACGTCCATTTCCTGTGCTCCCACTCTGGCAATTGCGGGTACTTTCCGGTGTCGGACATTTTGTGCGCGGCTAGGCAATCATTCGTCATCCGGAATATCCATGGGGACGCTGGCGTCAGCGTAGTGGGCGGTGAACGCATGCACAAGCGGTCGCCAGGTTCAACGCGGCGAGCAGGGTTGTGGTGCCGTGCCGGACGTAGTCGTGGGTGCGTTTTTCGCGGGAGTTGAACTCGATCGGCAGCAGCGGCTGGGTGCGGTCCAACGCCTGGGAAACGATGGGTATTGTGAGCTCATTGCGGGTGCGGACGTTGCGGAACTTCCTGACGGCCATAGCTGCTGCTCCAGCAGCCATGACTGCTACGACCCGTATTTTCAGGCATTCTTGGATACCGGCGGAAATGTTCCGATACGTGTTCCAGGGGTCTTTTAGAACTTGTTTCACAAAGACTGCCCAACTACGGTGTGCTGTAACCAATTATATTTAGAGTATGCAGGACAGGCTGGTAGATCTCGCCGTCATACGTGATGAGGTGTTGAGCGAGAAGCTGTGGAAGCGTCTGGCGTCGCCGCTCCCGGTGTGAGCCCGGCGATTCCGCCATTCGGGTCGGTTGCCGGTGGACAACCGAGCGGCGCCGGAAGGGATCCTGCGGGTGCTGCGGAATGATGTGCCGTGCTGGGAGTTGCCGACCTCACTGTTCGGAATGTCGGGGGTGACCTGCTGGCGCCGGCTGCGGGACTGGCGGGAAGCCGGAATCTGGCAGCGTCTGCACGAGGCGTCGCCGACCGAGTGCCATACCGCCGGGCTCCTCGACCTGCACCGGACGCTGGTCCGCTCTTCGCACGTGCATGCGCTCAAAGCGGACAGACAGGTTCGAGCCCGGTCAACCGCGGCCGTCCCGGCAGCACCATGTGATCACGGATGCTACCGGGGTGCCGCTAGCGGCGATCGTTACCGGTGGCAACCGGCGCGACGTCACCCAGTTGATCCCGCTGGCGCATACACCTCGTCCACGAAGCAGCGGTCCGCGAGAGAGGGCCGGCAGGGCCGGGCCG
>NZ_CAAAFO010000015.1:25149-30520 GCF_900634715.1 Candidatus Protofrankia californiensis | reverse complement strand
GAACTTCGAGGCGGGGACCGGCGGACGGACGAAGCGTCGACGGCACCCACCATGCCTGATTTATGACCCCTCGGATGCAACAGACCCGGTTCGGGGGTGTTGTCGCGGCGGGTTCGGAAAGCGGGTACGTCCCCGGTTCCGAGTCTGGTAGGATTCAAAGAGTACTCGATGGTCACGCAGCGTCGTCATTGAAGGTGACGGGGTCGGGAGCCCGCGCTGGAGTGCGTGGACAGAGGATCAGTTTTTCTGTCCTCATGGTAGGCGGTTCTTGGTGCAGCCCTTGCAGAGATAACCGCTTGATCGTGTACACAGACGCCGAGTAGTAGCGCATGAGGTCTGCCGGCGGGATCAACTGTGACATCGGTTGCCGGTGTCGACCGGGTATGAATTTCGGATGAGGGAGTAGGCTTATGGCATCACGTTCGCTTTTTTCATCACCACAGACCGCCGGGAAGTCAAGCACGTTGCGTCATGTGAGGGTGACCGGCCTACCGCTGTTCCAGGAGCCGGTGTACCCTCCGGGGGCTGTCGTGGAGCCCGACGGTGACGAGCTCCACGATAGCCAGACCTCTCCCGTGTTCGTCGTCCCGGCGGACTCGACCGCGGATGCGCACGTTGTGGGGAAGGGAAGGCGCCCGATGGCGCCGCGAACGGGTCACACTGGCCGAACAGGCCGCATGAGCCGTCGTAGCTGATCTCGCCGTGTTGGTGGCGGAAACTCGGTTCGTGCCATGTTGCCTGCCGGTGTTCGTGGATGAGCCCGCCGAGTCGATCACGTCGGCCGGCGCCTGCGCAAGCGTCCGCAATATCTCGATCGTGTTGGCGGTGAAGACGGCGTCGGGCACTGTTGTGTTCGCCGATTACCGGCGATCCTGACTGCAGATCTTCCCGTCGACGGGGCTCATGTGCCCGAATCGCGGAAGTTTCAGGCCCCTGATGTGGCCCGATGGGCCGTCAGGAGACCGCTTCCGCGCTGACGGTGCGTCGCTGCATACCGGAGTTCTCGTGCTCCAGGCCCCAGGTAAGGTCCAGGCCCCAGGTAAGGATGCGACGGGGATGGATACGGATGAGCTCACTGCTGAAGTGCGGGTTCGACGGATTGTGTCCGTGGATCGCCTCGGCCCGGCCGCGAATTTCGATACCCCGTACAGTCTACGGGCGAGGCGTAACCAGGTCGTCGATGACAAATGCCACCTGTGGGTTGGCGAGGATGTTCTTGAACTTGCGGCTTTCGGCGAGGTTGCGCCCGCCGATGTCGAAGGTACCCAACTCGGTGTTGAAGCGGTATGAGACTGGGTTGTTCTGCGGTGCTCCCGAGCTGTCAACGGTGGCCAGGCGCCCCAGGAACTGGCTGGTGACGTAGGTCAGCTCGATGTCGGTCAGCAGCATGGATGTTCTTCCCTCATTTCCTTTGGGACCTTCGTTCCTTCCGGAAGCACCATTCCTCCACCGACACCCTGGATCGCGCGGAAGGCGATCAACTGATCCGGCGATTGGGCGGCGCCGCACAGCGCGGAGGCTGCGGTGAACAGCACCACCGCGCCGAGGATCACCACGGCGGCGACCGCTGCGGCGCCGGGAGCGGGGCGAGATCGCCCACGAGCTGGATCCGGCCGTGGCCCTGGTCGTCGTCATGGCAACGGTCGCCACCCCGGTGACCATGCCACGACAGATACGCGAACTCACCGGTCTGGACCCGGCCGCACTCGAGTTCGCCGAGCTCTACACCGAACAGCTGCGCCGGATCGTCAGCCGGCTCGGGAACCTGCCCTCCGACGAGGGCGGCAGACCCGAACCGACGGGGAACCCCGAGTAGCGGCGGGCGTCAAACCGGGTCTGACCGGGTCTGTTGCGTTGAGCGGGGTCAAGACATGGCAGGCCCTACCGGACCGGTGATCAGATCGCCAGGGTGCGCTCAGTGAAGGCAGTGCCTACGTATCTGCACCCAGGCCAGCCGGTAGACGGCGGGCTGCACCGAGTCAGCGCGGTCGGTGCCCGTCTTCCGGACGACCACCCCACCGGCGGGTCGTCTCCAGCGTGAACCCTGACACGCCGGAGATACGACGTCACCCAGGAGCCCCGACCCGCGGACAGCACAGTGTGGGAAATTAATGTTTCGGGGTAGCGAAGAGGAGACTTCACGTGACATCGACGCAGGATGCGGCCCGCGCGGCGCAGGCCCTGGGGCGGCCATTCACAGTCGGTAACCTGGCTGTGGCGAACCGGATCGTCATGGCTCCCATGACACGCCAGTTCTCTCCCGACGGCGTGCCCGGCGACGATGTCGCGGCCTATTACGCCCGCCGGGCGGTAGGTGGGGTAGGGCTGATCATCACCGAGGGCACATACGTCAACCACGCTTCGGCCGGCAGCAGCGAGCGAGTTCCCCGGTTCCACGGCGATGTCCAGCTGGCCGGCTGGGCTCACGTGGCGGAAGCCGTTCACCAGGCCGGCGGCCGGATCATTCCGCAGCTGTGGCATGTCGGCGCGACACGCGTCGCGGGAGCCCCGCCCGTCCCGGATGCTCCGCCGGTCAGCCCGTCCGGGCTGGCTCTGGACGGGACCCCGACGGGCCGCGCGATGACCCAGGCGGATCTCGACGATGTGGTACTGGCCTTTGCCGAGGCGGCGGCGGACGCCGAACGCCTCGGCTTCGACGGCATCGAGCTGCACGGCGCCCACGGGTACCTCATTGACCAGTTCCTCTGGGACAGCACCAACCAGCGGGACGACGCGTACGGCGGAGACATCGTCTCCCGGACCAGATTTGCCGCTGAGATCGTGGCGGCCTGTCGTCGGGTGGTCTCGCCGGGCTTCCCCGTCTTCTTCCGCCTGTCCCAGTGGAAGTCCGGAAGCTACGACGCCAGGATCGCTGAGAGCCCCGAGGACCTCGATCGCCTGCTCGTCCCGCTGGTCGATGCGGGGGTAGACGTCTTCCACGCGTCGACGCGCCGGTACTGGCTGCCGGAATTCGAGGACTCGCAGCTCAACCTGGCCGGCTGGGTCAAAAAACTCACCGGCAAGGCCACGGTGACGGTCGGCTCCGTCGGCCTGGACAACGAGTTCGGGCAGGCCTTCGTTCCGAACGGCCGGTCCGGCGTCGACGACATCGACGCCTTGCTGGAGCGGATCGAACAGGACGAGTTCGACCTCGTCGCGGTCGGCCGCGCGCTGCTGGCCGACCCCGAGTGGACCGCGAAGATCTTGAGCGGACGCACGGACGAACTTGTGCCCTTCCGCACCGAGATGCTCAGGACTCTGCGGTGAGGACAGCACCGCCGTCCCTGGCGATGCTGGGGTCCGGTATTGGTTAGGAGTCTGTGATCAGGTGCTCGGTGTTCCCTTAGTTGACAGCGGCACTGTTGCATCCATCAAGACCGGCCGATCTTGGCTGTAAACCTTCCGGTGGAGTCGCCATCCAGAGGCGTTCCGGGGTGTCTGAAGCTTCCGTGATTCGGGCACATGGGCTCCATCGACGGGAAGACCTACAGTCAAGATCATCGGTAATCGGCGAAACGCAACAGTGCCGTGCGACTACCGGAACGCACCGGCTGGCTTGGCGGCTTGTAGCAGCCTGTTGTCATCGGCGAGCAACTCCCGGGCGAGCCGGCGGATCTTCTCAACGAGCTCGGGGTGCTGCTCGGGTGACCATTCGTCGAGCAGCTCCAGCAGCCCCTGCTGGCGAGCGGCTGCGAGCCGGTCGATCGTGTCCCGCCCCGCGGGCGTGACGGTGTAGAGCGCCCCGTCAGCGGCGCCGTCGGATGGGTGGAGGCCGATCTGGCCGCAGCGGGCGAGCGCATCGACGTGGGACCGGAGGCACTTCTCGGGCAGGCCGAGCCGCCGGGCCAGCGCACCGACAGTCCCGGACGGGTGCGCCTCGAGCCGGTAGAGCAGCCAGCAGGTGGGTGGGTCGACGTCGAGGTGGGCCCGCGCCGCGAGCCGTTCGTACAGGCCGGCCCGGTTCTCGCGGCGGGCCAGCACGCAGAGCGCGCGCTCGACTTCCTGCAGGGAGGTTCGCTGCTGGGGCATCCCGAAGGTGTGGCCCGGGTCGATTGCGCCGGTCGTCCGGCGCAGCCGGACCTCCGGAATCAACCAGGACAGTATGAACGCCGCGAAGGCGATCGGGATCGTAACCCGGAAGACGGTGTGCAGGGACGCGGCATACGCCCTGATGAAACCCTCGTGTACGGCAGGTGGAAGCTTCGCGAGGGCGCCCGGGCTGGCGCCGGCCTGTCCGGAGAAACCCGCCGGCAGCCCCACCCCGGCGAGGTAGTGCCGCAGGTTACCGACGAGCGTGTTGGCGAAAATCGTGCCGAACACGGCGACTCCGAAACTTCCGCCTATCGACCGGAAGAACGTCGCCCCGGAGGTGGCGGTGCCGAGATCGCGGTATTCGACCGCGTTTTGCACCGCCATCACCAACACCTGCATGGTGGCGCCCAGGCCGAGGCCGAACACGAACATCGCAGCCGACATCTCCAGTCCGGTCGAGCCCACGCCCAGCATGGAGAGCAGGAACAGGCCGACGGTGGTGAGCGCGGTCCCCACGACAGGGAAGACCTTGTACCGGCCGGTGCGGCTGATGAGCTGACCGCTGCCGATCGAGGTCAGCAGCAGGCCTGCCATCAGCGGCAGGAGCCGCAGTCCGGAGCCGGTCGGGTCGATGCCCTTCACGATTTGGAGGAACTGCGGGAGATAGGTGATCGCTCCGAACATCGCGAACCCGACGACGAACCCAACCGCGCCGGTGACACCGAACACGCGGTTGCGGAAAAGTCGGAGCGGTAGGACCGGTTCGGAGGCACGGCGCTCGACCTCGACGAACCCGACGGCGAGCACCACCGCCGCAACACCCAGGCTGATGATCTCCGGCGAGCCCCACGGGTAGGTGGTACCGCCAAGACTGGTCAGCAGGACAAGGGCGGTCGCCGTAGCGGCAAGCAGCATGGTGCCGAGGTAATCGACGACACGATGGACCCGCTCGCCGCCGGCCGGGAGCGCGACGGAGGTCACAGCGAGCGCCAGGGCGCCGACCGGCAGGTTGACGTAAAAGACCCATCGCCAGCTCAGACTGTCCACGAGGAAGCCGCCGAGCAGCGGCCCGATCACGCTCGTGACGCCGAAGACAGCGCCGAACAACCCCTGGTAGCGGCCCCGATCGCGGGGAGCGACGACGTCGCCGACGCTTGCCTGAGCCGTCACGATAAGGCCGCCGCCGCCGAGGCCCTGAAGGGCACGGAAAGCGATCAACTCGGCTATGGACCTGCTAAGGCCCGCGAGCGCGGAGCCGGCGAGAAAAATGACGATCGCGCCCTGGAACAACCGCTTGCGTCCGTAGAGATCGCCGAGCTTGCCCCACAGCGGCGTCGAC
>NZ_CAAAFO010000015.1:22382-25097 GCF_900634715.1 Candidatus Protofrankia californiensis | reverse complement strand
GCGGTCGAGGCAAGCAGATAGGCCGTGACCACCCACGACAGGTGCGATAGGCCACCGAGGTCGCCCACGATCGTCGGTAGCGCGGTCGAGACGATGGTCTGGTCAAGCGCGGCCAGGAACATGCCGAGCAACAGCCCGACAAGGATCAGCCACAGCCGCTGGGGGGCCACCCGCTCCGCCGTTTCCGCCGGCGGGGCCAGATCCGCCTGCGACACCCATGCCTCCCGATGGCCATGCCAGACGTGGGACAAACATGACGCTACGTCACCGACGGCAATCCGGCCCAGCGGGACCCACGGGCGTGGGTCTCGCTTCCACCGAAGGAGCCAGGATCTGGGTGGCCACGGGGTCCTGGCCCACAGCCTCGTCAAGACCGAGCGCTCGCCGGCTGATCGGCCGGAACACGTTAATCATCAACTGCACGACCTGGGATCACGATCACACCCATCAACCGACCAGCCACTTTCTCAGGTCGAAGTAGCTAGGCGTTACGGCTGTGACGATGCGTCGATGGGTCTGGATTCCTGACGGCATCGGTTTATCCGCCGCCGACCGGGTAGAGACCTCGGCGTACCTGGCCGATAACGGCGAGTTGTGTCGTCGAGTGAGCTGATAGGTGGAGGGGAACCCATGGCACTCCCCGTACGAAGTGTTGAACGTCCCGCCACGATGGTCAGGTGGGACCCGTTCCAGGAGATCGAGGACGCCTGGACCCGGATGGGCAGCCTGCTCGGTGATGTCGTCGGCCGTGTGGAAGGACGACCTGTCGGACCGTTGGCCGCCGCGGTGGCTCCGATCGACATCGAGGAGACCGACGACGCCTTCATCGTCGAGATCGAACTGCCGGGCGTGCGCCGTGAGGAGGTCTCCATCGACCTGCGCGGGAACGAGCTGCAGGTCACCGGGGAAATCAAGGAAAGGGAACGGACAGGCGTACTGCGCCGCCAGACCCGGAGGATGGGCCGGTTCGAACACCACATCGTGCTGCCCGGCGAGGTGGACCCCGACTCGGTCAACGCGATGCTGGACGACGGGGTGCTGGCCATCCGGCTCGCCAAGACCCGAGAGACCCAGCCCAAGCACATCGAGGTCACCAGCGGCGGCGAAAGCAAGTAGCTGAACAGGCGTGGGAGACCGGACCGGCTGTTGCATCCGGCAGCTTCCGGGGAGCGATCTGCGACCTACAGGGCGGCAGGAGCCGGGCTGCGGCGTCTGCCGTCGTGGCGATCATCCGGTGGGACCTGCCGGGGCGGAGGCCGCGGTTCGCCAGCCCGGCGTTATGTAGGACCTTCTCCGCCTCGCCGTCCTGCTCCAGGTCGATGAACCGGCGCGGGAGCCGGTTGCGGGCGGCGAACTCCCGCAGCCGCCGGCTGTCCGGGCAGTAACGAGAGCCGATGATCCGGAAACCTGCCTCCAGCCCGATGAGCATCGATCGGCGCAGGAAGTAGGCGCGCACGATCAGATCGCCAAGCGCGATGTCCCGCTGCAGCACGTCCCGCAGTACGTCCAACGGCACGGCGAGGATCTCGCTTGGCTGGCCGGCCACTACGGTGAAGAAGGAGACCTGGCCCTCCAGCAGGCCGAGTTCACCGAGGAATTCACCGAGGAAACGGCGTGGCCCATGCACCCGTATGACCCGAGCGTCGTCGGTGCCGTAGCTAGTGATCACCAGAATCTTGCCGCGCAGGATGACCAGGAACTCCTCGGCCCGTTCGCCCTCCCGGACCAGCACCTCACCGGCTTGGACACGCCGACGTCGGCCGTGGGCGGCCAGCGCCTCCAGCTGATCGTCAGACAGCCGCGGATACGCCCCATACAGATCCGGGGTCTCCGCCGGCTGGGATGTGCCTGCCGTGGTCACGGCGGCCTCCCTACTCGGGGTCCGGTTGTCCATGCCCGGTCCGAGCGCCATTTAGACGTAGGATTCGTCGACATAACACCAGCGCCAGTTCTCGCCTGGTTCGAACGACGCGACGATCGGATGCCCCACGAGGTGCGCGTGGCCACGGGCGTGGCGAAGCGGCGAGGAATCACAACACCCGACATGCCCGCAGATCAAACACAGCCGAAGGTGCACCCAGGGCGAACCGATACGTAGACACTCCTCGCAGCCCTGCGGGGTTCGGGGCTGAACGGGCTGTACCAGCGCGAGATGCGGATCGGCACTAATAGTTGCCATGGGGACCTCCCGTTTCTGGCCGCGACCTCCGGACGTACGGGTAAGGCGCAGGAGCGCAGATTATGATGCTGAAAACGCCCTTTGCGACGTTGAACGGCACCCCGATCCAGGCTCGCCACGGAGTTGGGCTGATATTCTCCGGCCAGGCACTGACGAGCGCCCCGCCATGACACATCCAAGATGCAGATGACCAGAAGTTCACGCTCTTGCTCCACCGCATTCGGCTCGGGGGCCATGATTCCCTCGCTTTCAACGGTCGATCGTCGGAGGTTCCCCAGGCAACCAGGCGTCCACGAGGCGGTCGGTGCCGCCGACGACGTCATCCTCGGTGAACCCGAGCTGGAGCGGGGCGTCCCATCTCAGCTCTTCGAGCACATCACGCTGTAGTTGCTCGTCGGTCCAAGCCTCTGTTGCGGTAGTCATCCGCCCTCAGCTTTCCTTAAGCAATCCAGTACCTCTGTATCTGAACTGATGTCGATCTTTTTCGGGGTCATGTCCGTTGCCGCACGACACGGCCAGTGACCGGGCATCTGGCA
>NZ_CAAAFO010000015.1:15641-22045 GCF_900634715.1 Candidatus Protofrankia californiensis | reverse complement strand
ATATATCGCCCGTCTCTGGAAAATGAGACCCGACGTCCCGCACGATTGCCGAGTCACGCAGGTAATGTCACGGCTCCACCTCCCTCCCCGCCTAAAGTCGGCTTGGTACCATTAGGGGGATCTGAGTCGATTACTTTCGGCTCATACCCGTGGTTGGCTTCGGGAAACGGGGCAGCCAGGTACACATAGAGCTGTCCCGCTTCGAGTTGCCGCGGAGCGGGAACCCGCCACTGGCCGCATCGGCTGCAGAGCGCAGGGCTCGGCGGTGTGCGGCGGCAGCCGGCGGTCCGGGTTTCGGTGAGGCCGCTGCCCCCCACGACGATCCGCAGCCGCCTGGTTGAATCAGGTTCCCTGTCGGGTCACCTGGCAATCTGGCGGCGAACTGTGGTTTTCATCGACTCGAACCGGGCGTCAAACACCTTCTGCCGCCGAGCGTGCTGGGAACAGCACGGTGTGGAACCGTCTGTTTCGTGACCGAAAGAATGCCGGCCGGTTTCTGGCCGGTCTTCTCGGAGACTACCGAGACCGTTCCGATGTGCTGGTCTTGAGACTGCCCCGAGGCGGGGTGCCCATGGCTTACAAGGTGGCCCGGGAGCTTGATGCCGCACTTGATGTCTTCGTCGTGCACAAGCTCGGCGTCCCGGGTCAGGACGAAGTTGCGATAGGCGTGATCGGGCACTGTTGTGCTCGCCGATCATCGATAATCTTGACCGCAGGTCTTCCCGTCGACGGGTCTCATGTGCCCGAATCACGGAGGCTTCAGACGCCCCGGAACGGCTCTGGATGGCGACTCCACCGGAATATTTACGATCAAAATCGGCTTGTCCTGGCGGATGCAACAGTGCCTCACGAGGGATGCTGCCTACCTCCGCGGATCATATGATCAGCACCCGCTCGGCCTCGCGCCTCTGGAACCCCCATCCGACCTCGCACTCAATGGTGACGTATCCTTTCGAGACGGTCACGTTGACCTTCTCGGCCGGCACGAAGACGTTTCATTCCAGCGCGCGGATTGCTGCCGCCGCGATATCGGCGTCTGTCCGTTCGGCAGAAGCCGGCAGACGAACCTCGATATCGTTGGCGACCGCCCTCACCCCACGCACGCGCTTGGCCGCCTTCCCAGCCATCCACTTCTTACTGTAGGTGTCCACCCATCCGGTGAGCGTCACGACGCCGTCTTTGACGATGACGCCGATCTCGTTCGGCTGCACCGGAGCGTCCCATCTCAGTTCTTCGAGAACATCCCGCTGAAGACGTCCTCCAGAGCCGTTCCGGGTATCTGAATCCTCCGTGATTCAGATCAGGCGGACAGCGCACGTTCGGCCAGCATGATGGGCAGTCCGCCGGTGGCTGCGAGGCGGTCGTGGAACTCCCGCAGGCTGCCGCGTTCCGCGGCCAGCCAGGCGTCCCGCATACGGGCGATCTCCAGAGCCCCGGTGAGGTAGGACGCCGCCTGGGTGGGCCATGCGCAGTAGCGGGCCACCTCGGCGCGGGCCACATCCGGCGTCAGGGACGCGTGGGTGGACATGTACTCGACCGCCTGCTCTACCGACCAGCGGCCGGTGTGCAGGGACACGTCGGCGACGATGCGCGCGGCCCGGAACAGCCGAAAGTCCACCTGGCGCAGCGCTGCCCGCGCATCGGTGAAGTAGCCGGCGTCGGCGAGCAGCTGCTCGGCGTAGAGGGCCCACCCCTCGACGAAGTAGGGCGTCCGCAGCAGGCCGCGCACGGGACGCTGGTTCGTCACGGCCAGGTGGGCCAGGTGCCAGTGGTGACCCGGGTACGCCTCGTGGACGGCGACGGTCGACATCGCCGAGTAGCTGTTGGCCGCCAACCGGTCCCGGACAGCCTCCGGTGAGGCGTCCGACGGCGGGTACGGCACGAAGAAGTGTCCGGCGAACGAGGCCCCGGCCGGCTCGCCCGGGGTGGCCTGGCCGCTGGCGAAGGGCCGTGGTGGGAAGTAGAATGCCACGGCCAGGGTCGCCCGCTGGAACTCCTCCGCCGGCTCGACCTCGCACCGCTCGCCCGGCGGTTCGGTCACCAGGCCGGTCGAGTAGATGAACCGGCGGGCACGTTCGGTCGCCTCGCGATATCCGGCCAGCATGTCCTCCGGCGTGGCCGGGGCGTCGGCATCCAGTTCCCGCAGGTAGGCGCGCCAGTCGTCATGGCCGGCCAGCTCCCGGGCCCGGTCGCGAACCTGCTCGACGAGGGCGGTGTGGGCAGCCCGGCCCCGTTCGAGCAGGCCGTCCGCGCCGTAGGAGAGTCCCTCCTTCTCGCGCAACAGCGCCGAGTAGCGGGCCTCTCCGATGGCGAACCTCCCGGTGGCACGGGCCGCGAGCGCCTCGAGGAAGCCTGTCCACTCCTCATAGGCGTCGGCCGCGGTCCGGCAGGCGGCCACCAAGCCCGGCGCACCGGGCAACAGCGTAGGCACCACATCCCGGCAGTAGGCGACCCCGCCGCGGGCCTGCATGGCTGCCCGGCGCAGGAGCAGCGGGGAGGCGAGTTCCGCGTCGAGCTGGGCACGCCCGGCGGCGAGCAGGTCCCCGACCGCGGACAGGCGCGCGGTGACAGCCCGGACCAACTCCTCCGGAGGCAACGGACGGTACAGCAGTAGCCCGAACACCCCGGACAGCCCGACGCCGCCGTACAGTTCCGCGTCCCGACGGTGGCGCTCCCAGTCGCGCATGACCGCCCGTCCGCGCAGCTCGGCGAGTACCAGGTCACGGTCGATCAGTTCGTCCGGGCGTAGCTGCGCGTCGTCGAGCGCCCCGAACCGCTGTGCCCAGTCGTCATCGGCCTTCTCCCGGCGGGTGACCGCCTCCGTGGTGAGCTCCGGGAGCAGATGGTCGTAGCCGTCGACGCCGAGCAGGGTGGCGCTCGTCGGGGCGGCGGCCATCTGATCGGCGGCGAACCCGGCGACCAGCCGGTCGAGGGGACGGTCGGAACGCGGGACGCGCGGGTCGGTCAGCACGCCTGGACATACTGCCCGCCCGAGCCGGGGAGGGCCAGCATCGGACCGGGAACGCACGCCAATCCCGTTCCTCACCGAGGCGCTGTTGCATTCGCGTGCACCTGCGGATCTTGACCGCAAGTCTTCCGGAGCCGAGCCTCGCCACCGCGGCTCCAGACTGCCGGGAATCCCACTGACCGGGGCACATTGGTACGTCCGACAGGAAGATCCACGATGAAGATCGCCTGCGATCGGCGATCACAACAGTGCCCCTTGTACTCAGGTGTCAATGCCCGGCGTGTCGCACCCATCTTTCGTACTCCCGATGAATCGGGCGGCTACACCGGGTGTCCGCCAAAGCGGGAAAGGTCCAGTGCGGCTAGGATGCCGACCCCGCCGGCAGCGGCGTGGATCAGCACGCTGTCACCGGGCCGTACCCAGGCGACGGCGTTGACCAGGTCGTAGGCAGTGGGCGTGCCCCAGCCGAACCCCGCGGCGGTGCGAAGCGGAAGCGTCCCGACGTCCAGCGTGAGCACGGCGGGTGCCACGACGACCTCGGCGTAGGCGCCGGCGGTGGTCAGCGCAGTGACGGGTTGGCCCACGCGGTTCACGTCGACGCCCTCGCCGACCTTCTTGATGTGCCCGGATGCCTCGAAGCCGGGGACGAACAGGCGGGGTACCTGGAAATGGCCGTCCCGTACCAGCACGTCTCCCCACTGGATCCCAGCGTAGGCGACCCGGATCGCGACCTCGCCGGGACCGGGGTGGGCTCAGCGACGTCCGTGAGCCGGTAGTGGTCATCGATGTCGAGGACGACAGCCTTCATATTTCATACTCCTGGGTTGACTCAGTATCCTGATAGTCAGCACGGTAGTCAGTATAAGGCTGCTGTGTCAACACAGGTATCTGTGAAATGGAGCGAGCGTATGACGGATGTCCCGGTCGAGGAGTATCTCTGCACCCGGATCAGACAGGCGGAGCAGGCACTGATGGCGCACCACGAGGCGGTACTGCGCGGCTATGGGCTCACCATGATCCAGTACACCGTGTTGCTGGCCCTGTCGCGTCAAGGCGGCATGTCCGGCGCTCAACTGGCCCGCTCCTGCGGGGTCACCCAGCAGACCATGGCCAGCGTCCTGACCAACCTGGCGGCCAAGAACCTCATCCACCGCGAGGCATCCGCGGTGCACGCCAAGGTGCAGATCGCCACGTTGACCGACCAGGGCAGATCGCTCCTGGACCGCGCCTACCAGGAGGTGATCGTCCTGGAACGGGCACTCACGGACACGTTCTCACCCACCGAACACGCCTCGCTCTGCACACTCCTGGAACGCGCCACCACTGTCCTCGTTGACCAGACGGCATCGATCCGGTCCCGCTGAACCCCAGCCCACCATGCCGGCAACACAGACCGGGACTGTTGCGTTGGCAAGGTCCTCGCCCTGGCATCTGGCCAGGCATGATCGAGGAATGCGTCGACGTCCCGCCCGGCCACCGGTCCCGGCCTCTCCAGTTCGCCGGGTTCCGCTTCCCCCCGGAAGGGAAGCACGCTGGCGGTGCGCTGGTACCTGCGCTACGCACTGTCGTACCGAGACGCAGAGGAACGCCTCCCGGAGCGCGGTCTCGTCGTCGATCATATGACCGTCTACCGGTGAGTGCAGCGCTTCACCCCGCTGCCGATCGTGGACTGAAACGCCTCCGCTCTGCCCAGGTGATCGGTTCTGGGCATGCGTCTGTCCAGAACATCCGCCGCGGCCACTGCTCAGCGGCCAGTCGATCTGCCGTTTCAGGCGCTCGGCCGCTTGGAGATGGACGCCTTTCGGGTGCCCTCCAGCGTGCTGCCCCTGAAGACGCCGAGTTCCACGGTGGCGTACTGGATTCCGTTCGAATCGGTGGCGTACGTGTTGTAGGTGTAGGTCGTGCCACAGCCGGTCGTGTAGCCGTACCAGGGCCAGTAGTGCTTGGCGCCGCTGCTGGTGACGGTCACCAGCCGGACGCCGATCTTGTAGCCGTCGCATCCCTCGTCGGTCCCCTTCAGGGTGACCGCGGTGAGGTTGTTCGTGCCGCCCCACTGGAAAGTGACGCGGATTGCTCCGGCGGCGGCCTCACGGAGCTCGACGGGGTTTGTTGCGTCATGGGAAAGCAGGACATGGCGGACCCTGCCTGAATATTGATCAGAACGCCAGGGCGAGCTCGGTGAAGGCAGCCGACACCCGTAGGTGCGGGTCGGCGTCGACGGCGAGTTCGTCGTGGCCGCGGCGGATGTTCTCCCACGAAACGCGTGCCCGGAACTGACGGTCTGCGCGGAGCGCAGGCGTATGAGCCCGCGCATGGGTCGGAATCTGGCCTTCAGCTGGCCGTGGTCGGACACGGTCGGGTTGTACACCCGCCGGACATCGAGGTGACAGGCGGCGGGCAGCAGTTCGTCGAGTAGCCGCGGATAGGCAGCAGCCTGATCCGTGGTCACCTCGACCCGGCCGGCAGCCATGCAACAACCAGCCGACCGGTCACACCGCGCGGATCAGGTCACCGTCGCCCGCCCCGACTCCTCGCTTCCCCACCGCGACGACCAACATAGGTTCGCAAGCGATTCGCACCGGGTACGCTGGCGGACATGGCCAGAACGACGTCAACTCCCCTGTACATCGGTGACGACCTCCGCGCCCGCGCCGAAGACGCCGCACGGACCGCAGGCACCTCGCTGTCCGCTTGGGTACGCGACGCGATCGCGGAGCGGCTGGAACGGCAGGCGGTCATCGCGGACGGCCTGGCAGCCACGCGGGAGTGGGAGGCCGAGCACGGCCCGCTGCCGCAGAACGTTCTCGACGAGGCCCAGCGTGAATTGGAAGACGCCGGCATCCTCCCCCGCCGTACCGCGTGAACCTGCTCTACGACGCCGGCGCCCTCGTCGCCGGCGAACGCGACGACGAACGCATGTGGGCCCGCCACATCAAGGCGCTGGCCGGCGACATCGTCCCCGTCGTTCCGGCACCCGTCGTCTGGCAGGTCTGGCGCGACGGGGCACGACAGGCACGCCTCGCCCGACTACTCCGTGGCTGTGTAGTCGAACCGGTCGACCAGACGACAGCGCGCGCCGTCGGGGAACTACTCGGCCGTTCCCGCACCAGCGACGGGGTCGACGCCATAGTCGTACTACTAGCCGCCCGCCACGGCGGAGTCGTCTACACATCCGACCCGGGCGATCTTCAACATCTGGCGGAACACCTCCCGAACGCCCGGCCATTCACCATCATCAAGGTATAGCGAAGGACAACACCACACCGCCACCACGATCATGATCGAAAATACAGATCATGGCGGCTGGTAAAGGACCTACTCAAGCCAACGGACGACTATCGGGCACCCACACGGGATCTGTCGGGTTGAGCGGGAACAGGACACGAGGGACCCCGTCAGGCCGGTGATCAGACCACCGGGGTGAGCTCGGTGAAGG
>NZ_CAAAFO010000015.1:13518-15054 GCF_900634715.1 Candidatus Protofrankia californiensis | reverse complement strand
ACGAACCGTGACCGGTGGTGGTTCGTGATCGGTCGAGCAGGGTCGAGAGCGGCCGGGTGGCGTCACGACAGGTTCTCCGGGCGCTGAACGGTGGGGCGTGGCTTCGCCGTGACCGTGATCGCGCCGTCGGGGATGAAATGATCATACCGGTCCACGCACGGCGTAGACGTCTCATCCTGCCTGAGGAGTATCGATGCGACGAAGTGAAGTCTGGTGGGCAGATTTCGGCGAGCGGCGGCCTATCGTGCTGCTGTCGGAGGGAGCGAACGCCGAGTTCCAGGCGATGCAGATCGTCGAGCCGGTCACCATCGACATCGACACATCACCGGCTTCGGCCTCGAAGTGACCGTGGGAGCTGCTGAGGGGCTGCCCCTCGAAGGGGTCGTACGGGTCGCCTTCTCCCGTCCGGGCATCACCCCCTGCACGTGGCTGGCGACGGTGACGGAACGGGACGTGATCGAGCGGGCGGGGTGCTGCCCGAGGCGAAGCTCAGCGAGATCGAGGAGACCCTCCGGCTCGGCGGCATCGCCACGGAGGCCCGAGCTTCAGGGGCGGTCCGGTAAGCTCCGGCGAACGTCTCGGCGTTCTCGGCGTACGCGTCGGCGAACAGGAACGCCAGCTCGAGTGCCTACCCGTGGGTGAGGCCGGCGCCTGAACCCGCCAGTTCCGCGTGGACGCCGCCCGGGTGGCTCCCCAGGGCCCAGTGGAGCTCGACAAAGCCTCGCACCTCGTCCCGTACCGCCTCGGTCTTCCGGGAGTCGGCAAGCAGCGCCGGCACGTCGAGCAGGGCCGGGCCGTCTCCGTGGCGGATCCTACTCCTGGGTCCAGGCCTGGGGGCCGAACTGCGTGCGGATGACTGGGCGGGCCTGCGGGGTCAGAGTGTAGCCGTCGAAACCGTGGTGACCGTAGCCGTGCATTCCCTCCTGTAGCACGGGAAGGTTGGGGCTACCACGTGTCGGGCTACCAGCCCGGTGTGGAGTAGCCATTGCCATGCCTGCGGATCCAGCGTGGGTCCGAGAGCGTGCTGCAGGTCGGCATGGCGTCGCCGTCTGGGTTGCCCCGAGTCGTCGAGGAATTCCCCTAAGATCATGGTGGCGGCCTGGGCGAGGGGCTCCTGCTCGCGAGTGAGGGTCTCCCACGTATGCGCGAGAGCCCGACCCTGCTGGCGTGTGCGGGCCGTGTCCTGCTCACGGGCGAAAGCGGCGCGGTGAACACGTTTCGCCTCGGCTCGGGCGGCGGCTTCCTCGCGGCGACGGATGCGCCTGGCATGTATCCGGGTGGCGGCATGGCGCCAGCGGGTCCAGACGCCCATGTCGTGTCGTCTCCCCTGACTTGAATGTCTGCCGGTGCGGGGTGGGGCAGCGGCCACCCGGGGTGGATGATCAGCCTTGCTGTGAGCGTAGCCCGCGGTGGGGACCGGGGTGATCCGGCGCGGCGTGGCTGGTGGCTACGCCAGCCGTGGGTCGGCGGTCAGGCACATGTAACGGGCCCGGAGTTCGGCCGGCACTGCTGCATTCGCCGATTACCGGCGATCTT
>NZ_CAAAFO010000015.1:12374-13296 GCF_900634715.1 Candidatus Protofrankia californiensis | reverse complement strand
CCCGCATCAGGGACGGTCCTGGAACTTCCCGGCGGCGAAAAGCTGGCGATCATGCGCGGGGTGCCAGTTCCCTGCCCCTGAAGCTCTGGTGGGTGTCGTCGTGGAGCGGGACGACCGGACCGCTGATGTCCTGCGGATGGTGGCACGCTCCTCGACCCCGAGGCGGACGTGGTGCCTGCGCTGTGCGTGGATGATTTCTCAACCGTCCGACGTCGGGCCGGGCCTGGGACTGCCGCGGTCGACGCCTTGCCGTGGCGCCTGACCGACATCGGCGTCGACAGCGCTCGGTGTGGGTGCAGCCGCTGTGGCGACTCTCCAGCTGCACGGACAGTGTCGCCCATCGACGCCGCAGGAAGTATCCGGTCATGCCGCTCCCCGCCCACTCGACCCGATGCCTGTCGACGGCCGCGTCAACGTCGGCTCCAGCCTGTCGCCACTCGCGCTGATCGAGTTACGCCGCCGGTGCCCCGTTGCCTCTGACTCCACGTCCGGCCACGGAACCTGGTAGGTTCGACGTGTTGCAGTTGGAGTTTCCTCGAACGTTTCAAACGCCCGTGGAGTCTGACAGCGGGCATTTTTCGTTTTCCGGTCCTACCCGACATGGGGACGATCACACCGCGGCAACCCGGGACCCGCAGCAGGCGGCCCGGTACGGCCCCCACGAAGGAAAAGAACACATGGCTCAGGGCACTGTGAAGTGGTTCAACGGCGAGAAGGGCTTCGGGTTCATCGCCCAGGACGGCGGCGGTCCCGACGTCTTCGTTCACTACTCGGCCATCGACAGCGCCGGCTTCCGCAACCTGGAGGAGAACCAGCGCGTGGAGTTCGACATCACGCAAGGCCAGAAGGGTCCGCAGGCCGAGCACGTCCGCCCGGTCTGATCTGACCGGCACTGTCGCATCCGCCAGAATCAGTCGATCTT
>NZ_CAAAFO010000015.1:9320-11862 GCF_900634715.1 Candidatus Protofrankia californiensis | reverse complement strand
AAGATCGTCGATAATTGGCGAATGCCGCAGCGCCCGCCGGGCTGGCTGGCTGCCACCATGGACGTGGTCGTCTGGGGTGGCCGCTACACCCGGCGGGTCTATTCCTGGCGCCTGCCCACCTCGCGGACGAAGCAGGACGAGCTGGCAACGGCCCACGGCACCGACGGGTTCGCGCTGCTGACGGCCGTGTACGCACCCGGCGCACCGGGCTGGCTGCGCTGCCCGCCGTTGACGTGCTGCGCCGCGTGCTGGTGCAGAACTACACCCGGACCACCAGCGGCGGCAGGCGGGAGGCGGACATAGACGGTCTCCCACCTAGGCAGAACGCGGCTGACCTTCCCGGATGACCTCAACGCCCGCTGGGGTGTCACACGTGACACGTCCTGGAAGGGCTACACGGTCCCACATCAGTGCGACCTGCCCTCCCGGCGGTGACACCGCCCCGGCCGGCGGCGGCGAGCCTGAGCCCCGGCTGCGCAGAGCCGCGCCCTCCCGAACATCATCACAAATGTGGCGACCACGGACGCGGCCGTGACCGACGCGGCCATGACCGAGCCCGTCCACCAGCAGCCCGCCCGCCGGGGCCTGCTGCCCGCTGAGCACTACCTCGACTCCGGCTACCCGTCCACCGACATGATCGTCGACTCCTGGCGGACGTTCGGTATCGCCCTGGTCACCCCCGTCCTGGCCGACACCTCGGCGCAGGCCCGAGCCGGGGCCGGGTTCGACCGCTCCGCGTTCACGATCGACTTCGACCGCCACCCGGCCATCTGCCCGCACGGACAGACCAGCAGCTCCTGGACCCCGGCCAGCCAACGCGGCATCGACACCATCGTGATCAAATTTGCTGCCGCGACCTGTGTACCGTGCCCCGTCCGCGGCCAGTGCACCACCTCGAAGAAACGGCGCCGGCAGCTCACTGTGCACCCCCGCGACGTCTACCAGGCCCAGCACGGCGCCCGAGCCGCCCAGACAACCACCGACTGGCAGGCCGACTACGCGCTACGCGCCGGCGTCGAGGGCAGCATCCGCCACGGTGTCGCCGTCACCGGCCTGCACCACACCCGTTACCCCGACCTGGCCAGTGGGAACCGGAACCCGGCAAACTCCGAGACGGACACCGACGGATGGACGGCACGCCGACGCATCCCTCCACCATGCCCGATCAAGGACCCCGCGGATGCAACAGCCCCGGCCGGATTTCCTACGGCCGATGCCGTTATGCGCGGTTGCTTGCGCGACCCATTCGCATCGTCGTAGCCGTGTTTTCATCGCTACTTCCCGGGTAACTCCGTATCAGGATACCGGCGGAAACGGACCTATCAGCTCCTCCTCCATGCCGGGAGGAGAGAACCAGCCGGGGTCCACGGGAGTCCGATAACCGTTCGTCGCAGACAAGCATGCCAACCGATCTTATACGGATGTCCATCGGCGCATCCGCCGGCCAGAAAGGGAAGCCGAATGTTTGTTCAGCAGATCGCGCTCATACCGTTCGACCCGCAGGACGAGGAAGCTGGGCGGGCGACCCCCGTCGGCAACGAGGCCGGCGACATCGAAAAGGTAGCCGCAGCCATCCAGAAGCAGGTGTCACGCGACTTCGCCCCGATCTGGGAGGTCTCCGCAACCGTCGACGTATTTCCCAGTCTGTCGGACAAACCACTCGGCTACTGGCCAATCCTGATCGTGAACAGGGACATCCCGGGCGCCGCCGGCGTCCACCAGGACGAGCATGGTCAGCCATACGCCGTCGTCGAGGTGGGGCCAAGCTGGTCGCTGACCGCGAGTCATGAGGCGCTCGAGATGCTGGCCGATCCGTTCGGCAGCCGCCTGGTCCCCGCCAGGTTCCCGGAGCGGGCGAAGGAATTGATCGGCGAGGATCATGGCTGGGTCGAGTTCCTTGCGGAGACGTGCGATCCACCCGAGTCCGCGGAGTTCGCCTATTCGGTGGACGGTATCCTCGTCTCCGACTTCTACACGCCGCATTACTTCGACTCGTCGAAATCGTCTGCCAGGTACAGCTTCGGGGGCCACATCGAGGAGCCGCGCCAGGTACTTCAGGGCGGATATCTCAGCTGGCACAATCCCGTGAACGACGAGTGGTACCAGCTGCGGTATTTCGACAACAAGGAGCACGTCGAGGAGCTTGGCAAGCTGAACCGCAACGGGCAGAGCTGGCGCTCGGTCATCGACGCTGCGACGACGGACCTCAATGGCGTGCCACATCTGTCCAAGCTGTCGCACCTACCGGAGAGGACCCCGAAGCTCAAGGACGCGATCGCCAGGAAAGCCGCGGTGCAGGCAGCGAGCAAACGACGGGCAACCGTCCTCCGGGAACAGATCCTCGCGCAGGCTGATCGATAGTGGATCTGTTGCGTCGGCGAGGTCCGTTGTCTCGGTGTACGTCCAGGCATGATCGAGCGATGCGTCGACGTCCCGTCCGCCGGTTCTTGCCACGGATCAGGCTGCGGTCTACCCGCGGGTCCTGGACGAGTTACTGCCGTATGCCTGTCATCTCGATGCCCGACGGGCGAACAACCGGATC
>NZ_CAAAFO010000015.1:6820-8965 GCF_900634715.1 Candidatus Protofrankia californiensis | reverse complement strand
CGAGTCGATCGACCTGTTCGGGGCGCTGCGCGGCGGGCTCGACGGGGCGCGCCGAGATCAGCTCGTCAAGCGGTTCCAGCTCGACCCGAGCCGGAAGGCGCGGACGTATTCCAAGGGCAACCGGCAGAAGGTTGCCCTGGTGGCCGCCTTCGCCTCCGACGTCGAGCTCTACATCCTGGACGAGCCGACCTCCGGGCTGGACCCGCTGATGGAGGCGGTTTTCCAGGAGTGCATCCGCGAGGTGAAGGAACGCGGCGCGACCGTCCTGCTGTCCAGCCACATCTTCGCCGAGGTGGAGGCCTTGTGCGACCGGGTGAGCATCATCCGGCGGGGTCGGACCGTGGAGTCGGGGACGCTGACCGACCTGCGCCATCTGACCCGAACCTCGATCTCAGTGGAGACCGCCAAGCCGATCATCGGACTGACCGGCCTCCCCGGCGTGCACGACGCGGACGTGCGCGACATCACGGCCGACGGCGCCAGCACCCGCGCGACGTTCGACGTCGACGCCGACGAACTGGACGCCGTGCTCAGGCACCTGACCCGCTTCGGGGTGCGGGCGCTGACCAGCGCCCCGCCGTCGTTGGAGGAGCTGTTCATGCGCCACTACGACGACGAGCTGGCGGACGCACGATGAGATCGGTGACCATGACGACGCCCTCCGCCCCGATGACCTCGTTCGCCGGCACCGCCCGGCTTACCCGGTTCACGCTGCGCCGCGACCGCGTCCAGCTGCCGATCTGGGTCGCGGGCACGACGGCCATGCTCGCTGTCTCCCTGTCTGCGACGAGGGAGCAGTACCCGACCGAGGCCGACCGCATCGGCGCCCTGCGCGGCGTCGTCGACAGCCCCGCACTCCTCCTGCTGCGCAACGCCCCCACCGGGGCCAGTACCGGCGCGCTGGGCATGTTCCAGATACTGACGTTCCTCGCCGTGCTCGCCGGTTTCATGAGCACCCTCGCGATGGTGCGCCACACCCGGCGTAATGAGGAGATCGGCCGCGCGGAGATGATCGGCGCCACCATGGTGGGGCGGTATGCCGGCCTGAGCGCCGCGATCCTCGTCACCGTCGGCGCCAACGTCGTGCTGGCGGTGTTGCTCACGCTCACGCTCGTGGGCGCCGGGGAACCCGCTGCCGGCTCGGTCGCGGCGGGTGCAGCGGTCGGCGCCACCGGCATGGCCTTCACCGCGATCGCGGCTGTCGCCGCGCAGGTCGCGCAGACCTCACGCGCAGCCAACGGGATCGCGGCCGTCGCTGTCGGGGTCGCGTTCCTCGTCCGCGGCTTGGGCGACGCGTTCGGCGAGATCGATCCGAGTGGCTACACCCTGACCAGCGCCTGGCCGTCGTGGGTGTCCCCGATCGGCTGGACCGCCCAGGTACGTCCGTTCGCCGGGGACAGGTGGTGGGTGCTCGCGCTGCCCCTCGCACTGTTCTGCGCGGGCGTCGCCGTGGCTTTCGCCCTGACCGCGCACCGCGACGTGGGTATGGGCATGATCGCGGCACGCCCGGGACCGGCCCAGGCCGCCCCGAGGCTGCTCAACCCGCTCGGGCTGGCCTGGCGGCTCCAGCGTGGGATCCTGCTCGGCTGGGTCGCGGCCGTCACAGTGCTCGGCGTAACAATAGGATCGCTGAGCGACACGGTCGAGAAAGCGCTGGAGGACAACAGCAGCGCCGTGGAAACCATCACCAGGCTGAGTGGTGGGGGTGGCGGGGACCTTGTCGAGGCGTTCTACGCGGCGATGATGGCCGTGATCGGCGCGATGACATCCGCGTTCGTCGTCCAGGCCCTGCTGCGCCCGCGCGCCGAGGAGACGGAGGGACGCGTGGAGGCGGTGCTCGCCACCGCGATCGGACGGGTGCGCTGGCTCGGCGGCCACCTGGTCGTCGCCGCGGCCGGTGCGGCGGTACTCCTGGGGTTCGCCGGCGTCTCGGCGGGCCTTGTGTACGGGCTCAGCACGGGCGACGTCGGCGAAAAGCTCGCCGAGCAGGTCGCCGCCGCGTTCGTGTGGCTGCCGGCGGCACTGATCCCGGGCGGGCTGGTCGTGGCGGTGTTCGGTCTCGCGCCGCGGCTGACGATCGGCGTGGGGTGGGCCGGCTTCGTGGTGAGCCTCCTCCTCGGCCAACTCGGCGATCTATTGAACCTG
>NZ_CAAAFO010000015.1:5677-6359 GCF_900634715.1 Candidatus Protofrankia californiensis | reverse complement strand
GGTCTCACCGCCGGGGAGATCGGCGAGCGCCTCGGCGTCAGCGCGGCGGCCGTCTCCGGTGCCGTGCGCTACCTGACGCAGATCGGCCTGGTGATCCGCGAACCCGTCCCCGGCTCGCGGCGCGACATCTACCGCTTTCCCGACGGCACCTGGTACACGGCCAGCATTCAGGGCCGGCCTTACCAGAAGGTCGCCGACATCGTGCGGGAAGGAGTGCGTGCCGTCGGCGGCGACGCCTCGCCGTCGGGAGGCCGGCTGGCGGACGCCCGGGACTTCTTCCTCTTCATCCAGGACGAGATGGATGCCCTCCTGGACAGATGGGAGGAAGTCCGGGAGCGGAAAGGGCCGGTACCGTAACATTCGGGCGGGTCGGCCACGCTGCGCGGTGACTCGTGCCGCCCTTGGCGAGCTCGTGCCGCCCTTGGCGAGGAGGGCGGATCCGGGCCCGGGTTGTCGAAGCCAGATTGTCGAACGAGGCGGTGTGCATGACGAGTGCGCTACCGCCGACCGAACCCGGTGTTCCCGCCGGTGGGCCGGTGCGGACCTCCGCAGTGACGGACAACGACATGTCCGGGCGGACGGAAGGGAACATGCTGCAGGCGCGAAACGTCAACGAGGTTCATTTCCACTCCTCCGCAGGGTCTGTTGCGTTACGGGAAAGCAAGACATGGCGGACCCTGTC
>NZ_CAAAFO010000015.1:0-5240 GCF_900634715.1 Candidatus Protofrankia californiensis | reverse complement strand
TACGTCTCGTCAACGAACCACCTGTCCCCGGGAGTGTGCCGGCAGGGTCGGGCTGCGTCGATCAGCAGCGGAGTGAACCGCTGCACCCCCCGGTAGACGGTCACATGGTTAACGACGAGGCCGCGTTCGGCGAGTAGTTCCTCGACGGTCCCCGGTAGGACAGGGCGTAGCGCAGGTAGCAGTGGACCGCCAGCACGCTTCCCCTCGGGCGGGAACCGGAACCCGGCGAATTCCGAGAGTGAGACCGGTGGACGGGCGCCACGTCGGCGCATCACTCGATCATGCCTGGTCAGAGGCCGAGACGGCGGACCTCGCCGATACGACAGGCCCTCCGCCTGCGCCCCGGGTGGGCGGGCGTGAGTGCGTTGTCCGGCTGTCCGGGTGGTTACCTTTACGGTGAACCTCCCGTGACTTTTAGTCGTCAACTTACAAGGCCGGTAACAGTAGGTTATCGGCCGACAGATCGTTCCGGTGTACTTGGAGGAGGTCGGCGACGGTGAGAGCGGGTTCGGTCGCGGCTGTGGTGGTCGGTACCCGGCCGGAGGCCGTGAAGCTTGCGCCCGTGGTCGTCGCCCTGCGCGCACAAGGATTGATCATTCCGGTGGTCGTGGCGACCGGTCAACAGCGGGATGCTGTGGACGAGGTCCTCGATGTGTTCGGGTTGGCGGCCGGGACGGAGCTGGCGCCGGTCGGGCAGGGCCGGTCGGTGACAGAGTTGACATCTCACCTGCTGCACGAGCTGGACGGCGCGCTGGAGGGGATCCGCCCGGACCTGGTGGTGGTGCAGGGTGACACCGCCTCGGTGCTGGCCGGGGCGCTCGCCGGTTTCCTGCGCGGGGTTCCGGTGGTGCATGTGGAGGCCGGCCTGCGCACGGGTGATCTCGCCGCGCCGTTCCCCGGAGGAAGGCAACCGGCGGATGGTCAGCCAGATCGCCGCGTTACACCTCGCGCCGACCACCGGGGCGGTGACGAACCTGCGCGCCGCAGGGGTGCCGGACAACCGGATTGTGCTGACGGGTAACACGGTTGTCGATGCGCTGCAGGCGGCCCGGGCCGCGACATGCGGGGGCGCTGTTCCGCCCCAGGGCGGCAGCCACAGCGGGGGCGCGCCACGGGTGCTGGTGACGGCGCACCGGCGGGAATCGTGGGGGGAACCGATCGCGCAGGTCGGGCGGGCGGTCGCCCGGCTGGCGGACCGGCACCCGGACTGGGAGTTCGTCGTCGCCTGCCACATGAACCCCGCGGTCCGCGCCACCCTCGACGCGGTGATCCCGCGGCGGGACAACGTCACGCTCGGCGGGCCGGTGGGCTACGCCGCCTTCGTGCGGATGCTGGCGGACGCCGCGGTGGTGCTGACCGACTCCGGCGGGATCCAGGAGGAGGCGCCGGTGCTGGGGGTGCCGGTCCTGGTGACACGGGAGGTAACCGAGCGTCCCGAGGCGGTGGCCTGCGGAGCGGCTCAGCTGGTTGGCACCGACCCGCAGACCATCGTCGCCGCGGTCGAGGCCCTGCTCGGCGGCGGCTCCGCGCACCGCCCGGCGGTGCCGCACAGCCCGTTCGGCGACGGCCGCGCCGGTGAGCGGTCCGCGGCGGCCTGTGCCTGGCTGCTGGGCCTGGGACCGCGTCCGCACGACATGCCCGCGCCTGCCGCCCTGCCGCACCAGAACGTACCGGCCACCGGGCTGCTGACGGTGCCGCGTCAGTCGGCCGGCGATCCGGCCGACGCATTCCGCACGGCCACCGGGCCGACGCCCAGCTGACCCGACCTGACCTGACCCGAGTACGGCCGGCCTGGGCGGCCGGCTTCGGCGGTGTACCCAAAACCTTGGCAACGAGTGGAGGTAGCAACAGATGTATGGACGGATCGTGGGTGGCGGCGGCGGCGGGATCGGCATCGGTATTGGCATCGGGGCCGGGATCGGCGGGGGTGTCGGCGGAGGCGGTGTCGGCGGAGGCGGTGTCGGCGGTGTCGGCGGTGTCGGCGGGGGCGGCATCGGCACCGGGATCGGCGGAGGCGGTGTCGGCGGCACCCCGCCGGGTGGCGGCGGGACCGTGACCGGGGCGGCCCAGACGCTGCCGTTCACCGGCCTGTATACCGGCATGTTGCTCCTTGTGGCGATCGCTCTGCTCGTCGCCGGGGTCGCGCTGCTACGGATCGTTCACCTGCGCCAGGCGGACCGGGCCTCCTGATGTCCGCGCGCACCGCCGGTCCCCCCGGACCATCGTCGGCCCTCAGCAGCGTCCTGCCGCACGGCTCGTCCCGGCTCACCCGAGGAGCCGGCACGATTCTGTTCCTGTTCGTCCTGGCCGTGCTGCTGGCCTACCAATACCAGCTGCGGCACCTGGAAGCCGTGGGCGCCGCCCGGCTGTTCGGGCTGGGAACCCCGACGCTGGCAGCATCGCGGGCACCGATCGTGTACTTCGGGCTCGGTCGCCCGGACGCATTCGGTCTCACGATCACCCCGGAGTGCAGCTCGACGCTGCTGATCGCACCGGTGTTCCTCATCGGCGGAGCGATGCTGTTGGGGCGGCGGATGACCCCCCAGCGCGTGCTCGCAGCGGTGGGGGCAGCCGCGTTCCTGCTGATTGTGGGGAACCAGCTGCGGATCGGGCTGATCGCCTACCTGATCTCCGAGCTGGGTTTCCACACCGGCTACGAGTGGGGCCACCTCGTCCTCGGGACCGTCGTCAGCATCGTGTTCATCGGTGCCAGCCTCACCCTGCTCGTCGCCGTGCTGAGCACCGGACGGACCCACCGGCAACGGGCGGCGGCATGACCAGCGACCGGCTGCTGTTGGGGGTCGGCGCCGCGCAGGCGATCGCGCTGGTCATAAGCGTCACCTTCCTCACCTACGTGCTGGTCATCGTCGTCCCGTTCCTGCGCTGCCGGCGCCGTACTCCCGGGGACTCGGCCGGCTACGGCTGGCATTTCTTCGTCCCTGCCCGGGACGAGGAGAAGGTCATCGGTACCACCATCGGCTACTTGCGTGGCTCGTTCCCGACCGCGCACGTCTGGGTCATCGACGACGCCAGCACCGACACCACCGGGCAGATCGTGGCCGACGTCGCTGCCTGCGACGACCATGTCCACGTCGTCTCCCGCAGGTTGCCCGACGCCCGCACCGGGAAAGGAGAGGCGCTCAACGTCGCCTACCGGCAGCTCGACGCCTGGCTCCCCGCCGACGCCGACCGCGATCGGGTGATCGTCGGTGTGGTCGACGCGGACGGCAGGCCGGCCGCCGACTGCCTGGACGTGTGCGCGGCCGACCACCTGTTCGGCGACCCGGACGTCAGTTCGGTCCAAGTCTGCGTCCGGATGGTCAACCGGGACGAACGCCGCCCGTTCCCGCACCGGGGCCGGTACGCAAACGCGTTCGGTCGGACCCTGGTCCGCCTGCAGGATCTGGAGTTCCGCGCGGCGATCTCCGCGATCCAGATGAACCGGCGACGCACCCGCACCGTCGGTCTCGGCGGCAACGGCCAGTTCAGCCGGCTGTCCGCGCTCGACGACGTCCGCGCCGCGTTCGGCCGGCCCTGGCACGGTGCGTTGCTGGAAGACTACGAACTCTCCCTGCATCTGCTCCTCACCGGGCACCGCAACGAATACACCGACGACACCCTCGTCGACCAGGAAGGCCTCCCCGACTTCCGCCGGCTGCTGACGCAGCGGACCCGCTGGGGCCAGGGAACCATGCAGTGCGGCAGCTATCTGCCGAAGCTGTGGTCCTCCCGCCACGTTCCCACAATCGGCGCGCTGGAAGCCGCCTACTACCTGCTCCAACCCTGGCTCCAACTCGTCGGAACCCTGGTCTACCCCGTTCCGGTCGGCGTTCTCATCTACAACTTCGCCGCGTATCCCAACATCATGACCGGCTGGTTCGCCGGAGGAGGATGGCTGCTATTCCTCGTTTATATTGTGTTCGGGCTCGGCCCGTTCGTCGCCTGGGGGCCGATCTACGTACGCCGCTGCGAACCGCAGCTCGGAATGGTGCGTGGGCTGGCCCTGGGTTTCGCTTACGCCGCTTTCATGCTCACCTTCTACATCACGTCCTGGCGAGCGTTCGGGCGCATCCTCCGCCGACGCCGCGACTGGGCAAAAACTCGGCGTAACGCCGAGTTTTTGCCCGACAGTGCGGCCACCTGATCCCTGTGTGGCCCTGAAGCGCTCATTCTTCCTCGTTCAGATCACCCTCACCTCGCCTGCCTCGGTACAGCGAAGAAAGAGACATCAATGAAAATCAAGACAAAGCGCGCCACCCGGGTTGCCGGAGCGTTCACTCTCGCCGCCGGGCTCGCGCTCGCGGCCGCCTCCCCGGCCGCCGCGGCTCCCCCGAACACGGGAATCGGTCTGCAGGCCACCGGAACGATCGTCGCCGGGCCGTTCGCAGTCAGCACCTTCCCCGGCAGCTCCCCGAACAGCCTCGTCAACATCGGCGTTCCCGGGCTGCTCAGCACCGGCGCGGTCAACACCGCCGCGGGCAACGTCAACGCCAGCTCGTCCGTGGACAACCTCGCCGTCACCCTGTCCGCGATCGCCAGCCTCAGCGCCGGGACCGTCACCTCAAGCTGTGCCTTCGACCCGAACACCGGCACGGTCAGCGGAACCGCCGGCTTGACCAACGCGGCCTTCACCGTGCTCGCCGTCCCCACCAGCCTGGCCGCGAACCCGGCGCCCAACACCGTCGTCGGTATCCCCGGCGTCGCCACCCTGACCCTCAACCGGCAGACCACCGCCGGTGACGGCACTCTCACCGTCGACGCGCTGGTGATCTCGCTGCTCGGCAGTGCCCAGAACGTCACGGTCGCGACCTCGGTCTGCAACGCCGCCGATCTCGCCCCCGTCCCGCTCATGCCGGCTAACGTCGCGGTCGGTGCACTGGCCGTGCTGCTCGTCGGCGGAGCCAGCTTCCAGATCCACCGCCGCCGCCGGAACCTGGCAGACCCAGTCGCCTAACCTCGCTTTCCGGTCAGGAAGTTGAGTTGAGGTCGGGTGTCGGCTCGGGTCGGGTCGGGGATCGGACGCTTACCTGGCCGCACATGAAGACCGCACGTCCCGCCGGAGGTATCTGTTCCCGGCGGGACGTGCGGTGATCATTGAAACGGGTTTAGAAACCGACATGATCGCCCGTAGTCGTAGTGCATAAAAACCATTCGCCCCCGAACCTGTGGGTGCCAGATACTGGGTTCGGGTCATGCGGGTCTGTTGCGTTATGGGAAAGCAAGATATGGCGGACCCTGCC
>NZ_CAAAFO010000014.1:29845-38337 GCF_900634715.1 Candidatus Protofrankia californiensis | reverse complement strand
TCGGGGCGGTTCGGAGCCTCCCCCCGCAGGGCGGCTCCGGAGGGCCAGACAACCTCCATCTACTCGTACAGCACCACAGTCGGTAAGCACGCCATCGCATAAAACAACCTACCTCCCGTGTTCATGTTCACACCGCATCACTCGATCACGCCTGGTCAGACGCCGAGACAGCGGACCTCACCAACGCAACAGACCCCCGAGGAGTCCTTCACGGCTGCATATCCAGGATCTACACCGCTTCCGTGGCCTTCACCGTGATTTCCGCGGCTCGGCACTCCCTGTTTCCCGCCGAAGCGGGCCCATAACGAGGCGGCAGGCTTCGCGTCATGCTACGGACCGTCCAGTCGCTCCCCCTTGCAGGGCTTCTGACACTGGGCTTCGACCCGGGCCCGTTACCGGACCGAGCCGCCAGTCTGCTACCGGGCCCCTGGCGGCTACCCGGACCGGACTTCCACCGGCAAGCGACGACGAGCTGACGATAACCAGATCAGCCGCTCACACGGCGTCACCTCCCGCTGTCCGCTGGGCGCACGAAAGATCGAGGTTAAGGCCGACGCGGTCACCACACGCGCCACTCCCAACAGGTTCTCGGTGACATGCGCCTCGTTGCGGGCATGGCATTCATTCCGAAGAATGCTGATTTCTTGACAGTGTGAATGCGGTTCTTGGAAGGCTCTGATACCGTCTACTCCGGCTTAGTGAGAGTGGCAGGTGATGGTGTGAGTGTGACGAAGCCTCGGCGCACTCAAGTGCAGCGGGCGCGACAGGCGCGGCTGCGCCTCCTGATGGCAACCGGCTGTCTGAGTAACACCGAGGTCCTGCGGTTCGCGCTCCAACAAGCGGTTGCTGATCTCCGCGGGCTGGGCGGCATGGCGCACCTGTGCGGCGCGGTCGACCGCAGGCTGCGTCTGGCCGCGACCAGCGGACTCACCCGAGATCTCGCCCAGGCGTGGGAGGACATCGGGTTTGATGAATCGGAGGTTCCTGCCCAAGCGGTGCGGGAGAGCATATTTGTGTGGGTTCCCGTCACTATTGGGACAGATCCGACGCCTGCTCGCTGGACGGACGTATCGGAGCCGCCCGCCGGGGCCGCGGAGCAGTCGCGCTCCTTCCCCGAGGGCACGGGGCTGGCCTGCGTGCCCCTGCTCGACGCGAACGGCCCGCTGGGCACGCTGTCCATCCTGACAACCGCGGCCGGCCCACCCGACGCCCAGGAGCAGGCATTCCTCCGGACGTTGGCCGGGCGGACCGTCGATCGCCTACGGCAGACCCCGCCCGCCCTGAGATCCCTGAGTCCCGCCTGGTGGCAGGAGCCCTCCGGCTCCCGTCTACAGGAGGCCATGCGGGCGGTCGAAGTCGGCACCTACGACTGGAACATCCGCACGGGCGAGTTGTACTGCGACGAGGTCACGTTGACGGCCGGTGGACTGGACCCGGAGACCTTCGACAGGCGTATCGAAAGCTGGCTTGCCGGCATCCATCCGGACGACCTGCCCAGGGTGCTCATCGAGATCGACAGGACGGTCAAAACCCGGAACGTGTACAGCGTCGAGTACCGGGTGCGCCGTCCGGAGGGAACCCTCGGGTGGGTGGAAGTCCGGGGTCAGATCACGGTCGGTGAAGACAATGAACCGCTCCACATGACCGGCACGCTGTGGGACACCACCCAGACCCGGATGGCGCAGGACTCGATCGGCCACGTCCTGCGGCACATGAGCGACGGATTCATGGCTGTCGACGCCAGCTGGCGGATCACATATGTCAACGTCGTGGCGGAGCACCTGTTCGGTTCGTCCCGCAGCCTCCTCGGCCGCCTGCTGTGGGACGCCGCCCCCGACATCACCGCTTTCGGCCTGGAGACCCGTTCCCGGCAGGCCGTCGCCGACGGCAGACCGATCGGCTTCGACGCCCGGTCGCCGGGCACCGGACGCTGGTACCACATGCGGCTGGTCCCGGTCCCCACCGGTCTGATCGTCTACTTCACCGACGTGACCGAAAAGCGTAGGCGTGACGCAGAACGCGACCGTGCCGCCCATGCCGCCGCCACACGCGCGGCCCGTATAGGCGAGCTGACCAGCGCTCTCGCTCAAGCGCTTACTGTTCGTGATGTCGTAGATGCGGTTGCCGATCGCGTGCTGCCCCCGTTCGGCGCTACGGGGCTGATCGTCCAGGCGATTGAGGGCGAGTACCTGTGCGTGGTCGGGGCTGCCGGGTACCCCCAGACGTTCCTCGACCATCTCGACGGGGTCCGGCTCTCGGAAGCCTTTCCGGTTTCCGAAGTACTGCGCAGTCGTACCCCGAGGTTCGTCGCTTCGGCGGAGGAGCTCGCCAGCCTGTACCCCGAGATCGCCGACTACCCTGCGATAGCGGGAAAGGACGCGTGGGCATTCCTGCCGCTGATCGCCTCCGGACACCCTATCGGCTGCTGCGTCATCTCCTTTGCCCGGCCGCGCCACCTCACCGCCGAGGAGCGCACCCTGTTCACCACGTTGAGCGCACTGATAGCCCAGGCCTTCGAACGGGCCCGCCTGTATGACGCCGAGCACACCCGCGCACAGGAACTGCAGCGCGGAATGCTCCCCCGCGACCTGCCCCTCCTACCCGCCGTCACCACCGCCGCCCGCTACCTGCCGGCCGGCGAAGCCACGGAAGCCGGCGGCGACTGGTACGACGTGATCCCCTTGTCCGCCGAGCGCGTCGCCCTCGTCATCGGCGACGTCATGGGACACGGACTGTCCGAGGCCGCCACCATGGGACGCTTGCGCACCGCCGTCCACACCCTCGCCGATCTAGAATTGTCCCCCGACGAACTCCTAACCCATCTCAATGACCTCGTCAGCGGCCTCGGCGACGACTACTACGCGACCTGCCTGTACGCCGTCTACGATTCCACCACCCGCATATGCGCCGTCGCCAGCGCCGGCCACCCGCCGCCCGCCATCGTCCGTCCCGATGGCACCGTCCATTACCCCGATCTCGCCCCTGCCCCACCCCTGGGTGCCGCAAGCCCACCTTTCGACACCGTCGAGACGCACCTGCCCGAGGGAAGTCTCCTCGTGCTGTATACCGACGGAATGGTCGAGTCTTCCACCCGCGACATCGACCACGGGATGACCCGACTCGCCCAGACCCTCACCGCCGCCCAGACTCGGACCACCCACCGGCTCCCTCACAGCGCGACCACGAGCGGGAGTCGATACGGCCGAGATCGCCTCAGGGAAACCGAGCCCATCGAGCGTCTCTGCGATGCCGTCACCTCCGCCCTCCTGCCCGCCCGCAAGCTGGCCACCGACGATGCCGCCCTGCTGATCGCCCGTACCCACGGCCTCACGTCCGAGGACATCGCCTTCTGGCCCCTGCCGGAACACCCCATCGCCGCAAGCCAGGCACGCAGCCACACCCGAACCCAGCTGAGTCAGTGGAATCTCCACGACCTTGCCACCACCACCGAGTTGCTGGTCAGCAACGTCATCCGTCATGCGAAAGGACCAATCCAGCTGCGCCTCCTGCGCAGCGAGACTCTCACGTGCGAGGTTTCCGACGGCAGCCTGAGCACACCACGCATACGCCGCGCAGCCGACATGGACGAGGGCGGACGCGGCCTCCAACTCGTCGCCGCACTCGCCCACCGCTGGGGCGCCCGCTACACCCCCACCGGCAAGTGCATATGGGTTGAACAGCTTCTGCCCTCATCCGATCCGATTTGCCGTCGGTCGCCGCCATCGAGGAGCGTGGGCGGACCTGAAGCGGCGCTGTTGCATTCATCGATTACCGGCGATCTTGACCGCAGATCTTCCCGTCGGCGGGGGCTCATGTGACCGAATCACGGAGGCTTCAGACACCCCGGAACGACTGTGGAGGACGTCTCCACCGGAAGATTTGTGGTTAAGATCGGCCGATCCTGACGGATGCAACAGTCACGTCCAGGCCGGCCAGGGGGTGGCGACGGTGTCGCCGTCGAGGTAGGTGAGGATCTCCCGGCCGTGTTCGTCGATGCCCAGGACGCGTGGAGCTCCGTCGAACCCGACGGTGGCCAGATGCCGGAGCAGGGTGTGGATGGCGGAAGACTCGTGTCCGAGCCAGAGTGCGATGAGGGTGACGTCGATGCCGGCGTGCAGGAGGTTCATCGCCGCGGTGTGCCGCAGGGGTGAGTATCTGGATCTATGTGTCAGGTTCTGCGGAGGTGACTTCCAGGAGGGAGGGCCCGACTGGTCGTCGTTGGTGCCACGCTGCGAGAATGTGGCGCACAGCTCCCGCGGCTGCCCAGTCCTGTAGTCGAATTCGCGAGACCGCCACGGCTACCGTGTCCGCCACCTTGGGACGGGTCAGAGCCTGCTCAAGGACTTCCGGGTCTGCCGCAGCGGATCTTACTGGCAGTACGGCGGTGCGTGGCTTACCTGCTACGGTAGAGACCTTTGTGCGGTCGAGTTCTGCTAGTAGTTTCTCCAGCGCGTGTTTGTCGGCGGGCTCGAGGTCGTTGTCGTTCAGGTGTGGGCGGAGGAACCATCCCAGACTCTTGGCGGTGCCGCGGTGCGGTTGCGGTTCTGTCTCGCTGGCTGGCCGTTGGAGTCCGGTGAGGGTGCTCAGGGAGAGGGCTTGGACCGGGTCCAGTTGGATGGTGGCGCGAAGCTGGCGTGCTTTTGCGGCCAGGGTGTCGCTTCTCTGCTGGAGGGTGTGGAGCAGGACGCAGGTGGCGGCGCGTTGAATGGCGCTGCCGGCGGCGGCCTGTTCTAGTGCGCGGATCACGAGGGCGCGCAAGCGAGGGTCTGTTGCGATGCCTGCAAGGGTGAGGGCCCGTTGGCGCAGGGATTCGTTCGGTGGGTGTTGCAGTAGTTCCAGTGCGTGCTGGGCGAGTAGGGTCCGGTACTGGGGTGTCCGGGCCGCGATGTCGTCGTCGAGCATGTCGGCGGCGAGTTCCGCGCCGGCGCCGATCACGATGGCGAGGAGGTCCTCGGCCTCGATCTCGCGCAGCAGACTGACGGCACGTGTGCGCAGATGCTCGCGGAAAATGAAGGTGCGGCCGGCAGCGAGCAGCCAGGTGTTGCGCCAGTGCGCGGAGGGTGCCAGCAGGCGTAGCCGTTCGATGATGATGTCATCGGTGCCGGAGACGATGGCACGGGCGGCCATGAACTCCTGGAGGCTGCGGACCTCGAAGCCGATGTTGTGGTCGGCTTTGGGAATCAACAGCACGAGGCGATGTGTGGCGGCTCTGACGAGGTCGTTGGCCAGCCAGTGTATGTCGGGCTCGGGGTGGCCCTCGGCCGTCAGCCGGGCGATGGCCAGTGCCCGGAGTCGTTCGGCCGGCATGGAGGCGTCTGCCTCGCCGTCGGCTTCGGCGAGGACCTGCAGTTCCAGGCCGACCCGTTCGTGCAGTGCGTGCACGTCGGCGCGGTATTCGTCGAGCAGGCGGGCCAGCGGACCCCGTTTGGCGGCTTCGCGGGCGTAGATGGTCTCGTAGTAGGCGTCGAACAGTCGGGAGCGGTCTTGCGGGACGCGAGCGCGCTGTTCCAGGAGCAGCGACATGATGGTGACCTGCAGTGGGGTGCGCATGAGCCGGGCAGTCAGGGGTTCGTCGGCGGCTCGTTCGACTCGCCGCAGGACTCGGTCGCGCAGGTCGATGTCGTCGCCGTAGCGGGCGTCTGCCAGGCGGGTGGCGTAGGCGATGGCGGCTTGCGGCATCAGTGGGGCCAGGGTGAGATGCTCGTACAGCCTGTCAGTGAACTCGCCGGTATAGCCCTGTGGTCGAGTGGTCGCGACGATGAGCAGGTCGGCGTCGACGCGAGCGGCGTCCACGAGAAAATCGGAAATGTGACGCATGAGGTGTTCGCGGGCGTGTGAGGAGGCGACCTCGTCAAGACCGTCGAGTACGAGCAGCCATGGCCAGCTGGCGAGCCAGCCGCGTAACTTGCCGGCGGTGACCCTGTCGGTGGCGCGGGCGCTGACCCGGTCGGCAATCCAGCGCAGCAGGGACATGTCCGATCCTCCGGCGACGACGTCAGCGTAAGTGGCTAGTTCCACGCGGACGGGCCAGCGACGGCTGTTGGGTACCGGCAGGTTGATATCGGCCAGGCTGCCGCGCAGCGTCGTCAGGAGGTTGTCGGCTTCCGCCCCGAGCCGGTCGGCCTCGCCGAGAAGGGCTACCCGGTAGATTTGCGCGACCAGCTGCCCGAGAGTTGTCTTGCCTTGTCCGGGTCCGCCGACCAGCACGACGTGCGGACGCTTCTGGCCGATCAGACTCGGTCGGAGCACGCTGTCGCCACGTTCGAGCAGGTACTGGGCCGCATTGACGACTGCCAGCTTTTCTGGATGTGGCCGTAGCGCCGGGAGGTCGATGGCGATGCGGCCGAGCGCGAGTTTCTCGTTGTCGGCATGGCCTGCCTGCCCCAGCCGTACCCACTGTTCGGCAAGCATTTCCTTGATGGCATGGGAGGTGAGGATCTCACCGAGGTCCGCGGCCTGCCCTTGGAGTACGTCCGCCAGTAGCGTCAGGACGTCCCCGGGTGTGATGAGTCCGCTGAAGGCCTTTCGGACATCGGCGTGGCCGTCGAGCAGCCGGCAGATCTTGTCGTAGTGCCAGGTATGCCAGCCTTTCAGGCCAAGACGCTGAGCGTATCCGCCGACGAGTCGGTCCACTGCGTCAACGCCGCCGTCTTCGGCGCCCGAGAGCACGATGTTGGTACTGAGCAGCAAATATTGGGGGAGACGACCCTTTTTCCGCCGTCTGGACTCCTGGTCGGCCCACCGTTTCAGTTCTGCCTTCAGCGTTGCGCGGAACCAGCGCGTATCCGGAGTTGTTCCCAGGGGACGGTTTCGGAACTTCGCCTGGATCACGACGTAGCCATCCCAGTCGGAGACGCGGTCGTCGGGGGCCCATCGGACACGGCCGGTGTAGGTGGCTTCGCGTCCGCCGTCCGGGCCGTCGCCGAAGACGCTGACACCCGGCCCGAACACCTTCAGCGCAAGGGCTTGTGTGAGGTGCTCGAACTCACGGTTACCGAGTCGGGTCAGGTCGTAGTCCACACCGTGCATCCTGCCGGGGAGCACACTGTTGGGGAGCTCCCCAACAGTGTGAGCGGCGACTGATCGATGCGCTCCGCCGCGTCGCTCGGTTTCCATACGTCGTCGCAGTTGTGCGTCCGGTCGGCGGTCAAGCATGTGCGGACGGCATGACGGCCGACGTCCGATGCGCGATCTCCTGCCGCGGTTGTCGATGTGGCCGATGCCGGACGGCGGCGGGCGGCCCGGGTGCGGGCGCGTTGGCCGGTCAGGCGTGCATGGTCACTGCCGCGTTCGGCGCGGTCGTGTTCCCGCAGGACGGCCCGTGACCCCCGGCCGTCGGTGAGTTGACCGCGGTCGTGGAGGCCCTCGGAGCCGCCGACCGCGTGTTCACCAGCCGTGTGGCTGCTCCGGTCAGTGAACATCATCACCGGCGGAGGGCTGCTCACCGCCGCGCCCAGCGGATGATCCACAATGATCGTTCGGGCATGATCATACCCCGAACCGGCCGACACGGTGAATGCGGGCGCATGTAGCGCCCGATCACGGGCAGGTCCGTCGGCTCCTGCTCTCACCGACACGGTGAGTATCATGGCGTCAGAGTAAGCATTGCAGCGTCAGCGTGAGCACGAAACCCGCATTCCGGCGTCCGATGTATTCCGTTTTCGATACTCACGACGAACGACGCTGTCGTGCTGGGTCTGTTGCGTTCAGCGGAGTCGAGACATGGCAGGCCCCTCCAAGCCGGTGATCAGACCGCCGGGGTGAGCTCGGTGAAGGCGGCCGACAGCCGCAGGCGCGGGTCGGTGTCGACGCCGAGTTCGTAGTGGCCGCGGCGGATGTTCCGCACAAACGCATGCCCAGAACCGATCACCTGGGCAGAGCGGAGGCGTGTCAGTCCGCGCATCGGCCGGAGCCGGGCTTGCAGCTGGCTGTGATCGGATTCGATCCGGTTGTTCGCCCGCCGAGCATCGACATGGTGGGCGTCCGGGCAGCAGCTCGTCCAGGACCCGCGGGTAGGCCGCAGCCTTGTCGGTGGTCACTTCGACCGGCCTGCGGCCATGGGACAGCGCTCGGGTGAAGAACCTGCGGGCCGCGGCCAAATCCCGATGCTCACTGGGTGAGGTAGGCCGTCGGGCGAGGTGCCAGCGTGTGCTGGTCCTGCTCCCAACGACCCCCTCCCGAACCGGACATGATCGTTTCCGATCATCCAGCTCTCCAATGACTATTCCGTGTCGGGTGTCGCGGTTGGTCGCCGATTGTGGATGGTGTTGTGGCAGGCGGCGCAGACCACGAGGGTCTTTCGCCGCTTTCGTGCCATGAGTTCCGCCCATGGCGGCTGCGGTTTTCCCGGTGTGGTGAGGTGGGCGAGTTTCCCGACGTGGTGGGCTTCCACCTCGCCGGTGCGCTGGCACATCTCGCACCGTCCGGCCTGGAGTCGTTTGATCAGCTCCGTACGGCGGATGACGATGCCCGGGGGTGGTTGGCGGGGGTCT
>NZ_CAAAFO010000014.1:25628-29221 GCF_900634715.1 Candidatus Protofrankia californiensis | reverse complement strand
GCAACAGACCCCCACCCGATCGCCGACGTCACGATGGAACGGATCAAGCGCCGGCCCGTCCTCGGTGGTCTGATCAACGAATACGAACGAGCCGCCTAAAAGCCCAGGTCAACGCCGGTGGCCGAGTTCTGGCACCCCACAGGTCGGAGCCCACGGACGTACTTTCGGGCACCAACAGGCTCGGGCGAGATCTTCTTCTCGGCTCTGCCGTATCCTAATAGGGGAGAGGGGGTATGCCGTGCATTTCACCCGAATCACCGTGAACCCGGCGCAGATGGGTGGCGTGCCGTGTGTGCGGGGGCTGCGTATACCGGTCGCGACTGTCGTGGGTATGATCGCCGATGGGATGTCGGTCGACGAGGTCGTCGCCGAGCTGCCTGACCTCGGCCCGGACGACGTACGCGAGTCGTTGCAGTTCGCTGCCGAGGCGGTCCGGGAGCGGCAGCTTCCCCTCGTCGTACCGGCGTGAGGTTCCTCCTCGATAACAACCTGTCGCAGGGTCTTGCCGTTGGCCTCCGTGAGGCCGGCCACGATGTGGTGCACGTCCGAGACGTGAAGCTTGGTGCGGCGGACGATGAGACAGTGCTTGCGTTCGCCCGTGATGAGGAGCGGATCCTAATTTCGGCAGACACCGATTTTGGTGGGATCCTGGCCCGATCCGGTTGTAACCGTCCCTCCGTTATCCTTTTCCGTCGCGATGGCGGACGCCGACCGGCCGAGCAACTCGCGCTTCTGCTCGCCAACCTGTCCCAGCTCGCTGATGCGCTGGACGCCGGGAGCATGGTTATCCTCACCGATCGACTGATTCGAGTTCGTGATCTCCCGTTGATTCCGTAGTTGTTCTGTTGCGTTATGCGAGAACAAGACAGAGCGGGCCTTGTCAGGCTACCGATCAGACCGCCAAGGTGAGCTCGGCGAAGGCTGTGGGGTGCCAGAAGTCGCCACGACACGAGGTTACACACTAGAAGTGATCTACCTGGGACGGAGGGTCGGATGATCGACAGGTAGGTCCGGGCGCGTGCTGGAGCGTTCCCACTTTCGTGGACACTCCGTATTATGCGGCGCGCGCACCCCTTCGGTCAAATTGTGCCTCGAACTCGACAGGCGTGAGATAGCCGATGGTGGAATGAATCCGCCGCCGGTTGTAGTAGATCTCGATATACTCGAAGACACCTGCCCTGAGGCGCTTCACGGTGTCGAACGGGTGGAGGTGGATGAACTCCTTCTTCAGGGTCGCCCAGAACGATTCTGCGGCAGCGTTGATGCTCCTATAGATGTCAAGCGGCAGCGACAACATGATGCTCGCAATCGAAACAGATCCCGGTGCGGCCGACCGAGTTCCGCACGTTGTTGACCTTGCAGAAGTCAACGAATTCCTTGCCGGTGTACTGGCTGCCCCGATCAGAATGGAAGATCACACCTTCCGGTGGGCGTCGCCGTGCCAGGGCCATCCGGAGCGCGTCGAGAACAAGATCGGTGCGCATATGGTCGGCGACGGCCCAGCCGATGACTTTCCGGGAAAACGCGTCGACGACCGAGGCTATATACGCCCAGCCGTCCCAGGTACGCACATAGGAGATGTCGCCATACCACAGCCGGTCGGGTGCGGCAGCGGTGAAGTCCCGGCCCACCAGGTCAGGCAGCGACGACGGTTCGGCGGCCGGCACGGTGGTCGTGCGCCGCGGCCGGGGATGCACGCTGACCAGCTTCTAACGCGCGCATCAGACGCTGCACCCACTTGTAGGCGACCGTGATCCCCTGCCGGCGGAGCTCGTGGAAGATCCGCCGCACACCATACCGCCCCCGATGACAATCAAAAATCGCCTTGATTTTTGTCGACAGGGTGGCATCGTCGATGTCGTGCTGGGACGGACCCCGTTTCTTCCACGCGTAGTAGCCCTGCCGGGACACCTGGAACATCCGGCACATGTAGTCCACGGGAAACGTGTTGACGCCATCGGGCTGAGCAGGCTTCTTCGCCGCATGCACAGAGATGAACTCGAACTTCACTTCTGCTCGCTCGCGAAGAAGCTCGCCGGTCGGGTGGCCCGGGGGAATCTCACCCCCGGGCTCCCACAGAATCCGTGCGTGACAGTCTCCCGTCACACGGCTCCTATCACCCTGGTCACCAGAACGAGTGGACCCATTTCCACTGAGCGAACAGAAGCGGGTCTCGCGTGGTGACCCGCTTCCACCATGCATGGGACTTCTTGAATCCACGTAGCCGCTTGTACTGGGTCTGTTGCGTTCAGTGGAGGCAAGACATGCCAGGCTCCGCCGAACCGATGATCAGATTGCCAGTGCGAGCTCGACGAAGGCAGCCGACACCCGCAGCCGCGGGTCGGCATCGACGCCGAGTTCGTAGTGGCCACGGCGGATGTTCTGGACGAACGCGTGCCCGGAGCTGACCGTCTGAGCGGAACGGAAGCGTTTCAGCCCGCGCATCGGCCGCAGTCTGGCTTTCAGCTGGCTGTGATCGGACTCGATCCGGTTGTTCGCCCGCCAGACGTCGACATGGTGGGCGGCGGGCAGTAGCTCGTCGAGGACCCGCGGGTAGGACGCCGCCTTGTCGGTGGTCACCTCGACCGGCCGGCGGCCGTGGGACAGGGCGGCGGTGAAGAACCGCCGGGCCGCGGCCAGGTCCCGGTGTGCGGAGGCGAACACGTCGATGACCTGGCCGTACTGGTCGACCGCCCGGTACAGGTAGATCCACCGGCCGGAGACCGTCACATATGTCTCGTCGACACACCACCTGTCCCCAGGGGTGTGTCGGCAGGGCCGGGCAGCGTCGATCAGCAGCGGGGTGAACCGCTGCACCCACCGGTACACGGTCACGTGATCGACGGCCAGGCCGCGTTCGGCCAGGAGTTCCTCGACGTCCCGGTACGACAGCGCGTAGCGGAGATACCAGCGGACCGCCAGCACGATCACCTCGTGCGGGAACCGGAACCCGGTGAACTCCGAGACGGGGACCGGCGGACGGACGGCACATCGACGCATCCCTCCACCATGCCTGACCAAGGATTCTGCGGATGCAACAGACCCGTACCAGCCTGCAGCGCGTCAACGGGCAACTTCGTCTCGGCCCGGTCAAGACCGACCGCTCGGCCCGAGTGATCGCCATGTCGCGTCCCTGCCTGCTCGCGCTGCGCAGACACCGGGACCGGCAGTCCGCAGAGCGGCGAACCGCCGGGAAGGCATGGACCGATCACGATCTCGTGTTCGCGTCCACGCGCGGCACACCGCTCGAACCGCGGAACGTCACCCGCCAGTTCGACGCGCTGTGCCGCCGTGCCGGGCTACGCCACATCCGCTTTCACGATCTTCGCCACACGTGCGCGACGCTGCTCTACGAACAGGGGGTGAGCATCGACAACATCCAAAACGTGCTGGGTCACAGTTCCCCCACCATCACAAAAATGATCTATGTGGAGGTCACCGAGACGATCCAGCGGGGTACGGCGGACCGTCTCGATCATCTGTTCCCGGACGAGGACTGACGTTGGGGTCAGCCGTGGGGGTCATCGATCTTGAAAGGAGACATCAAGATCGATGACCATGGCTACATCCCGTGCGGGGCACCGGGATCGGGG
>NZ_CAAAFO010000014.1:12850-25464 GCF_900634715.1 Candidatus Protofrankia californiensis | reverse complement strand
TGTTCCGACGCGTCGAGTCGGCTCCCCCGGACACCGGTGGGGCCCGGCCCGGTTGCCCCGCCGGCCCTGACGCGCGACTATTCCATGCCCGCTGCTGCCGACGACGGGCGAGAACCGGCATGACGTTCGCGATACATGCGGATGGTCTGACCAAACGCTACCGGCGCCGGACCGTAGTGGACTGCCTTGACCTTCAGGTGATGTCCGGTGACCGGTTCGGGTTTCTCGGCCCCAACGGCTCGGGCAAGTCCACGACCGTCCGCATGCTACTCGGGCTGGTACGCCCGAGCGCCGGAAGTGTCCGGCTGCTCGGCCGGAGCATGCCCCGCCATGCCCGGCAGGTGCTGCCCAAGATCGGCGCACTCGTGGAAGCCCCCGCGTTCCACACCTTCCTGCCCGCCCGGGTCGAGCTGGCTGCACTGGACTCGGCCGGGCGTGGGGGTGTCCGGCGCTCGCGCCGCAAGCGGATCGAGGAAGCTCTTGAACGGGTCGGGCTCGGCGACGTCGACGACCGGCCCATCAGCAGGTTCTCGCTGGGGATGAAACAGCGACTCGCCCTTGCCGCGGCACTGCTACGTCACCCCAGACTACTCATTCTGGACGAGCCGACGAACGGGCTTGATCCGCAGAGCATCCGGGAGATTCGTGACCTGCTGCTCGAACTGAACGCCGCGGGAACGACCGTCTTCATGTCCTCGCACCTGCTCGCGGAGGTCGAGATGCTCTGCACCGAAACGGCGATCATCTGCGATGGCCGTCTTGTCGCCCACGACTCGCTTGACGCGCTGTGCGGTCCGACCGGCCGGGTGACGCTGCGCACCCCGGACTCCGACCTTGCCGCGCATCTGCTCGAGCGCGTGCTGGAGGGCCGGGAGGGACACTCCCTGATCGCGCGGACGCGGAACCCCATGGCGCTCAACGCCGCGCTGGTCTCGGCCGGTGTGCGGGTGCACGAGCTGGTGGTGGAGCGGCGAACTCTCGAGGACGTCTTCCTCGAGCTGACCGGAAGCGACGGAAGCGACGGAAGCGACGACTGGGATTCCGCCGTGGGTGAGCGATGATCCGGGTCGAGTTACGCCTCCTGTTGATACGGCGGCGGACGTGGGTGTCGGTGTTGATGCTTGCGACGCTCCCGGTCATCGTCGCCGTCTTCCTGAAGATCAGCGGGGTCGGTTCGAAACCGGTGGGCCCGGCGTTCCTTGCCGAGGTCGTCCGCAACGGCACGTGGTTCCCGGTCGCGGCCCTCGCTCTCGTCCTACCGTTGTTCCTGCCGGTGGCGGTGCTTCTGCTGGCTGGAGAGGCGATCGCGGGCGAAGCGAACGCCGGTACCCTCCGTTATCTGGTGATACGCCCGGTCGGACGAGGGCGGTTACTGGCCGCCAAGATGATTTCGATCATCGCCTACCTGCTGATCGCGGTGAGCGCGGTGACCTCGACCGCGTTCACGGTCGGATGGGGGCTGTTCGGGCTCGCTCCCATACAGCCGCTGTCCGGTACGGGTCCGCCCTTCTCCCTGCCGGAGGCGGCGGCCCGAATCGGGTTGTCGGCGCTGTTCGTGGCCGCCTCCATGCTCGGGATCGCCGGATGCGGGCTGTTCCTGTCAACGATCGCATCCACACCGCTCGCGGCTACCCTCGGCGCGCTTGGCATCCTGGTCACCGCGGGCGTGCTCGACCAGCTCCCGTCCGCCGAGATCATCCAGCCCTACCTGCCCACGCACTACTGGATGGCGTTCGTCGACCTGTTCCGCGAACCGGTCCCCTGGTCCGGCATGAAACATGGGCTGATCCTCGAGGGAGGCTACGGCACGGCCATGCTCGTCCTGGCCCGGATCGTGTTCGCAACCCGGGACATCACGAGCTGACCCGGAACATCACGAGCCGGCCCAGGAGATCACGAGCCGGTCAGGCCAGGGACATCACGAGCTGGCCCGGCCCGCGGCGACCGCGGCACGGCGGCTGCCGGCACGGGTCCGTAGCGGGTCCGGTGCAAGGGCTCGCGCGAACCGCCGCAGGTATTCGTACTCGAGGCTGAGCATCCGTGAAGTGTGCGTGTCGAACGCGTCCCTGGTGCCGTGCAGGAACGTCTCGTGCCGGGTCTCGTGCAGGTGTTCCACTTCGCGGACGAGGTCCTCGTCGGACAGCTCGCCCGGTGGGACGCCTTCAGGACGATGCTTCATACCATCCCCGGTACCCGCTTGGCCTGCTCCGGTCACCTGCCGCCAGTCACCACCAGAACGGATCGAGGTCGTCCAGGACGACGCCCGCGAGCGCCTCGAGATCATGTTCGACGTGGCTGTGGCGCAGGTAGAAACCAAGGTCCGCGACACGCCGGGCGTAGCCGCGGTCGGAGCACAACGGACCCGGGCCGAGCGCGCGCCCCACCAGGTCGATCACCTCCGCCGCACCTGCCTCGATCGTGGCCCGCACCTGCAACGCACGCCGCCGTGCCGACCCGCCGGCATCGTCCGGATCGGCATCGATTTCCCGTGCCGCCGTCTCCAGGACGCAGCGCCCGGCCATCAGCAGTGCGTCCACCCGGCCCAGGTGGGCCAACGCGCGCGCGTCCAGCGGCCGCGCGTGTTGACCGGCGGGCCCATGGTGGCCGGCGGAGCCGTATTGGCCGGCGGAATGGTCGGCCCAGCCTTCGTGGTCGGCTCGGCCGAGACGGCCGGCGGCGAACAGCGGACGGGCCACTCCTATCGCGCCACCGAACCAGCAGGCCGCAACCCCTGCCGCGGCATGCCAGAAGACGGGCCGGTCCGTGTACGTCGCGACCGCACCGGACCGGCCGGGCGTCCCGACAGGTCCACCCACCGGTACGGCCTGCGCCCCGTCGAACAGGACGGTCGCGGTGTCGGCACCGGTCATCATCTGGGACGCTCGCCCGCCCGCAGCCACCGCGATGTTGCGATCGTCCAGCCGCACGGCGAACAGCTGGCGTGCCTCCCCGGTCCTGACGGCAGTGATCTCGGCTGTCACCAACGCGTGGGTAAGCACCCGCGCCCCCGAGCACGATGACCTGGCGCCGTGCAGCGTCCAGCCGTCCGGACCCCAGCGGGCAACCAGTGGACTCACCGGAGTGTCGACGTCCCACACTCCCCATCGTTGATCGCGCTCCGGTGCCGGCCCACCCAGGTCGTCCAGGATCGCCACTGCGCCGGCGTGCGCGTCCGCCAGCCGTGCCAGCGTGACATCGTTGACAGCGAGATCAGCAAGGGCACGCCAGCGCGTGGCGGTGGAACCCGCCGCGGGCAGCGGAAGATCGAGCCGGCCGGACTCGATGAGCGCGCCGAGCGCCGCGCCCACCATGGTCGGATCCGACAGATCCGCGGGCAGCGCCCGATCAGGATCCGCGCCCGGCGGAACGTCAAGCGGGATGTCGAACGGGCTGGCCATCGTGACGCTCGTTGTCATCAGGTCCACCTCATGCCATGTGCGTGTGCGGACGGGTGCCCGACGCCGCCGCACGTCCTGCTACCGCTGATCCTGTTACTACAGGTAGCTGTAATGCGGCGAACGGTAATTGATTTGTGTCCCGTCCTGCGGATACCAAACGTGACCCACCCCAGGAGCGCCTACGGTCGGTGACGCAACATCCACGCTTGCCCAACGCGTGGCGACAGCACTACGCATGGCACCAGAACCAGTTAGCGTACCGCTTATATCAGCCAAAACCATAGCAACAGGTCAAGATATGGGGGTGCCACACGATGTCGTGTGATGCCACCATGGATGTGGGCTACCGTCACGGCAGCTACCGTCACGACAGGAAAGGTAACCGCATCGCTTCAGGTCGCCGTGCCCTGCGACAGGTGCCGGGACGGATGTTCCGACCAGTTCTCCACACCCGCGTGGGACACAGCACCACGCCGGTTGTTCAAGCGCTGATCCTTGCAATGGCTGTCGCGGTGGGTGGGCCGATTGCGATGTTGTTCAGGGCAGCGGATCCTGTGAGAGCCGCCCTACAGCTCGGCCCCGCCATCGCGGCGGATACCGGCGACCGCAGGGACGCGGTCATCGCGGACGCCTGCCGTTTCACGAGTACGGATGACCCGCTCCACGTCGTGTTCACGGCCCGAACGGCCCCGCACCCGGCCGCGAAAACCTATCTGGCCGCAAGAACGAGCCTGACCACAACAGCAAGCCTGGCCGCGGGAACGATGAACGCCGCCGCCCCCGTCATCGCACCACCCACCGGGACGCAACTGGTGGTTGACAGTCATGGCGACGTCCCCGAGCCGGCATCCATGAAGACACCGAAACCCCCGGAGGCAAGCGGCTCCATCACCTTCCATCCAGCCGCCGACCTGCGGGCATCCGTCATGGCGACACGCCAGGCGAAGAGTCTTGCCGGCCCTGATCACTGAGAGCGCCCAAGGGTGCAAGATGTCCGGTTCCGGCTCACGGCACCCGGGCCGTATACCTTGCATATAATTATCAGTTTCGTGCACGCGTTACCTGCCCACCGCGGCCGTGCGGCGGACGAGCACCTGTCATCGCCGCTGGATCCGCACCGGCCACCGGCATGGATCGATCGTGGGCATGGACCATGACATCGGGGAGCAGCCATGGCGCCGGTCCGTATCCGGCGTACGACGTTGTGCGCGGTACTGCTGTGTTTCGCCGTTGCGTCCTGCCTTGCGGCTGTCTCGTGCTCGGCCAACTCGACGAGCGATGACCGCGAACGCGCCGGCAGAGGTTCAACGAGAATCAGCCAGACCATCGCGCCCATAACCGGCGGTACGGTTCGGGGCGTACGCACCTCCCTGGGCACGTCCTTCTACGGAATCCCATATGCGGCACCGCCGGTCGGCGACCGGCGCTGGCGGCCACCCCAACCCCCCGAATCCTGGCAGGGCGTTCGGGACGCCACGCAGAAAGCACGCCCCTGCCTTCAGGGCAGCCCGAGCGACGGCGGCCTGGGCGAGCAGTCCGACGAGGACTGCCTCTTCGTCGACGTCCACGTTCCTGACACAGGCGCTGACATCGACATCGACGGCGGCCACGATACGAGCGGCAGGACAAGCAGCGGCAGGACGAGCGGCAGTCTGCTGCCGGTGATGTTCTGGATCCACGGCGGCGGTTTCGTCGGCGGCTCCGCAAACGAATACGACGGAAGCGTGCTCGCCGCGGCGGGCAGGGTTGTCGTCGTCTCGGTCGAATACCGCCTGGGCATCCTGGGATACCTCGCCCTGCCAACGCTGAACGCCGAGAGCGGGCAATCGCGGACGGACGACTCCGGAACATACGCGATTGGGGACATCACGGCCGCGCTGCACTGGGTCCACGACAACATCGCCGCATTCCACGGCGACGCCGGAAATGTGACGGTCTTCGGCGAGTCGGCCGGTGCGATCAATACCTGCGCCCTCCTCTCCTCCCCGCCCGCGTTCGGCCTGTTCCATCGTGCGATCGTGCAGAGCGGCCCGTGCACGTGGCCGTTCCCGACAATGCAGGATGCCGAGCGGACCGGGACCGATGTCGCACGCAGACTCGGCTGTACCGACCCCGCCCGGACAGCTGCCTGCATGCGTGCCATACCCGCTCGGACCGTGCTGGCCGCAGCCGACCGGCAGGCCGACATCCTCAGTCCGTTTCCGTGGGCGCCCGTGGTGGGTGGACGGACACTGCCGACGCCGATATCCACGGCCATTGTCACGGGCGCCTTCGCGAGAGTGCCGGTCATCATCGGGACGGTGAAGGACGAGGGCCGCGGCTTCACCACCGCCTGGAACAACCGGCCCGGGACAATCACCGACCGGCAGGTGGCCGAAATCCTCGATCGGCATTTCCACGACAGGATCGATGCCATCCTCAGGGGCTATCCGGCGGGTTCGGCGCCACCGACGGAACGGCTCGCCCGCGTCATCACCGACGCGATGTTCACCTGCCCGAGTGTGACCTCGGCGTCCATGCTGGCCCAGGCCGGTGTGCCGGTCTTCTCCTACGAGTTCGACCTGCCAGACATCGCCCCGTCCATGCCGGACACCCTTGCCGGCGCCTCGCACGGATGGGAAATCGCTTACCTGATCCCGAAGGCCAACCAGAAATGGACCAGCACCGCGCACAGGAAACTGTCCACCACGATGATCGAATACTGGACGCGGTTCGCGGCCACTGGAGACCCGAACATGCCGCCAAACGAAAAAGGTGGCACAGGTGCGGCGGACCGGACAGCCCCCACAGCGTCGCCTCCCGTATGGCCGGCCCATACCGAAGAGCAGGCACGAACACTGACGATCACGCCGGGCGACATCCATCCGATCAGCACCCTCGCCAGCGAACATCACTGCGAGATCTGGCGGTAGTGCCGGGCCAGATGCGGCCAGCGACAGCCCCTCCTGCCGCCAGAGGCACCAGGGCGGTCAGGGGCAGCCGGGGGCCCGGAGGCCGGGGCGCCAGCCCAGGGCAACCAGATGCGTCAGAGACAGCCGGGGCGGCCAGGGACAGTAAGCAGCGCAGGTCGAGGACTTCCGACTTCGGCCGGCTTCTGCCTACCCCGTCCGGATGAGACCCTGGACGCACATACCGGTCCCAGGCGAAGGGAGACGATGATGGTCGACGCCCACGCCGCCGTGGACGGGTTCCTGCCGAGCAACCAGGCCCTTCCCTTCACCAACGACTTCCCCAGGCAGCCCGTCCTGAAGATCAGAATTCCGGGCATTGGCCGGGTCGCGATCGGGGATGCCAGCCGCGGGTTGTGTGGCGGCATGGTCTACACCACTCGTGATCTTTTCGAGGCGAAACTACTCCCACCCGCGGTGAAGGAACCGCCGTCACCCGGGTCGTCTCTTTACCGCTACATCGTCCGCCGGCTGTTCGACAGTTTCGACATCCCGCGTGGCGTCGCCCGCTTCTACCGGCTCATGGCCACGCCGGACGCGGACACCGCCCGATCATCGTTGACGCTGCGCGGCGCCGGGCGGATCACCGTTGTGAACGAGTGGCCGCGGGTGCGGCTCGACCTTGACCGTGGCGTGCTGTCCCCTCTCGGCGTCATCACCTTGCGCTCCTACGACCCCTTCCAGCTCGGGCACAACCACCAGGTGCTCGCCTACGCCTACGAACAGCGGCAAACCGCGGTCACACTGCGGGTCTACGACCCGAACACACCACTGGACCGAGCTGACGCCGTGACGCTGTCGTTCGACGTTGCGCGCCCGAGCGGCCCGGTCCCGATCACACACAACCTGGCCATCGGTGGACGTCCGGTGCGAGCGTTCTTCCGCACCGGATACCGCTGGACGAACCCGCTGCCAGCGATCACGGCCGGTTGACCTCACGGGATGCGGCGCCGACCTGCGCCCGGCACGACCGACCGCCCTGCCCCGGTTCGGTTCGGTTCCGGTGAGCCATGGACGTGGGGCGGTTTGTCGTGCGGCCCGCCGTCCCCTATGCTTGCGGTGCCGACGGCAGGCGCTGCGCGTGAGTTGTGCATCAAACCCGATCGTCGTTGCCCGCCCCCATCGTCTAGCGGCCTAGGACATCGCCCTTTCAAGGCGGTAGCACGGGTTCGAATCCCGTTGGGGGCACACTTAACGTAGTTGTTTGACTGCAAAGTGTATCGATATGAAGAGTTTCGGCTAATTTGAACTACCCACCGTCTTCACGCTACTACTCAGCATGTCGTTTTGATGGTGGTTTCGGCTCTGTCGGTTGCTGACCGGTGTGGCGGTGGCGGAAATGCCCGCATGGGTTCGGTTCCTCCCGGGATGCGAACCGTGCGGATCATCGGAATTGGTCGTGTTCGACTGCGGGCGGGGTGTGTCGTCCGGGGGGTGCGGCGCCCCGGTCAGCGGGTTGGACCGTTTCTGGGCCGCCCACGCGAGAACGTCTCTGATTACCTGAGCTTGGACCCTGGCCAGTCGTTCGCCTTCGGCGCCGTCGACCAGGTGGATCTCGACTTCCATCCGCAGCGACGCTCGTTCGGATCGGCGGCCCTTCGACCCGTTGCTGTGACGAGAGGTGTCATCGACCGTCTCCGAAACTGTCATTAATCGTGACGACAAATATACGGTGCGTTGATGTCCGTGGCTGGCAGGCCACGGACGGCCGCTCGCCGCTGCCAACGGCGGCTGACCTCCTTGCGTGGCGCGCGGGTCAGAGCTCACCGCGATGTTCAGGCAGTCCCTCGCAGGCCGCCGCAGGCGGTTGCGCCGCAGCAGCGCCGCTAGCGTCCTGCGTCTTAAATTCGTCCGATAAGTGTGTTGGCCGGATGGCGAGGACGGGGCGACCGAAGGCGGAGTTGGTGCTGACGGATGAGGAACGGGCGACGCTGACACGGTGGGCGCGGCTGGCGACGTCGTCGCAGACGCTGGCCCAGCGCTGCCCGCGCCGGCATGGATCAACCCGTCCGTCCACATCCCCGAGCAACCGGACGGTGACACCGAAAGGACCAGTCAGTAGTTTTCACAAGATTCTGTCGCGAAAAGGTTGACGGGTTCCGTGGCGGTTCGACGGCCACGCCGACCACGGTTCCGGTTTGTCAGAAGGTCTGAATCAGTTAGTATGAAAACCATGCGAGTCGTGACAGCTTCCGAAGCATCCCGGAACTTCAGCGCGGTCCTGGACGAGGCTGAGCACGGCGAGACGATCATGGTCACTCGTAGCGGCCGGCGCGTCGCCGTAATCATGCCGGCGCCACGTGCCAACGGTGAGGCCCTGCGGGAGGTCTTCAGCCGCTGGGGCTCACGCGCGGGCGTCGACGAGCAGTTCGCCGCGGATGTCGCGGGCGCGCGGGAGACCGCCTCCACCGAGTGGGACAGCGACCCATGGCTCGAATGATCCTGGACACCGGGGTTCTGGTCGCCGGCGCCCGTGGCCTGCTGGATCTTGCGGCGATGGGCGATCAGGATGACGTCGTCCTGCCGGCGATCGCTCTGGCCGAGTATTCCGTCGGGGTCCTGCTCACCAAGGACGAAGCAGCCCGCGCCGCGCAGCGCGCCTTCCTCGCCGACGTGCTGTCGGTGACTCCGGTCGAGAACTACACCCCCGATGTAGCCAAGCACCACGCTCAACTACTCGCCCACGTCCGCCGTCTGGGCACTCCTCGCGGCGCTCACGATCTCATCATCGCCGCGACAGCCCGCGCCACCGACCGTGTACTCGTCACCACGGACAAGCGCGCCCGTTTTGACGATCTACCCGAGGTCGCCACCCGCTTGATCAGCCCAAACTAACGAGGGGAAGCCCCTCACACCACGACGAGGAGTCGAGTACACAGCCACCTGGCGGGGTGTGGAACGAGCGGACATCAAGCATGAGCGGACGGTTTGAGTTCCCAACCGGCTTGCGGTTGCGGTTGCGGTGTGGCTACCAAAACTGGCGGGCGACCGTGCACCCGTCAACGACGAGCGGGAGACCATGCCGTTGGAGCTGCAAGGTATATGCCACCACGGAACGCGGCGGGTAGCGCTAACCCCGAGGGCAGTACCTGGCCAGGTCGTCCACTCGATCCGTGACCGGAGAGGAGACAAGAACTACCCGGTGAGGATATCCCAACCGTCCCTGAAATCACTCAAAGCTGACTGCGCATGCCACCGGCGGTCGGCACCGCATCCTGCGGAACGCTCGGTTCGCGACAGGTCCGGGCAAGTCCCGTTTTCCAACCGACTCGGTTTTCCAACCGACTCGGTCAGGCCCGCGGTCCGGGAAAGGCGCAACAGCGCGTATTTGGTGAGCATCAGCGATAGACATCTCGGCGGTGGCCGACGGCGACGGCCAGGACGATCAATTCCTCGTCCTGAATGTCATACACGATGCGGTAATCGCCAGTGCGCACGCGCCATTCGCCGGTACCGCCCACCAACTGCCGAGCAGCCGGCGGACGAGGATCGTCCGCGAGTAGATCGATCACAGCCTGCACACGGCGTCGTGCCGTGGGGGCGAGCTTGCGTAACTGGCGAAACGCACCGGGAGCGATACTGACCGTGTATCTCATATCAGGCCGAGGTCTGCCTTCACCTCGTCCCAGGGAACGGGTGTCTGCCCGGTGCTCTTCATCTCCTCACGCGCTTGCTCGGCTTCACGTATGTCAGCCATGTCCTCGGCCAGGGCGAGGATGCGATCCAGGTCATCGGCGTCGATGACAGCGGCGACTCGCTGTCCACGGCGGGAGAGGTAGATCGGCTTGTGGTCAGCACGTACCTGATCGATGATCGCAGCCAGGCGCTCCCGAGCCTCGGACACGCTCAGTTCGGGCGACGTAGTCATAGATCAAAGGTACGGCAGGCCGCTCTCCTGTACAAGCAAGGCTCCAAGCGTACATCTTCTGTGCCACCGACACGCCTTCACCGCACGACGAGCAAGAAACTACAGAAAGTAATCGAAAAACGATATAGACGTCATACACAACCGCTCGGCGAGGAATGCTGTGGCCGGGAAGCAGCTTGGACGGGGTGTGAAGGTACGAATCGGGATCGCGCCGGGAGCGAACTCCGGCGAAGGCCTCGAGGAAATCGTCGGCCGGCTCGACGAACTCGGGGTCGACTCTCTGTGGCTGTCGGAGGTTGTGTCATCACCGGGCCCGGACCCGATCGTCGGCTTGGCCTACGCCGCCGCGCGGACCCGTCGGCTCAAGCTGGGTACCGGGGTGTCCGTGCTGCCAGGGCGCAACCCCGTGCTGTTCGCCAAGCAACTCGCCACGCTCGCGCGCCTCGCCCCCGGCCGGATCCTGCCCGCCGTGGGCCTCGGTCCGGCGCAGCCTGCCGACCGCGATGCCTTTCCCCTTCCGCCTCCCCTTCCGGCGGGACGGCGCGGCGGCCCCGGGCAGCGCGGCGCGGTGCTCGACGAGGCACTCGTCCTGCTGCGACGCCTGCTGACGGAGCCGTCGGTCACGTTCCACGGCCGGTACTTCGTACTGGACGATGTCAGCATCGGCGCCCTGCCCGCGAAGCCCCTTGACATCTGGCTCGGCGGAGCCGCACCCGCTGCGCTGCGCCGCATCGGCCGGCTCGGCGACGGCTGGCTGGCGTCCCTGGTCACACCGTCCGACGCCGCCGAGGGGATCGCGACCATCACGGCGGCGGCCGATGCGGCCGGGCGGACCGTCGATCCCGAACATTACGGGCTGAGTATCGCCGTCGCGCTGAGCGGCGACATCCTCCCGCCCGAGCTTGCCAGCACGGTCCGGCGTCGACGGCCGGACACCGACCCTGCCGCCCTCGTGCCCGTGGGCTGGGACGCGCTACGGCGCCGCATCGAGGACTACGTCGCAGTCGGGGTGAGCAAGTTCGTGGTCCGCCCGGCGACGTCCCCGCCGTCCTGGACCGACTTCATCGACCAGTTCGCCACCGAACTGCTGCCGATCGAAACCTGACCGGATCCCGCTGTCCCGCCCCCGTGGACCGCAGATGGTGGCGCGATGGCCGGTCGGAATTTCCCCACGGCATCACCCCGCTGCATCCGACGAACACCACCAGCATCACCGCCGGGCTGCGACATCACGCGTCCTGCCGGCTGCCCCGAATGGCCCTCAGGAACCTTCACGATCTGCTGACAGACAACCTTTGCCTACACCCTGCTCCCGGACCAGACCTAAAACTGTCGTCTATACGCCAATGGTAGCTACTTGATCGCCCACCGTAAGAAGATGCTTCTGGCAGAAGAATCACATCCAGGATGTGATCGACAATCGCCAGGAGGAATCATGAGTCGTTGGGAACTCGCAAGTCGGACCCGGATACGCGCCTTCCGCGAAGGTCCATTCGTGCTGATCGTCGCCGAAGGCGAGCTGCCCACCCCCGGCTTCGAGGTCGACATCACCAAGAGCCTGCTGCGCATCTTCCCGCAGCAGTTCAATCTCCAGCGCCGCGCGAAGCCCGGCATCTTCCCCCAGCACGTCACGCCGTACCGCTACGCCGAAGCGGTCCGCTATCCTGAAGATCAACATCAGATCACGGTCCATCACGCCGACGGCACCGACCACGTCGACATCGAGCCCGCCGGCAAGGAGCTGGCCGGCTACACCGAAGCCGTCCGCGGCAGCACCGACCGGCCCGCACCGCCGGAAGGAGCAGAGGAAGCCATCGGTCTGTCGCGCACCCTCAGCTTCGACGAGGCATTCGCCAACGCCCTGGCCAACCTGCCGCCCTCGGATGCCACGCACGCCGACGCGCTGGCCCGCGTCCAGGTGCTCGAAACCGGTGGCCTGTTCGGCGGCTTCGCCGGTTTCCACCACCTGTTCGTCCGGGTCAGCCGAACCATCACCTGACCATCACCCGACCGGCGCCCGGACGGCGGCACGCCATACGATCATGGCCCTTGCGCGCTGCCGGAGGCCCAGGTCCCCGGGTCACTGAGAGCAAACGCCGTGGATCATCAGCTGCGCAGTGGGCCACAGGCGAAAGCGTTCACGCCGTCGCTGAAGGCGACCCGCGGCTGATATTCGAAAAAGTCCCGGGCACGGGCGGACGAGGCGACAACGTGCCGGACGTCACCGGCCCGATATGAGCCGGTGACGACGGGCATGGGCCCACCGAAAGCCTGAGCCAGTACAGAGGCCATGTCGCCGACGGTATGCGGCTCACCCGAGCCGATGTTGAGTGGGATGAGCTCGCCGGGTGCGCCCGGGTGCCGCAGTGCGTGCAGATTTGCCTGCGCAACGTCGTGGAC
>NZ_CAAAFO010000014.1:10977-12278 GCF_900634715.1 Candidatus Protofrankia californiensis | reverse complement strand
GTGGACGAAATCGCGCAGTTGCCCACCGTCTTCGAACACCCGTGGCGGCTCTCCCCGTTCCAGTGCGCTGCGAAAGATCGAGGCGACACCGGCATACGGGGTGTCCCGGGGCATCCGCGGGCCGTAGACATTGTGGTAGCGCAGAGCCAGGACGCTGCCGCCGGTGACAGCGGCCCACGCGGCGGCGAGGTGCTCCTGGGCGACCTTCGTGGCCGCGTAGACGCTTCTCGGATCCAGCGGCGCGTCCTCGGTGACAAGCGTCGACTCCAGTGGCCGGCCGCAGCACGGGCACGGCGGCTCGAACCGGCCGGCATCCAGGTCGGCCGGTAGCCGTAGCCCCGGGCACACCGGCCCGTCGACCGGGCAGCGGTAGCCACCTTCGCCGTAGACCACCATCGAACTCGCCAGCACCAGGCGCCGCACGCCGCGACCGGCCATGGCGGCCAGCAGCACCGCGGTGCCGAGGTCGTTGTGTGTGGCATAGGCTGGCAGGTCGTCGAGGTCGGCTCCCAGACCGACCATGGCCGCCTGGTGGCACACGGCGTCCACGCCGTCGAGCGCAGCCTCGACCTGGGAGCGGTCGGTCACGTCCGCAACTGTCAGCTCGGCGGCGTCGTTCACCTCGGGCCGTATCCGGTGCACCGCCGGCAGCAGGACATCCAGGATCCTGACCGTATCGCCGGCCGCCACGAGCGTGTCGACCACGTGGGAACCGATGAACCCGGCGCCGCCGGTAACCAGAATGTGCATATCCGGGGACGCTAACGGCTCCGGAGCACTCCGGATCTTACGAACCGAGGAAGGCCGGAAGGAGCCGAGAACCGGCTTCCGGGCATACGTCCGTTCAGACAGCCGGGAGCGTGTTCAGACAGCCGGGAGTGCGACGACGAAGCGGCAGCCACCCCGGTGGTTGTGCACGGTGACATCGCCGCCATGGGCTTCGACGATCCCACGGACGATCGCCAGCCCGATACCGGACCGCACCCGTAGCTGATGAGGATGATCGCCGCCGCCGGGGGTTCGCGCCGCCTCGCCGCGGAAACCGAGTTCGAACAGGCGGGGCAGGTCTTCGGTGGGGATACCGCCGCACCGGTCGACCACCGCGAGCACCGCCCGGTCCCGCGCGATGTCCGCCTCGGCGGTGACCTCCACCGTCCCGTCATCCGGAGTGTGCCGGATGGCGTTGACGAGCAGGTTGGTCACTGCCCGCCCGACCTCGGTCGCGTCGGCGACGACGAACACCGCGTGATCAGCGGTACCGGTGAAGGTGACACCCTTGGCCCGCGCGATCGGGTCCACGA
>NZ_CAAAFO010000014.1:8170-10488 GCF_900634715.1 Candidatus Protofrankia californiensis | reverse complement strand
CGGCGCCTGGTCGTACCGGTAGCCGACACCCCACACGGTGACGAGCATCCGGGGGGCGGTCGGATCGTCCTCGATCTTCTCCCGTAGCCGGCGGATGTGGACGGTGACCGTCGAGGGGTCGCCGTAGCTCCACCCCCACACCTGTTCCAGCAGCTCGGCACGGGTGAAGGCGCGGCCGGGATGGCGCAGCAGAAAGGCCAGCAGATCGAACTCACGCACCGTGAGGGAGAGGGTCACCCCGTGCCGGGTAGCGGTACGGGCGGCCGCGTCCACGACCAGCGTGCCGGCGCGCAGCACACCGGACGCCGGTGGCGGTGGCGGTGGCTCAGTCGCCCGCCGCAGCACGGACTGCACCCGCAACGTCAGCTCGCGCGGTGAGAACGGTTTGGTCACATAGTCGTCGGCACCCGTTTCGAGGCCGGCGATACGGTCCGCCTCCTCGTCCCGCGCGGTCAACATGATCACCGGGATCGGCCGGCGTTCCCGCAGCCGGCGGCAGACCTCGATGCCGTCGATGCCCGGAAGCATCAGGTCGAGCACGACAAGATCCGGCACGGTGGCCTCGGCCGCCCGCAACGCCGCGGGGCCGTCCGCGGCGCGGTCGACGTCGAAGCCCGCGTTACGCAGGTACCGGTCGACGACCTCGGCCACGGTCGGGTCGTCGTCGACGACGAGGACACGGGTCACGCCGTCACGATAAGGGCCTGACGACCGGTTGTAACCGGGTCGAACGCTGGCTTCTCCACTTCGTAATGTCGATGGTGCGGGCAGCGGCGGTGTTCCTTGTCCCGTAAGGGTCGATCAGACTCTTCCGTGCCTACAGTCGCGCTCATGCTTACACAACGTGACAAGACGCGGCCCTCGGTGGACGTCGTCCTGCCATGCCTGAACGAGGCCGGCGCGCTGCCCTGGGTCCTGGACCGGATGCCGCCCGGATACCGGGCGGTCGTCGCGGACAACGGCTCCCACGACGGATCACCCAATCTGGCCCGCGAACGCGGGGCGGTCGTGGTCACCGTGCCCGAACGCGGCTACGGAGCGGCGGTACACGCCGGACTGCACGCCGCGGACGCCGAGGTGGTCTGCGTGTGCGACGCCGACGCATCCCTCGACCCGGCACAGCTGCCCCGTCTTGTCGACGGACTGCTGGCTGGACGCGCCGAACTGGTGCTCGGGCGGCGGCGCCCGACCTCGGTGCGGGCCTGGCCGCCGCACGCCCGGCTCGGCAACGCGATTGTCGCCGGACGGTTGCGCCAACGTGGCGTACCCGTCCGCGACCTGGGTCCCATGCGAGCCGCCCGCCGCGAGGACCTCCTGCGTCTGCCGGTCGCCGACCGCCGGTTCGGTTACCCGCTGGAACTGCTCCTGCGGGCAGCACAGGCCGGCTGGCGGATCGTCGAGATCGACGTCGACTACCACCGGCGTGTCGGCAGGTCGAAGGTGACCGGTTCGCCGCTCGGCACGGCCCGCGCCGTGCGCGACATGTCCGCGCTCCTGGCGAGCCTGCGGTGAGGCTGCTCGTGGTGGTGAAGGAACCCGTGCCCGGTCGGGTCAAGACCCGGTTGACGCCACCGTTCAGTCCAGTGCAGGCGGCGGCCGTGGCCACCGCCGCGATCGCGGACACCCTGGCCGCGATCTGCGAGCTGGGCCGTCTTCCCGGCTTCGACCGGCTGCGGCCCACCCTCGTCCTCGACGGCGCCGTCGGTCCGTGGCTGCGGATGCCGTGGTTGCCGGCTGCGCTCGAGGTGGTGCCGCAGGCGTCCGGGCCGTTCGACGCCCGCCTTGCCGCCGCGTTCGACGGGAGCAGTGGCCCGACGCTGCTGATCGGGATGGACACCCCGCAGGTGACACCGACGCTGCTGGCCGACGCCTGCCTCGCGCTGCGCTCCGCCGACGCCGTGTTCGGCCCCGCCGCCGACGGTGGCTGGTGGGCGCTCGGCCTGCGACACCCCGACGGCGAGCTGCTGCGCAGCGTCCCGACGTCCCGCCCGGACACCGGCGCGCGGCAGCGAGCCCGCCTGTCCGAAGCCGGCCTGCGGGTCGCGACCCTTCCGGTCCTGCGGGACGTCGACACCGCGGCCGATGCGGCAGCGGTCGCACGGGTCGCACCAGGTGGACGGTTCGCCGCGACGCTGCGGGGCTTGCAGGCAGGTCACGCCAGCCCGGTGGCGATCCCGTGACCGGCGGCCAGGCGGTCACAACCGTCCACGGCCGGTGCTGTCCGACCGCCGTCTACGAAGCGGGACTACGGTCCGTTGCCGGACGACTATGGATACGCCACACCGACGGGCGGCGAGAATCCCTTCCTGTGGACCGCT
>NZ_CAAAFO010000014.1:0-8036 GCF_900634715.1 Candidatus Protofrankia californiensis | reverse complement strand
GGCGCGGTGGCGCTGCGACGTGACGTGTTCGGCCGGCTGCCCGGCGAAGGACGGTGGGCCGCGCTGGTCCTCGCCGACGGGAACATCGGGATCGGTGGCGATCCGGCCCGGCTGCTGAGCCGCACCACCGAGCTGCTCGCCCCGACCGGTCGGGCGCTCGTCGAACTCGAACCGCCCGGGAGACCAACCGGCGCGCACCTGATCCGGTTGGAGGGGCCGGACGGCCGGGTGTCGAGGGCATTCCCCTGGGCCTTCGTGGGCGTCGAGGAGATCGCCCACCTTGCCGCGGGCGCCGGCCTGCGCGTCATGGAAATCTGGCGCAGCAAGGGCCGCTGCTTCGCCGCGCTGGGCAGCTGACTGTCGGCTGCTCCAGGTCCTGCCGGCTCGGGGAGCTGATCCGCGGGCAGAGCCCGCGGAAGGTCCAGAATGTCACGACCCTGCCGGCGGATCAGAATGTGCGGAAGGTCATGGTCCTACCTGCGGATCAGACGGGATGCCGCTGCCTGCCCGCTTCCGCCTGGCACGAACCGCACGGTGGACGATGACGGCCGCGGCGCACGTCCAGACCAGGCCGATGACGATCCCGAGGTTTCGTCCATACGGCAGTGGGTTGACCGAGGGGTTGTCGGCCGATCCGCCGTAGCCACGCCACAGTGGCAGCGACGCCAGGGCGACCGATCCGCTGACCAGCAACGCTGCCTGCAGCACCGCCCGGTACGGTGCCGGGATCAGCCGGCTGAGCACGAAGCCGGCGGCCATCGTCACCGGGACGACCATCAGGTCGTGGGCCAGAATTCCGCCGATCAGCCACGCCGTCGTGTTCGGCGGGTTCGTAGCCGGTTGCCCGTCGATCAGGCCGTGGATTCCGTAACCGATCGCGGCCAGACCGGCGGCCGTCACCAGAGCGCGCAGCACGGCCGCGGCCGCCGTGCCGAGGGTGCGCCGGCGGCCGTCTGTGTACGACCGCCCATGGGTGTGCGGCACAACAGCATCCCCGTTCACAGCATCACCACCCGGTGCACCCACTTGGTCTGCAGGACACCGGGCCGGTTCGGCGCGATCAGCCGCGCCGGATAGCCGTGGTCGATGTCCAGGTCCGCTCCGTTCAGGCCGGTGGCGAGCAGGGTCAGCGGGTCCCGAGCGTGCGGTGGGTGCACCTCGCTGGTCCGGTAGGCCCCGCCCGCCTCCAGGGACTCCACCCGTACCGTCGCGTCCGCGGGGACACCGGCTGCATCCAGCAGGTCCCGCAGCCGAGGACCACACCAGCTGGCGTCCGCGGCCCAGCCCTCCACACACGTGATCGGCAGCTTCGATTCATGGTGGGGGAACACCCGCAGTTCGTCGAGGGTGAGGACGAACGGGCGCGGGCCGACCACCTCCAGCCGGTAGCCCGGGTCACGGGCAACCGCGGTGACCCGGGCCGCCACCGCGGTCTTGTTGACCGGCAGCCTCTGCGGGCCGATGTCCGGCCGGCGCGGCCCGAGCAGGTCGAGCCCGGACAGGCCCGGTGCCCACTGGCCGGCTGTCGTCGCCACGATGACCCCGGCGGCACCGGTGACGGCGATACCGAGACCGCGCCGGGACAGACCGGCGCCCGTCCCCGGCTCGGGATCGCTCACCCGGTCGGTCAGGTGCGACCGGGTGTCCCGGCGGCGGCCCACGTTCGCCCGCACGACCGCGAGCTTCGCGGTGATGTGCACGCCCAGCGCGCCGATCGTGATCCAGGCGACCCAGTAGTGGGTGACGGTGAAGAAGAACCGGAACTGGTACCACTGTGCGATGTTCGCGATCCCGGTGGCCAGCTGGAAGACGGCCCCGGCGATCAACGGCACGATCAAGAGCCGCTCCACGGCGTGGGCGACCGAGCGCACCGGCGGCCACTCCCACAGCCGCGGGTAGACCGTCCACAGCTTCGCCAGCAGCAGCGGGACGCACGCCAGCCCGGTCGTCACGTGCAGGCCCTGCGTCACCCGGTACAGCGACACCGGGCGGGACGGCCAGACGTACCACGACGGCGGGTGCTGCATGAAGTGCGACATCAGCCCGGTCAGGAAACACACTCCGAAGGCGGTCCCGAGCCAGATACCCAGCAACGAGGCCACCCGCGGGTCGTGCAGGCGACTGGGGAAGGCGTCTGCACGTAACGGCCCGCGACGCAGGACCGCGGGCGGTTCCGGGAACCGTCCGGTGAGCAGGCGAATGGATGGTCGCACGCATGCACGGTAGGTCGACCCGGCCCCGGCCGACCCCGCCGAAGGCTTACGGAACGGAGAAACCGACCGCGGGGGTACCCGGATCACCCAGGGCTGCTGCCAGGGTCGGGTCCATGCCCCACACCCTTCGCGCACCACTCGCGCCGCCGGTGACCCGACTCGTCCCTGCCCCGCGGCCGGGCCGCGCGGCCCGGCCGCGGGCGACGTTGGTCGCAGCCGTCGTCGGGCTGGTGGGCATCCTCGCGGTGCAGGCGGTGACTTTATTCCAACCCGGCTACCTGCCCGACCGGGCGGGCGTGCTGTACCTGGCCATGCTCTGGTGGGCGCTCGGCATGACCACCGCGACCCTGCTGCTCCACGCCGCCCCCCGCCGGCTGGCCGTCGGACTGCTGCTCGCCGGCACCGTCACCATTCACGCCGTGGCGCTCACCCACGGCCCGCAACTGTCCGACGACCTCTACCGCTACGTTTGGGACGGCCGGGTGCAGGCCACCGGTATCGACCCGTACCACTACGGCCCGCTCGATCCCGAGCTCGCCCACCTACGTGATCGCTGGCTGTTCCCGGACCCGGGCGGGTGCGCCGCCATCGAGCGCGGTCCGGGGTGCATCCGGTTGAACTATCCACGGGCACACACCATCTACCCACCGGTGGCACAGGCATACTTCACCGCGGTGCACCTCCTGCCCGGCCCGCCGCGCGAGCACAAGACGCAGCTCTACACATCGCTGGCGTCGCTGGCGCTGGTCGCACTGATTATGACGATGCTGACGGTACGGGGACGGGACCCCCGCTACGCGGGCTTCTACGCCCTCTCGCCGCTCGCCGGCCTCGACGTCGCCTCCGACGCACATGTGGACGTCCTCGCCGCGCTGCTCGCGCTCGGCGGCATCGCGGTACTCACCTCACGACCTCGCACCCGCTCCGCGCCGGCCGGGAGACCCACCCGCCGCCGGACCTGGATCGCCGGGACGCTGCTCGCAGCCGCGGTGGCGGTCAAGCTGTACCCGGCGCTGCTCCTTCCGGCAGCCGCCCGACGCCGCCCGGTCGTCGTGGTCGGGGCAGCCGTCGCGGTCGTCGGGCTTTCCTACCTGCCCCACGTCCTGGCCGTCGGAACAGGAGCTCTCGGTTTCCTCCCGGAATACCTCAACGTCGAGGGGTACGGCCAGGGCGACCGCTTCCTGCTGCTCACAGCCCTCGGCATCAACGGGGCCGCGGCCAAGGCCGCCGCCGTGTCGGTGCTGGCCGCGGTCACCGCGGCCGTAATGCGCTCCGAGCCGAGCCGGGTCCCCGTCGAACGAGCCGCGCTGTGGCTCGTCGGGGCCGCCTTCCTCGTCGCCACCCCGGTCCAGCCCTGGTACGGCATCCTGCTGGTGGCGCTCGCCATCCTCGCCGGCCGGCTGGAATGGCTCGCCGTCGCGGCTGCCGGTCATCCCGTGTACGTCTCCCTGTTCACAGACCTCCCCGGTGACGCCCGGACGCTACGGGTGTCCTCCTACACCGTCGCCGCGCTCGTCGTGCTCTCCGCCACGCTGCTGCGCCAGCGGCAACGCGACACCCGGCCATTGCACATTTCGGCGGGAGAATAATGGTGGATCGCCCATCAGCGTGCGCATCACCGCCGGCGCCCGTGACATCCGCTCCACGGGGCGCCACGCAATACACATCATCTGGCGCACCGCGACCGTGTAGGCCCGGTCGTAAACCGGGACCAGCCCTCGAAGGAGCCGAGACGGGTCACCAAACCGATTATCCGATCGAAGATCAAAAAATGTAGCCACGCAAATCCGGCATGATGACGCGGTAGCCGCGCACCGCGATCTTCGCGGCATGGCCGTAGCGCACCCAGGTTTCCGTCGTGGTCGCGAAGCAGCCGTGGATCAACACCAGCGGTCAGCCGGGACAGTCGGGTGACAACGGACAGCAGAAACGGACCCTATATTGGAAACTCCTAATCACAGTGGCGACGGCCGCGCCGGCATCCACCGACTTTCCGAACACCGGACCGTGCTTTTTAGCTATTGGAAGCTCGGACAACGTCGACAACCCGCCGTCAGTTCTCCTGCCCGAGCTGATCGGCGACGAGCGGAAACTCGGCCTTCACCAGCGCCGTCAGTTGGTTCCGCAGCGTCGGAAGCGACACCGTCGCTATCCTCCAGACGATCGACCACTCGATCTCGAAGTAGGCATGAACCGCAAGATTGCGAAATCCTGACACTGACCGCCACGGCACCTCAGGCCAGCGATCCCGGACCTCGAGCGAAACGCGTCCAGCAGCCTCACCGAGGACCATGAGTTTCTGAAGGACAGCGCTCTGAAGCAGGTCGCTGCCCGCGAACGTCCTTTCGTCCACGTCTGCGAGAAAAGCGGAGACCGCCTTGGCCGCCTCCAGCATGTCGACGAGATACAGCTCGTCACGCCGCATACAGGATCCTCGCCTCCGCGAGCACCCGGTCACGGATGACCCATTTCAGCCCGGACTTTGGAACGAGGTCCACCGGACGCCCGATGATCTTCTCCAGCTCGTCTCTGAGCTCGACGATCTCCCAGCCGAGCGTGACGTTCGGCAGGAGCACATAGAGCAGGTCCACGTCCGACCGAGCCTTGTCCTCTCCGCGGGCGACGGACCCGAAGACAGCCAGCTCCGCGATGCCGTACCGCCTGCACAGTTCGGCGATCCGGTCCTCGTGCAGATCCACGGCCACTAAGACAGTGTCCCTGATACGGGCCATGCCTGTCCGCAGGCTGCGATCGTCACAGGTTGAAGGGCAGACCTGCGCGAACGTGACGATGCCGTCCGGTGTGGCCGGGTGGTCGACGCTTCAGCCGGACTCGACGGCGAGAGCCAGGGGGAGGACCGAGGGGGCGCCGGCCTCGCGCAGCAGGCGAGCCGTGACTGTCATCGTCCAGCCTGTGACGATCAGATCGTCGACGAGCAGCACCGGTCCGTCGAGGTCCCCAAGCCGCTCCCCTATGGCGGCGGGCACGGAAAACGCCTCCCAGAGGCCGGCGAGCCGGTGCGCGCTGTTGTGGGAGGTGCTGGCCGCCGGCCCTGCGGCGACGCGGTCGAGGGCACCGAGCAGCGGCAGCCGTCCGATGGTGGCGATGCGTTCACCGAGGCTGCCGACGAGCCTGGGCCGCCGCCGGGACGGTACGACCGCGACCGCCGCCGGGCGACGCTGCCAGCCCCAGCCGGCGAGGGTCTTCACCACGGCGTCGACCAGGTCGTCGGGAAGGGTGCTGTCCGGCGCGTCGGGGCGCAGCAGCGGGCGCAGGCGGTTGCCCCAGCCGACACCGCCCAGCCGGGCCAGTGCCCTGCCCGGTTCTGCCGCGGCGGCCGCCGGAATCCGGCCGGCGAGGTTGAGGCCGAGGGTCCGCATCCCCGTCGGCCACATCCGGCGGGGTTCGACGACGACTCCCGGCCTGTGCAGTTCCGCTCGTGCCCGGTCGCGGGATTCCTCCGACGTGTCCGTCGGCCAACCGCGGCCGGTGCAGCGGTCGCAGCGTCCGCACGGCGCCGCGTACGGGTCGTCGAGCTGGGCGCGCAGAAACTCCAGCCGGCAGCCGGACGTGGCGATGTAGTCGAGCATCGCCTTCTCCTCGCGCGCGCGGGCGGCGGCGACGCGGGCGTACCTGTCCGTGTCGTAGACCCACGCGGTCCCCGTCGTCTCCCAGCCGCCCTTCACCCGCCGCAGGACGCCGTCGGTGTCGAGCACCTTCAGCATCGACTCGAGCCGGCCGTGCCCGATGTCGACGGCGGCGAGCAGCGCCTGGGTGGATATGGGCCCGCCCGCGCCGGCGAGCACGTCCAGCACTTGCCGCACGATCCGCTCCGGTGGGAAGGATGTGTCGGCGAAGTACCGCCAGATGTCGGCGTCCTCAGTGGCCGGAAGCAGCACCACCTCGGCATGATCGACAGCTCGGCCGGCTCGGCCGATCTGCTGGTAGTAGGCGATCGGCGAGGCGGGTGCACCGACGTGGACGACGAAGCCGAGGTCCGGCTTGTCGAAGCCCATCCCGAGCGCGCTGGTGGCCACGAGAGCCTTGACCCGGTTCGCCAGCAGGTCGGTCTCGGCCGCGATCCGCTCCGCCGGCTCCGTCCCTCCGTGGTAGGTCGTGACGGTGTGTCCCTGGGTGCGCAGGAAAACGGTGAGCTCCTCCGCCGCCGGCTTGGTCAGTGTGTAGATGATCCCGGACCCGGGGAGCTCGGCGAGATGGTCCGCCACCCAGGCGTAGCGCTGCTCGGCGAGCGGAAGCGTGACGACGGCGAGCCGCAGACTCTCCCGGTCGAGCGTTCCGCGCAGCACCAGCGTGCCGGCATCCCCGGCATCCCCGGCACCCCCGGCCCCACCCGCCTCGCCGGCGCGCCCGGTCTTCCCTGCCACGCCAGCTCCGCCGGCCCGAGCGGCACCGCCCCGCCCAGCGGTCGCGGGACCGGACGTACCCAGCTGCTCGCTGACGTCCGCGACGACGCGAGCGTTGGCCGTGGCGGTCGTCGCCAGCACCGGGACGTCCGGACGCAGACCGGCGATCAGGGTGCGCAGCCGGCGGTAGTCGGGGCGGAAGTCATGACCCCAGTCGGAGATGCAGTGGGCCTCGTCGACGACCAGCAGACCGGTGGTGGCGGCGAGTTCGGGCAGGTAGTCGTCACGAAACGTCGGATTGTTCAGCCGCTCGGGGCCGACGAGCAGCACGTCGAGCTCACCCGAGCGCAGCGCGCCGTAGACCTCGTCCCACTCGGTGACGTTCGCCGAGTGAATCTCCCCGGCCCGGATGCCGAGCCTCGCCGCGGCGGCGGCCTGGTTGCGGATCAGCGCCAGCAGCGGCGAGACGATGACCGTCGGCCCCGGAGGCGTCCCGTCCCGGCCGGCAGCCGTTCTGCCGCACTCCGGAAGCGGGCCGCCGGGCTCTGCGGGAAGGCCACCGGGCTCGGGTTGCGGGCCGCCGGGCTCCGTGAGCCCCTCCCCCGTCCCGCGACCGCGCAGGAGCGCCGTCGCGAGAAAGTAGACCGCCGACTTGCCCCACCCCGTCCGCTGCACAAGCAGCACGCGGCGCCGCCGCCTGACCAGAGCGTCGATCGCCTGCCACTGGTCGTCCCGCAACACCGCCGCGGGGCCGGCGAGCGCACGCAGCAGCTCCTCGGCTCGGGCGCGAGTCGCGCCGACACCGTGAAAGGACGCGTCACCGTCCGTCGTCGTTATCGAGCCGTTGGCCGTCATGGCTCGTGTGTACACGATTCCTCCGACACCTCCCTGCCCGACGAACACCCCTGTGGATAACTGTCCCGACAACACCCCCAGCGATCGCTGCTCGTACTTCAACGACCCGAAACACACGTTCCCGGGCACCGCTCCGGCCGGGGATTGTGCCCCTCGTACAGGCTGGCCCGTGGTTGGTGGGCCGCCGGATTCGTAGAGTCGTGCTATGGCGGCGCAGGAGGAGACCGCGCGGGTCGACAGCTGGATCTGGTCCGTGCGGCTGGTCAGAACGCGGTCGCAGGCAACTGCGGCCTGCCGCGCCGGGCATGTCCATCTCAACGGTGAGCGGGTCAAGCCGGCCCATGCGGTGCGCACCGGGGACGAGATACGGGTACGCCAGGCCGGGCACGAGCGGACCATCGTCGTCACCCGCGTTCTCAGCAAGCGGGTCAGCGCGACCGTCGCCGGGGAATGCTTCATCGACCGCAGCCCACCGCCGGCACGCGAGGGTGCCACGGCAGTGGGTATCCGTGACCGCGGCGCGGGACGCCCGACCAAACGCGACCGACGGGCCCTGGAACGTCTGCGTGACCGTGACCGCTGAGAACCTGTACTCCGCACGTTC
>NZ_CAAAFO010000013.1:25692-27300 GCF_900634715.1 Candidatus Protofrankia californiensis | reverse complement strand
CGACAGCATCGTTTCTCTCCAGCTGGTCAGCCGGATCCGTGCGGAAGGACTGCCGGTCGCGGTCCGGGACCTGTTCCAGGCGTCCACCGTCGCCGCGCTCGCGGCCGTCATCGACACCCGGACGCCGGCGGACGACCAGCAGACCGCGCCGCGGGCCCGCGTGCCGTTCGGCGGTGAGGCCCCCGTGCCGTTCGGCGGTGAGCTGCCCCTGCTGCCTACGGCCCACTGGTTGCGGGAGCTGGGTGGACCGATCGACCGGTTCAACCAGTCCATGCTGATGATCACGCCGGGTGGGCTCGACGAGCAGACCCTGGCACGGACACTCCAGGCCGTTGTCGACCACCATGACGCGTTGCGGCTGCGGATGGACCGTAACGGCGGCACCTGGTCTCTGACGATCATGCCGGCGGATGCCGTGGACGCTCGCGGCTACCTCCACCGGGTGGATGTTGCCGGTATGGCCGACGGCGAGCTGCGGCAGAGGATTTCCGCGGAGTCCGACGCCGCCGCGGCCCGGCTGGGCCCCGACGCCGGGGTCATGCTCCAGGTGGTCTGGTTCGACGCGGGGCCGACGACACCCGGACGCCTGCTTGCCGTCGTCCACCACCTGGCTGTGGACGGGGTCTCCTGGCGCGTCCTGCTGCCCGACATCAGCGCGGCCTGGCAGGCCGTCACCGCCGGCAGACAGCCTGAGCTCGCCCCGGTCGGGACGTCCCTACGGGTCTGGTCCCACCGGCTGCTCGGCAACGCGCACGAGCGGTCGCGGCTGGCGGAGATCCCGTGGTGGACCGAAACTCTGCGTCATCCTAACCCGACCCTCGCCTCCCGCGGACCCGACCCCCGCGTGGACACGGCCGCGACAAGGAAATCACTGACGGTGAGCCTGCCGGCCGTGTCCACCGTCCCGCTGCTCACCACCGTTCCCGCAACCTTCAACGCCCGGGTCGACGACGTCCTGCTGACGGGGCTGGCCACCGCGGTGACCGCCTGGCGTCAGCGTCACGGCCGTGGCGGGGACGCCCCGTCCCTGCTGGTGGATCTGGAAGGTCACGGTCGCCAGCCCGTCGACGACGACATCGACCTGTCCCGGACGGTCGGTTGGTTCACCAGCATCTACCCCGTCCGGTTGGATCTCACCGGTATCGACCCGACCGAGGCGCACCGCGGCGGGCCCGCCGCCGCGGACGCGCTGCGGCGCATCCGTGCACAGCTGCGGGGCGTGCCCGACCGTGGCGTCGGCTACGGCATCCTGCGCCATCTCAACGCCCAGACGGCTCCGGTGCTGGCCGGGCTCGCCGCGACCGCGAGGCCGGAGATCCAGTTCAACTATCTGGGACGCGTCGACATGCTGCCTGCGCAGGACGCGGCCTGGGACCTCGCCCCCGAGGGCGACGCCGTAACCTCCGCATTCGACCCGGCAATGCCGGTCGTATACCCGATCGTCATTGACGCGGTCACGGTCGCGGGTGCGGACGGCCCGCTTTTCACCGCCACCTGGACCTGGGCCGGCGCGCTGCTCGACGAGCCGGTCGTCCGCGAGCTTTCCGACCTGTGGATCGAAGCCCTCCGCGGGCTGGCGACTCTTTCCTGAATCGTCCATCTTTCTGA
>NZ_CAAAFO010000013.1:0-25625 GCF_900634715.1 Candidatus Protofrankia californiensis | reverse complement strand
TCGTCCAGCCAGCACCGGCCCGCCCGGACCGGCGCTGGTCGGCGGAAACCCCGCCGGTTTGTGAAAGGATCCTCATGGCAGCGTCCGAATCGATGTCCGGTGACAGCCGGCGCCGTCCGCTCCGAAAAGTTCCGTTCCGAAGAATTCAGCCCCGAAGAGCTCTCTTCCAAGGGATTTCGTTCGGGAGAATTTCATTCCGGAAAATGATGGCCTGGCTGGCCGCCATGGTCGTGCTGTCGGCTGTGTCGGCCGCCTGCGGGTCGTCGACGACTGGTTCCGAGCCCGCTGCTGCCGCGTCCGGTTCGAACCAGCCCTTCTCGGTGACGATCGACACCGAGAAGGGTCCGGTGAGTATCGACAGGAAACCGACCCGTGTCGTGGCGCTGACCCGCGACTACGTCGACACATTGCTGGTGCTGGGCATCCAGCCCGTCGGGGCGAACCGAAGCAGCCGTACCGAGGGCGGCGTGTACCCGTGGCAGAAGGGCCTGCTGGACGCGGGCAAGGCGACCCTCCTGAACACCGACGTCAACACCGACTTCAGCCTTGAGAAGGTGGCGGCGCTGCGGCCGGACCTGATTCTGGCCGACTGGGCGGCTGAGGAACAGTACGACAAACTGCGCCAGATCGCGCCCACCCTGAAGCTTCCCGGAGACACCACCTGGCAGGACCGGGTGCGGACCGTCGCCAGGGCGACCGGCACGGACGCACGCACCGAGAAGATCGTGACCGATGCCGAGGCCGAGATCAGCCGGGTCAAGCAGAAACTGCCCGGGCTCGCCGGCAAGACCTTCACCATGGCGTTGGTGATCGGCCCGGGACAGCTCATCGTCGTCAGCGACCAGTCGGATTTCGCGGTGAAATTCTTCGGCCAGCTGGGTATGAACCTGTCGGCCGGAGCAAAGGCGATCACCGATCCGGACGGGCAACTGAGCCTGGAGAAGCTGGACGCGATCGACGCGGACTACCTCCTGATCTCGGCAATCAACCAGCAGGATCTCGACGACCTCAAGAAGAATCCCATCTACCAGCGTCTGGGTGCGATACGGGACGGCCGGGTGTCCGAGCTGGACGTGGAGACAATCTATGCCGTGCGGCTGCCCAGCCCGCTGACGTTCCCATATGTCTTCCAGCGTATCGAGCCGACCCTCACAAAAATCGCCGCCGTCAGGTCGTGACCGCGCGTCCGGCCTGTGACAACGCGGCCGTCGCCCGGCGGCCGCGGAAAGGAGCACCCACAATGACCAATCCGTTCGACGACCCGGACGCGCGTTACCTGGTCCTGATCAACGACGAAGGTCAACACTCATTGTGGCCGATCTTCATTGACGTACCGGCGGGTTGGACCATTGTGTTCGGCGAGGACACCCGGGACGCCTGCCTGGAATACGTGGAGAAGAACTGGACCGACCTGCGTCCGAACAGCCTGCGTATCCGGATGGAAGCGCGACAGGCATGACCGGCCGTTCACCACAGGGCCGGCAGATCCAGGTCCGCGGGTCGCTGACAGAGCAGGATCTCCGGCGCTTTGTCGCCGATGCGCTCGACGAACAGGCGAATTCGATCGGGTTCGACGACAACCTCATCGAGCTCGGCGTGGATTCGATCCAGATCATGCGGCTGACGAATCAGCTCCGCCAGCGCGGCGTCGAGGTGAGTTTTGCCGAGCTGGCCGAGCGGCCGACCCTGGACGCCTGGTCGGCTCTGCTCGCTTCGGGGACCCAGGGTCACCGGTTGCCGGCCTCGGGCGCCGAGGGCCACCGGCCGGAGCGGGCCGCCGGGACCGTCCCGACCGGCGACCGCGGCGATCCGTCGGAATTGTCATCTTCAGTGCTGTTGTCCCCGCTGGCGCCGTTCCCGCTCGCGTTGATGCAGCACGCCTACTGGATCGGACGCGGTGACGGGCAGGCCCTGGGTTCGGTGTCGGCACACCTCTACGTGGAGTTCGACGGCCGTGACGTCGACCCAGCCCGCCTGGGCAGGGCGGTCGAGGCGGTGGTGGATCGCCATGCCATGCTGCGGGTGAAGATCGGTGATGATGGGACGCAGCGGGTGCTGGCGTGCCGGCCGGGGCCGGCGGTTACGGTCGGTGATCTTCGCGAGCTGCCCGCGGATGAGGTCGAGCGCACCCTGGAGCAGCTGCGTGACCAGATGTCACACCAGATGCTGGCGATCGAGGACGGGCAGGTCGTCGACGTCCGGCTGAGCTTGCTTCCAGGCGGGGCCACCAGGCTGCATCTGGACATCGACATGGTCGCGGCGGACGCGATGAGCTACCGGATCCTCCTGGCGGACCTGGCGGCACTGTATGAACACCCGGGCCGTGCGCTCGATCCGATCGGTTACAGCTACGCCGGCTACCTCGGCGACCGGGCGGCCGCGCGGGCTGCCGCGCACGAGCGTGACCGGCAGTGGTGGGCCGAGCGCCTGGACGAGCTGCCCGGGGCGCCGCACCTGCCGGTGACGCCCCGGGCAGCCGGTGGTGGCACCGGTCGCGTGGCGCGCAGGCACCACTGGTTGCCGGCGCCGGAGAAGGCGCGGCTGATCGAGCGGGCGCATCGCCACGGCGTCACCCCGGCGATGGCGCTGGCGACGGCGTTCGCCGAGGTGCTGGCTGCCTGGGCGGACGAACCTCGGTTCCTGCTGAACCTGCCGCTGTTCAACCGGGAGGCGCTGCATCCCGATGTGGACGCCATGGTGGGTGACTTCACCGGATCGGTGCTGCTCGACGTCGACTGCGGCGAGCCGATGCCGTTCGCCGAGCGTGCCCGCCGGATACAGCAGCGGCTGCATCTGGCCGGGGCGCACGCGGACTACTCCGGGGTCGAGGTGCTGCGCGACATGGCCCGCGTGCGCGGCGAGCAGGTGTTCGCGCCCGTCGTCTTCACCAGCGCCCTCAACCTCGGGGAGCTCTTCGACGACCGGGTGCGCCGGCATTTCGGCGAGCCGGTGTGGATCATCTCGCAGGGGCCGCAGGTGCTGCTGGACGCCCAGGTCACCGAGGTCGGCGGGGGTTTGCTGCTGAACTGGGACGTCCGGGAGGACGGCTTCCCCGACGGTGTGGTCGATGCGATGTTCGCCGCCTACCGGGACGTGGTCGGCGCACTCGCCACTGAGAACGCGGACACGGACAAGAACGCGGGTGCGGGTACGGGTATGGACGAGAAGGCGGACACGGGCGCAGACGCGGACGTGGACGCGGGCTGGCGCGTACCAGTGTCGATCACGACACCGCCCGATCAGGGCCGGGCGCGGCTACGGGTCGCTGCTACAGGCGTACCGCCGCCCGGGGCGCTCCTGCACGACGGATTTTTCGCCCACGCCCACCGCACACCTGGTGCACCCGCACTACGCTGGGGTAACGGCGGCACCCTGACCTACGCGGAACTGGCCGACCGGGCGCTGCGGGTGGCCGGTTGTCTGGTCGAACGCGGGGTGCGGCCGGGGGAGTCGGTGTCGGTCGAGGCCGCGAAGGGACCCGCCCAGGCGGTGGCGGTACTCGGCGTGCTGGCGGCCGGGGCCGTCTACGTGCCCATCGGCGTGGAGCAGCCGCACGCCCGGCGGGAGAAGATCCGCCGGACGGCCGACGTGCGGGTCGCGCTGACCGAACGCGACGGGCCCGCAGGTCCGGGTGGCCAAAGTCCCGGGGACACCGCACCGGACACGTCCGTGGTCGAGCTGGATGTCGATGTCGCGGCCGTCCACCGGGCTCCCCTGGCCGATCCGGTCGTCGTCGGCCCCGAAGCCGTGGCGTACATCCTGTTCACCTCGGGTTCCACCGGTGAGCCCAAGGGAGTGGAGGTGCCGCACCGGGCGGCGATGAACACCATCGGCGATCTGATCGGACGTTTCGACATCGGGCCACGGGACGCGTCACTGGCGGTGTCCGCGCTCGACTTCGACCTGTCGGTCTTCGACATGTTCGGCCTGTGGTCGGCCGGTGGTGCGGTCGTGTTGATCACCGAGGATGCCCGCCGCGATGCGGCGCACTGGGCGGACCTGGTCGACATCTGGGACGTCACCGTGATCAACTGCGTGCCCGCCGTCCTGGAGATGCTGTTGCGGGCGGGCGGACGCGACGGCTGGGGCGAACGGCTGCGGGTTGCGCTGCTCGGCGGCGACTGGGTCGGAACCCATCTGCCCGCGCTGCTCGCACGCCACGCGCCGACCTGCCGCTTCGTGGCCCTGGGCGGTACCACTGAGACGGCGATCCACTCGACGATCTGCGAGGTGACCGAGCCGGCCGGGGTGCCGCCGCACTGGCGGGCGGTTCCCTACGGCACCCCGCTGCGCGGCGTGACCTGCCGGGTCGTCGACGAGCAGGGCCGGGACCGACCCGACTGGGTGCCGGGCGAGTTGTGGATCGGCGGGCTGGGGGTGGCCCGCGGCTACCGGGGCGATCCACAGCGAACCGCCGACCGGTTCGTCGAATACCGGGGAACCCGCTGGTACCGCACTGGTGACATGGCCAGGTACTGGCCTGACGGGACGCTTGAGTTCCTCGGTCGCCGCGACGGCCAGGTGAAGGTGCGAGGGTTTCGCATCGAGCTCGCCGAGGTCGAGGCCGCGTTCACGCGGCAGCCCGGGGTGCACCGGGCCGTCGCCGTGGTGATCGGCGGGGACAGTCCGCGACTGGCCACGGCCGTGGTCACGCAAACCGCTGTCGACGACGACGCACCGTCCGCCCGGACGACTCCTGGGACGACTGTCGGGACGCCCGCCGAGGTGGCCGAGGCCCTGCGCGACGCGACCCGCGACCTGCTGCCGCCGCACATGGTGGCCGACCACGTCGTCGTGGTGGAGGACTTCCCACTCACCGCGAACGGAAAGGTCGACCGGCGGGCGGTCGCCGTAATGATCGAATCTGCTGCAGAAGCAGCAGCGGACGTCGACGTCGCGTATGTCGCGCCTCGCACCGCCCTCGAGCGTGTCATCGCCGGGCTCGTCAGCGATCTCCTCGGCGTGGACGAGGTTGGTGTGGCTGGCGACTTCATCGCTTTGGGCGGTGACTCCGTCCTGGCCACGAACCTAATCGCCCGCCTGCGGGACGCACTCGACACCCGCGACCTGCCCGTTCAGGCTGTCTTCACCCACCGCACGATCGAGCGGATCGCGCAGCGGTTTACCGAGATCGAAACGGTGCCGGGCCGGCTGGAGGCGGTCGCGCAGATCTACCTGGACGTCAGCGCGCTGTCTGAGCAGGAGCTGGACGCCCGGCTGAGCGCCACGAGCCCGCAGTTCACCAGCCCGGACGCCACCAGCCCGGACGCCACCAGTCCGGACGTCACCAGTCCGGACGTCACGAGCCCGGATCCGGCGTGACCTCGTTTCGGAGCCGGACCCGGAGCCGGACCCGGGCGCGGACGCTGGCCCGGTCGCTGGTCATGGATGTCAGCCCGTTGCGGGAAAGCCGCCCGTTCCGGGACGTCTTCCTCGCCCGGACCGTCTCGGTGTTCGCCATCGGCATGTTGACGGTCGCGATCCCGGTGCAGCTGTACGAGATGACCGGGTCGATCGCATATGTCGGCGCGGCGTCGGCGACGACGGCGGTCTCGCTGCTGGCCGGCTTCCTGCTGGGAGGAGACTGGGCGGACCGGTACGACCGGGGGCGTCTGATCCTGGCCTCCCGTGGTGTCGCCGCCGTCGGCTTCGGGCTGCTGGCGGTGAACGCCTTCGTGTCCCATCCGGCGGTGTGGCCGCTGTTCGTACTCGGCGTACTGGACGGGTTGACCTCCGGGATCAGCATCACCGCGCTGACCGCCGCGGTGCCTGCGCTGGTCGGCCCGGACAAGCTGGTGGCTGCCGGAGCGCTGAACGCGCTGACGGTCCGGCTCGGGTCGGTGGCGGCTCCGGCGCTGGGCGGCGCGGTGATCGCCGCGTTCGGGGTCCGCTGGAACTACGCGATCGCCGCCGCCGCAACCCTGGCGATCCTGCTCCCGCTGCTGCGGTTGCCAGGTCTGCGACCGGCGGAAACGTCGCCGGGCAATCCCGCGGTGGCGATGTTCGCCGGAGTCCGGTTCGTCCTCGGGGAGCCGACGGTTGGTGGGCTGATGCTGGTCGGGCTGCTGGGCATGCTGGCCAGCGGCGTGCTGGTGGCGATCCCGGCCTTCGTCGACCAGCAGCTGCACGCGGGCCCGGCGGTCACGGGCCTGCTCTACTCCGCGCCGGCTGCCGGGGCCGTGCTGTCCTCGCTGACCAGCGGCTGGGCCACCCGGGCGAACCGCGCCGGGCGGGGTGTGCTCCTGGCGACGGTCGCCGCCTTCGGCCTGCTGGCCGTGCTCGGCACGGTGCACGAGCCCTACCTGGTCGTCGTCCTGCTCGTCGTGTTCGGGCTTGTCACGTCGATCGACGAGATCCTGCGCTTCGCGCTGATCCAGACCTACACCCCCGACAGCATGCTCGGACGGGTGAGCAGCCTGTGGTCGGCGCAGGAGACGTCGGGAGCGGCAGCCGGCGCCCTGATCACCGGTTTCGTCGCGGCACACCTGCCGATCGGCCGCGCAATCGTCGTGTACGGCCTCGTCGGCACCGGCCTTGCCGCACTGTTCACCGCCGTCCTGGCAAGCCTTCGCGGCGCGGAGCTGAACCGGGCCGCGCACCCCGGGCGACAAAAGATCGACGAGGAGGTCGACCAGCAGGTCGGGCAACAGCTCGACCAACAACAGCCCGACCAACAACAGCCCGACCAGCAGCGGCTCGAGCGACAGGTTCAGCCCGGATGACGCCGACGGCTACGAGCACGGGCACCACCCGGCAGGTGGCGGTGACCCGGACACGCAGCCGGCGGGCGGTGGGGCTGCTACCCGTCGTGCTGCTACTCGCCCTGGTCATGGTCGCGAGCGTCGCCGTCGGAGCCAGGACCATCTCCCCCGGCGACGTGTTCAGAGCGTTGATCCACTCGGACGGGTCCGACAACGCGGTCGTCGTCCGGGACCTGCGAGTGCCCCGCACGCTGATGGGCCTCACGGTGGGTGCCGCGCTGGGGCTCGCCGGGGCGCTCATGCAGGCGCTCACCCGCAACGCACTGGCTGATCCGGGCCTGCTCGGCATCAGCGCGGGGGCGACCGCGGCGGTGGTGTCGGGTGTCGGACTGCTGGGGCGGCACAGCCTAATGCTGTCGGTGTGGTTCGCCTTCCTCGGTGCCGCCGCGGCCGCATCCGTCGTGTACGTCCTGGGCTCGAGGGAGCCGGGCGGGGCCAGCCCGGTGCGGGTAGTCTTGGCGGGGGCCGCGGTCACCGCCGTCCTGAACGCCTACATCTCCGCCCGCGTCCTGCTCGACCCGCAGACGCTCGAGCGCTACCGGCACTGGTCGGTGGGATCACTCGCCGGCAGCACCATGGAAACCGTGGTCGGGATCTGGCCGTTCCTGATCGCCGGCGTGGTCCTGGCCCTTGCGCTGGGCGGGCCGCTGAATGCGCTCGCGCTCGGTGACGACACCGGGCGGACGCTGGGCTCTCGTCCGGGCCGCACCCGGGCGCTCGGGATGCTGGCAGTCACGCTGTTGTGCGGCTCGGCGACCGCGGCGGTTGGGCCGATCGCGTTCGTCGGCCTGGCCGTCCCGCACGTCGTACGTGTGATCACCGGTCCCGACCATCGCTGGCTGTTGCCCTACTGCATGCTGGTGTCCCCGATCCTGCTGCTGGGCTGCGACGTCCTGGGACGCCTCATCGCCCGGCCCATGGAGCTGGAGGTGGGCATCGTCACCGCTTTTGTCGGGGCGCCGGTCTTCATCTTTCTCGTCCGGCGCCGAAAGATCGTCCAACTGTGACCAGGGATATGCGGACAGTGCGGACAGCGGTGTCAGAACCGGCGCTCTCCGGTCCGATGGTGTCAGGACCAGCGGCGTCAGGACCAGCGGCGTCAGGACCGGTGGTGCGGGTGGCCGGTGACCGGATCTCGGTGCGCGTTCTCCCGCGCAGTGCGGTCGTGTGCGTGCTGCTGCTCGCGGCAGCTGTCGTGGTCGGCGTGTTCGCTCTCACCACCGGCGACTATCCGATTTCGGTATACGACGTCGTCCGTACCTTGCTGGGCCGGGGTTCGGAGGCGAACGAGTTCATCGTGACCGAGCTGCGCCTGCCGCGAGCGATCGCCGCACTGGGTGTGGGCGCCGCCTTGGGGATGGCAGGGGCGGTGTTCCAGAGCATCTCGCGCAACCCCCTGGGCAGTCCCGACATCGTCGGGCTCACCGTCGGCTCGGCAACCGGCGCGCTGCTGCAGATCATCGTCCTCGGCGGGGGGCCGGTGGCTGTCGCAGTCGGATCGGTTGTCGGAGGGATACTCACCGCTGTTGCCGTCTATCTGCTGGCGTTCCGGACGGGTGCTCTGGGTTATCGGCTTGTGCTTGTCGGTATAGGGGTCGGGGCGGTTCTTGAGTCCGTGAACTCCTACCTCCTCGTCCGTTCCTCGCTCACGGAGGCGACGGCTGCGCAGTTCTGGCTGACCGGGAGCCTGAACGGGCGTGGTTGGGAGGACGTCCGGCCGCTGGTCGGGGCACTGGTGGCGTTGCTGCCCGTCACCTTTGCTCTCGGCCGTGACCTGCGGATGCTGGAGATGGGTGACGACGCGGCGCGCGCTGTCGGTGTGCCGGTCGAGCGCCGCCGGTTCGCCGCGCTGCTGTGCGGGATCGCGCTGACGGCGCTGGCCACGGCCACGGCCGGGCCAATCGCCTTTGTCGCGCTGGTGGCACCCCAGCTCGTCCGGCGGCTGACCCTGGTCACCGGGCCGAATCTCGTGCCTTCGGCGCTGATGGGGGCGACGCTGCTGATCGTCAGCGACTTCGCGGCCCAGCGGTTGCTGGCGCCGACCCAGCTGCCCGTCGGAGTCATGACCGCCGGCGTTGGCGGTGTCTACCTGGCCTGGCTCCTGACCCGCGAATGGCGCTCCGGCCGAGCCTGACCGCGGACGTCCCACGTCCCGCGTCCCGCGAACGTCTCACGTCGCGAGTATTGACAAATTAGGTAAGGAGTACTTAACTACGCCAGGCTGGCTGTCCGGACGGGTGGATCGACCGTCGACCTGTCGATGTATACCTGTCGACGTGTGAGGAGAAGCGCGCCATGGACGACGGTGCCGTCAGGTCACGGTGTTCATGAGCGAGGACGGGGCTGACCCGCAGCCGTATCGGCTCCGCGCCGACAACTTGACCCTGGCCTATGACAATCGGACGGTGGCCACCTCGCTCGGGGTGATCATCCCGGACGGGTCCTTCACGGTGGTCGTCGGGCCGAACGCGTGTGGCAAGTCGACGCTGTTGCGCGCGCTCGCCCGGATGCTCAGACCCCGCACCGGCGCGGTGTACCTCGACGGTGCGCTCATCACGTCGCTGCCGTCGAAGGAGGTCGCCCGCCGGCTGGGGATGCTGCCCCAGACGTCCATCGCGCCGGACGGGATCACCGTCGCTGACCTCGTCGCCCGCGGGCGCTACCCGCACCAGCGGTTGCTGCGGCAATGGTCACGCGAGGACGAACGGGCGGCCACCGAGGCGATGACCTCGACCGGCGTCGACGACCTCGCCGACCGCTTCGTCGACGAACTGTCCGGAGGGCAACGCCAGCGGGTCTGGCTGGCGATGGCGTTGGCGCAGCAGACACCGATCCTGCTGCTGGACGAACCGACGACCTTCCTCGACATCGCCCATCAGGTCGAGGTGCTGGACCTGTGCGCCGACCTGCACGAGGAGAGGCGGCGCACGCTCGTGGCGGTGCTGCACGACCTCAACCACGCCTGCCGGTACGCCACCCATCTGATCGTGATGGGCGGTGGGCGGATCGTCGCGCAGGGCCGTTCCGAGGAGATCGTGACCGCCGAGCTGGTCGAGGACGTGTTCGGTCTGCGGTGCCGGATCATCACCGACCCGGAGGTGGGCACACCACTGGTCGTGCCGGCGGCGCGTGCCCGCAGGCACCCCGAGGCAGCGCGCGTCCCAGCAGCAAAAGCGCAGGTCACGGCCTGAAACCTTGCGGCTCACGGCCGGAACGTGCGGCTCACGACGCCGCTGTCCTGGGGACGACGTGCGGCGCGACACTGCGCAGTTTCTCGCACGTCTCCTCGTACTCCCGTTCCGGTCGGGAGTCCGCGATGATGCCGGCGCCCGCCCGCAGCCACGCCCGTCCGCCGTGCTCGTAGACGGCCCGCAGCACCAGGGCCGCGTCCAGCTCCCCGTCCTCGGACACCATGAGCACCGCACCCCCGTAGAGATCGCGGGGTGTCCGCTCGAGTTCGGCGATGCGCTCGAACGCCGGCGCCTTGGGGATTCCGGATGCCGTCACCGACGGGAACAGCGCCTGCAGTGCGTCCCAGGACGTCCGCCCAGCGGCGAGTTGACCGACCACGCGGGAACGCAGGTGCTGGACACTGCCACGGTGCGTGACCGTCATGAAATCGGTGATCGCGACCGAGGTCGGTTCACAGACCTGGGACACCTCGTCGTAGGCCAGCTTGACCGAGGTGGCGTGCTCGAAGATCTCCTTGGGGTCGGACTCCAGTTCGGCGCGGCGGTCCGCGTCGACGTCGGCTCCGAGGCCGTGCGCCCTGGTGCCGGCGAGCGGGTGGGCGGCCACCTGGCCGTCCGCGGAGACCTCGACGACGGTTTCTGGGCTGAACCCGGCGGCCTTCTGGCCGCCCAGGTCGAGCAAGAACGAGCGGGCCGGGGTGTTCCCGGCGCGGCCGAGGGCGTATGTGGCGGTGAGATCGACCGGGAACGGGATCGGCAGCGTCCGGGAGAGGATGACCTTCCGCAGGGCGCCCCCGCGGATGTCCGCAACGGCCCGCGCCACGCTGTCGTGATAGGCCCTCCGGGACTCTTTCCCTTCTTTTCTTTCTTTTCCTTTTTCCGTCGAGCTTTCTCCCGCCGAGTCTTCCTCCGCCGGGTCGGTAACCTCGACCGGTCGTGCGCGGGTGCGGGGGCTCAGGCGTCCGGCGAAGTCGGTGATCAGATCACGTACCGATCCGATCACGAGGTCGTCCGTGCCGCGTATCAGAACGTGATCGGTTCGCAGCCGGATCTCGGTCCTGGGCACCATCACGTGCAGGAGCGGGCGTCCTTCGGCGACGCGGGGGCCGCCCGCGAGCGCATAGGCGAACTCGAAGCAGACCCAGCCGTATGCGTGCCAATCCGCGAGCGGAAAGGTTGCAAGCAGGTCGCCCACCTGGCGCAACGGGTGCGGCGACCGCTCGACCGCCGTCTGCCGGCCTTGGCAGCTGCTCCGCACCACCGTTGGTTCGACGACGACCTCGCCGAAGACGTCACCGGCGAACCACCACTGGTTGTCGCGCTCGTAGACGACGTGGCTGCTGAACAGATCGGAATCCGACAGGGCGGCGGCGAGTGCAAGGGGATCGAACCGACCAGGGATCTCCAGCTCACGGTAATGATGCACACCCGTCTCCCGAAGAGGTCGGCACCGATCAGCAAGTAGTGCAAGTAATTAGGTCAGGTTACCCTAACTAGGCTGAACGGTGGTCCATCCGGCGGGTTCGAGGGTTGGCGCCGCGGTACCCGTGCTTCGATGCGTCTGTGGGTGCCACGTCTGTGGATGTCGCGGCCGCGTCCGCGGGGGAAGCAGGGGCAGTGCCCTGCGGAACACATCCACGCGCTGCCGTCCGCATGCCATACTCTTGGTTGGGTTTCCTCCGGGGGCGTAGCTCAATTGGCAGAGCACTGCCTTTGCAAGGCAGGGGTTAGGGGTTCAAGTCCCCTCGTCTCCACCCGTTTGTCCAGGTCGGTGGCATGATCAAGGATCATCGGCCAGCCCATGAAGATCATTCGTTAGCGGTTCGTTAGCAAGACTCGGCGACATGGCACGACACGGGGCGGCCCACGTCGGTACCCGGCAGCACTCGCAGCGGTTCAGCCGTGAGGCGGTTGAACACGCTCCGTCAGGGCCTGCCGGCTGGCTCGGGAGGGGCCAGTCAGGCAACCGGCAAGACATCGACGCTTCCGACCGTCGCCCGAAATAGCGCCAGCCGAGCGATGCTGCGCTTTTCCGCAGTCTCTCGCACGCGCGGCCGTCTCCCCTGTGGATAGGCGCAGTTCGGCTGGCAACGTGCGGGGATCAATGCCCAACCCGCCGGAGCGCTCTCCCATCATTTAGGACCGCACGGCGGGGTGCAGAGGCCCGCGACGGCACTGTTGCATTCGCCGATCGCAGGCGATCTTCACCGCAGATCTTCCCGTCAGACGCGCTCATGTGCCCCGATCGGTGGGACTACCAGCAGCCCGGAGCCGCGCTGGTGAACCTCGGCGCCGGAAGACTTGCGGCCAAGATCCGCCGGTGTACGCGAATGCAACAGTGCCCCGGGACGGTGACTACCGGCGTGGCCGCACACGTGGGCGGCCGGCCGTCAGCCGCCCGGGTCGTGTACGCGCGGATCTCGTTTTTTCAGCTCCCGTTCGGCGACTTTCCGCATAAGGCTGGATACCCTGGCCATGCTGTCGGATCGGTCGGGGGGTATGGATGGTGCTGCTCGGGACGTGGAACCTGGAGAACCTGTTCCGGCCCGGTGAGGGATTCGGCCCGGCGGACACGGCGGCCTACCAGGGCAAGCTGGCCGCGCTCGCGACGACGATCCGCACCGCCGGCGTGGATGTGCTCGGCGTCCAAGAGGTCGGCGACCCGGACGCGCTCGCCGACCTCGCCGGCGCACTCGACGACGAGTGGACGGTTGTGCTGTCCGAGCTGTTCGAGCCCGCGCATCCGATCCGCGTCGGCGTGCTGAGCCGCCTGCCCGTCCAGCCCGCCGCGGACACCGCCGATTTTCCCGCCGGCCTGCTCCCGGTCCAGGTCGGCGACCACGGAAAGACCACCCGCCGGATGGGCCGCGGCGCCCTCGCCGTCACCCTCACCCCCGGCGGCACCCCGCTGACCGTGGTGGTCTGCCACCTGAAATCCAAGCTGTTGTCCTTCCCTAGCCCGCACGGCACCACCCGTTTCGACACCCGGGACGACGACGAGCGCGCCCGCTACGCCACCTATGCGCTGCACCGCCGCGCCGCCGAGGCCGCCACCGTTCGGGCGCTGGCCACCCGGCTGCTCGCGGACGAAGGCCGCACCCGCCGTCTCGTTGTCGTCGGGGACCTCAACGACGAACCCCAGGCCGCGACCACCCAGATCCTCGCCGGACCTCCCGGTTCGGAAATCGGCACCGGTGGCTTTGACCGCCCTGACCACGGCGACGGCCAGCGGTTGCGGAACCTCGCGGCGAAGATCCCCGTCGAACGCCGCTACTCCCGGATCTACCAGGGCCGCAAGGAACTGATCGACCATATCCTCGTCAGCCACGCCCTGCTCCACGCGGTCGGACAGGTCGATGCTCTCGTCGACCGCCCCCTGCCCTCCCTCGGCGACAACCCCGCCAGCCGCCGGGACGCCCGCGACTCCGATCACGCACCCATCCTCGCCCACCTCACCCTCTGATCCCGCGGTCCAAGCACATGCCGGGCTCGACGGCATGCACGGGCAATGCCGGAGCGCTCCGAAAGGTGTACCGCACTGCTCCTGGTAGCCACCCTTGGGGAGTCCGTGACTGCGTCTGTATCCGCAGCGTGGAGTTATGTTGTCTTCCATGAGGGTGGCACGGTGTGCGCATTCAGCTCAGCCAAGCGCAGCGCGACTGTAACGACGAACCGCTGACAGTAGTCGAACTCCTCCTGGTTGGGAGCGTAACCCTGGGGAAAGTTGCGGATAGACTCATTTTTTATATTCACCCATACGCGTGGGGTAAGGTCGAGAAATCTGCGGTACTCCGCATAGCTGATGCCTAGGGCAACTACCCGCATGGCGTTCTGCACGGCCATAGTGACATCAGTGATCTCTCTGATCTGCTCTCCGAGACGGCGCGGATTACCAGGAGGAAGGCCGCTAGAGTCAGGCTGCCTCACCGTTTGCACGATTTCCTGCTCCCGGAGCGCATAGCGGATGGTAGGACCAAAGCTGAACGGTGTGGGTCTCGCCCCATTGGGATAGATGCGGCTGTCGAACAGCTCATCGAACGCTTCGACGAGCAGCGCCATCGCCTCGGCACGGTCTCCGGTGGTGTTCGACGCGGTAGCCATCTTGATCTTTTGGCGTGTAGAGGTCTGGGGCACCAAGTCAGCCATATCAATGCCGTCAAACAGGACGCCAAAAACCGTCGGAGTGTTCTCCTCGAAGAACGTGGTGACGCTTGCCCGAGCCTGCTCGACATGGTCGCGGCCGGGCAGCGCGCCGGCATGCTTGAAGCCGTTACGCCAGTCGTTGAGCCGGCGCATGCCCACCTGCCCCGTCAGAACCACGCCGTTGGCGCATTTGGCAGGGCTAAGCTCGGTCCAGTACTTCTTGAATTCCGTGTTGCCAGAGACGGATGCGCCGAGGTGCTCCCCGGAGAGAAGTAGGAACCATTCGACCGCGTCGTGAAAGGTCAGGACGCTGGTATACATCAACGGCTCGGGCAGATGGGACTGGTCCACGCCTTGCTGGTACATAAGGCGGATGAATGCCAGCCGCTTCATGGTGGTGGAGGTGAGGTTTGGTGTGGCCACTGCTCGGGGTCCTTAAACTAAGCGGGGTCAAGAGGATTAGCTGAGGCTAACCGCCTCACTGAACACGGGGCGGACAGGTTTCGGCGTTCGATGGGTGAGTCGCGACTGATGCGGCTGACCAAGCCCTGCGGCCCTGCTCGCGGAAGGGCGGGACACGTATCAACGAGCAGACCTCCTCGACTCCCCAGCCCGTGACGTGCACCAGGTTGAAACAATGATCGTCGACACGATACGACAGTGCACCGTCGCCTGGCACCTTTGGGTGCCGATTAATCATCCTATGGGGTGCCAGAAGTCGGCCTGGGCCTGTGAACTGGGGTAATGTCAGGCGCGGCTATCGGCATGATGGTCAACCATGTCCGTGCGCCTGCCGTATCTGATCTTCGTTCGGGTGTGTGGCTGGCGTGTCCTGCTCGGCCGTTCGTCGGCGTCCAAGGACCTGGAATTGCTCGTGGTGCGGCACGAGGTCGCCGTCCTGCGCCGCACCCGGCCGAAGCCCCCGTGGGACTGGGCGGACTGTGCGGTGCTTGCCACGCTGATCAGGCTCCTGCCCAGGACGCTGCGGGCGCACCGGCTGGTCACACCCGGCACTGTCCTGCGGTGGCACCGCAGGACAGTCGCACGGACGTGGACCTATACGCACCGGTCGCGAGTCGCTCGGTCAGCACGGAGTGGACGCTAACCCGATCGTCTTGACAGCCGGCAGATCGGGGACGGCGCGCATCCACGAGAGGACGCGCTTGGCGGCGGCGACATCCTCCGTGTCCGGCGTCCATGCGCCGGGCCGCAGCGCTCGTTCCGCGTGCCCGATCGTCTCTGTAGCGGCTGCGACCGGGTCACCAGCTCCGTCCGGCACCGGCAGCCAGTCTCCCGACAGCAGATGCTCCCAAGGCGGCAGTTCGGTCACAAGAGCGCCGTAGCGCCCGCGTCCATGCGGGAGTGTCAAGGGATCTTGATTGATATTCTCTAGGGTAAAGCCGCGACCTGCGGAAACGCTTGAACATCGCCGTCCGTTACACCGCTGCTCGAGCCCCGTTCCCATTCAGGGAATAGAACATCTGGCCCGCATGGGTCGACTGGGAGACGAGTAAATACCAGGGTAATTTGTGTGAAACAGGTGCTCGTTCGGTTTCAGAGAGTCAGATGGGCAGGGAGCGGGCCTTCGGGCTTGGCCACGACTGTCGAAACGGGCGTTTTCTTCCTGCCGAGTTGCTCGAGTTGCTTGGTCAGGCCGTCGCGTTCGTGCACCAGGGCGTTGAGCTGGTCGCGCTGCGGGAACGGCTGGCCCTTCAGCGCCCGGGCTTTGGTTATTTCCTCGCTGAGTCTGTCTGCGGTGGTGTCCAGGTTGTTAAGAATCGTATCGAGCCGGCGGATGTTCTTCTCGAGGTTGACGACGACACGGCCGGGGTCGGCCGCGTCGTCTGCGAAGTCTATGTTGATGGTGTTGTCGGGTGCGCCATCGACCCGTATTTCGAGGGAGCTGGACAGGCGCCGGGCGATGACAGGGATATTGCCGATAGTTCCGAGTGTGACGTCTTGGAGATATCGATCCTTTGTCCGCAGGCGAGCCTGATCTATAAAATGGGTGCCCGCAGTGGCTCGGTCGTCGAACCATTTTCTGTCGATCATTGCTGTGAAGGCTTCGCCCCGGGTGTCCCGCCGTGCGGTGATGAGCTGGCGGACGCGGTCCGCCTGGTATCGGGTAGCGGCGAGGCGGGTTTCGTCGCTGGTGATGCTGGCCGCGAGGTCGGCCTGTTCGTGAGCGTGGGCGGTGGCGAGCCGGCGCAAACGGGTAATCTCCATGTCGAGTGCCGCCGCTTGGACGACGAGGGGTGAGCCGGTGGCGAGTGCTTTGATCTCGGCGTAGCTGAGGACCTGATCGGTGTTGAGGTCGTCGATGGTACGGACGTCGGTCTTTCCCGCCATGATCTGCGTGATGAATCGGGCTTTTCTCTCAATGGCTTGCCACATATAGGCATCAAATGACCCCTCCGTAATATAGCGGATGATATGCACTTCGGGGCACTGGTTTCCTTGGCGGAGAATACGCCCCTCGCGCTGTTCGATATCGGCGGGTCGCCATGGGACGTCGAGGTGGTGAAGCGCCACGAGCCTACGCTGGATGTTGGTGCCGACACCCATTTTGCCGGTGCTGCCGATGATGATGTTGATCTGGCCGTCGCGGCAGGCGGCGAAGAGGCGGGCTTTCGCCGCGTCGGTGTCGTGGTCGTGGACGAAGGCGATCCGCTCGCGGGGAATGCCTCGGTCCATGAGTAGGTCACGGAGGGCGTTGTAGACGGTGAACCGACCCTCTTTTTTGGTGGGGGTGCCTTGGTCGCAGAAGATGACCTGGCAGGCGCCTGGCGTGGCGTGGGGACGGCCATCGGCGTCGGTGAACAGGTCGGCGGCGTGCTCGTGCCAGAGATCGGCGATGCGCTGCGCGCAGACGCTGATTTTGCCGCCGGCTGGGTCGGGCGGGCGGCCGACGAGGCGGAGGTCGAGGGAAGCAAGCCGACCCTCGTTGCTGATCTTGAGCATGTTGTCGTGCTTCGGGTCGACCTTGCCTGCGCGGACCTCCTCAGCGCGTTCGCCGAGTTCGCTGATGCAGTCGTGGAGTTCGTCCGAGCCAGGAACGGTGGCCGTCACCGGCTTGCCGCTATGGAGGGCTGGAACGGGGAGGCGGATGTCGTCGGCGGTCTTGAGATCGACGACAGTGCGGTAGAGGGCGAGGAGTTCCGGGACGTTGTCGAAGGCAGCGTATCGGGTGTTGACGCGGAAGGAGCCGCCTTCGGGGGCGAGTTCGAGTCCGGTGACGGTGCGGGCGAAGGTTGCCGCCCAGGAATCGAAATGCTCGATCTTCATTTCGGTCAGAAGTTCGGGCGCGAGATAGCGCAGCATGACCCACAGTTCGGACAGCGAATTCGCAATCGGGGTACCGGTGGCGAAGGTCGCAACGCGGGATCCGTAAGTCTGACGGAGCCAGTCAAGTTTCATGCACAAGTCGAAGGCGCGTTCGCTGGCCGGGGCGGAGATCGGAAGCTTCGTGACAATACGGAGCCCCTTGTACATGTCGGCTTCGTCAACGAACAGGTAGTCGACGCCGAACATGTCGAACGTGACCAGGCCCGGGTCCTGACGGCGTTCGGCGAAAGTTTTCAGCCGGGTGGTGAACTTCAGGACGGCTTTTTCCAGTTCCTTCACGGTGAACCGGTTCTTTTCCCGGTCCATCGCCAGCTCCTGAAGCAGCGCACGGTAGGCGTCCCCTTCGTTCTCGAGGAACTCATTCTCGATTTCTGGGCTGACGCGGAGCATCCCGAAACTGGATTGTTTGATGACGATCGCGTCCCAGTTCCCGGTGGCCGCTCGGGCCGCGAACGCCTGTCGGGCGTCGCGGCCGAGGTCGGATTTCTGGGCGAGCAGGACTTTCGCGTTCGGGTAGAGCTGAATGAATTCGCGGCCGAACTGCTCCAACATATGATTCGGGACGACGTACATGGGCTTGTTCACGAGGCCGAGCCGGCGCATCTCCTGACCTGCCATGATCATAGTGGCGGTTTTGCCCGCCCCCACGACATGGCCGAGGAGCACGTTGCCGCCGCGTTCGCCCATTCCACCGGAGACGATCCGCCAGGCCGCGTCCCGCTGATGGGGATGGGGAGTGAACGCGGTCGACATGCCTGGGAAGGTCATATGGGAGCCGTCGAACGTTGGCAGGACCAGGCAATTAAACCGGTCGTTATAGAGACGGCTGAGATGGGCGGCCCGGCTGGGATACTCCCAGGCCCAGCGGGCGAACTGCTCGGCGATCTGGTCGCGTTTGTTGTTCGCGGCGACGGTCTCCACGATGTTGCGGATGCGTTTGCCGTCGTCGTCCTCGTCGTAGACGACGGTCGGTTTCATGTTCAACATCTGCTCGATGAGGGAGACCGCGTTGACCCGCCGTGTACCCCATTTGCTCACCGCCGTGACGAGCTGCCCGCGACGGTGCCCGGGGATGTCGATCTCCCAGGTGGCGGTCTTCTCCGAGTGGTGCACGACAGGCGGTGCGATATCGAGGAGGCCACCGACGAAGGCGCCGATGATCTCGGCCGGCAGCCACGGCGCACCGAGTTGGACGCCGATCTCCTCCGGTGTCAGATCACGAGGAAGAACCTTCTCGAGCGCGGTGACGTTGCGGTCCCATCGAGGATCGGCCTGTGCAGCGGTACGAGCGACCTCCAGTTTGCGGCGCACGTTCCCCGACAGATACGCGGTCGCGATCTCGATCCGCTGTTCCGCGTCGGCGGCCGGCGCGCTCAGGGGAAGCTCGGTGCCGGGACTCGCTGGTGTTGCCGGTGAAGGGAGTAGTTCGTAGACGAGGTCGCCGAGTTCAGCCAGTGCGCTGTCCTCGTCGATGCCGAGCAGGCCGGCGATGCGGTGCAGGTCCGCGCGGCCATAGGTCGCCAGGCACAGCGAGAGTGCCTCGGCGGCGGTCGTGGCGCCTGTGGGCTCGCGGCGCGGCGCGATGACTCGTTCCTCGAAGATCGCGGCCTTTGTGATCTGCCCAGTGCTGTGGTCGACGACCTCCAGGGCGGCGAGCAGCGGCCAGCCCGGGTCGTCGAGGATGCGCGCGGGGACCCGGGGGGTGACCGCCGGGGGCTGGTCCGCCGTGCCTGGAGCGACTGTGCGGACGTCGGCGAGCCGGCCGAAGCGGCTCACATAGCGGTCGTAGATGGTGTTGAGCCGCTGCCGTTCGGCCTGCCAGGTTTCGGCGTCGGCGGGATCGTCGGAGGTCTGCGCGGCGAGTACGGCCCGGGTGGTGTCGCGGAGGTCGATGAGTGCCCGCAGCTCCTCCGCCTCACGCTTGTTGCGGGTCCCGACAGTCCGGTGCTGCCCGTCGCGGCCCAGGATCGACAGGGTGCCGTTCACGAGGGTGAGTGCGCCTACCTCGCCGTCGTGTTCGTCGGGGCGTGCGGTGCCAGGCGGGGCCGGACCTGTCGGTTCCGGCGGGAGCGGGGACCAGCCTCGTCCGGCCTCTTTCGCGCTCGCCGCGATCTGGCGGGCCTGGACGGCGAGCCGGTCGACCCAGCCGTCGGCGGCGGTGACGGTGACCGTGGTGGCGTGCACACCGCCGACGCCGTAGCGGCCGAGGACTCGGTCGGGATGCTCGGCGAAGTACCGGTTCACCCGGATCGTGTCCGGGAGGTCCGGCTGGATGCTGTCCGCCGGCAGGTCAACCTCGGCTGTCGTCTCCCAGCCGAACGGCGCTCGGGGCTCGTCCACCGGCCGGCGGCGAAGCACGAGGATGTCGGTGACCACGCTGGTGCCGGCTGCGGCCATGTGGGCGTTCGACGGGAGCCGGACCGCGCCGAGCAGGTCCGCGCGTTCGTACATGTCCCGGCGGGCGCCCGGGTTGCGGGCATCCATGGTGTACGGCGAGGTGATCGTGACCAGGACCCCACCGGGTTTCAGGAGATCCAATGCTTTGATCGCAAAATGGTTGTGGATGGTGTGGCCGCGCGGATTGTGCAACGGGTCGTGCAACGGATAGTTCCCGAACGGCACGTTGCCGATCGCCGCATCGAAGCTCCCCGCCGGCAGCCGGGTTTCTTCAAAGCCTTCGGAGAGGATGCGCGCGTGGGGGTAGAGCGCGGCGGCGATGGCGGCCGTGGTCGGTTCGACCTCGACCCCGACGAGGTCGAGGGGGATGTCAGGCGCCAGCCCGAGAAAGTTGCCTGATCCACATCCGGGCTCCAGCACCCGGCCGCCGGTAAACCCGAGATCGGTCAGAAGATTCCAGCAAACGCGGACAAGCGAGGCATCGGTGTAGTGGGCGTTGACCGTCGAGGTGCGGGCGGCGTTCCACGCGGCCTCGTCGAGCAGCGCCCGCACCTCGGCGCGTTCGGCGTCCCAGCCGCTTGCGCGCTCGTCGAACACCTGCGGAAGCGATCCCCAACCCGACCAGCGCGCCAGAATCGCCTGATCGGTGGCGGTCGCGCTCCGCCCGGTGTCGTGGAGCCACCGCAGCAATTTCAACGCCTCGATGTTGGCGCGGGCCTTCCCCCGCGCCCCCGGTGGAGCGAGATCGTCCTGGGATCGGGGACGGAACCGAAGCGTGGCCTCAGACACCCGGTCAGCTGGTGCTTCCGTGGACGCTGAACCTCTCCCCGGTGCCGGCGCGGGTTTGGAGTGAGAGGTGGCGCCCGCGCCCGCTACCGGGTCATGGTTCCAGCGCGGTTCGTCAGGAGCGGAGCGTGGCTCGGTATCAGGCCGTGATGTGGGACGGCCACGGTCCGTCGTCTGGCGCGGTTTGTCCACGGCCGATCGCGTGTTTCCAACGCGGGTTCGCGCTCTGTCGGGTTGCGCGTCCGGGTCCGGGATCGACCCGGCGGAGGGCGTCGGGACCTCGTCAGGAGTGGAGATGTCATCGAACAGACCCGCTTGCGGTCGAGGTCCGTCGTGCCGCCGGCGGACATCGCCCCCTCGTCCGGAAACGGGACCCTTCGCCGCGCCGGGTGGAGGGACGTCATCGGGAGACGTCCCGCGAGAGCCGTCCTGGGGTGAAACCGGCTCCGCGACGTGTTCCGGGCGCCCGCTGACGACCGTGTCTCTGCCGGGGACCGAGCCGGCCGAATGGTCGAAGAGCGGGCCCCATGTGTCGGCGGGAAGGGCAGCGCCTAGTTCTCCTCGTCCGTCTCGTTCAGGAGCGGGAGCGCCCAGAGCTTGTGCTCCCAGTACAGATCCTCCGAGCCCAGCATCGCCACCAGGGCGGCTTCCAGACCCTCGGCCGGGACCGTCAGATACACCTGGTCTGGGACGTCGAAGTCCACGTCCTCGTCTGGCTCGATCTCCCGCGGGCTGATCCGTACCAGTTCCGCCCGGTGCAGCTTCCGCAGGACCGCGACGGCTCCTTCCCGCAGGGCCGTCGGCCCGTAGGGGTCGCTCGTCACCCGCTCCGCCATCGCCGGGTCGTTGCGCTCCAGCCAGCCCAACAGCGCCGCGCTCACCCGGCTGATCGCCTCCGGGTCGTTCGTGGGGGGTGTATCCCTGCCGAGTTCTGCCGCCATCGTCATCGGTGCCTCCGTCCTGGTCGTACGCAGCGCCATCGACGCGCCGTCCGGTCCGATTACCGGCGGAGTTCCTGGTCGCGGTAGGCAGATGTCCGTCGTCCCGCTCGGTGTCAGGCAACCCTGTCGTCACGCGGGAGGAAACCGGCTCGGCGGGATCAGATCCGTCGGGGCCGAACAGCGACATCTGCCCGTCGATGTCCCGGGCCTTCCGGCCGAATAGCCGAAAGTTCCGCTTACCGGCCATCGTAGCTGCGCTCGGTGTCGGCGGGGCCGCCCGTGAGGGTGGGCGTAATCTCCAGTGTTCTGAGTTCGTCTCGTCCGCTGGCTCCGCTGTAGGCCGCTGCACCTAGGGGGACGGGGTGTCCGCGCGACGACACACCGAGTGATGGATGTTCGGGATTCCTGACGGGCTGTCGGTATGGTCGCTGCATGTGCTGTCCGGATGAATCGGGTCGTCGGTGAGGCTGGCGGCGGTTCGTGGTATCCGCTCGCCGCGGGTGCTGCGCACCGCTGAGGATGTCGAGGACTTCGAGCAGGAGATCGTCGATCAGTACGCGTTGGCGATGGCTGCTGCTGGTCTCAGCGACGGGCATGTCAGCGCCACCCGTTCGACGATCATCGAGTTCGCGCGGTCGCTGACAGTGCCGTTGTGGTCGGCCTCGTGCGCGGACGCGGATCGGTTCATGGCCGCGCAGCGGCGAGCAGGTCGCACCGTGAGCACCCGGGCGGGCAAGGCGGGTGCGTTGGCCCTGTTCTACGAGTTCATGATCAGCCGCTACCAGGGTGACATTCACGCGTTGACCGGCTTCGTGGTGGAGCAGCCGATCGATGCGTTCAACCGGCAGTCTGGTGCGTCGCTGGGGACGGTGCGGGTTCCGCCGTCGGATGCCGAGGTGGATGAGCTGTTCGGCGGTTGGCGGATGTCGGTCACGCAAGCCCGCAAGTACTTGCCGGCCGCCCGGGATTATTTCGCCGCGTTCTTGTGGCGCCGGCTGGGGCTGCGGATCAACGAGACGGTGATGCTGGACATCCGCGATTGGCGTCCGGATCTGGGTGAGTTCGGCAAGCTGCATGTCCGGCACGGTAAAGGCAGCCGGGGGCGTGGACCGAAGGCGCGTCTGATTCCGGCGATCAACGGCGTGGATAAGCTGATCGATTGGTGGCTGGTGGAGGTCCGCCACCAGTTCGGCGGCGACTGGTCCGATCCGGATGCGCCGATGCTGCCCAGCGAACGTCACGACCCGGGATTCGAGCGGTGCGCCCGGGTGGGTGCGAACGCGCTGCGTCACGGGCTCGCGGTGCAGACGGCCAGATGGCTGCCGGCGTGGGCGGGACGTCTGACTCCGCACGTGCTGCGTCATTACTGCGCGTCCTCGCTGTATGGCGGCGGAATGGATCTCAAGGCGTTGCAGGAATTACTCGGTCACCAATGGTTAGCAACGACATCGGGATATGTTCACGTCCGTAGTGACCACATCGAGCAGGCATGGGTGAACGCGAACCAGCGCCTGGAAGCCCGCTTCGCGGGAAAGGTGTGAGGCCATGCGGTGGAATATGCGTCTCAAGGCGGCTGAACGCGGTATCTGGAAGTCCACCGAGATGCGGCGGCTGCTGGCCGAGGCGGGTTTGGAGATCAGCGCTGGCAAGATGTCGGCGCTGTGGGCGGGCACGCCGACCACGATCCGTCTCGACGATCTGGACGTGATCTGCGCAGTGCTCGACTGCGACCCGGCGGCGTTGCTGATACGAGAACCGGACAAGGTCGCAGCACGGCGGCCGGTGCGCGAGAAGACTGTCAACGCCGACGCTGCCCCACCGCTTGTGCGGCCGCGGATCGGCAAGCCCCGTTCCGAACCGCCGCTATGACCCGCCCGCCGGCCACGTGCAACACCTGTCAGGCCAATCGGGTCGCCTGGGTCAAGCCACGCGTCGACTACTGTTATGACTGCCTGCCTGGAGGCCCGTTCGCCCCGCCGCCCTGCCGCAGGTGCGGGTCGCGGAAATACTTCAGCCAGGGCCTGTGCGAGCGCTGCCACCCCGGCGGGCCGTTGTATCTGGGCTCCTGCCGCGGCTGCCTGGCCTGGGGTGTGTATCGACAGCACTGTTGGTTGTGCTGGAGTTGCCGCTGGTGGCAGGGCCACTACCCGCTCGGTGAATGCACCTATTGCGGCCGGCACACGCGTATCGGTGAGCTTCAGGCGTGCCGGCTGTGCGTGCAACAGGCGTGGCTGCTGCGAGAGCCTGGCCGCGCCCTCGACCTGCCTCACGCGACCCGCCACGGGCAGCAGTTGTTCTTCGCGAACATGCAGATGCAGCGGAGAACTCCGCGGCGGAAGCCCGAATCCGACACCCGCCTGAAGACGGACGGGTTCACTCCGACGGGCTGGCAGGACGTGCCGCTGTTCGACATGCCACCCGACCCCGAGATCGTCAAACAACGCGCCCTGGCCGCCGACAGCGAGCTGCTGCGCTACTGCAAGGACATCGTTGCCGAGCACGCCGCCAAGCACGGATGGAGCAAAAGGCAGACCAACGACGTCATCGCGTCGCTGCGGCTTGTGCACGTCCTGCAGAGCACCCCCGGCGCGAAGATCCGAGCGACCGAGGTGCTGCAGCTGCCTCGCTATGACGGAAACATCAACTCGACGCTGGACGTCCTCGCCGCCGCCGGACTGCTTATCGACGACCGGCCCTCGCCCGTCGAGCGGTACTTCGCCGGCAAAGCCGACGGGCTGCCCGAGCCGATGAAAACGCAGCTGCAGGTCTGGCTCGCGGTGATGCTCAAAGGCAGCGTGACCCCACCCAGGCAGCGTGCCCGCGATCCGCTGACCACCCGGCTGCACATCACGGGCATCACACCGATCGTGCAAGCGTGGGCCGCCGCCGGTCACCGATCGCTGGCCGAGATCACGCCGGAGCAGGCGCGCGCCGCGCTGCCGAAAACCGGCGCACAGCGAAATTTCGCCGAGTACGGGCTGCGATCCCTGTTCACCACTCTCAAGGCCCGCAAGCTGATCTTCAGTAACCCGACCCGTGGCATGCCCGCCACGCCGGTGAACTCCACCATCCCGCTGCCGCTGGACACCGAGGCGATCCGTGACGCGCTGAACTCTCCTGACCCGGCAATCGCGTTGGCCGTCGCTCTGATCGCCTTCCACGCCCTGACCAGAAAGCAGCTCGTCGAGCTTCACCTCACCGACATCGTCGACGGCCGGCTCAGCCTGGAGGGCCGGGTGATACCGCTCGCCGACCCGGTGCGCGTGCGCCTGACAGCCTGGCTTGATCATCGCGCGCGGACGTGGCCGGGCAGTATCAATCCCCATCTGTTCGTCACCCGATGCTCTGCGCCGCGCCTGACCCCGGTCGGCGACCAGTTCCCTTGGACGAAGACCAGGCTCAGACCCCAGGCGCTGCGCGAGGACCGCATCCTGCAGGAGATCCACGCCACCGGCGGTGATGTCCGCCGGATCTGCGATCTGTTCGGCCTGAGCGTCGAGTCCGCGCTGCGCTACGCGCGCACTCTCAACCATCCCGACCTGGAGGCCGCGCATGCTCCGGTCAGCGGAACCCGAGACCACGAATAGGCTCTCCACGAGCATCTACCCTCGGGTTCCGGCGTTTTTGGCTTCAGAAATTGCGAACCCAGCACCATTCTCCCGCATGGCGTGGTCGGTGTCGGCGATCGCCCATTCCCAGGGAGCGATGACGTGATCGACGAGCGCGGTGTGGGCGCCGATTTTCCACAGGGCCTGGAACGGGTGGAGCCGAGCAAGCAGGTCGGCTTCCGTCCGCGTGAGTCCCATGTCGTCGAGCAGCCGATGTAGGTGCTCGGGATTCTGATGGAGAAACACCCTGACCGAGGTCGTGTTCAGCAAGCCGGCGGCAATGCTGGCCTGCGCTTTCCCGACGTCTACCTGACTGGTCAGGTCGTCCACAGCGTGGGTGATCAAGATGTTGGCTGTGCCGAACTGCCGGCCGAGACGCCACTGATCTTGGAGGTAGCGGACGATCGGGAGGTCGTCGAGCGCGACCCAACCCTCGTCGATGATGTTGATTTT
>NZ_CAAAFO010000012.1:4771-5510 GCF_900634715.1 Candidatus Protofrankia californiensis | reverse complement strand
GATCCTTTTACGGCATCCGGGCGCGCGGAAGGGGCGTTGTCAACTTGGCTGGGGTCAGGCGTGTTGGGACGTGTCGGGGCCGGGCAGGGCCGTGTGTCGGCGCTGTGATCAGGCTGCCGCGGGTACACCGGTGATCTCCTTCCAGGTCCTGAAGCGGGCGGGTCATCTCGGCGCGGTACCCGGCAGCGGTGAGGCGGTGACGCCGGGGCCGGAAGTGCGGCGAGATCGCACTGAACACCGACAGGAACGTCTGCGCGGCTCCGGGCGAGCGGAAGCCTTTCCTGGCATGTTCGCGCTGGCGGGTGGGCTGGTGGGAGTTCTCCGCCCGGTTGTTCAGGTACTTCGAGCAGCGGTGCTTCACCGAGCGCATGATCTCCCGGTGGGCGGCACCGTAGCTGCGCAGCTGGTCGGTGACCAGTACCCTCGGTGTGCGGCACTGGCGCTTGAGCAGTTTCGGAAGAACCGCGTGGCCGCCTTCGCGTCACGTCGAGACTGGACCAGGATGTCCAGGACGTTGCCGTCCTGGTTGACCGCCCGCCACAGGTACTTCCACCTACCGTTGATCTTCGCGAAGATCTCGTCCAGGTGTCACGTGTCGCCGGCCTGGGGCTTGCGGCGGCGCAGCTCGCGGGCGTAGGCGGGCCCGAACGTCGCACACCACTGGCGGACCGTCTCATGGGAGACGATCACCCCGTGGGCGAGCATGAGCTCTTCGACCTCGCGGAAGCTCAGCGGGAAG
>NZ_CAAAFO010000012.1:0-4639 GCF_900634715.1 Candidatus Protofrankia californiensis | reverse complement strand
ACTTCCGATAGACCTCCGCGAGACAGCGGACCTTTTCAGATTGCTGCCTGTCCAGCCGTTCGAGCCGAGTCGGGCATCGTAATTCCAGCAAGATCGAAAATGGCAACTTCCCATACTGAGAGGCGAGCCACCGTGGCGAAAGTCGGGATCACCGGTTTCGGGCAGTACCTCCCTGCGCAAGTTGTTACCAACGACGATGTTGAGCGGGCCACTCCGTATCCGCGTGAAGCCAAGGGCTGCTCACTCGACGACTGGGTGCGGCGTCGGCACGGCTGTGAGCGCCGACACCGGGCACCAGCGACTGAAGCCGTGTCCGACCTGGCGACACGAGCAGGTACGGACGCGCTAGCCGACGCGGAACTGAAGATTTGTCAGCCAAAAGTACCGCCCTGCCATCGTAGGAGAGGTTGAGATGGTGGATCAGTCCATGCGCGCACGTCCGAACGCAGGTTCGGGTGGCCGGACGCGGGATGCTGGAGGAAGTACCTCCATTGCGGTGATCGGGGCCTCGTGTCGCCTTCCTGGCGGCGTTGATTCCGCGGCGTCACTTTGGGATTTTCTCCGGGACGGTCGTGATGCGATCACAGATGTGCCGTCAGAGCGATGGAGTGAGACGTCACGGCAAGCGTTGCAGTCGGAGACCGGCCGGAACGTGCTGTGGCGTGCTGGGATTTTGCCGGGCGACGTCGGTGCCTTCGATCCGGAGTTCTTCGGCATCAACCCGGCCGAGGCGGAGTTGATCGACCCTCAGCATCGGCTGTTGCTGGAGGAGGCGTGGAAGGGGTGCGAGCACGCCGGATTGCCGACCGATGACCTGGTGGGGAGCCATGCTGGTGTGTTCTTCGGCATATCCAACCTGGACCATGCGGCCTATGCGCTTTGGCTCCCGGCCGGCGGTGGCGGATACTTTCCGACCGGTAACACCTCTGGACTGGCGTCCGCTCGGGTATCGCACATCCTGGGTTTGCGCGGTCCCAGCATGACCGTGGACGCGGCGTGTTCGTCGGGGTTGGTCACCACGCACCTGGCATGTCAAAGTCTTCGGCAGGGCGAGTGTGACCTCGCGTTCGCTGGCGCGGTCAACCTGTTGCTCAGCCCCCGGACGTTCGTGGCCTATACCGAGTTGGGGGTGTTGTCTCCCACCGGGCGATGCCACAGCTTCGACGAACGAGCGGACGGCTTCGTTCGGGCCGAGGGGTGCGTGGTCCTCGTGCTCAAACGTCTCGAGGACGCGATTCGTGACCAGGACCGCGTGCTTGCCGTGCTGCGGGGGCTGGCGGTCAATCATGATGGGAAGACGTCCCGATTCACCCGGCCTTCCGGGCAAGCGCAGGAAGAGGTGTTCCGCACCGCTCTGGCCAATGCCGGTGTCGACCCGGCAGACGTTGGTTTGGTGGAAGCGCACGGCACGGGAACCATCGTTGGCGATCCGATCGAGTTCCGTTCGCTGGCCGCCGTCTATGGAACGGGACGAGACCGGTGCGCATTGGGTTCGGCCAAGACGAACTTCGGCCACACCGAATCCGCCGCAGGCCTGGTGGGACTGCTCAAAGCCATCCTGGCGGTGCACCACGGTGAGGTTCCGGCGTCACTGCATTTCCGACGGTGGAACCCCACCATCGACCCGTCCGGCACCAGGCTGTTCGTTCCGACCGGAACGACACCGTGGCCAGTCACCGGCGTTCCGCGGCTCGCAGCCGTGTCCTCCTACGGTGTGGGCGGGACCAACGCGCATGCCATTGTGGAGGAACCGCCGGCTCCCAGCCCCGCGGTCGCGCCGAGGTCGTCCAGTATCAGGGACGATTCCGCCGGCACGTTCCTGCTGTCGGCACGATCAGAAACCGCGCTGGAGCGTTCCGCTGCCAGGCTCGCCGACTGGCTCCTCGGCCCCGGAGCGGCGACACCGTTGAAGGATGTCGCGCACACACTTGCGGTACGCCGCTCGCATGCCACCGAGAGATTGGCGGTCGTCGCTTGCTCCCGGGACGAGCTCGTCGACCGCCTGCGCGCGTATGCCGACGGGGCACCTGCCCAAGGCGTGGTCAACGATTATGTCCACGCCGAGCACGCAGCGGGACCGGTGTGGGTGTTCAGCGGCCACGGCTCGCAGTGGCCTGGTATGGGGCGAGACCTGTTCGCCGCCGAACCCGTGTTCGCCGACACGATCGCGGAGCTCGATCCCCTGATCCGCGCCGAGTCGGGGTTCTCGCCGGAGGAGGTGCTGCGGGCCGGTGTCGAGGTGACCCGAATCGACCAGGTCCAGCCCTTGATCTTCGCGATACAGGTCGCTTTGGCGCGCACCCTGCAATCCCACGGCATCCATCCCGCCGCCGTCGTGGGACACTCCATGGGTGAGGTCGCCGCTGCCGTGATCGCGGGAGCGCTGATCATGGAAGACGGCGTCCGCGTCATCTGCCGTCGGTCCATGCTGTGCGTTCCCGCCGCCGAAGCCCGCGTTGGGGCGATGGCGGTCGTCGAACTGGATGCGGCCACGGTCCGGGCAGAGATCGACCATCTTCCCGACGTGGATGTCGCGGTACGCGCCGCGCCCCGGTCAACCGTGATTGGTGGTACTCGGGTCGAAGTCGAACAGCTGGTCGAAGGCTGGACATCTCGTGACATTCCCGCGCGGATGATCGCTGTCGATGTCGCCTCGCACTGCACCTTGATCCGTCCAACCGCCGACGCGCTGACCGCTGCGCTCAGCGACATACGGCCTGAGCAGCCGACGATCCCTTTCTACACCACGGTTCTGCCCAATCCGCGGCAGACACCCACGTTCGACGCCGCCTACTGGGGCGACAACATGCGCTGCCCGGTTCGGGCGGTGGATGCCACGATCGCCATCGTCGAGGACGGAGACCGGCTTTTCCAGGAGATCTCTCCACATCCGGTGGCGGCCCACCCGCTCACCCTGACCCTCGAGGCGGTCGGGGCGTCGGAGGCCACGGTTGTGCCGACCATGCGTGCCGAGCACGATCAGGCCACAGCCGTGCGTGCGAGCATCGCGGCGCTTCATTGCGCCGGGCTCGACGTGGAGTGGCGGCAGTGGCACGGCGACGGAGCCCTCGCGGATGTGCCGCCTACGACGTGGGACAGGCGCACCTACCTGATCAGGACACTCACGGACGGCCCGGCACAGATGATCAACCAGGTCCCGTCGGCGCTTGCCGAGCCTGACACGCAACGTCCGGACGCTGAGGAGACCGCCGACGACGTCCTTGCCGACATTCACCGGCACACCGGAGACGAACGCCGCAGGGTTATCGCGAAGCACCTCGTTGAAACCGTGCGCGAACTCCTCGGGTTGCGGACGCATCGGGTGAGCACCAGCGCCACCTTTGCGGAGCTCGGCCTGGACTCCCTGCGCGCCCTGGAACTCCGCGAACGACTCGAGCAGGTATTTCATGTCTCCATCCCGCTCGCCTCGATTTGGGAGCATCCCACAATCGCGGAATTCAGTGCATACATTGACGGACTGCTGTCGACCTCGGACTGACAAGTCAACAACGATCTAAGCCAACCCCGATGGAGATTTCGTCCTCATGAGCGGCGCAACCAGTTCGGATCCTGCGGGCCACCTCGATGCACATGGTCCCTTGCTAAACACCCTGGCCGGAGCGTGGCAGCCTATCTCATTCATCGTCACTGACCGCAACGGAAACATTCTCGGCATGCCCATGGGCGCCCAGCCGAGCGGCCTACTGATCTACACGGTAGACGGCCACATGTCCGTACACCTGCGCGACCCGCGGCGTCACACCTCGAGCGCATCCGTCCCCGAATTTGCCCATGGACCGCATGTCGACGCCGAATCGATCGCCATGAACAACCCTTACATCGGATATTGCGGAACCTATCACCTATCTGGCGATCAAGTCATCCATCATGTGCAGGCGGCGTCTGTTCCCGAATGGATTGGAGGGAAGCAGGTTCGCGATTTCGCGCTGAGAAGGGATGTGTTGACGTTGTGTTGTCCGGCGAAGCAGGACGGGTCGGACATCCGGGTCCTGTGCCTGACGTGGGAGCGGATCCGGTCCGCAGAATCGTCGGAAGGCACGACCGTAGCGCCATAGCGGTTACCGCTGGAACGAAGAATGGAGTTACTGTCATGACGGGCGCACACGCTAACGGCGCCGATTCGTGCTGGCGCGCACGATTCGTTGATCTTCCTGCCGGCCAGTTCAACTATCGGGTCTGGGGTGAAGATCGGGATGATCGAATGCCGGTCGTGTTGCTGCATGCCAACGCGGGATCGGCGGCAAGCTGGTCTCGCGTCGGCCCCGCGCTGGATGATAGGTACCAGGTGTTCGCGCTCGACCTGCGAGGACATGGTGCCAGTGTTCGACCACCCACCGGGTCGTACAGCCTACGCGAGGCCGCTGATGACGTGGTGTCCTTCCTGGTCGCCGTGAAGGCCGAGGGAGCCATACTGGTCGGCCACTCGTGGGGAGCCGCCGTGGCCCTGGTCACCGCGACCGGTGCCGGGTCGGGGCGGCCCGCCCCGGCGGTGTCGAGGCTTGTTCTTGAAGACCCCCCGGTGATGATGTCACCACGCCTGCAACGCAAACACATCAACGACCTGATCAGGGCCATCGCACTGCCCGAAGACGAACTGCGGGAAGTCCTCACCGTGGTC
>NZ_CAAAFO010000011.1:3106-7327 GCF_900634715.1 Candidatus Protofrankia californiensis | reverse complement strand
GCCTGGAGACGTATCGTCGATCACGTCGACCCTCCATCCGATCGTCTCACTCACATTGTGCGACATCGCGTCCCACTCACCTCTTATTTTCGGACCAGTACTTAGGCAGCTCGCCGGTCTCGACGGTCTCCGGCACGTCGAGCCTGTCGGCGACGTCCGGTATGTAGTCCGGACCCGCGTTCAGCGCCTTTCGCATCTGTCCCTTGTCGAGGACGCCTTCCCAGTTCGCCACGACAAGTGTGGCGAGCGTGTTACCGCAGACGTTGGTGAACGCCCGGCACTCCGACATGAACTTGTCGACCCCGAAGATCAGCATGATGGCTGCGACCGGAATTGTCCCGACCGTCGACAGCGTCGCCGCGAGCACGATGAAGCCGGAGCCGGTGACCCCGGCAGCGCCCTTGGAGGTCAGTAGCAGCACACCGATGATGGTGAGCTGCTCGCCGAGCGAGAGGTCGACGCCGACCGCCTGGGCGAGGTACAGGCTGGCGAGCGTGAGGTAAATGCAGGTCCCGTCCAGGTTGAAAGAATACCCGGTAGGCACCGTGAGACCCACGACCTGGCGTGGCGCTCCAAGCCTCTCCAGTTTTGTCATGATCTGCGGAAGGACTGATTCGGAGGACGATGTCCCAAGGACGATCAGGAGCTCTTCTCGGATGTATCGCAGCAGCTTGAAGATGTTTACGCCGATGGTGGCGGCGATCGTGCCGAGCACGACGACGACGAAGAACAGCGACGTGCCGTAGAAAACCGCGACAAGCTTTCCGAGGCTGGTGAGGGTGTCGAGCCCGTACTTGCCGATGGTGAAGGCCATGGCCCCGAACGAACCGACCGGCGCCGCGTACATGACGAACCGCAGTACCAGGAACATGATGCGGCCGACCCGCTCAATTCCGCCGGCGACTGCGGCACCTTGCGTGCCGGCGAGGTTCAGCGCGATGCCGAACAATATGGCGAAGAACAGCACCTGGAGGACCTTGCCTTCGGCGAACGCGCCGACCACGCTGTCCGGTACAATGTCGGCCAGGTGGTCGCCCCAGCCCTTCGACTCGCCCTGTGCGATGTACCCGCCGACGGTCTGGTTGACCGAGAGCGTGTCCGGGTTGGCGTTGACGCCGTCACCGGGACGCAACACGTTCATCACGACGAGCCCAAGCACCAGCGCGACGGTGGTCACGAGCTCGAAGTAGGTGAACGCCTTCAACCCCACCCGGCCCACCTTGCGCAAGTTCTCGACCTGCGCCATACCGCCTACCACTGTGCAGAACACGATCGGAGCGATGACCATCTTGATGGCATCGACAAAAGTTGTGCCGAGTGGCTGAAGAGCGATACCGACTCCCGGGGAGAAGTAGCCCACCAATATCCCGGCGACGATGCCCGCCAGCACCCAGACATAAAGCTGCCGGTACCAGCGCCGGTGTGCGGGTGCCGTCCGCGACGGAGCCAATAACGTCGTGGTCATGCGAGCCTCCTGGCCGGGCGGGCCGTTCCATGGGTCCGCCCCGTATGGTGGCGCTAGGGTGACTGCACTCAAATCAGGCGTCGCCGTTTTGGTCGTAATGTTCACGCTCGCCGTCGGCGGGCGTCGGTCGTGTCTGGTACCAGCTGGTCCCGGCCGGCACACTGGGTCAATGACCGCAACACCCGGTGGCGCGGACGACCCCAGCGGCGGCCGCGGCGCGCGGCTGAGCCGGCGCAGCATCGCGGGCCAGGTGCTCGTCCTACAGATCACGGTGGTAGTACTGCTCGTGGTGGCTGCGGTTGCCGCCTCGGTGCTACAAGCCCGGCGCACGGCGGAACGCCAGGCACGGGATCTCGCCGTCGCGGTCGCCGAGACCTTCGCCCATGCGCCAGGGATGGTCGCAGCCCTGAGCTCGGCCGATCCGAGTGCTTCGCTGCAGCCGCTGGCCGAGGCCACCCGAGCCCGAACTGGGGTCGACTTCCTCGTCGTGATGAACCCGGTCGGGATCCGGTACACCCACCCCGACCCGGCCCGAATCGGACAGCGGTTCCTCGGACACATCGAACCGGCGGTACGAGGCGAGGTGCTCACCGAGACCTACTCGGGGACGTTGGGCCCGTCAGTACGCGCGGTCGCGCCGGTCACTGCCAGCGATGGGACGGTTGCCGCTCTGGTCGCCGCAGGCATCACCGTCGAGAACGTCGGTCAGACGGCCGGCCGACAACTCCCGGTACTCCTGGTTGCCGGACTGGCTGCCGTCGCGCTGGCGGTGGGTGGCACGATGCTGGTCAACCGACGCCTTCGGTGGCAGACTCGCGGCCTCGGCCCGGTGGAGATCACCAGGATGTATGAACATCACGACACAGTGCTGCACGCCGTTCGGGAAGGGGTTCTCATCGTTGACGACCAGGCTCGGGTGCTGCTGGCCAACGACGAGGCCCGTCGGCTCCTCGGCCTTCCGCCGGACGCCCACGGGCGGCTGGTCGCGGAACTTGGCCTTGATCTGGCGGCGGTGGACCTACTCGGCAGTGGTCGTCCAGCCGAGGACACCGTGCTGCTGGCTGGCGACCGGATGCTTGCGGTCAACCAGAAGCCCACCGTCCGCGACGGGAAGCCGCTCGGCAGCGTCGCGACGATCCGGGACACCACCGAACTCCAAGCACTGACCGGCGAGCTTGACGCGGTCCGGGGTATGGCGGATGCGTTGCGCGCCCAGAGCCACGAGGCCGCAAACCAGCTTCATATCGTGGTCACCCTGATGCAGCTCGATCGGCTGGACGAGGCCGTCGAGTTCGCCACCGCCGGGCTCGCCGGCTCACAGCAGCTCGCTGACCGGGTGCTGACCGCCGTCGACGAGCCCGTCTTGGCGGCCCTGCTGCTCGGCAAGACTGCCCAGGCGGCCGAGCGCGGCGTGGAACTCGTCGTCACCGACGACACCCGGTTCGAGCTCTTCGACGTCGAGGCGGCTGAGCTGGTGACGGTCGTTGGCAACCTCGTCGACAACGCAATCGAGGCCGCGGTCGCCGGAGAGGCGCCGAGGCGGGTGACGGTCTCGGTGCGTACCGAGACCGGCGGCCTGACGGTCCGGGTCGCAGACACTGGTCCTGGCCTCGATCCAACACAGGCCGCGGCGGCGTTCGAACGCGGCTGGACCACCAAGACGAGCACGTCGAGTGGCGAGGCGGCGCGCGGGCGAGGCCTCGGGCTCGCTCTGGTCCGGCAGGTCGTCCGGCGCCATGGCGGCCAGATAGAGGTGGGTCGCGACGGCGGCGCGGTGTTCACTGTCCGCATCCCTCAGCAACACGGCGGTGTCCATGGCCACGCGATGACTCTGACCCGATGAGGTTGCCTACGCGATGATGAGCCTGCCTGGCGAGCCGATCCGTACGCTGGTCGTCGATGACGATCAGGTCATCGCCGACGCCCACCGCAGCTATGTCGAGAAGCTTCCCGGGTTCGTGGTCACCGACGTGGCCATCAGCGGCCGTCGCGCCCTTCACCTCGCCAGCCTGGGCAATATCGATCTTGTCCTGCTCGACTTCTGCCTACCCGACATCGGCGGGCTCGACATCTGCCGCGCACTGCGCGGCGGCGGCGCGCCGCTCGATGTCATCGCAGTAACGTCAGCGCGCGACCTGCCCACCGTCCGCTCGGCGGTCTCGTACGGTGTTGTCCAGTACATCGTCAAGCCGTTCACCTTCGCAGTGTTCCGTGACCGCCTCGAGCGCTACGCGGCCTACCGGACCCAGATCACCGCGCACACGGATGCAGACGTCCTCGGCCAGCGAGACGTGGACCGAGCCCTAGCCACACTACGGAGTGCCGAATCCGACACCGTCGACCAGCCGAAAGGTCTGTCGGCGGAAACCCTCGACGCTGTTGTCGCCTACCTCAGCAGAGCTGCCGCCGAACCTGGCGCCGCGGATCTCAGCGCCGCCGGCGTGGCGGCTGCGGTCGGCATCTCTCGCGTCACCGCGCGGCGATACCTTGAACGGCTCACGGACCAACGCCTGGTGAGCCGATCCCAACGCTACGGGAGCTCCGGACGACCCGAACACCTCTACCGGTGGATAAATAGCCGATTGCCAGCACTCGAGCGACCGACCATCAACGCAGAAACGAAGACGATCAAAAAGTAGCCTGTTCACGCGGGTCAACTGTATACCACTCAGGGTAGCGGGGATGGGGGCTCGAACCCTAATCCCGTGGGGCAGACTCCGCGCTCGTCGCCCCACAACTCGGAGATCCTCCGGCGG
>NZ_CAAAFO010000011.1:1614-2469 GCF_900634715.1 Candidatus Protofrankia californiensis | reverse complement strand
CGCTGTCAACTTGGTTGGGGTGAGGCTGTGTTGGGACGTGTCGGGGCCGGGTAGGACCGTGTGTCGGCGCTGTGATCAGGCTGCCGCGGATACGCCAGTGATCTCATTCCAGATCGTGAAACGGGCGGTCATCTCGGCGCGGTAGTCGGTAACGGTGAGACAGTGACGGCGGGGTCGAAAGTGCGGCGAGATCGCACTGAACACTGACAGGAACTTCTGGGCTGCGCTGGGTGAACGGAAGCCTTTCATGGCATGTTCACGCTGGCGGGTGGGCTGGTGGGAGTTCTCCGCCCGGTTGTTCAGGTACTTCGAGCAGCGGTGCTTCACCGAGCGCATGATCTCCCGGTGGGCGACACCGTAGCTGCGCAGCTGGTCGGTGACCAGTACCCTCGGCGTGCGGCACTGGCGCTTGAGGAGTTTACGGAAGAAGCGCGTGGCCGCCTTGGTGTCGCGCCGAGACTGGACCAGGACGTCCAGGACGTTGCCGTTCTGATCGACCGCCCGCCACAGGTACCGCCACCTGCCGTTGATCTTCACGAACACCTCGTCGAGATGCCACTTGTCGCCGGCCTGGGGCTTGCGGCGGCGCAGCTCCGAGCGTAGGCGGGCCCGAACGTCGCACACCACTGCCGGACCGTCTCATGGGAGACGACCACCCCGCGGACGAGCATGAGTTCTTCGACCTCGCGGAAGCTCAGCGGGAAGCGGTGGTATAGCCACACACAGTGGCTGATGATCTCTGCTGGGTACCGGTAGCCCTTGTACGACGGCGTTCCGGCTTCCACGAGCAGTCCCTCCCCGACGACAAACAACCCGAAGATCATTTTCAGGCTATCAGACCAAGTTGACAGTGCC
>NZ_CAAAFO010000011.1:629-1150 GCF_900634715.1 Candidatus Protofrankia californiensis | reverse complement strand
GTTGATAGCCTTCGCGCGGATGCGTAACCGCCTGACGACGCTGGCCTGCACGTCCTCGATCGGCCCCGGCGCGACCAACACGGTGATCGGCGCGGCCCTGGCCACCATCAACCGGCTGCCCGTCCTGCTGCTGCCGGGCGACGTGTTCGCCACCCGGGCCGCGAACCCGGTGCTGCAGGAGCTGGAGGACCCGCGCGACTACGACGTGTTCGTCAACGACGCTTTCCGGCGTCGGCGTTCTTCGACCGTGTCTGGTGGCCGGAACAGCTCCCCTCGGCGCTGCTCGGCGCGATGCGGGTGTTGACGGACCCGGCGGCGACCGGTGCGGTGACGCTGGCGGTGCCGCAGGACATCCAGGCCGAGGCGTATGACTGGCCGGTCGAGCTGTTGGCCGAACGAGTATGGCATGTCGCCCGCCCGCTGCCGGAGCCGGCGGCGCTGGCCCGGCGGTGGAGGTGATCGCCTCGGCGCGGCGGCCGTTGATCGTGGCCGGTGGTGGTGCCATCTACGCCGAGGCGACT
>NZ_CAAAFO010000011.1:0-533 GCF_900634715.1 Candidatus Protofrankia californiensis | reverse complement strand
GGTGAGCTGCGGGCGTTTGCCGGGGCCACCGGTATCCCGGTCGGCGAGACTCAGGCCGGCAAGGGGTCGCTGCCCTACGATCACCCGCTCGCCCTCGGCGCTGTCGGCGCCACCGGGACTACCGCGGCCAACCGGATCGCGCGGGATGCCGATGTGGTCATCGGCATCGGTACCCGTTACAGCGACTTCACCACCGGCGCCAAGTAGCCTGCGTCAAGTGGCCCGCATGGCTCCTACGTGGCGATGTCGAGTTGGAACCAGACGGTCTTGCCCGTCAGGGTGGGTCTGGCGCCCCACCGGGTGGCGAGCTGGGCGACCAGTTGCAGGCCTCGCCCGCCCTCGTCGTCGCTCGTGGGATGCAGGAGGCGGGGTACCCGGCTGTCCCGGTCGGAGACCTCGACGTAGACGGCGTGCCGACCACAGCGCAGGACGAGATCGCTGGATGTTTCCGCGTAGCGGATCGCATTCGTGACCAGTTCGCTGACCAGCAGTTCGACGGTGAAGGCGGCATCGGCGATCCCCCAGCTGTTCAG
>NZ_CAAAFO010000010.1 GCF_900634715.1 Candidatus Protofrankia californiensis | reverse complement strand
CGGGACAACATGACCAGCTCCGCCGCGCGGCAGGTGTACGAGGCGGCCGGGGTGGACCCGCACGACGTCCGCGTGGTGGAGCTGCACGACTGCTTCACCGTGAACGAGCTGATTTGCTACGAGGCGCTGGGGCTGACCCCGGAGGGCACGGCGGAGAAGTTCATCGCCGACGGCGACAACACCTACGGCGGCCGCGTGGTGACCAACCCGTCGGGTGGGCTGCTGTCCAAGGGACACCCGCTGGGCGCGACCGGGTTGGCGCAGTGCGCGGAGCTGGTGTGGCAGCTGCGCGGCGAGGCCGACAAGCGCCAGGTGGAGGGCGTGAACGTGGCGCTGCAGCACAACATCGGCCTCGGCGGCGCCGCCGTGGTCACCCTCTACGAGAAGGTGGCCTGAGCAGGCACTGTTGCATTCGTCGATCATAGTTGATCTTCACCGCAGATCTTTCCGTCAGACGCGCTCATGTGCCCCGATCAGTGGGGCTACCGGCCGCCCGGAGCCGCGTTGATGAGCCTCGGCGCCGGAAGACTTGCAGCCAAGATCCGCCGGTGCACGCGAATGCAACAGCGCCCCCAGAACCACCTCGCCGACACCTTCGGCCTCACCGGTGGGCACCCCGGACTTAGATAATACAGTCCAACAATATCAACATCTGCTGTGATCGGCGAAAATCCTAGCAAAGATCGAAATAGCTAGGAAACTCCACTAGGTCAGAGCCCGAGCAGCCGGCTACAGATCGACTCGACCGCGGCCGGCACGTCCGGGTTGTGCCGCAGGTGCGGGGTGCGGGCCGTGTCGTTGGCGACGGCGACCGCGGCGTGCACGCGGATCCGGGCGGCGGTGGGGTCGAGCTCGGGGTGCACGAGCCGGAGCAGGTGAACCCATTCGGTGAGGTAGTCGTGCTGGGCTCGGCGGGCGGCGTGGCGTTCGTCCTCCGGCAGGTGCTCGACCTCGGTGATCAGCAGCCCGATCAGGTCGTGGTGGGCCTGGGTGAACCGGATGTAGGAGCCGATCAGCCGGCGCAGCGCATCGGCGGCGCCGTTCGAAGTCTGATAGACCGCGCTGACGTCCATCAACAGGGCGGCCGTGCCGCGCTGGAAGGCGGTGCGCAGCATGTCCAGCTTGCTTGGGAAGTGATTGTAGACGCTGGGGCCGGTGATGCCGACGGCGTTGCCGATGTCCTCGATGCCGACGCCGGCGTAGCCCTGGGTGGCGAACATCCGCACCGCCTGGGTGAACAGCGCCTCGCGGCGCGACGCCGGCAGCAGCGCCGGTCCGGCCGGTAGCGGCGGCGGTGCGGCGAAGGTGCTGGGCAGCGGGGTGTCCAGCACAAGGTCGGCAAGCTCGGCGAGTAGTTCGTCGTAGGCGGGTCGGGACAGGTCCAGGTGGTGGAAGGACGGGCTCATCAGGACGGCCAGCGTCGCCCAGGTGACCAGGTCGGCGGTGTGGGTGTCGAACTCGGGGCGGGCGGCGCGCACCCGGTCGGTGAGTCGGCGTCCGATCTCGCGGACCTCGGCGCGCAGCAGGGCGTGGTCGTCGGGGGTCAGGTGGCGGGCTTCGCGCTGCCAGAGCACGCCGATGTGGCATTCGTCGAGGCAGAGGGCGGCGAGCCGGGCTGACGCCGTGGACCGGTCGGCGAGGTCGAGATCGTCGAGCAAGTGCCGTATCGGGGCCATGCCTCCGGCGATAACCTCGCGGAGCAGGTCCTGCTTGCCGGAGAAGTGCCGGTACAGCGCGGACGGGCCGATCGCCACGGCCTCGGCGAGGTCGGTCATTCCGATCTGGTCGTAGCCGCGGCGGGTGAACAGGTCCGAGGCGGCGCCGAGGATCAGCGCCCGCCGGTTACGCGGGCGGGTGCCGCGCGGCGGCGCGAGCGTGCGGTCCGGCACGGCAACCTCCTCGGTGCGGTTCAGCCCAGTTCCAGCAACCAGCCGATGATCTCCGTGGTGCCGCCGTAGATCCGCGAGATCTGCGAGTCCGTCCAGGCTATCGGGTACTCCAGCATGCAACCGTAGCCGCCGTGCAACTGCACGCAGGCATCCATCACGCGGCCCTGTAGCTCGGTGGTCGGCACTGTTGTATTCGTCGATCACAGTTGATCTTCACCGCAGACGCGCTCATGTGCCCCGATCAGTGGGGCTACCGGCCGCCCGGAGCCGCGTTGATGAGCCTCGGCGCCGGAAGACTTGCAGCCAAGATCCGCTGGTGCGCGCGAATGCAACAGTGCTGGCCGACGTGGAAGCGGCACCCGCTACCAGAGCGTTCAGGTCAGGATCCGTCGGCGGCGTGCCTCCGAGACTGATTCCCCGCGCCGGGCGACGCCGAGCTTGGTGTAGATGCTCTTGAGGTACCACTTGATGGTGTTGATGGTCAGGCCCAGGTTACGCGCGATTTCCGTGTTGGACAGTCCGCGATCCAGGAGACGGAGGATGTCAATCTCGCGGGCATTTAGTGGTTCTTCGGGAGTGGGATTCCGCTCGGCCGGGCGATCGATAATGGGGATTGCTGCCCGTTCTGCGTCGGCGTGGGCCGTGGCGAGCAGCCTGGACAGGTAGTCAGACGGCACGGTGGTCAACCCCGCGGGCCATCGGCGACACCGTCCCGCGTCCCGAAGCCGACCGACGATCTTCAGGAGCTCCGGTCCAGCGTCGATGACAGTGCGCACGAGACCCGATCGCGCACCGGAGACCAACGCAGGTACCACAGTACGGACTGCGGCGTCGGAGTCGCCGCTCAGCGAAAGCACTATCGCGAGTTCGATGCGTGCGGTCGTTTCGGCGTACCGCCAGGCCACGGAGCTGCTCTCGTGGAAAATCTCGGACAGCGGCCGAAGTGCGCCGTCGTAGTCGCCCTGGGCAGTCAGGATTCGCGCGCGCATCGTGAGCTGGTAGTGGCGGGTGGCCATGGCGATGCCGTCGTCGCCGCGTGCGATTTCCTCGGTCTGGTGGGCGAGCACGTTCTGTGCGCTCCCGGTGTCCCCGAGGGCTAAGTGCAGCCGCAGGCGTTCGTAATCGACGGCAGCCGACAATCGCGGCAGTGCGAGCTGGCTCGCCGCTTCGTCGCCTTCATCGAGAAGTGACCAGACGTCTTCGATGTCGCCTCGCAGGGCTTTGATCCGGGCCAGGGTGGTGTAGGTGGCGATCATGAAATCGGCGACGCCGCTTTCGGCGCCGAGTTCGTGGCACTCCTCGAGGAGCCGCTCGGCGGCGTCGGTTTCGCCACGCTCGTAATACAGCCTGCCCAGTGGCGCTCCCGCTAGCCGGGCGGCGTGCGAGTGTTGCCCGGCGACTCTGCGTGCGAGCGCCACGGCTTCCTGGTAGAGGCGTTCGGCGGTTACGAGGTCGAGTTGGGCGAATGCAGCGAGTCCGGCGAAGCAACGCCCGTACACGCCAGCGTAAGGCCCGCGTGTGGTCGCATGGAAGGCGTTGGCCCACTGCTGCCGCGTCTGCGCTGTGCGGTAGTCGAAGGTGTGGATGTCGACGAAGGTGCGGATGTTGGACGACACCGCGACCAGCCAGGGCCGGTAGCCCGGGTTGTCCACGATGTAGGGCGCGACCAGGGTGGCGGCGCGGTCGATCCGGTCGCCGTAGACATCGATGCAGGCCTGCACGACATCAGCCTCGCCGAGGGTGTCCTTACTGGTGTCGTCGGTTGCGGAGGCCAAGGCGGCTCGCACGTGGTCGATCGCGGTCTGCGCAGGCTGTGCCCGTTGCAGGAGGCAGTTGGCCCAAGCGACGGCGATCTGTAACGTCGGCCTGCTTGGCAAGAGGAACTTCGGCAGCTTGTTGACCAGGCCGAGCAGGGTGGCCATGCGGCTGTGCTCCACCAAGTGCATGGCCTGCCGTTCCACCAGATCCACAGCTCCGGTGTCGTTGCCAGCGGCCAAGGCGTGGGTGACCGCCTCGCTGAGAAGGTCGTGATCAGCGAACCACGCCGACGCGGTGCGGTGCAGGGTGACGATCCGGTCGGCGTGATCACGCTCCAGGCGACGCCGCAGATAGCCCGCGAAGAGGTGATGGTAGCGGAACCATTCGCGGTTGTCGTCGAGCGGCCGGAGGAACATGTCTCGCCGTTCGAGCTCTTCCAGCAGGGCCTGTCCACGCCGCTGCCCGCTCACCGCGGCTGCGAGGTCGCCGCAGAGGCGATCACAGACGGAGGTCGCGAGCAGGAAGTCAAGCAGGTCGGCGGGCAAGGCGTTGAGCACGTTCTCGGCGAGATAGTCGCCGATGGAGTGATGCCGGCCCGAGAAGCCGCGGATCAAGGCCGACGGGTCGTCGCTGTTGCGCAGCGACAGGGTGGCGAGTTGGAGCGCGGCAACCCAGCCGTCGGTGCTGGACCACAGTCGATGGACGTCCTCGCTGTCGAGATCGAGCGCGTTGAGGTCGAGGAGGAAGGCGACGGACTCTTTGTGGTCGAAGCGCAGCTGGGTGGCGTCGATCTCGGTCACCTGGTTACGCACCCTGAGCCTCCCGACAGCCGGTGACCGGGTTCGACTGGTGACGATCAGGCGGAGGTTGTCCGGGCCCACGTCGAGCAGGAATTCCAGCGCGGCGGCAGTCGTGGGGGCGTCGATGAGATGCCAGTCGTCGAGAACGATCGCAAGGGGCCGCCCGTGCTCGGCAACCTGGTTGACCAGTTCGGTGAGCACGTACCGTTGAGCGTCGCCGGAGTGTTCTTCGAGGACATCGACCAGGTCGCCAGCGAGAGTGGGTTCGACGCGGCGCACCGCCTCGATGAGGTGGCTGAGGAACCAGACCACGTCGTTGTCGTCGCGGTCGAGGCTGAGCCAGGCGACCGGCACGCCTTCGATGCGCAGCACGCGCTGCCATTGAACCGCCAGGGTGGTCTTACCGAACCCGGCGGGGGCGTGGATCAGAGCCAGCCGCTTGGCCCGGCCTTCGCGGAGCACGTCGATGAGCCGGTCACGGCTGACCAACCCATCGTCGTCGTAGGTGGGGGCCTGAAACTTCGTGGACACGGCCGGCGTGGGAGGTGCCTTGGTGTCCATTCAGCTCGCCTCGCCTCCGAGGGCTCCCCGCCCGGCTCCGTTGCCACGCGTTCGTGACTGTGCTCACACGTCCTAGCGTTCATTCTGGCACTGGCCGCCTGAACCGCAACACCTCGGCCTCACCAGCCTGGCCAGCC
>NZ_CAAAFO010000009.1:15945-18363 GCF_900634715.1 Candidatus Protofrankia californiensis | reverse complement strand
TACGACCGGCGGGGGTTCGGCAGGTCCAGCCAGCCCGTGAGCGGCTATGACTACGATACGTTCACCGATGACCTGAAGACCCTGATCGAGACCCTCGGCCTGCGCGACATCGTCCTGGCCGGCTTCTCGATGGGCACCGGCGAGGTCACTCGCTACCTCGGCGCGTACGGCGCCGACCGGGTCGCCAAAGCAGCCCTGTTCGCGCCGCTGGCGCCATACCTTCTACAGACCGACGACAACCCCGAAGGCGTTCCGGCGACGGTGTTCGAGGACATCAAGCAGGCCATTCGCGACGACCGGTTCGCCTACCAGAAGGATTTCATCGACAACTTCTACAACGTGGACGTCTTCGGCAGCACCTCCCGCATCAGCGAACAGGCCTGGCAGAACAGCTGGATCGTGGCCGTCGGCGCCTCGGCGCTCGGCACGTTGCAGTGTGTCGACGCATGGTGCACCGATTTCCGCGGTGATGTGCCCGCGCTGTCCAGCGTTCCACTGCTGGTCGTGCAGGGCACCGAGGACCGCATCCTGCCCATCGACAACACCGGCCGCCGGCTGCCGGCCCTCGTCAAGGGTCTGCAGTATCACGAGGTCAACGGCGGCCCGCACAATATCGGCTGGACCCACCCCGAGGTTGTCAACCCGCTGTTCCTCGACTTCCTCACCAAGCAGTGACTTCCTGAGCCGTAACTTCCCGACCAGAACAGGAAAGTCTCCGCGAGCTCGGCCTGCGTGCACCGGTCGGGCTCGCATCCAGATCATCCATGATCGTCGTAAATCCGGCTCATCGCCCACCTGGTCGGAGGCGGGATCGTTCGGGGGCAGGCGGGTTCATCGTCACAATCTTTTCAAACAGGCAACTAATGCCGAACGTTATAACTCGACAGCGGAGCGTTCTCATAAACTCTGAATACTTCCTGAACTTGCACCTCAGGTGATCAGCTCACTCTAGGAGAGGATCAGACGTACCACAGGGGTACGTCGAAAGGGGTAGACGACGATGCGACCTCGACTCGGCACCATGTTTGCGGCGATCGCGACAGTTGGCACTCTGGGTGTCGCAGGCGTCACCACGGCAGCAATCGCTTCGCCCGGCGCCGCCACCAACCTGATCGCTCCGGCCGGGGCGACGACCAGCGTGTCGCCGACCGATGGTTCGAGCAAGGATACGACCACCCTGGACTCCGATCGGCCGAGACACAGGCACCACCGGCACGGCGGTCCGGGCTGGTGGGCGGACGACGACTTCGACGGCTGGGATGCTTCCCGTCCCCTGCACGGCGACGCGACGGTCAGGACGGACGACGGCTACCAGATCGTCACCTACCAGCGCGGCGAACTGACCAAGACGTCCCAGACCTCGGCCACGGTCAAGAGCAAGGACGGATACGAAGCCACCTACGCCGTAACCGGTGACACGGAACTTTGGATCGACGGCGACGACGCCGGCATCGGTGATTTCAAGACCGGAACCACCGTGGTAGTGGCCGCGATCGTCGACGGTGACACCCGGACAGCCCAGCACCTCGTCACGCTGCAGGACTGATCCACAAGCGTTCCGTCGGCACCATGCCGTCAGCATCTGGACAACCTCGCAACATCACCATGCCCAGGGACTCAGACCTCCCGGACCTCCCGGATCGGTTTCCGCCAGGAACCCCGGGCGCGAAAAAAGCATGATCGCACCGCCTTGACCCGCCAGCGTCAGCCCTGGCCTCCGGGAGCCGACGGATCGCGAGCCCAGGTCCCGGCTCGGTCCGAGTTACACAGCCTGTAACTGATCAATACTATGTCGCTGACGGCTTGTAACCGACGGCGCCGTACAGGCTCGGATGGGCATACCACTGGCCCGTCCGAGCCCGCCACGGACGATCCACGTGCACGCATACATGCACGCACCAACCTCCGGCTCCGGATGGTCCCGCCGTGCTGTACGATTCTGTGCAGCGCTCGATGGAGCCTCAGGGGCACCGCCCCAAGGGACCTGATGGGTGCTGTCAGGCGGGATCTTCTCGTCGGAGAACGGGCACGACGGCAACCAGTCAAGCATGTGATACAACTGAACAGCACACAGCATGGTCCTGTGGTGAAGTCTGGAGTTCACGCCGCCCTGTCAAGGCGGAGGTCGCGGGTTCGAATCCCGTCGGGACCGCGCTCGCATCTATCGGATGTCATCGGCGTCACGCTGGTCTCGTCCTTCGATGCGACCTGGTAGGCCCGCGTATGACAGGATGGTCGCACCGGGGCAGGTAGCTCAGTCGGTACGAGCGTCCGCCTGAAAAGCGGAAGGTCGGCGGTTCGACCCCGCCCCTGCCCACCGCCTCTGACCTGGCCTTTTGTCTCTGTGTTGAGGTCAATTCGGCCGTTTGTAGATCGCTATGTAGCAACGGGTGCAGCAACGCTAAGCGGCGGACGGTC
>NZ_CAAAFO010000009.1:13403-15576 GCF_900634715.1 Candidatus Protofrankia californiensis | reverse complement strand
GACCGTCCGCTGCAACGGCGGACGGTCGAGTGACTGCCGTGCGGCGGGTCCGAGGCCGATCAGGACAAGATCGAACCGACTCGCGTTGGCCCTTGGCCCCACAGGGCTACCTCAGCCGATAGTGGCCGAGTAGGCAGTGTCTGACCTGTGCGCTAGCGTCCGCACCGTGAGGAATGCGGAAGGCAAAGACCGCGAGCGTGGTCCTCTCGCGGGCATCTGGTACCTGATGCGCAGCCTCGGACGATCCCGGACCCGCCGCGACCAGGCTGCGCCGAGCAGCAAGGTGTCGACGTCCGCTGACTCGTGGGCGGACCTCGCCGTCAGTCTCAGCCGGTTCTGCTACGCCTTCGACTGCGCCGCTGACGCGGCAGACCGCGAGATCCTCCCCGGCTCCCCAGCCGAGGTCGAAGGCTCCGCCGACACCTACGGCGACGCGTGGGGCACTACACCGATCCGAGACGCCAACATCCAAGCGACACTGCTCTCCACGGTGTTCGTCGACCACCTCCGCGGCCTCACCGCTCTCCTCCTCGACACCAGCTACCTACCTTCGGCGGCCGTCGCCCGCGCCGTCGTCGAGGTCGCCGGGGAGATCATCTATCTGCTTGAGGACCCGTGCCCCAGAGAACGCGTCCGCCGGCATATGAACAGCCGCCTCGACGCGCTCACTCAGGACCGCAACCTCGGTCGCACCCTCGGCAACGCCAACGCCGAGCGTCACTACTCCACGACCATCGAACCGATCACCACCAGCGCGGAGCGCAAGGGCTTCATCATCAAGAACCCCACGAAGCCGTGGGAGGGCTACTGCCTGGACGATCGCGCACCCAGCCGTACAAAGTTGGCCGGGGTGGCGCTCGGCCCGCAAGCCGGACCTGTCGTCTACAACACGCTGTCGGCAGTCGCTCACGGCGGTCTCAATGGCCTTGCCAGCTATGTCCTCGACGAGCGCACCGACCCTGACAGTAGGCACATGGTTTTGCTTGGCCTCACGCCGCAAGCAGCGGCCGTCCGTCTGTTCCCCGCCCCTATGGCCGCGGCCAACGCCACCACCGTGCTCTTCCGGCACGTCGGCTGGGACCTCGACCAGGTACAGAGCCAGATGGACACCATGCTCGAAACCTGGAAACGCATCGGCCATCCGGCTGATCGAACAGACCACTGATCTGCACGTCGCGTTGTCCGCCGCGAGGTCACGCGCCGCGGCTGGACGACCCGACCACGTCAATGCGCGGCTCGCGGCGTGCAGGAGATTGTGGAAAGTGGTGGGATCGGGCACGAGAACGGTGTTGAGGTGGCGCGTCGTGGCGGTGAGGTGGGGAACGAGCTCGTTCGGCCTGGAAATCCTCGCCAGAACCAACCCCACCCAGAAAACCGCCGACACACCTGAGATCAGCGTGACATCCGAATTTCTTCCCGCATAGCCTGCATCAGGATCACGCGGAGTCACTCTCAATACGCCGCACCCCCGGACGTGACCTATAACTGGACAAAGGGCGGCAGAGTAGGACGGCGCGCAATCGCTCGTCGGCGCTACCACCGCCCGTCCTTCCGTATCGGTCGGATGTGTACTGGTGCCAGCGCGAAGGATGCCGCACGTCATGGCCGACTGCCCACGCGGATTGATGGCCAACGGTGACCGCCAGGTCGAGAAGCCAGTCCACCTGCTGCTTGGCTACTGAACGCGCCAGGCCAAGATGATGTAGCAAGCCCCAAGCGAACAGCAGGTCTGCGGCGGCCAGAAGGGACACAGACAGGTGATGTCTTGCCTCGAGCCAGGGTTCTTCGGTTGCGCCCAGTTCAACGACATGCCCCGAATTACGTGTAGGGACGTTGAGTAGGTTGACGATACGGAGATTCTGGTAGCCGAGCAGGCCTGCAGCCCGTTGCACCGCATTCATCGTCCGAACGCCTGAAGTGAGCGGTGGGCTCAACAGGACAGCGCAAAGCTGCGCATCGCATTGCCCGTTCACCTGTTGAGCGCCAAGACAGTTCGGGTAACACCCACGGTGTGCTTACTGGCTCCTGCCGCTGATCTCGAAAGAGCTGAGGGCAAGCGCAACCCGAATAGCTCAGGCGCATGTCCAAGGTCCTCAATCGCGATCGACTCGGCTTGCCGCCCGAGGAGTAGGCACCGAACGAGCCACGCAGAGAGCCCAGCGTCGCAGGCTTC
>NZ_CAAAFO010000009.1:4473-12798 GCF_900634715.1 Candidatus Protofrankia californiensis | reverse complement strand
GAAGCCAGCGCTCTTCGTGGCTTCGATTTCGATCTTCACGACGAGCTCGGTGCCGTCCTGGCGGAGGTTGGTGATGATCTCGTCGGCGACGGTCTTGAAGTCAAGGGCGATCTTGTCGGAGTTCAGGGTCTTCACGCCGTAGAACCGCGTCTTGACCTTGCGCTGATGGACGCCAGGGTTTTTTGGGTCCGGCTTGAAGTGCTTCTTAGGGTCGTCCTCGTCCGTTGTCTTCGCCGGGTCCGGCTCCGGTGGGACTTCGGCGGCGCGCTGTTTGACGGCAACGTCGGGGCGCACCAGTAGCAGCGAGTCGGTGGCCGCCGGTGCGACGGCCTTGTCCTCGGGCGTCCAAAGGCCAATGTAGCGGCCGGCCGAGTCGTCATAGTCGGTGGCGAGTGCGAAGGCATCGGTCTGCCAGATCATCGGCAGGTCGACGATGCCCTCGTTGAGGACCGTCCTGTCGCGCAGGCGAGGCATGTAGGGGTACTGGCTGTAAAGCCCCCACAGAGTGCCGAGCGAGACGTGGCCGTCCTTCCAGATCTGCGGGACTTTGTTGATCGCCAGGCGGATCGTCGCCGCGGCCTGCCGCGTCGAGAGATCGCCGTCGTTGCCGAGGCGGCGGGACACCCGCTCGGCGAGCGAGGTGGACTGTCCTTCGACCTTGATCTCGCGGATGAGAAACGGCGCGCTCGGTTCCGGCTGAGCCGGGACGAGTGCCCAGGTGAAGGTCTGCAAAAGCCTGGCCTGGACGGTTTCGTCGGCCTGTTTCTGTCGCTGGGCGGCCTGGTTCTTCTGGTTCTGGGTCAGGTCGAGGTCGGCCTCGTCCTCGAGAACGTGCTTCCAGCCGAGGTAGTCGCGCGTGGCGCTGTCGAGCTCCTCCAGCCGGGCCTCGTCGGCGGCGAGGTAGACGAGCATGTTGCGGTGGGTCCGGTTGGAGCTGCCGCGCTGCTCGGTCGCTTTCTGAGCGAAGTCCTTGGCGGCCGACTCGGTGCCCCGCTTGTGGGCGACCTTCGGGTGGAGAATGACGAGGCGCGCCTCGTTGGTGTCGGGGAGGTCGGCGTTGCTCTCCGGGCAGACGTGGACGCCGGCGAAATCACCTTTGAGACGGCCCTGGCCAAGGAGCCGCGTGACGATCTCCTTCCACACGTCCTCTTTGTGGAGGCGTTCGGCCTGATCCCTGGCCGTGCGGGTGATGTTGGGCTGGAGGTCGTACCAGTGCTTGCCAGACCCGGAGTAGAAGTACGTCGCCCGGTCACCGAGCTGGGTCAGCGCGGCGTGGAAATTGCCCGGGACGTCGCCGGGGACCGCGGTGCCGAGGAAGACCCGCTGGGTACCGATGCCCTTGTGCACCGAACCGGGTGCGATGGTCGGGGCGGCGCCGAAGAACACCGTGCGGGCGAGCCGCTTGGTCAGTGCTCGCTGGCCGAACAGCGGCTTGCCCGTGTCGATGCGTGCCGGTTCGGAGTTCGGGCCGTCGACATCGGCATCGATGATCGCTTTCCAGGAGTCCTGGAGGTACTGCGTCAGCTCTGCGTTCACGTTCGCGGTGGCGAGCGGGATCGACCCCGACATGATCAACGGTGATGCGTCCTCGCCCGCCCAGAGCGCGTGGATCACCGTGCTCATCAGTCGCAGCACACCGCGGGTGCGCTGAAAGCGCTCCAGCGAGGACCATTCCTCGTAAAGGGTGTCGAACAGCTCGGGGTGGATCGGGTAGGTCCGCTTGATGCGGTACTCGTACGCCGTGTCGCGCGCCTCACGCGGGAAGTCGTCGGTGTACTTGCGGTACATCTCCATGTACGCCTTGGCGGTCGCTCCGATCGAGGCGAGTGCCGCGGCGTCAGGCTGCTTGAACAGCCGTTGCTTGACGATGTGGTAGGCCTCGTCCGGCGACGCCGTGCGCCACTGGTCAGCCACCCGACGCACGACGTTCTGGAGCCGCTTCAACGCTTCGAGACCGTTGGCGCCGCCGACCTCCTCGGCGTTCCCGGCCACGATCTCGGAGTCGTCCCCTGTCTCGGAGGCGGGGATCGAGACCGCGAGCAGGACGCCTGTAGTGCCCTTGACGGCCTCGGTCAGCGACTGCGCGAAGGTGAACTGGTCGTCGAACGTACCGCCCGCGAGGTCGTCGCGGCCGACAAGTGAGCGGGCGTAGGCGACCCACTCGTCGATCAAGATGACGGCGGGCGCGTACTTCGCCAGCAGCTTGTGGAGCGCGTCGCCGGGGTGGGTGCGGTTGCTGTCCGCGGTGGCGACGATGGCGTACCCCTCGGCCCCGCCGAGCTGCCAGGCCAGGTCACCCCAGATCGTGTTGACGTAAGTGCCGTCATCCTTGGTGACACCGGACGGGCTGAGGTGGTTGCCCACGATCGCGACCCGATTCACCGCGGTGCCGGTGTAGCCGTTGGCGGTGAGAAGTTCCTGGGTTTCCTGCGGGAACTCGCCCACGGGAAGCCCGGCGGCCACGTGCCACAGCGACAGCATCGAGTGAGTTTTGCCGCCACCGAAGTTGGTCTGAAGATTGATCACCGGCGAGGTGTTGTCGTCACCCGAGAGACGCCGTACAGCGCGGCCGATCAGGTCGCGGAGACCCTCGGTGAGGTAGGTACGCTGGAAGAACTCGACCGGGTTGGCGTAGTCGGAGTCGACCTCGCCGCCGGTGGCGACCTTGTAGAGGTCGGCCGCGAACTCGGAGGCGTGGAAGTTGCCGGTGGCGACATCGTCGTGGGGCTGGAGCACTTCGCGCCATGGCTTGAGCCCAATGGCCTCGGGGTTATCGACCGCGGCCTTGAGGACCTTCTTGTCATCCTTGTCGGCGGTCATCCGACGTAGGTTGAGCCGGGTGCCGCGGACCTCGTCAGCCTCGGTAACGGCGCCGATGAGCTTGAGCAGGCGTTCGCCCGTGTCGAGGGCGCGGTAGGCGTTGTCGTCGGTGAACGTGCCGTTGTGCGCCCACGTGTTGCGCACCTCGCGGAGCTCGCTGGCGAACGTCTCACCGGCACGCCCGACGGTCTGATTGAACGGGTGCCAGCCGTGCTTGTAGCCGCCGGTGATATTGCCTTCGGTGAGCAGGCGGAACTGGAGCTGCGGGTCGAGCGGGTCGTAGTTCTTGCCGGCGGGGGCGCCGTTCTTGAGGTCTTTTGCCTGGACGAGCTTCGTCCACTCAGCTCCCAGCGCCGGGTCGGCCTGGACGATCACCGAAGAAATGAAGTCGTCCAGCGCAGGGGCGAGGATCTGGAACATCCGGTCGATGCGGTCGCGGTTGCTCAGCGCCATGTCACTCGTCCTCGTCGAAGTCGATCGCGGACTGCGTCTCGGTGGGCTTCTTCCGGGTGCGAGCGACCTCCAGAATCTCCGGCCAGCTCGTCACGAGGCTGTTGAAGCTCAGCGCGTCCTTCGTCCAACCATTGCCCTCCGCGATGCGGAAGAGCAGGTGCGCGAGCTCCTTGATGAGGTCGGCCTCGACAGCGCCATCAGGGCGGCTCAACGCTGCCCCGAGGAAGTCGCCTGCCGGGGCGATGCCAGCGCTCTCCAACACCCTGATCAGATGGTGGAGGGCCTCCCAGTTACTGGGGTGGCTGTCCTTCAGGACGTTATAATCCCACGACAGATCGGCGGGCTTGATGAGCTGCACGTTGCCGGCCCGGCTCGTCAGGATCTGCTCCCGGTCCATCACGTCGACGCTGGTGTTGCGGGCCCGAGCGAGGTTGTCGGCGTCGCCGAACTTGCCGACGCCGTAGCCGTGCTGTCGATACCACGCGATCGCGAAGCGGGAGGTTGCGTCGAAATCGCCCTCCTGCTCGGCCAGTACCGTGTCGAGGATCTCGTTGATCCGCGCCAGAGCTGAGCGCACGGTCATCTTCTTCCCGTCGGGCTCAAGGACCCCGCTGTACCGGCTGAACACCGCCATCCCCGGCCCGATCGCCGCCTGCGGCAGGTCTACCGGCGCGATCTGCCCCTGCTGCAACTTCCGCAACGCGTCGGGCAACTCGGCCTCCAGCGCCGCGATGAACCCGCGCCGGTCCGTCGTTGGCGCTCCCTCGGGACGGGGACGCAGCGACAGTACGATCGAAGAAGCCAGCGCGTTCGAACCTTGGCCGCGCATCCGGTTGCTCAGCTCGCTCCGATTCGGCCAGGTCGCGGTGATCACCCAACCGCTGCGGATCATCCCTTCAAGCAGGGTCTCCCAGCCAGTCGACGCGTCTCCGCTCTCGTCGCTGTCAGATTGTTTGAACGCGTAAAAGACGGTGATTGGGTATTCGTCGTACGCCGTCTCCCGCGCCCGCGCGAATACCGATCTGAACCCGTCTTCGAAAAACTGTTGAGCTTCTTTCTTGCCGTTCTGGCGTTGATGGTTTGCGACGAGTTCCTCGGTCTTGGGAACCAGCATGGTTCCGAACAGCCCCGGATAGATCTCTCGAAGGGTTCGGCGAAGCCAAACGTAGAAGAAGTCCGACAGGTCGGCGTAGGGAACGTTGTCGTAATACGGCGGGTCGGTGCTGATCACGTGCTTGTACGACCGCGACGCAGCATCCGCTTGAGTCACGGCTCCTTGCTCTGCCCCGACGAGGTGCTCAAGTACCTCGACCTCGGACTGCACAACGGCGGTCAGCCCGCCGCCAGCACCCGTAAGCGGGTTTGCCTCCGCGAAATCCCAGGTCATGGGAATGGCCTGACGCTGGAACGAGCCGCGAAGTCGGTCCATCCCAGATTCCCAACCGCACATGGTGTTGTTTCGTGCGAGCGCTTTGCCCACGGAGAAGCCGAGGTAGGTAGCGACTGCGTCGGCGTACGCCTCGGTGCCGCCGTCGGTGAGGATCCGTTCGCGGGCGTTGGAGACTAGGTCGCTGAAGGTGGTCAGTGCGGTGAGCTGACGGTTGGTGAACAGACTGGCCGTGGTGGTCATCCCGTAAAGGGGCGCACCCATGTACTGCGAGTTGGTTGAAAGCACCCCGTTTGGCACATCGTCAGGCCACGCGACATCAGCAGCCGCAGCCTCATGATCGGCTGTCGGAGCGACATAAACTCGCTGCCTGTGGCCTGCTGTCGTGATCGCCATCAGCCGGGCACCCATCCGACCAGCATGACCCTCAGCCTTGATGTAGTCCTTGCTTGCTGCACTGTCACATGCAACGCAGACGGCACCGATACGACTTGTGACGGTCCCGTCATTGTCTTTGGTCGGCGCGCCGGCCTTGTCGCGCTTGACGATAAACGCTACCCGCTGCCCCGAGGGGTGGGTGGGGTCGGGGACGACCTGGGGGAGGATGTACGCCTCCTTGCCCTTCTTCTTGCCCAGCCACCAGGAGCGGACCAGGGGCATCTCGATGCCGCAGGCGGGGTTGGGGCAGGTGACGGTACGGGCCCAGATCCAGGCGATGGCTGTGGCCTTGGTGCCGTCGGGGAGGGTGGCCTTGGGATAGAGGTGGCCGATGCGCTTCTCGGCTTCGTCGCGCATCCAGGTGCCGTAGGCGCGCACGTCGGCGGCCAGGCCCTCCGTGTTCTTCCAGACGCGAATCTCGGAGTCTGCCAGGCCGGGGAAGACCGGCGGCTGGTCGCGGAACTTGGGTGGGAGCTCGATGAGCGCCTTGTTGATGAGGACGGCGACGGGGTTGAGGTCGGAGGCGTGGGCCTCCAATCCGAGCCGCTGGGCCTCCAGGGGGATGGTGCCGCCGCCGGCGAAGGGGTCCAGGATCGGTGGCGGGTTGCCATTCGTGGACTTCAGGATTTCCTGGTGGGCCTCCTCGAACAGCTGGGTGTCACGGACGTTCTCCCAGAGCACGAGCCGCTCGATGAGGTGGTGCAGGCGATCCCGCTCCTTCCGCTGCAGCTCCTCGGTGGGGAACTCCTCCGGCCGGGCACTCGGGTCGTCGACGAGCTGGGCGAAGAGGACCGCTCGGGCCGCCGCGAGCGGGCGCCGCGCCCACCACAGGTGCAGCGTGGAGGGGTGTCCGTGCCGGATAGACTTCTCGCGGGCCGACTCCCGGTTGATCGCCTCCAACGGAAGCGCCACCTCGATCAGCTTCCGCGCCTGCACCACGACCCGCCCCCCTACGCCCCCGACCCGAGCGACCACCCAGCGTCGTAGATGAACATAATGGGCGGTCCCCACCTGTTCGGCGTGAACGGGTGCATCTATGTCAGAACGGAGTGCTCCCCTTGGCCCACGTCCTCATCCAGTTGCCGCGGACCCCGGTGGCGTCGAAGTCGCCGAGGTTGGTGGTGGCGAAGGGGACGTCGAGGTAGCGGACCTCGTCGTACTCCGCCCCGCGCGGGTCGACCTTGACGAGCGCGAGCCGGTAGCGCGGGGCGGCGTTCTTGCCGGTCATCACCTCGTTATGGGTGACGAAGAAGTCGGTGGCGCCGTCGAGGCGGGCCTTGACCTCGATGCGGTAGGTGTCGCCGTTGGCGTCGGTCGACAGGATGTCGAAGCCGGGGTTGTTGAACGCCTGCTCGACGGGCTGGCGGCCGAGTTCCCGCTCGCGCGCCATGACGAGCTCGACGCCACGGCGTTCGACCTCCTTGGTCTCCTTGGCGTGCATCGGTGCGGACGGCGGTAGTTCGTCCTCGAACAGGCTGACGGGTAGCACGAGGGCCGCGGTGACGAGGCGGGGCGGCTTGGTGGACATGAGCTGCTGCTGGTCGAGCAGCTCCAGACGCTTGCGGAGCCGGAGGTCGAGCTCGACCGCCTTCCGGTTGAGGCTCTCGGGCGACTCCCTGGCCTTCTCGCCCCTCTGCTCGTTCTCCGAGGCGATCGCGGCTTCGAACAGCAAGCGCTCGCTCTCCGAGGTGAGCCGCTTCGCGACCAGGTCACGGGCTTTCGTCAGCTCTGCCAGCCGGCGGGGCTGGACTTCGGCGAGATACTCGGGGAGCCGGTTGGCGATGATCCAACTCGTGGCCTTGTCCTCGGCGTCGGCGAGCCACCGAAGGGCGCGTGCGGCGTCGGTCGCCGGGCTGGCGGGAGCGGCGACGCAGTCGAGATACGGCGCGGGACCAGCGGGGCTGACCGTGCCGGAGCTGTCGACGTAGGCGTAGCCGAAACGGCGCGCGACGGACGCGCCGGTGGCGTCGGCGACCTCCTCGACGACGCCGACGAGCAGGTGTGGCTCTTCGAGGGTCGAGGACACGAGCGCGGTGCCGTGGTTCAGCGCGCCGCCGAACTGCCGGACTGTCTCGTCCATGACCGCGTCATGAATCGGGTGGCCGGGCGCGAGCAGGTCTGCCCGAGCGAGCCCGTCGGGCTGGACGTGGGCAAGGTCGAAGGTGACACGGTCGTACCTCGTCGCGATCGGGCCCCTGCCGGCCGAGCGGAGGTGCTGGGGCACGTTTGGAATCTCGTAGCGCCCCTGCTCACGCCTGGCGATCCGGCCACCGAGACGGGTGAAGGCCGCCTTGAACGCCAGCTCTATGTAGTGCGGCTGGAGCCGCCGGGCGCGAGCCTCGTCCATCGCCGCGCGGAGCCGCTGAAGGTCGGCCTCGGCGAGATGCTCGGAGGCGAGCGCCCGCTCATCGAGTAGATCCCTGAGGCCCTCGCCGACGCTGGAGTCGATGACCTCATGCATCGTCGCCTTCACCTCGGGACGCTCGCCGTACTGGATGGCGTCGAGCAGGAGCGTGCGCAGTGGGGTCTCGGTGAAGGCCTCGCCGAGGACGTCGAAGACCTTGCCGCCGTAGTCCTGGCGCATCTGGTCGAGTTTCGCCAGCAGGCGGGTGAAGACCTCACCCTCACGTGTGTTGGAGGCCACGAGGTTCCACAGTCGGCAGACCTCCTCCTGGCCGATGCGGTGGACGCGGCCGAAGCGCTGCTCGATGCGGTTGGGGTTCCACGGCAGGTCGTAGTTGACCATCAGGTGGGCAGCCTGGAGGTTGAGGCCCTCCCCGGCCGCGTCGGTCGCTACCAGGATCTGGACGTCGCGGTTCTTGGTGAACTCCTCGGTGATCTGGCGACGCTCGCCGCGGCGTACGCCGCCGTGAATGGCCTTGACGGTGTCAGGCTTGCCGAGCAGCGATCCGATCTTGACCCGGAGGTAGTCGAGGGTGTCGCGGTGCTCGGTAAAGATGATGAACTTCCGCGGCCAGCCGTTCGCGTCGGTGGTCAGCGCGTTGTCCTGGAGGATGTTCGACAGCTCGGTCCACTTGCGGTCGGTGCCGGCGTCGCGGACGACCTTGGCGGTCCTCACCAGCTCGGCCAGCTCGATCAGCTCGGCGTTGAGTTCCTCCACCGTCTGCGCCGCGGTGGCGGCGTCGAGCAGTTCCTCCTCCAGCTCCTCGATCTCTCCGGCGTTGAACTCGTCGGTGTCGATCGCGCTCCACTCGACAGCCGCGTCC
>NZ_CAAAFO010000009.1:1780-4139 GCF_900634715.1 Candidatus Protofrankia californiensis | reverse complement strand
GCCGCTGGAGAACGGTGAGGGCGAAACCGACGGTGTTCTTGCGCTTGCCACCGAGTCGATCGGCCCGATTCATCCCCTCGCGGACGTAGTGGGTGACGTCCTCGTAGAGGGCATACTCCAACGAGGTCAGCTCGTAGGGAACGGTCTCGGCGATGCGTTCGGGGAAGAGCTTCTTACCCTCGAAAGTGAGCAGGTCCTCCTTGACCATACGGCGCATGATCCCGCTGGTGTCCGTGGTCTTCTTCTGCCTGCCCTCGAACCGGTCACGGTCCAGCAGGGTGAGGAAGAGCTGGAAATCCTCCTCCTTGCCCGAGTGCGGGGTCGCGGTCATCAGCAGCAGATGGCGAGTGATCTCGCCGAGGAGTTCCCCGAGCTGGAAGCGCTTGGTCTTCTGCAGCTTGCCGCCGAAGTAGTGGGCGCCCATGCGGTGCGCCTCGTCGACGACGATCAAATCCCAGTCGGTCTCCTTGAGCTGGGCCTGGAGCTGCTCGTTGCGGGAGAGCTGATCCATCCGTGCGATGAGGAGCGGGTTGGTCTCGAAGACGTTGAGATTGACCTGGGAGTCGATGAGCTGATTGGTCAGCAGATCGAAGCGCAGGCCGAACTTGAAGAAGAGCTCGTCCTGCCACTGCTCCACGAGCCCGCCGGGCGCGACGATGAGGCACTGCTTCACGTCATCGCGCAGCAGCAGCTCCTTGATGTAGAGGCCGGCCATGATTGTCTTGCCGGCGCCGGGGTCGTCGGCGAGCAGAAAGCGCAGCGGGGTACGCGGGAGCAGTTCGCCGTACACCGCGCGGATCTGGTGCGGGAGGGGCTGCACGTCGCTGGTGGCGACGGCGAGCATCGGGTCGAACAGCCCGGCCAGCGAGATGCGCTGCGCCTCGGCCACGAGCTTGAAGTCGCTGGCGTTGGCGTCGAAGGCGCGGCTGCCGGCCTGGGCGACGCTGAGCTTGTCCTGGTCCTTGCGGAACACGACCTGCTGGCCGAGGCCGCCGGCGATGGTCTTGTAGGTCAGTTCGAGCGCGTCGGAACCGTGCCATTGCGCGGCAATGACCGTGATGACCTCGGCGGGGATAAGCCCGTCGACGCGCAGCCCTGGCCTGAGTTCCTCCAGCAGCACGACTGACCTCCTGATAGACAGCCGACCAACGCTACTGGAGCGGTCCGACAGTCCGATGCGCGGCACCTGGATCCCGGCTACCGACGCGCTGGCGGACCGGGGCGGGCTGCGCCCGCACCCCCGGCAGCCACGCCAGGCTCACGACCACTCGCGGGAACAACAGGAATGGGTTCGCGTGCAGCCTGTAGGCCCGGCGGACCTCCCGCAGCCGCTCACCGTTGATGACCCTGAGTTCCGGGCCGAACTTGTCGCGCATCTCGTCGGCCACTTCCACGCCAGGCTCGGCGGGCACACCACGATCATTGTGCGGGCCCCGTGGCGCAGCAGCAGCTCCTGGACGATCGGCCCGGTCACCTCCAGTTTCGTCTCAGACCGGTCCCGGACACCGCGCCGGGCCGCCGTGTCGGCGACGCTGGGATGCTCGCCTGCGCCGCGTTCTGCACGCTGCCGCCGTTGGTCGGCGCGGGGCTGCTCACAGCCGGAGCCGCCGCCGCGGTCAACCAGACACTGATCGCCGCCGCGATCGCTCTGGCCATCCTCGCGGTGGTGTTCCTGGGATAGCGCCAGCGCCGCAAGGTCGCCGCACGAACCGTGGCAGGCGGGTCCTGCGGCTGCGGCGGAGGATGTGCCCGCTGACACCAGGCAGGATCGTCACCGCCGCCACCGCGGTCGCCGCACCGAATGCGGTGGCAGGCACAGGCGACGGCCGAAGGTCCCTCCTCGGTGTCGACGACGGCCACTCTTCGCGATCGCGGGCCGTCGGCGTGGTGGTTCCCCCACCCGAAAGGGACATGTACGTCTTGGCGTGGTCCTGTCGTGAGCCCCACTGTCGAACGGCGATCCAGCCTGGCCGCGAGCCACTCGGCGTGCTCAGCAAACGCGCCCAGCTCGCCGGTGACGTCGAGGCGGTCCTGAAGGCCTACTCACTTGCCGAGGTCTGATCTGACAGTCGTGCGGCGACGCGGACTGAACGCCCCGAAGATGCCGGAGGCCCGGTGTCTGCCGGTGTGCGACAAGGCGACGGTTTCTTCGGACTACAGCCGGTCACGGGTCGCGACCTGCTCACCGCCGTATGCTAGTTCTAGTTCGTAGCCAGCCGGAGACACCAGTGAGGAGGCCCTCGTCCATGAGCACTCCAGAGATCGGCCATCCGCTGTACCCGCCGCTGCGCCCTGCGGTCACCGTCGAGGAGCTCCTGGCCGCGAGAGGTACACAGCCCATCCGGTCCCTCGACGATCT
>NZ_CAAAFO010000009.1:0-1430 GCF_900634715.1 Candidatus Protofrankia californiensis | reverse complement strand
GTGCGACACGAAGTCGCACGAGATGAGTGAGCTATCCATGAAGGAGGGTCGGATAATACCGAGAGGATAGTTCCGGGCCAGTGCTTAGGGCCCGTCCCCACTCCGAAGTGCGTCGCTGGTAACGGCGGGGTGCGAAGCTCGGAGGAAGAAGCCCAAGGACCCCCGTTCCGTCGGGGGGTTACAGGCAAGGGGAAGACCGGACGGGTGAACGCAAGTGAACCCTTGACGATGCTCCGTGAATCTGAGCCCTGCAGGCGGGTAGCGGCAGCGGGGTGCAGGACTGGCCGTTGGGAAGCGGCAGGCGCCGGCTGGAGATTCCGTGTCAGCCGGGAGAGCACCGCCGTCCCGGAGTTGAGGGGGCACCCACCCCGGTCGTGTCTCATTCGTGTGGAACGTGGAAACCCCGTCGGGGTCCGGTCCACCAGGGCCGGTAAGCCGACCGTGAGGGAGGCCCAACTCCCCGGCGGGAACAGGATGACCCAAGAAGCGAACGCCGGTGCGCCGAAAGGCGGCGGGAAACCGGGGCAGAAGGTCGGCGCCTCCGCCGGCCGCCTCGGATAACCGGCCGGATACGGGCGGCTGCCCGACCTGAAAAGGGGCTGACGTGGGTCAGGCGGGCTTGTGGAGAGAAGATGACAAGGACGCCGGAACCGAAGGGCAAGTTGGACGCCGCGCCAGACCGGCCAGCAGGGGCGGATACCGCTCTGGCCGGCCGGGGCGTGGTGAACGGACCGGAGGGCGGCCCCACCGACTGGCGGTCGATCGACTGGCGGAAGGCGGAGAAGGACGTACGGCGGCTGCGTCAGCGGATCTTCACGGCTGCGAGGGCAGGAGACCTGAAGAAGGTCAGGAACCTCCAGAAAATGATGCTCCGGTCCCGGTCGAACGCGTTGGTGAGCGTGCGCCGGGTGGCGGAGGTCAACGCTGGGCGCCATACCGCGGGGATCGACGGGAAGGTCGTCCTGCTGGACCGGGAGAAGGCCGAACTGGCCGACTGGGTGCAGCACGGGGCTGCGACCTGGAGACCGCTGCCGGTCAGGCGGGTGTTCATCCCCAAGGCCAACGGAAAGCGGCGCGGCCTCGGTATTCCCGCGATCATGGACCGGTGTCTGCAAGCCGTGACCGTGAGCGCGTTGGAGGCCGAGTGGGAGGCGCGGTTCGAGCCGAGGTCCTACGGCTTCCGGCCGGGACGTGGCTGCCACGACGCGATCGGGATACTCTATGTGACCGCCAATCAGAAGAACGCGAAGCGGCAATGGGTCCTCGACGCTGATCTGGCGGCGGCGTTCGACCGCATCGACCATGACCACGTCCTCCAGTCGATCGGGCTGTTCCCCGGAAGGGGACTGGTCGAGCAGTGGCTGAAAGCGGGTGTGGTCGAGCACGGTCGTTTCGCTCCGACCCGGGAAGGGGTCCCGCAGGGCGGGATC
>NZ_CAAAFO010000008.1:170529-171635 GCF_900634715.1 Candidatus Protofrankia californiensis | reverse complement strand
TTTCCCCCGTACTGTTGAACGTGGCCCTGCATGGAATGGAGGAAGCCGCCGGAGTCCGCTACCTCACGGCCGGAACCAAGGCCGGAACTCTGGTCGCGGGCTCACCGACGCTTGTCAGGTACGCCGACGACCTCGCCGCGCTCTGCGACAGCAAGGAGCAGGCGCAGCAGGTCAAGGCCCGGCTCGCCGAGTGGCTGGCACCCAGGGGGCTGGCCTTCAACGAGGACAAGACACGCATCACCCACCTCGACGAGGGCTTTGACTTCCTCGGGTTCACCATCCGCCGATACCACGGCAAGCTATTGATCAAGCCAAGCAAGGCGGCGGTGGCGCAGATCAAGGCACGGCTGTCCGCTGAGATGCGGTCCCTGCGGGGCAGCAACGCGGCGGTGGTCGTCGCCAGGCTCAACCCGATCATCCGGGGCTGGGCCGCGTACTACCGGGGTGTGGTCTCCAGCGAGATCTTCAAGGCGCTGGACCACCACATGTGGCGGCTGACCTTCAAATGGGCCAAGCACACACACCCCACAAAGCCGAGGCGCTGGGTAGTCTCCCGGTACTTCGGCCGTTTCAACCCGTCCCGGCAGGACCGGTGGGTGTTCGGCGACCCCGACACCGGCCGCTATCTCACCAAGTTCGCCTGGACAAAGATCGTCAGGCACCAGTTGGTCCCCCAGGACGCGTCCCCGGACGACCCGGCACTCGCCGGCTACTGGGCCCTCAGGCTCCGTCGGAACCCGCCCCCGCTGAGCACAACCTGGCTGCGCCTGCTCCACCAGCAACACGGGACGTGCCCGCACTGCGGGGACTCCCTCCTCGACGCCGACCGGCAGCCACAAAGCCCCCAGGAATGGGAACAGTGGCTCCGGACAACCCGGACGGCGACCTACTCGGCCGCCGATCGAGAGACGGGCACGCCTGACGACCGCACCGCCTACCACCTCATCCATGCGGCCTGCCACCGCCAGCACATCGGTAGGAGCAGGAAGGAACCGGCAAACCTGGAAGCCCCACAGCCCTTGGAGCCCGTCCGAGCCGGGTGCGGTTAACGCTGCACGCCCGGTTCCAAGGGGGCCCCGGCGTCGCAAGGCGCCGGGGCTACCCGA
>NZ_CAAAFO010000008.1:167967-170200 GCF_900634715.1 Candidatus Protofrankia californiensis | reverse complement strand
CCGCGTGTTCGTAGCTGACGCTGCCGGCCGGGCAGTCACCGGGCATCGCCCCTCGTCAGGTGCCGCGTGGAGACCGGGCGGATCGTGATTCCAGGTCCCTGAACCAAGTGACGATCTTCGCGGGAGTGGCGAATCCTGCACGCCGGGGTGAAACCGGTGCCGATGCGGCTGCTGCCGCTTCGGCGCTCATCGGAGATCCTGCACGGCCGTGGTCGGCTGCCAGGCGCCGGCGGGCCTCTCGGGCGGCGCTGTCTGCTTCGACCGGCGGGCTGCTACACGGGGGTGCGGACGGGGCTCGGTAGCGGCGCCTCCGGCCCTCTGAGGAGCGGGGGATGTGGTGGCAGTGCGTGTGGCAACGCGGGCCGCCAAAGGGGTACTCCAGGCCGGAAATGGACGTCAGGGTACGTGTGCGGACGCTCCTGGACGGTATGGACCGGCCTGAAAAGCGGAAGGTCGGCGGTTCGACCCCGCCCCTGCCCACCACCGCTCACCTGGGCTTTTGTGATTTTGATCTAGGAAATCGGTGCCCAAAAGTCTGCCGACGTTGCTACAGATGTAGCAACAGCTGTCGGCGTAGCCCCCGCCACGAACCGGACAAACCCTCCGTGACCTGCGACGATGGTGGCCGTCGACTCGCACGATCGTCCGTTCTAGCGGCGGACACTCCGCCGCTCGGGCCGGCACAGTCGGCGCTGGACGCGGTCACGATGTGCCGACCTAGGCTGCTGGAAGTACGACTGGGTCGTTGACCTCGACGTCCAGGCGTTCTTCGACAGTTCTGATGTTCGTGCAGCACATGGTGGCGGTGCTGCGGGCACCCGGATCGAAACCGGCCGAGCGCGCCGGGAAGGTGCTGTTCGTCAACACGGACGCCGAGTTCCACGCCGGCCGGGCGCAGAACTACCTTCTCCCCGAACACCCCGAGAAGATCGTCTCGGCGTACCGGGAGTTCGCCGACATCCCCGGCTACGCGACCGTGGTGAGCCGAGCCGAGCTGCGTGAGCAGGGCGACAACCTGAGCATCCGCCGCTACGCCGACAACGCGCCGCCACCGGAGCCGCAGGACGTTCGCGCCCACCTGCACGGCTGGGTGCCGCGGGCCGAGGGCACGGCGAAGGCGATTCTGTTCGCCGCGCACGGGTTCAGCCCGGACGCGCTGTTCGTCGACCGGGACGTCGACTACCTGGACTTCGCCTCCGGCCTGGCCAAGGCGGACCTGCGCGGGTTGGTCGAGGAGCATCCAGGTGTTCAAGACCGTCGCGTTCTGGAAGGCGGTCGAACGGGCCCTGCCCGACTACGAGACACGCAAGAACCGCCTCGCGACCACCGGCGCCACCCTCTGGCTCGGCCAGCACTGACGAACGGCGGCTCCATATCCGCACTGTCCGGCGTCCTGTCATCGATCGGGGCTATTCCGTTCCGGAAGGCAGGACATGCCGAGCGCCTGTCCGGCCGGCAGCGCGGCGAGACGCTGGAATTGATCGCCACCTCCGGCGGCGATCCTGCCCTCGCCGGGCGGCTGTCTGCTCGGCGTTGGGCTGCGGCTCTGGTTCGAGTGGTGGAGGCAGTAGGTCCAGGCCGATGAGATTGCCGCGCGGCCCGGTGGCGGGCGGCCACTCACCAGCCTTCGACAGTCCAGACGGGCGGCGTCCATGTGCCGTGATCGGAGCTACTGCGAGCCTTGCGGCTGACGGCGTACAGTCAGCGCCATGAAGCGGATGGTCCAGATCCCCTATGAGCTGGAGCAGGAGGAGGACGGCACCTGGGCGGCCCATGCGTCGTTCCCCAGTGGTGGCGCGCACGGGCTCGGCAACAGTCCCGAGGATGCCGTCACCGATCTCTACGAGGCCGTCAGCCTGGTCATCGAGGAGCTCGGCGTTCCTCCGGTCCTGACGATTGTGCGGGACGTCGCCTGATGCCACCTCTTCCCGTGCTGCCTGGCGGGGAGGTAGTCAAAGTCCTCGAGAAGCTCGGCTTCGAGGTGGTCCGTGTCAAGGGAAGTCATCACATGATGAGGAGCTCTGAGGGTCGCTTCACGGTCGTGCCTGTTCATCCGGGTCGTGACATCCCGGTCGGAACACTGCGTCGGATCATTCGTGACGCGGGACTGTCGATCACAGAGTTTGCCGCCGCTCTCTGATCCTCCGGCTCGACCGTGTCGTGGCGTCAGTTGCTGTAGATCCGGGATGGTTCGATGAAGACGGCCGTGCGTCGTTGCTCCGCCATCACGCGG
>NZ_CAAAFO010000008.1:160628-167548 GCF_900634715.1 Candidatus Protofrankia californiensis | reverse complement strand
CCGCGTGAAGGCGGCGTTCACGACCGACGCCTGGATGCCTCCATTCGCGCGAAGCGTAGATATCACGGCGAGACCGTTGTCCGCGCGACACAGCTCGGCGGCATCCTCCATAGCTGTCATACCGTCCCCAGCTTTCTTCCGGATCAGAACACGCGACCGCCGGCCTGGTACACCGGCCATGGCATTCTCTACCGTCGCCGCCGGATCCTCGCGGCTGACGCCGGCCAAACGGCTGCACGTTGATCTCTTCGGCCGGGTCGTCGCGTAACCCACCGAGACAGCGTGGTGCGTCTTCCGGGACAGGTCTCCGTCCACGGCTGGCTGCATGAAGGTCGCTTCACCGTCGTTCCCGTCCATCCGGGCGGAGATATTCCGCCGGGGACACTTCGTCGGGTCATCCGCGATGCAGGGCTGTGAGTCGCCGACTTCATCACCCTCCGGTGACCGCGGGCATCGGCTCGGCAGGGGGTTGACGGCAACACCGCATTCCCGACCGGAATTCGAGGCCGGGACGACGCCGGTAACGGGGCGGGTGGTGCTGGGGTCGTGGATCGCGATCGGTCGGACGATCGGGATCCGATCAGCCGAGCGACCGGGATCACAGCAATGCCGCCCCGCAGTCCGCCGGCGTTCCAGGACTGCCGGTGGCGGCGGCGACGGCTCGGCCGACGAGGTGTTCGGGGAGTCCGGCCTGTTCGCCGTACCAACGTACCCAGTCGGGCAGCAGCGTCTTCGCCGCCGCCGTGACCGGATCGTCGATCCAGTCGTTCATCAGGGCCCGGTGGAACCGGACGCGGTGCGGGGACACCGTATGCCGGGTTTCCGGCAGGATGCCCTCGATCCACTCGTACGCCAGCGCGGCAACTGCCTCGGAATCCGGCTGTACGCCGTGGCGTGTGACATACCAGGTAGTGAACGCCTGCGCCGTCGGCGTCTCGTCGATGTCGCGGTACAGCGACCGTGTCTCGGGCAGCGGCATCCCACGCCTGCCCAACGCGTCCGCAAGATCATGGATACGGCGCCGGGCGCGGAACCAGTTGTCCAGTGCGGCGTCGGACTCGGTTCCGTGTAGCGTCTCTTCCCCGATGTCGCAGTAGAGGAGGCGCTGTAGGGCTTCCGCGGTCTCGGCCGGTACCGGCTGGGCGTCGTCAGCCGTCTCACCGACCATGCTCCGCCACGCTGCGGCCGCCTGCGGCACGTCGCCGAAGACGCCTGCGTTGACCAGCTCCACGAACCCGCAGGCGTCGATGTCGAACAGGAAGACCGACGGGTCCGCACCACCCGGATACTCACAGCCGGCGATCACCGCCAGCCGGGTGCCGTAGGCGTCGCGCATCTGCCATACCTCGCCAGTGGCGGCGATACGCGGCAGCGTTTCCAGCCACTGCGGCTGGCTCCGCACGGCCGCGTCAGCCCGTGACGCCTTCGCGACGTCCGCCGCCAGGCTCCGTAACGCGGCCTGGGCGCCCGAGGCGAGCGCAGGTGACCCGATCGAGGCAAGGCCGTGCAACAGCCGCCAAGGCGCCTCCCATACGCCGCTGCCCCGGTCCAGCTCGTCGCGGACACGGGCAGCCAGCGCCTCGGTGAGCTGGGCGAACCACCAGTCGAACCACAGCCCGGCGCGTTCCTCGCGCAGGACACGGCGCAGCTGCCCGCCCAGCAGCTGCGCAGCTACCTCCTCCAGACGGCGAGGCCCGTCGGCCGCCATGACCATATCGGCCCCGTCGACGACCGCCCCGGTCGACGGACCGAACCAGTCGGGCTGCTGCCGACGCCCCGCCAACAGCTGTGACACCGTGGCCGGCGCGTTCTGCTGCTCTGGCTGCCGGCTGCCAGCGCGCGACGACACACCGATCGGACGAGCGGAGGGAGGCTTCTTACCCTTCTTGGTCTTACGTCCACGCGACACCGGCGACATACCGTCGATCGTAGGTGGACCTTCCGACAGCCGTAACACGGGCTGCTGACGAGACCCACCTTGATCCGCAGTGTGGTTCGCGGTGGCATTCACGCAGCGTCAATGCGGGCGGTCGGCGACGGTGACTCGCCCGCTTTGCAGCGATCGGCGCTGCTTCACCGGGATGGACAGTCGGGCAGCGACGGTGAGCAGGTCGCTGTCGTCGGCGACCGGGAAACGGTGGTTGGTGAGCAGTGTGCGCATGGCTGCGGCTGTCCAGGATGAGCGGCGTGGCTCGGCCGCCCACACGTTCGGCTGGCGCACGAGCGTGGTCATGGCGCGGGCGGCCATACGGCCGACGGCCGCTGGCAGGGAGGGTGACTGGTAGTTGATGATCAGGCGACTGCCGGGAGCGGAGCAGCGGTCGACGGCCGCCACCGTGGCGGCGACCTGGGCCCGTGTCAGGTACGGCACGACGCCCTCCCAGACCCATGTCGTCGGTACGGCACGGTGATGACCGGCCGGAGCCGAGCGCGTCCTCGAGGCGGTCGCCGGAGAAGTCGACGGGCACGAACCGCAGCGACCGCGCACACGGCGAAAGATCGCCAACCTGGTCGCGCTTGTCCTGCTGGGAGGCGGGGTGGTCGATTTCGAAGACGTCGACCTCGGCCAACTCGGACATGCGCCAGGCACGGTCGTCCAGACCAGCGCCCAGGATCACCAGTTGTGGGGACAGCCGGGAACGCACGGCCTCGTCGATCACTATGGTGCGCGCCACCATCACCTCGGCGGTTGCCCGTAGCATCTCGAACTCCGCCCGCTGGGCCCAGCTCTGGGGCGGCACGCCCCCGCGCACCCGGTCGACCGGGACCCGCTCGTCGTCACGCAGCAACGCGATCGCCGTCGCATCATGGAACCTGCCTGGCGCGACCAGCCCGTCCGCGGCGGCGCGACCCTGGCAGACCAGCACCGCGGTACGGCTCGCGGGACGTGTTTTCACGCGCGGTACGAGATGATGGTCGAGGACCAACAGGTCACGGCACTCCCCTTCCGCGCATTCCGTGCATTCCGCGCGCCGACCCGAGGATACTACCGCGACATAAGCGCTCCGCGGAATGGGCTGATAGCAGACCGTACGGTCGACTGTCGTGACAACGACCCGCCGTTCGAGCCGGGTGGCATTGCTACTCCCAGACGATCAATCATTACCGTCTGCGACGTAGTCAAGCCCATAACGACGGAGGTAACGGCACAAGGAAGCGATGAGTCAAAGGCGCAAGCGCGCTGCGACCGTGAAGGGCGCTGTGATCCCTATGACGAGCCGACCGGAGTGATAACGACAACAACATCACCGTATGGGGACTTCCTCTTGCCGAGATGGCCGAGCGTATTGAACAGTCTCGACACCGGAACCATTACTCCGTATTTCGCGCGAACTTTGCGCTGGACCGCGTCGAAGTCGTTGCCGGAGGTTGCCAACTCGGCGCTTCCCTCGACGGGCGACGAACCATCCCGGACGCGTCCACGCACGTCCGACGGCTGTACCACAACCTTGGGGTTGTTCCGGAGTCGCTTGTGCTTACCGGACGTCGACGACGTGCAAAAGCCGACTCGACCCCCGTCAAGCGGAACGATCCACGTAGGCGTGGACACGCCGGAACCAGTCTTACGGAAAGTTGTTACCGCAACATACTTCGCATCACTCAGCGCCATGCTGCAAGTCTAGGGCCCAGGAGGGCCCGGACCTATCGGGAGGACGAGATGCTTTTTGGCTGGAAGGCGACCAGACGATCTCGAGGGTGCCGGTACGACCATCCTCAGCCGCCGTCCTCAGCCGCGACCGCACCCAGCAAGGACGAAGCCCTCCGCGTAGCCACCGGACGGTGACCGACCCTTTTCAAGATCGCTTCTACTGCACCGGCGCAATGCGCATTGCGCACGGTTACCGGAAAAGGACGCCACCGCGGTCGTCGAGTTCCTTCACAGCTCGCCGGCGGCTGACCCTCATCGCGCCAGCAAACCGTTGCGGCTACAGCTCGCCGGCCCGGATAGAGCACCACTATCCGGGCCTCGCCGAAGTCCGGCCATCCGAGCACGGACTGCCCCGCTCACCGGGCGAACACCATTATTCAGCGCCCCTCCCGGTCTACCCGACCTATTCGGCGGCCTTCCCGTCCCCGGTACCGGCAGATCGGCGCGGAAGGAGCCGAGGAATTTCGGTGAGATGCAGGGTCTTCGCGGTCGCAGCCATCGTCTGTGCCGCGAGCTCGGAATTATCCGAGAGCCGCTGGCCGAACGTGGGGATCATTTCGCCCAGCGTGGGCTGCCAGGCGTCATAGTGCTCCGGAAAGCACCGCCGGAGAAGATCGAGCATGATCGGTACAGCGGTGGATGCGCCGGGTGAGGCGCCGAGAATTCCGGCGATGGACCCGTCCCGGGACGCGACGACCTCGGTTCCGAACTGGAGAACTCCCCCTTTCTCGGGATCTTTCTTCACGATCTGCGCCCGCTGACCGGCCGTGATGATCCGCCAATCCCTTGCCAGGCTGCCGGGAACGAATTCCCTGAGTTCAGCGATCTTCTTCTTCCGAGTTGCTCTGAGCGCGTTCACCAGCAGGGCGACAAGTGCGATGTTGTCCCTGGCCATGGCAAGCAGCGGAAGGATGTTGTGCCAGCGAATGGATGACGGCATGTCGAAGACGGAGCCATATTTGAGAAACTTCGGGCTCGAACCGGCATAAGGACCGAACAGGATCGATTTCTGGCCGTCAACGATTCTGGTGTCCAGGTGCGGCATGGACATCGGCGGCGCACCGATCGGCGCCTTGCCGTACACCTTCGCATGGTGCCGGGCGACGATAGCCGGGTTGTCGGTGCGGAGGAACTGCCCGCTGATGGGCAGCAGGCCGAAGCCGTACGCCTCGGGTATACGCGATTTCTGCAGGATTTTCAGCGCCCACCCACCGGCGCCGACGAACACGAACCGCGCGGAGATTTCCTTCGTCTTCCCGTTCGTGTTATTGTGGACGCGCAACCGCCACCGTCCGTCCGGCTTCTGCGTCAGCGCCCTGATCTCCTGGTTGAGGTGGATACTGACACCGGACGACTCGAGCGACCGGAAAAGCTGACGGCTCAGGGAGCCGAAATCCACGTCGGTCCCGGATATGTCACGGGTTGCGGCGATCTGCTCGCCGGGTTTGCGCTGCTCGATCAACAACGGTGTCCAACGCTGGATCACAGCCGGGTCGTCGCTGAACTCCATGGCGGAGAACAACGGCTCCGTGCGCAGCGCCTCGTACCTTCTGCGGAGAAAGCTGACATCCGCCGCCCCGCGCACGAAGGTCATGTGCGGCGTCGAGTTGATGAAGGTTTCCGGATCGGAAAATGTTCCGTCCTCCACCAGATACGACCAGAACTGGCGGCTCACCTGGAACTGTTCGTTTATATTGATGGCCTTCTGCACGTCGATGGTGCCGTCGGGGAGCTCACTGGTGTAGTTCAGTTCACACAGGGCGGCATGACCGGTGCCCGCGTTGTTCCATGGGTCCGAGCTCTCCTCGGCAACCCTGGGCAATCGCTCGTATACGTCGATCGACCAGTCCGGCTGGAGTCTGCGCAGCAGAGTACCGAGCGTGGCGCTCATAATTCCCGCGCCGATGAGGACGACGTCGGTGGACTCACGAGCCCTGTTCGTGAAGGGCGACTGCGGATTCATGCGGTTCTCTTCCTTCTTTCATGATTCTCGCACCTGGCATAATTCCAGCGCACAGCCCGCATATACGCACGTATGATTGGGGTGGTGAGTCGTGAATCACGCGACGGAAAGACCTTGCCGGACCCGGACCCGCCGTCTGGTATGGGCGCCGGGTACTGCCATGAACGTCCGGACACCCCGTGAGCTGGGACAACGGGCTTACGGATGAATCATCGGGCCAGCCGCAGCGGTGTTTGCGAAATGGAATTTTTACACGCCTCTAACCTGGCGCCTTCGGGCGGGTTTCGGTCGGCATGACGACACGTCGGTAAATCACCGCAGTAAATAGGGCGGAATACCCTGCCGGCCAAGGAAAGAGGCGGCTGCCGAGGCCCCGGACGGGACCCCCTGGCCGGGGACATTCCGCAGCCCCGGGTAGTCCCGTATAGCCGGGTTGCAACGGCGCCGGTCCGCGGTCTGCGTCCACGCCGGCCGCCGGCGTCCACGCCGGCCGCCTACGTCCACACTCTGGCTCCCGGCCTGCAACGGACGAGGAGCGGGCGATGCGCGCATCCGTACCTGTGACGGATACACGCATCGCCGATGCGTCAACTACCCCGGGCACGGGGCAAGCACGACCAGAAGAAGACAGGCCGAACAGAGAAGACGGGCGAACAGGTCTGATCGCTCGGCTGCCGAGAGGGAATTCGCTCGCACCGGTTTGGCCGCTGCGCGGCCGGGCACGAGCGGCACAGCGGGTTATCGGCGAGTGACCCGGGGACTTGGCGCTCCAGTCGCCTCCGGAGAACCCCGGTGCCGCGCCCGGTCTACGGGCCCGCCGAACAGTGACAAAGCAATCACAAGGGTGCCGACGGGGAGTCACAATGGGCAGCTGTGAAGTTTGCGGAAACGACTATGAGATGAGCTTCGAGGTGCATGCCCAGGGAAATGTGCACACATTTGACAGCTTTGAATGCGCGATCCATGCAATGGCCCCGATCTGCGAACACTGCGGAGTGAAGATCTCCGGTCACGGGGCGCAGACCAACGGGCAGTTCTTCTGCTGCGCTCACTGCGCCCGTACGGCCGGCAGAACGGAGATTCGTGACCACGCATAGCATTTCGGGATCACATGTAGCACCCAGCCAGCAGCCGCCTGGCCACTAGACGTCCGCATGTGGTTTGCCGCCACCATGCCGCTGGTCCACCATGCCGCTGGTAAAGCGATGGTCCCCACCACTCACGAAACGACGATCTCTGGCGACGGTGGACGAGGGCGCCACCTGGGCCGCCCCGCCAGATCGGTCCCGACCCATGTCGGGGTTTGCT
>NZ_CAAAFO010000008.1:158080-160316 GCF_900634715.1 Candidatus Protofrankia californiensis | reverse complement strand
TTCGGCCCTCCATGACCCAGGAGCTGAGCCTCCAGCGGCGCGCGAAAAACGTGATCACGCCGCCTTCGGCCATCTGGTCGAAGACCCCAAAAACGCCTGGATGTACCGACACGCCCTCGTCGTCGGCAACCTCGACACATCAAAGGCACAACCATTGCCCCTGATTGGAACAACTGCCGTACCGGCGACCCCCTTGGCCTTAGCCTGACCGCATCTCAGGCAACCGGAACCATCTGGAACCCGGAGCTTGTGAAGTGCGTGAGCACAGGAAGGAGGATCCGATGCGTCTGATCGCGTCGGCGTGGGGCTATACCTCACTTCCCACGGATGGGATCCCCTTGAGGAGCGCCCGGACCTCCGCCTCCCGGTAGCGGCGATGGCCGCCGAGAGTGCGGATCGACGTGAGCTTGCCCGCCTTTGCCCACCTGGTCACCGTCTTCGGGTCAACTCGAAACATCGTTGCCACTTCAGCGGGCGTCAGCAGCGGCTCAGCGTCCGGTGTTCTCGTCGTCATTGCGTTGGCCTCCCGTCACAGAGCGTCGCTCCGTCCCATACAGATCGTGCATCCTTCGGGGGCATTTCGGACATGGCACGTCAGGACCATCTGCTGACTAGTCACATGACGTCCGAAGCGAGCAATCACACTCAGTTAGCATTCACGAACCATCAGCTTGCAGACTCCCTGGTCTGAAGCGGTCTCCATCGGCTCAGGACACGCCCATACGCCGTAACCGCCGCATCTGTTCGCCCTCGGCGTAACGCGCTGATTGCCTCGTCCAGGTCCGCGACCGACGTGTCGTTGCGCAGAGCATCGTCGTCGAGCAGATCAACGATCCCTCCGTAGTCGAGTTCGATCCGGCTGTGCGGGTGGAAGTCCTCCAGCCAGTGCTCGAGCTCGACCACGCCGTCGACGCCCGGCGAATCCGGAGCGACACGGCGCAGCACCTCGAGTGCTTCCAGCGCCCGTCCCACCCGGCGCCGGGCAAGGCCCATCGACGTCCGGTAAAGAAGCGACCTGTCGGCGGTGTCACCCGTGACCAGCGCCCGCTCCGCGGGGTCGAACAGGATGAACCACGGCGGCGGTACCATCCAGGTGCACGTCTGGACGTAGACCTTGAGATCAGGCCGTCGGCTACGCCAACGATCCAGTTCGGTTTCGGCCGGCTCGGCCAGACGTCGCGGGATGAACGCCTCAGCCACCCGCTCGGGCAGCCGACCGCGGAACTCCATCGCGGCCTGCCACACCCGCAGCTGGGTGTACCAGGGGCAGACGAACATCAGACCGTCCGCTATCTGGACGAAGGCCGACTCGTCGGCCACGTCCAGCGACGGGCGAATGGTCGCGACCAGCGCGACGGCCCGCTCCCGCCGAGCGCCGGCACGACGGGTCGGTACGCCTCCTCTGGCCGCGTACCGCTCCCAACGAAGCCGTTCGGCCGGCGGGAAGGCCGCCAGCGGCTCGTACACCCGCAGGTAGGCCGCCGGACTCACGACAGGCGCCACAGAGGAGATCCTGGCACGCCGGGAACATCAGCGAGTCGCCGCGAACCCATCGTCGGCACGCGACCTCCACTCGAAGACGGCAATCCACCACGCCAGCAACGAACAATCATCACCACGCCAACCCATGGAGGGACCCGCGGATACGTTGCAGACACCAACCACGCCCGTTCAGGATGTTCCGGCTTGCCCTGACCTTGGCCACGAAGATCATATTTCCCGACGAGCCTCACGTTCCCGGCGAAGGGAGCATCACCGGTGCCGTCCGTCTTCACCGCCGGTTCGCAGCACGAACAGGTGGTCTTCTGCATGGACCCCGCCAGCGGACTGCGCGCAATCATCGCGATCTACTCGACAGCCCTCGGCCCTGCCCTCGGGGGGACCAGGTTCCACCCCTATGCCGACGAGGACGCGGCCCTCCTCGACGCCCTCGCTCTGTCCAAGGCTATGGCCTACAAGGCCGCCTGCGCCGGTCTGGATCTCGGCGGCGGCAAGGCAGTCATCCTCGGCGACCCCGACCGGGACAAGTCCGAGCCGCTGCTGCGCGCCTATGGACGCTTCGTGGCCTCGCTCGGCGGTCGCTACATCACCGCCTGCGACGTCGGTACGTACGTCGAGGACATGGACGTGATCGCACGAGAGTCCCGGTGGGTCACCGGACGCTCGCCCGAGCACGGCGGTTCGGGCGACTCCGGCATCCTGACCGCCTACGGCGTATTCGAGGGGATGCGCGCCT
>NZ_CAAAFO010000008.1:156575-157754 GCF_900634715.1 Candidatus Protofrankia californiensis | reverse complement strand
GCCGTCCCTGGCCGGCCGCCGTGTCGCGGTCTGCGGAGTCGGCAAGGTCGGCCGGCGTCTCGTGGGCCATCTGCTCGCCGACGGCGCCCGTGTAGTCGCCGCGGACGTCAGCCGGGCAGCCCTGGAGCGGCTGCGAGCGGAGTATCCCGACGTCGAGACGCACGCCGATCCCGACGTGCTCGTCGAGACCGACGCGGACGTGTACTCCCCGTGCGCGCTCGGCGCTGCTCTCACCGCCGACGTTGTCGGGGCGCTGCAGGCACGTGTCGTGTGTGGGGCAGCTAACAACCAGCTCGCGGACGCGGACGTGGACAAGTTGCTCGCCGCGGCGGGCGTGCTCTACGCGCCGGACTTCGTGGTCAACGCCGGCGGACTCATCCAGGTCTCCGACGAGATCCAGGGCTATTCGCAGGAACGGGCGCAGGCGAAGGTAAGCGGCATCTTCGCCTCGACCCTGGAGGTTCTGACCCTCGCCGAGCAGACCGGGATCACCTCCACCATCGCCGCGACCCAGCTCGCGGAACGCCGGATCAGCGAGGTCGGGCGGCTGCGCCGGATCCTCGTTCCCCAGACGTCCTGAGCAACCGACTACGAGATCTCGATCTGTGATTCATGTCACGTATATGCCGCTGCGATCGCTTCTCAACCGGACAACTGTGGGGTTGGCGTGCCGGGGAGCCCGCGATCCCTGTAGTCTCGGGAGGCACGAGACAATGAGAGCACCGGGGCGGGTCCCCGTCGTCATGTTCGAGGGGGTCGAGCCATGGGGCGCGGCCGAGCGAAGGCCAAGCAGACGAAAGTCGCCCGCGAGCTCAAGTACAACTCGCCGAATATGGATCTGGATCGGCTAAAGGCCGATCTAGGTGCGGGTAGTGCGCGAGATGATACCGCGGACGATCCGTACTCGGATGATTCCTACGAGTACGACTACGCCGATGAAGATGAGGACACCGGCCGGCGGTAGCGGCGCAAACATGGTGTGCGGGTCTGCGGATCCCGTACCACCGTGTACTACCACCGGGCAGTACTCATCATCACAAGGCGCACCAGGGGTGCGTGTCCCACCCCCCGTTCCACTCGTGGGGTACGCACCCTTCCTGGGCGTCTTGAGCGGCGCTCTTACGGCAACCACTTCAGCGGCCCTGGGACTTAGGCCTCCCGCGGACCTCTGGCGACCCG
>NZ_CAAAFO010000008.1:155426-155875 GCF_900634715.1 Candidatus Protofrankia californiensis | reverse complement strand
GCGGCCGCTCCAGGCTTCCAACGGCTTCCAACGGAGCAGGGGTTCCGGCCGTGGGTTCGCGACTTCCAGCGCCGCGGGTTCCCGCGCCGCATGCGTATGCGATCACCGCGGGTCAGGCACGCGGGCGAGGGCCGGGTACGTTCGACGCACCCGAATTTCATCGCATTTAGTCATTCAAGTGCGACATATCGTAGTAGACCTCTATATGATCTATGCCACTATGGGCATCATTCGAGCCGAGCGTCCCAGTCGGTACGGACTCGACCGATACACGTGGCAAACTGGCGGAGTCGCATCACCGCCGGACCTCCTCAGGCTGGAGGCGATGACGGCCGTTCCGTCCAAGCGGGTCTCGGCCTGAACGTGTGAGCCTACGAGAAGGCTGCTGGCAGGTATCGGCGTGTTGCCCGCAAGGTCGAGACGGAGGCCGGCTACATGTCCACAAAGCC
>NZ_CAAAFO010000008.1:154021-155231 GCF_900634715.1 Candidatus Protofrankia californiensis | reverse complement strand
GGTCCCAGGCCCGTGGGTCATCCTGCTCGGCCTGCCGGCGACGTTGGGACCGCAGCTGGTCGTCGGACGCCGGCTGCTTCCGGCGCTGATGCACACCGCTGTCGTCACCACCAGTACTGGGGCAGGTGTCCTGGCCGCAGCCGCGGTCATGGGTGGCCGCGACCTGCCAGCGGTGCTCCCGGACGCCCACGCGTTCGCCGCCGCGGCCGTGGCCGCCGCGGTCTGCGGGGTCCTCACCTGGGTCCTGACCGCATACGTGGCAGCGTGCTCAGGGGCGTCCTTCCGGCGGTCGAGGGCATCCTCCCGGCGCCTGCCGCACGACAGCCTCGCAGTCCTGCGGTTGCAGTCGATCGTCGCAAACACCGCGCTGGGCCTGCTGGTGCTCGCGGTCGCGCGCTGGAGCCCGGTCGCTGCGCTCACGCTTCCGCTCGCCGCGGCCGGCCCTGGCATCTGCCACCACCGCAGACTCCGCTCCCTGGAGGAACGCAGCCACTGGGACGAGATCAACGCTGCGTCCCGGGAACTTGCCGACGCCGACGAGCCGACCGTCATCATGATTGCAAAACGCAGAGCCGAGACCCTGTTCCGCGCGGACAGCACGACGTTGACCATCTGGCCCGTGGCACCCGCCGACGGTCCGCCGGCAACGGTCGAACAACATCCGTCCCACGGTGTGCCGCCGGAGGACACGCTTCCAGAAGGCGCACTCCAGGAAGAAGATGCGCTTCCGGAAAAATTTTCGGAAGAATTTTTGGAAGAAGGTGTCCGCCGGAGAAAAGAAGGGGCCCTTCCGGGAGCGGGAGGCCAACCAGCTCCGTCCAGGCGCCGCCGGAGGCTGTCGTACCGGGTCCGGGAGGCCGGCGCCCCCCTGCTCGCGGGCGAGGAACAGATCGGCGTCCTCACGCTGACCTTCCACCAGCCGACGGCCTGGCGTCAGCACGAGGACCAGATTCTGGCGGCCTTCATCCAGACGGTCTCCCGCGCTCTTGCGCATGCCCGGTTAGAAGCTCGCGCCCGCCGGGCGGCCGAGGAGCAAGCCCACGATGCCGGGCACGACTGGCTGACCGGCCTGGGCAACCGCCGGCTGCTGATGGCCAGGGCGGCGGCCGAACTACAGCGGCAGGCCGCGACGGGCAGGCCCGTCGCTCTTGTGATGATCGACCTGGACCGCTTCAAAATCATCAACGACACCCTCGGGCACAGCGCCGGT
>NZ_CAAAFO010000008.1:151668-153744 GCF_900634715.1 Candidatus Protofrankia californiensis | reverse complement strand
GACCGTGTGCTGCAGGCCGTTGCCGAGCGGCTACGGCGCAGCGTCCGGGAGGACGACGTCGTCGCCCGCCTGGGCGGGGACGAGTTCGCCGTCCTCGTCACCGGCATCGAGGATCCCGCTCAGGCCGAGGCAACTGCCGCCGAACTCGCCGACGTACTGTGCCGTGATGTCGTCATGGACGGCATCGCATTGGCGGTGGAGGCATCCGTCGGGGTCGCCTGCTACCCCCAGGACGGAACCAACACCGAGGAGCTTCTGCAACGGGCCGACATCGCCATGTACCAGGCGAAACACTCCCACCCCCGGTGGCGGCGCTTCGAGGCCGACAGTCATGACTCCTCCGTGGAACGGCTCGCCCTGGTCGCCGAGCTGCGCTCCGCGATCAACGAGAACGAGCTGGTGCTCAACTACCAGCCTCAGGTGGAGCTGGAGACCGGGCGGATCAGCGGCGTCGAGGCGCTCGTCCGCTGGAACCATCCGCGGCGCGGGATGCTCACCCCCGAGATGTTCGTTCCCGCGGTCGAGCAGTCCGGGCTGGTACAGGACTTCACCAGAGCGATCCTGGAGCAGGCCCTCGTCGCATGCGCCGGTTGGCGAGCCGGCGGCTTCGACATCACGGTGTCGGTCAACCTCTCCGCTCGTAATCTCCTGAACACCGAACTGCCCGGGGAGGTGGCGAAGCTGCTGGTCAAGCACGACGTCCCGGCAGCGGCGCTCACCCTGGAGATCACCGAGACCGCGATGATGTCGGACAAGCGGACGGCACACCGGTTACTGATCAAGCTACGGGAGATCGGCGTCCGGATCGCGGTCGACGACTTCGGCACGGGATTCTCATCCCTGACCCTGCTGCAGGAGCGGGTCCTCGACGAGGTCAAGGTGGACCAGAGCTTTGTCCGCAAACTGCTGATCGAACAGGGTGACGCCGCGATCGTCGCCGCCACGATCCACCTGGCGCACACCCACAACCTGCAGGTGGTCGCGGAGGGTGTGGAGACCGCCGAACTCATGGAAGCACTGACGGCGTTGCGCTGCGATTTCGTCCAGGGTCTGCATACCGGCGCGGCCATGCCGCTGCCGGAGCTCACCGGCTATCTGCGGGCATCGGCATCCGCCCCCCGGCTGGCCGTCGGCACGAACGCCCGGATCCTGCCGCTGCACCGCAGGCGCCCCCGCGGGTCGAACCCTCCCGGAGACTAACCAGCGCCCAGGAGACTAACCGGCGGGAGGGTGTTCCCCAACAAGCCGGGCCTGGCCTTCACCGGCGGAACCGACGACGTCCCCGATGATCCAGGCAGGGACCCCCCGGGCAGCGAGCAGGTCCACGGCGGCGGCTGCGTCGCCCGCGCCGAGGAGGGCTACCATTCCCACCCCGAGGTTGAACGTCTGTTCCATCTCGGCCTGCGGTATGCCACCACGTTCGGCCACCAGAGCGAACAGGGGTGGCGGGGCCCAGGTGGACCGGCCCAGGCGGGCGGTCATGCCGGCAGGCACCACCCGCGCCAGGTTGGCTGCAAGCCCTCCACCGGTGACATGCGCGAAGGCGTGGACGTCCAGGGCCTCGGCAAGGGCGAGGCAGTCACGGGCGTAGATCCGGGTGGGGACGAGAAGTGCATCACCGAGAGTGGTACCCAGATCGTCCTCGTGGCGGGCCAGGGCAGCCCGGCCCTCGGCGGACACCCCGCCGGGGCCGTCGGGGTCCATCGGGCCGAGCAGCGCGTGGCGCACCAGGGAATAGCCGTTGGAATGCAGACCGGACGAGGCCATCGCGACCACCGCGTCCCCGATCCGCACCCGGTCCGATCCCAGCAGCGCGTCCGCCTCCACGACACCGACCCCGGTGGCGGCGAGATCGTAGTCGTCGGCACCCATGAGACCGGGATGCTCCGCGGTCTCGCCACCGACCAGCGCGGCGCCGGCCTGCTCACAGCCCTGCGCGATCCCGGCGACGATCGCGGCGATCCGCTCCGGGACGACTACCCCGCAGGCGATGTAGTCCAGCAGGAACAGCGGTTCGGCACCGCAGACCACCAGGTCGTCCACGACCATCGCGACCAGGTCGACACCGACGGTGTC
>NZ_CAAAFO010000008.1:148180-151357 GCF_900634715.1 Candidatus Protofrankia californiensis | reverse complement strand
CCGACACCGTCGGTCGACGAGGCGAGCAACGGACGCCGGTAGCGGGCGACGTCGAGAGCGAACAGCCCGGCGAAACCCCCGAGGGACCCGACCACCTCGGGACGCGTGGCCCGGGCGACATGCTCGCGCATGAGCGCGACGGCGCGGTCACCGGCGTCGATGTCAACACCGGCATCCCGGTAGGACACGCTCACCGACCGCGAGGGCCGTGAGGGCTGCAAGGACCGTGAGGACCGCGCGGGCCCTCCGGGGGGAAGCCCTGGTCCGTGCGGGCTCGCCGCACCCTGCGAACCCCGCGAACCGGGTGGCGGCACGCTCACCTTGGTCGCACCACGGAGTCCACGTCCGGGGACGGGTCGGCGCCGTTCATCCCGACCGTGATCTCGTCCACGACGTCCTCCAGCAGGTACTTACCGAGATGATCGGCGTGTGGGAGCGGCACCGGGTAAACCCCGTCGAAACAGGCCCGGCACAGCGTTTCAGCCGGTTGGCGGGAGGCCGCGACCAGGCCGTCCAGCGAGACGTAGGCGAGGGAGTCCGCGCCCAGTGACTCACGGATCTCCTCGATGCTGGCGCTGCTCGCGATCAGTTCCGCGCGGGTGGCGAAGTCGATGCCGTAGAAGCACGGCCAGCGCACCGGCGGCGAGGAGATCCGCACGTGCACCTCGACGGCACCGGCCTCGCGCAGCATCCGTACCAGGGCCCGCTGGGTGTTGCCACGCACGATCGAGTCGTCGACGACGACGAGCCGGCGGCCGTCGATCACGTCGCGCAACGGGTTGAGCTTCAGGCGTATGCCGCGCTGGCGGATGGTCTGCGACGGCTGGATGAAGGTCCGTCCCACGTAGGAGTTCTTCACCAGCCCCTCGCCGTAGGGAATCCGGCTGGCCTCGGCGAAGCCGACCGCCGCCGGCACGCCGGACTGCGGTACCCCGATGACGAGATCGGCGTCCGCCGGGGCCTCGCGGGCGAGGGTGCGGCCGACCTCCACGCGGGTCGCGTGCACGGAACGGCCCGCGATCGTCGTGTCCGGCCGGGCCAGGTAGACGTACTCGAACAGGCATCCGTGCGGCGTCGCGGGCGCGTATCTGCGCGAGCGCGGTCCCCCGGCATCGATGACGATCAGCTCCCCGGGTTCGACCTCGCGGACGAACCCGGCGCCGACGATGTCAAGGGCAGCGGTCTCACTCGCCACGACCCAGCCGGAGTCCGGGCCGTCCCCGCCGAGCCGGCCCAGGACCAGCGGGTGCACCCCGTGCGTGTCACGGGCGGCATACAGGGTCGAGGTGTCGCAGAAGGCCAGCGAGAACGCGCCGGCCAACCGGGGCAGCACGGCCATGGCCGCGTCCTCCAGCGTCGGACCCGGATGGGCGGCCAGCATGGCCGTGATCAGATCGGAGTCGGTCGTCGCCCGGATCCGGCCTTCGCCGGTGTCGACGAGATCGGCGGCAAGCTTGACGGTGTTGGTCAGGTTGCCGTTGTGGCCGAGCGCGACGGCGTTCCCGCCCCACGATGATCGATAGGACGGCTGGGCGTTCTCCCAGGTCGACGATCCGGTCGTCGAATAGCGGGTGTGCCCGACGGCCACATGACCGGACAGGCTGGCAAGCGTCACCTCGTCGAAGACCTGGGCGACCAGCCCCAGCTCCTTGAAGACGAGGACGGTCCGGCCGTCGGCAACGGCGATACCCGCCGCCTCCTGACCTCGGTGCTGCAATGCATACAGCCCGTAGTAGGTAAGTTTCGCGACATCCTCGTCCGGCGCCCACACGCCGAAGACCCCACAGGCGTCCCTGGGACCCGGATCATCGGCGTAATCGGGCACACAGCACCCTGCACGAGGGCCGCCAGCGCCTACGCGCGATGCGCTGGGACTACGCGCTGTTACAGCTTGCGGGATGCGGACAGAGCCGGGATCTGCCGCCGGACAAGCAGGTGGGCAGGTCGAACAGTCACCGACGTCGCGCAACACAGCTCCTTGGACGTCATTGGTACTGGTCCGACATCCACGCTAGCAGTGCAAACCCGGGCCGACACCCGTCGATCTCCAACTCATGCGGACACAGCGGATATCACAGGCATATCTCGCGCTCCTACGGCCAAAATCGGCGCGATCATGTTTCTTCCGCACAGCCGGGGACCGAGTCCCCGGCCGCTGAGTGCGGCTGGGCTTCCCGTTACGATCATCTGGTCCGCTCCGAGAGTTCCGGCGGCCTACCGATCAAGTGATCCGCAGCAGCGGGAGGTACGGGCGAAGATCGGCACGGGCGCCGCTGGCCCGGACCCGGCCGTCCGCCGTCGCGGCCGCCCAACTCAGGCGGCCTACCGCGACCTCGACAAAGGCAACAGCCTCGGCTTCGACCACGTTCGGCGGGGTGCCCCGGGTATGTCGTGGACCTTCGACGACCTGCACCGCGGCGAAGGGGGGCACCCGGACCTCCACCGAACGTCCCGGGGCGCGCGCCCCGAGCAGGCCGGTGCATGCCTTCACGGCGAGCCGCAGTGCGTCCCGAACCGGCTCAACCCCGAGATCCAGGCCATGAACGACGCCCTCCACCGCCCCGGCGAGCAGAAAGTCCCCGAGACGCATCCCAGCACCCCCGCCCCTCCCCTCGGTCGCGACAGTGACCAGGCGCCCGGTGTCGACACCGTCGAGACCGGCCGCCGCGGCGACGACGCAAGCCCGCAGCCGCGACCGGATGCCGCCGGCGAAGTCGGCAGGATCAGCGATGTCGGGGGCGGCAGGGCCAGCGCGGCCAGCTGGGGAGGCGGCAGGATCGGTGGCATCGGTGGCATCGGTGGCATCGGTGGCATCGCTGGCGTCGGTGATGCCGGGACCGGCGGCGCCCGGGCCGCGCCGCGGCGCGGCAGCCGTCCCAGCAGTCACCCCGGCCGGTGTGCCGGACGCCGGCAGATGGTCGGCAAGGTAGGCCGACAGGCTCATGTCGGTGGCGGGTGGAGGCAGACCCGCGACCGCGTCCGACAGCATGGCCACGGATCCGGTGAGGCGCACGACGAGATCTGCGACGCTCCGGCCGGGCAGCCTGCTCGGCTGCGTGAACGCCAGGTCGGCGAATGCGTCCACCCTGTCCGCGATCCGCTGCCATTGGCCGATCACCGCCGACACCAGTTTCGGATCATCACGACGAGCCGCGGACACCACCGTCCGATTATCGG
>NZ_CAAAFO010000008.1:134450-147612 GCF_900634715.1 Candidatus Protofrankia californiensis | reverse complement strand
CCAGCAGGCCGAAGGCGGCGCGATTATTGATCTTTTTCGCGCCGCCGGAGGTCCAGCTCCTCGGGCCAGCAGCGGGCCGAAGGCGGCGTGAGCACATTTTTTCCGCGCCACTGGGAGGCCCCAAGTCCCCGGGGCACTGACAAGGGCCGTCGAAGAGGAGGATGGGCTGATGGACACGCAGCCGTACGGGAACGTGATTGTGGACGCCGCCGACGGCGAAGCCCTGGACGACTCGTTCGGGACGGCCGCCGTCCGTCGCCGGGTGCTGGACGCCTGGGCCGCATCCCCCGCCCGTTTCCGCGAGGACGCGAACGCCGAAGAGGACGCCGCCCGCGGCGCCTACCGCGACCGCCTCGTCGTGGAGCTGCTCCAGAACGCCGTGGACGCGGCCCATGCCGCAGGTGTCGGGTGTCGGGTCCTCATGACGCTGACCAGCGACCGCAACCCCAACGACGACAATCACGGCGGTGACGGTCGCGGCGGTGACGGTCACGGCAGCCGTGGCGGCATGCTGGAGATCGCCAATACCGGGATGGCGCTGTCCGCACCGGGGGTCGAATCGCTGTCGACGCTGCGCGCCTCAGCCAAACGCGACACAGCGGCCCTCGGTCGCTTCGGGGTCGGCTTCGCCGCCGTCCTGGCTGTCAGCGACACCCCGTCGATCGTGTCACGGGACGTCCAGGTGACTGCGGGCATGCCGGCCGGTAGCCGCGGGGTCCGCTGGTCGAAGCAGGAAACGATCGACGCGATCGGCGCGCTCGGCGTGCCGGCCCTCGATGCCGAGCTGGCGCGCCGGGACGGCGCCGTCCCGGTGCTCCGGCTGCCCTCCCCCGTGGTCGACGCGGTGCCACCGCCGGACGGTTACGACACCGTCGTCCGGCTGCCGCTGCGCGACGTCGACGCGACGTCGCTGGCCCGCGCTCTCCTCGAGGGTCTCGACCCGACGCTTCCGCTGGTCATGCCCGGGCTCACCGAGGTCATCATCGTGATCGACGGCGTACGGCAGACCTTGACCTGCGCCTGGACGGATCCGGTGCCGGAAGGTGTGGAGATCGCTGTGCTCGGCGGCAGGCGCTGGCTCGGCCGGGTCCGACGCGGGATGATCCCGCCCGACCTGCTTGCCGACCGGCCGGTGGAGGAGCGAGTCCGCACCGGGTTCGAGGCGCGGGCCTTCGTGCGCGAGGGCGGCTGGCCCGAAAACGTCCCGAAGCTCGTCCGAGCGCCACAACCGACCGACGAGCAGCTGTCGTTGCCGGTGCTGGTCAGCGTGGGTCTGCCCCTCGAGCCGTCCCGCCGGCACACGATCGCCGGCCCACTGCGGGACTGGCTGGTGGACCGACTCGCCGAGGCGGTCGTCGACCTCGCCGTCGACCTGGGCAGCAGCCGGCTGCCGGCATCGGACCCCCGGCCGGCGCAAGCGCAGGCGCTGACGGCATCGGACGCCCTGCGGGCGCAGGTGGAGGCAGCCTGGGGCGCTCCGCCGGCACAAGCGCAGGCCCAGGCGGCGTTGGGCGCCCCGCCGGCGCCGACGGCCTCGCTCGAACTCGTCCCTACCGGGCTGCCGGTCGGCGGAGTCGATGCCAGGCTCCGGGAAGCTCTTGCCCGGCTTCTGCCGGACGCGCCGATGCTGCCCGGCGGCCGCCGTGGCGTCGACTGCGTCGTCTGCGACCTCGGCCCCGCAACCGATCCGATCACCGCGCTGCTCGCGGCTGCGACGGACAGTGCCGCCCCAGCCCTGAAGTCCGCCGACACCGCTGCGCTCGTCGACGCCGTCCCACCCGCCGGTCTCACCGACACCCTCCCGCTCACCGGTGACGACCCGCTTGCCGATGATGACGACCGCACGGGCGACCGTGTCGACGACCCAGGCGGTGCTGTCGACGGCCTGCTGCCCGCGGCCTACACCGCCCGCCGCTGGCGTCCGGCACTGGAGGCCCTGGGGGTACGCCGTCTCGACACCGCCGGGGTCGTCGAGATCCTCACCGAGCTGCGCAGGCCACCGGCATGGTGGGCACACGTCTACGCAGCGCTGGCGAATGCTCCCGACCGGGACGCCCTCGGTGCACTGCCCGTCCCGCTGGCCTCCGCCGGTGGGTCCACCGCCGCGTCCACTGCCGCGGACGCGACCGGCGCCGCCGGAGACCCTCGGGAGCTGGGCGTCCGGATGGTCACCGGCCCACGCGGGGTGCTGCTTCCCACCCCCGAGCTGGACGTCGTCGCGCTGGTGACCTCGGGTCTACCGCTGCGGGTGGTGCATCCGGACGCCTGCGCCGGTGCCGCCCGTGATGCTCTGCGTACTTTGGGTGCGGTCGAGGGAACCCCCACCGGTGTCCTGCGCGACGGATCCGTCCGCAACGCGATCATGGACGCCGACGCGGACGCGGATCCCGACGCCGCACTCGCGCTGGCCAACGCCGTCCTGGCACTTGTCCGGGACGCGGGCATCGGTGACACCGGTGACGGGAGCGCCGCCGGTGAGCTGCCCTGGCTCACCGACCTGCTGCTTCCCGACAGCGACGGCGACTTCACCCCCACCGGTGAGCTCCTGATCGCAGGCGGCCCGCTCGACCGGGTACTCGCGGCGGATGCGCCGTTCCGCGTCCTGGCCGACGACTTCGCGCGGGCATGGCCGGTACAGGTACTCGAAGCGGTCGGGGTACTGCGGACCTTTGCCGTACTCAGCGCCACCGACATCCGGCTCGATCCGGACGAACCGGTCCTGCTCGACCTGGACGACAGCGACACCTGGGTGGAGGAACTCGCCGCCGACGACCCGGCCGAGTCCGATCCGGCTCTGACAGGAGCCGACCCGAGCGCGCCGCCCACCCTGCGGACCTTCACCGCCGTTCGCGATCTCGAGCTCGTCGACCCGTCGCGGTGGCCTGCCGCGCTCGCGGAACTGGCCCGGCCGCCCCTGCGAGATGTGATCATGCGCTCCGACCGGCTCCGGGATACCGGTCATCCCGGTTGGGGCCGGGGTTCGGGTTCCGGTGCCGGTTCGCCCGCGCACGCTGGCGTGTCGTACACGCGCTGGTGGCTCTCGCGCAACGCGCTGCTTCCGGTCGCCGGATCCGCGACTGTGCTGCCACCGCCGGAGCTTGCCCTGCCCGGCGCCGACCCGCTGCTCGACGGGCTGTTCGCGCCGGCCGCCCCGCTGCCCGGAGTCGACGTTGACCTGCTGCGCCGGCTCGGTTGCCGGCTCACGCTCTCCGACGTCCTAAGCGATCCGGACGCGGTGCTCGACCTGCTGGACCGGCTCGGCGACGCCGACCGGGACGTGCCGTGGCCGGCGGCCCGTGCCCTTTACATGGCCGCGGTGGATGCCGTTGCCACCCTCCCCCGCGCCGACACCAACGGCAACGGACCAGCCGGTATCGACCCCCCGTTCACCGTCCGCACTCCGGACGGAGTGGTACGGACGTCCGACGCCGTGATCGTGGATGCGCCGGACCTCCTGCCGCTGCTCGGTGCGGGCCGCGGAGCGTTGCGGATGCCGCTGGACCGGGCGGCCGAGGCATCACATGTACTCGGCGTACCACTGCTTTCGACACTGGGCGACTGCGACATCGTCATCGCTCGCGATGACCGTGACGCCGTCATCAGGCCCGACGAAGGGGACGCCCCTCAAGCCCCCGAGGAACTCACGGCACCGGACGGGACGCCGTACCTTTCCCACACCCGCCTGCTCGTGGCCGACGTCGATGGTCGGCCCACACCCGTCCAGTGGCGGGTGATCGGTGGCATCAGCGGGGAGATTCACGTCGATGCCGCCGCCGGAACGAACGCGCTGGCAAGGGCCCTGGCCTGGCATGCCGGTACCTGGGACCGTCGGCACGCCATCGCCGAAGCGCTGCACGACCCCGCCGGTGAAGGTCAGCGCCAAGCCGAAGCCGACCTCGACGACTCCTGACCCAGCGCGCCCCGGCCGCCAAGAGGATGGGCGGCTAACCTTTAATGGCAGGAGCTGCCATTAAAGGTTAGACCCCTAAACATTTAGGGTCTCATACGGTTCGGGCACTGGGTAGGGCAGGCCTGGTCCGTACAACATACTGACCTCGCTTACCGGATTCCCCAGGGCCACACCCCAAGTTTCGATGCGCAGAGCCGTTTTTACATACATTGGAAAATGATCAATAGCGTCGGCCGTATCTTCGGGCCACGGCGATGGTCACAGCCCATGTCATGAACGACCTACGATGCGCAGCGACCGCTGCAAATCACATCATGCCTGGGAATCATGGACGGGGGGGAACCTGCCGGCGCAGGCGGTTGCGGCGGCGGGTCGTGGACCAGATGCCGGCCAGGCCGAGCACCGAACCGACGGCGGCGGTAGCGATCAACCACAGGTGACCGGCATCGCGCAGATCATCCCAGAACGGCAGCATCACGACCAGGCCAACGAACCACAGGACCGTCCCCACCGTCACCGACAGCACACCGTCGTACGGGAGCGGTTCCAGCTGCCGGCGCTCGCCCGTCGCGCTCACCCTCACGACGCTACCCGGGCTCGCCCGTCCGAGGCGGAGCATACGGATGCCGTCTGCTGTGACTGCGCCGCGGTCTGCGCCCGCCGGGAGCCTGCGCCCCGCCGCTGTTCACCGGATCGCTACAGTTGGGCCGGTGGTGACGAAGGAAGCTCTGCGTACGTCCAAACCGCCGCTTCCCCTGTGGGATACTGCCGTGACCGTTGTGCCACCGCCCGGCGACGGTCCCGGGTACTGGGCGGGAGCGCCGAGCGCGATTCTCGTCGATGGAATCTTCTATCTGGCCTACCGGTTACGCCGTCCGCTCGGACATGGCCGTGGATACGCCGTCGTCATCGCCAGGTCCACCGATGGTGAGCGGTTCGAAACGATAACCACGATCGACCGGGAACCCTTCGGCGCGGAGTCCCTGGAGCGCCCTGCGCTCGTCGTCACGCCCGAAGGCCGGTGGCGGCTCTACGTCAGCTGCGCCACCCCGAACAGTCCGCACTGGTGGGTCGACCTCCTGGAGGCGGATTCCCCGAGCGGCTTCGACCCGGCCGACCGTCGCACCGTCCTTCCCGGGGACGCCCACACCGCGGTCAAGGACCCGGTGCTGGTCCGGACGGACAAGGGCTGGCACCTGTGGGCCTCGTGCCACTTCCTGGACGACCCGGACGCCACGGACCGGATGGAGACCCGCCACGCGACCAGCCCGGACGGCCTGACCTGGACCTGGCGAGGCACCGCGCTCGCACCGCGTCCCGGCGCCTGGGACCGCCGCGGGGTCCGGATCTCCTCGGTCCTCTGCGACGAGCGGCAGCCGATCGCCTACTATGACGGCCGCGCATCGGCCGAGGAGAACTGGGAGGAACGTACCGGGATTGCCGTCGGGCTCACCCTGAACGACCGGTTCCACGCGGTGGGCGACGAACCGGCCGCGGTGTCACCCCACGGCGCCGGAGGTATGCGCTACCTGAGCGTCGTCGAGCTCACCGACGGCGGAACCCGGCTGTTCTACGAGGCGACACGCTCCGACGGCGCCCACGAGCTGTACACGGAACTCCATCCTCCGAGCAGCGACACCGTGGTTGATTTCCAGCCGCCGGCAGCGCGACAAAAACCATAATCACGCCGCCTCCGACCGTAATCAGCTTCTCAGCCGCCGACAGTCCGTGATGTTCTTCCTGCCTGCCCTGCCTGTCGAGGCAGCCCCGTGGGACTACAGTGCGAACACGGGCGCTGGAAACGCGTTCCGGCGGCCGTACCATGAACGGGTGGCCTTCGAACGCATCACGGTTGATCCCGAGCAGATGGGCGGGCTGCCCTGTATCCGGGGTCTGCGGGTGACGGTCAGTGCCGTCGTCGGGCAGCTCGCGGGCGGTCGGTCCATAGACGAAGTGCTGGCTGACTATCCCTACCTCGAGTACACCGACGTGCTGGCCGCGCTCAGATACGCGGCCGCCGCCGTCAGCGAGCGAGAACTGCCCTTGGCCGCTTCGGCGTGAAGCTCCTGATCGACGCGAATCTGTCTCCTCGCGTCGCGGCGAGGCTGGCTGACGGCGGTTTCACCGCCAGCCACGTCATTGACGTCGGTCTCGGCGCAGCTACCGACACCGCCATCACCGCGTGGGCGATCGAACATGATCACATAGTCGTCTCCAGTGACAGTGACTTCAGCGCGATCCTCGCGCGGACCGGCGGCGCGAAGCCGTCGTTCGTACTGCTGCGACATCTCAATGAGTTGAGCCCCGACCAACAGGCCGATCTGCTTCTCGCCAACCTGTCGCAGGTCAAGGACGACCTGGGGGCCGGTGCTGTCGTGACCTTCGTCCGGGACCGGATGCGTGTGCGTTCGTTGCCGTTCCGCTCGATGCCCTGACCGGTCCCGTTCCCGGCCGCAACCACCACGCAGACCATGATCTAAACGATTTTGTCGATGTGTACGCTTTTCAGCCACATTAGCGTACACATCAACAAACTCGCGCCGATCTTCTGGGTGGCCAGCACTCATCGACGCATGCCACAGTTCGCCAGGCCACGCATGGTTACTGACCGGCGCGCTAGCGAGTCAGCAGGGCGCGGCCGGCCGCGGCGTGAATGGCGTCATCCTGCGGGGTGTGCACCCGGCCGCAGAGCACGTTTCGGTAGTGACGCTCCAGTGGGTTCGCGCGTGTCAGGCCGGGATTGCCGATCAGGGCAACCGCCTGGCCCACCACGTTGATCGCGGCGTTCGTGACGACCGACTTCACGGCGCTACCGCTGGAGGCGAGAACCGCCTTCCCTGCGTCGACCTCACGCGCGGTCGTCTCAACGAGCATCCGGATCGTGGTCAGCGTGACGTCGATCTCCCCGACAGCTGCCTGGAACCGCGGCAGGCTCGCCAACGGCTTGCCGAGGTTGGACGGTACCCGCTCGTGCAGAAAGCTGATCAGCCAGTCGCGGGCGGCCTCGGCGACCCCCAGATAGATCGCCGAAATGGCCAGGCCGTTCCATGATGCGATGTTGGATCCGGCCGCCGCCGGGTCCTTCAGCTTCGACACGGGAGTCAGCGCGATCCCCGCTCCAGCGTCCAGACGCACCCGGTTGAAGACCACGTCATGGCTTTCGGTTGCGCGCATACCGAAGTGGTCCCAGGTACGGATGATCTCGATGCCCGGGGCGTCCGCCGGCACCAGGAAGGTGCCGACCCGCGGCTCGCGCGACTTCGGCTGCTCCTGGGAAGACTCCGGCTGCTCCTGGGAAGCGGCATCCCCCACCGGATCGCTGGCGGGATCGGTGGCTCCCCACACCAGCATCCAACGCAGCACCGGCGCGCCCGTCGAATAGATCTTGTGGCCGGTGAGCTCCCAGCCGTCCCCTGTCCAGCGCCCCGTCGTCGCGGGTATACCGCCACGTGCGGGGGTGCCGAGGTCGGGTTCCACCCGCAGCCCGTTGACCATCGCACCCTCTTCGACGGTGGAACGCGCAACGGGCGCGTATGCCTCCTCGGGCCATTCTCCGGAACGTCCGTAATGTGCATGGATGAGGTAGGTCATGGCAAGGACCAGCGCGGTCGACGGGTCGCCGCGGGCTATCGTCCCGAGCACCTCGACCACGTCGGACAGGTCTGCCTCCGCGCCGCCGTAGGCAACGGGGACCGTGAGCCCGACCAGCCCGGCCTGGCGCAGCCGGTCGAGGTTCGCCACCGGGAAAATCCCCGACCGGTCGTGTTCGGCCGCGGTCTCGGCGAACTCGGCGGCCAGCTCGACCAGCAGCTCCTGACGCGACTGACGCGATGGCGCAACTGACGGTGGAGCGCTCTGGATCGACATGGGTCACCCTTTCCGGGAGATGTGGCTGCCGGTGGACAAAACCCGGGTGGCCGTGGCCGACAACGCCGTCGGTCAGGCGCCGATTTTCTCGATCTCGGCGTTGAATGCCGTACTCCAGTAACCGGCCACGTCCACCTTGGATTTCAGCAGTTCCGCCTTGACGAAGACGTCCGCGACGTCCTGCTCGGAGGCGATGGCCGCCGGGGAGGTCGGGAGGAGCTTGGAGGGCCGCTGCTCCTCACCGGTCCTGAAGACCTCCAGGGCCTGCGTCAGAGGTTGCTTCGTCTGCTCGGCAGTGGCCTTCGCCCAGTCGTCGGGATGCGCTCGGGCCCACGCGTATGCCTTCTGCTGGCGGCCGAGGAAGTCGACGATGGCCGCGTGCAGGGCCGGGTCGGCTATCGCCTTCGGTGTGGCGGCGTAGTTGAAGTTACCGGACAGGATCTTCTCGCCGCTACCCAGCGTCGTCGCGCCGGCCTGCTTCGCGGTGATGACGGCGGTGCCGTATGTCGCAAGTGCGTCGATGTTGCCTGACAGCAGAGCGGTCACGCCGTTGGGGACGGTCAGCTTGACCGGCTCGACGTCGTTCCAGCCGAGGCCCGCCTGCTCCAGCAGCTTGAACAGGAAGTAGTGGGCGGTCGTGCTGGCGACATAGCCGATCTTCTTTCCCTTCAGGTCGGCCACCGACTTCACCGGAGAACCCTTGGGAATGAGGAGTTCCTGCAGGAGGGTGTTGCTCTGCAGCACCGCGATGACCTTGAAATTGCCGCCGCCCGCGGACTGGCTGGCGAAGATGGGCGGGATCTCGCTCGCACTTACGAGGTCCAGGTTCCCGGCAGCCATCGCCTGAAGCTGCAGACTCCCGCTGTCAAACGTAACGTATTCGACCTTGTACGGCGTGTTGGACAAGCCAGCGGATTCAAGATAGAGCCGCTGCCGCTGATACCCGGTCTCTCCGACACGCAGGGTGACGCCGCTGAGGTCCGGTGTGCCGGTGACTCCCGCGGACGCAGTGGCGGTGGGCTTGTCCGAATCCCCGCCGCAGGCAGCCAGGCCAGCCATCGCAACCAGGGCCACAAGCAGTACGGAAAAGGCGCGAAACCGGGATCTGCGTCGTCCCGGCGGCATTCGCTCGACTATTTTCAGGCGCACCGTTTCGCCCCCCACGTTATTCGGATCAAAGGATTTATAAAACCACGTTCGGGTGAAATTCTGCGCTCATCCGGTATCACTTTCGGTGAAGGTCCCGTAGCGGCCGTCGTGGTAAATCAGCGGCGTCGCGTCGTCACCGGTGTGCGCCTGCAGGACCCGGGCCACCAGCAGACGGTGGTCACCGGTGGCAACGCGGTGCTCAAGCCGTGCCCGAACCCAGGCCTCCGCCTCGACCAGCAACGGTTCACCGGTCGGCAGCCGCGTCCAGCGGGTCGGCGGAGCGAACCGGTCGACCCCCTTGGTGGCGAAGCGGTGAGCCGTGTCGCGCTGGCCATCGGAGAGCAGATGTACGACCACCGTGTCCGCGACGAGCAACGCCGGCCAGCTTGAGGACGTCGACGCCACGGACAGCGAGATCAGCGGCGGTTCAAGCGACAGCGAGGCTACCGACGTCGCGGTGAAACCGACCGGGCCGGATACTCCTTCCAGGGTCACCACCGTCACTCCTGCCGCGTGCCGGCGGAAGACCTGGCGGTAGGCATCCGGGTCGACTCCACGCTCAGCAGCATCGTCGGTGCCGGCGGGAGCAGCGCCGACAAGCCGGACCACCGGGGCATCAGCAATGCCGTGACCATCCAGTGATCCTGGAACCTGGGCCTCCGGCGCACGACGGGCGGTGGCGGACGCGGGCCGGGCCGGGCGGCTCAACGCGCACGCTCCGATCCGGTGGCCGACACCAAAGCAGCCGGCGCCGCAGTGGCCGATGCCCGTGCTGCCAGCGCCGCGACGGCCGCCTGGACCAGCCCACTGTTCGCCGCGGACCAGCCGGCGACCTGTTCGTCGAGATCCGGCAACTGGGCTTCGAGGATCGAGAACGCTGGGACGGCAACGGTCGCGCCGAGTTCACCCAGCAGTGGACGCAGATGAAGCTCGGCAACACCCAGATGCGCCGGCGCACCTGACACGATCACCGGTACGGCGACCACACCGGCCAGCCCACCCGATGGGAGCTGATCGAGGAACGCCTTGAGCAGACCTGTGTAGCTGGCCTTGTACACCGGCGTCGCCACGACGAGCACGCCTGCCTCGCGTACGGACTCCAACGCGGTGGCGACAGCTGCGTCGGCGTCGGCGAACAGGTCCCGTGCCAGCAGGGCGAGGTCGATGTCAACGGGATCCGTGGGCGCCCCCGCATTGAACACGGGATCAGCGGCCAGGCCGTCCCGGATCCGGCCGGCAACCGCGCGGGCGACCGCAAGCGTCCGCGAAGCTGGGCGAGGGTTTCCACTCAGGACGATGATGCGCGGGAAGGGCTGCGGCATAACCAGCCTCCGACTGGGCTCTGAGTGAGCAAGGGGCCTGGGCCTCCGGCAGCGCGAAAAACATGATCGCTCCTCCTTCGGCCGGTAGTGGACGCGGATGGTTGACGGGCTTCAGTCTCTTCCAGTCTGTTCCACAGCTGCAGTCAACTGCTCAGCGATCGGAGCAGGAACGAGGCCACATCGAGCTTCTTGTCGAGAACGCCGGCCTCGGTGTAGACGTCCGAAGTGCTCTGCAGGTCCTTGACGACCGTGTCGTCGATCGGGACAACGGCTACGTTCCGGCGGCCGACCACCGTCGCCGCCACCGGCTCGGGCAGCTTCGTCAGGGAGGCGAACAACTTGGTGAATGCCTCCTTGTTGGTGTTCGACCACTCGTATGCCTTGCCCTGACGGGTCAGGAAGTCGGCGATGGCCGCGCGCTTCGCCGGATCCCCGAGAGCCTGCTCCGAACCGACGGTGAACCCGAGCCCGGCGCTGATCCCGGCACCGTCCCGGATGACACGAGCGCCCTTCGCCTCCGACAGCGCGATGTAGGGATCCCAGGTGGCCCAGGCTGCGATCTGGTTGGAATCGAAGGCAGCACCCGCCGCCTGCGGCGACAGGAACGAGATCTGCACGTCGTTCGGGGTGAGCCCGGCCTCCTTGAGCGCGCCGAGCAGCAGGAAATGTCCGACGCTGCCCTTCGTGGTCGCTGAGACGGTCTTGCCCTTCAGCTCCGCCACACTCTGGATGGGCGAGTCCTTGTGGACCAGGAGTGCGACACCCTTCGCGGAGTTACGAGTCGCACCGACAATCTTCAGCGGTGCACCGGAACCGATCGAGGCGAGGACGGGAGCGTCGCCGGCACCGCCGATGTCGGCGGCGTTCGCCCGCAGCGCCTGCAGCAGTGGGGCGGCGGCGGAGAAGTCCGACCATTCGACCTTGTACGGAGCGCCCTTGAGCACGCCGGACGCCTCGACCACTGCCTTGAGCTGACCGACCTGCTCTGCGACCCGGAGGGTCACGCCGGACAGGTCCGGCGTGGCACCCGCCGCCGGCGATTTCGCGTCGGAGGAATCGGATCCCCCGCCACAGGCAACGGCCAACGACAGGGCCGCGAGTGCGACGATGCCGGCGATCAGGCGAGGTCTTGGACGGGTGGACAGGCGTGGCATCAGGCAACTCCGATACGCGGACTTCTTCCGTCCGCGAATGTGGATGTGATGGTGGAGGGAGACGGGTCAGGTGGCCGCCCGCCGATGGAAACCGGCTGAGCGACAACCAGAAACCGGCCGGGCGACAAAAACGTCTGACGACCCAGCGAAAATTCTGATTACAGAAAGTTGCACTACCGTGGGAAAGCGGCCATGCACCGACCGGATTCGCAACGACGGCGCCGGCAAGGCCGTCATCGACAGCGGCTGCTCCAGGCCCGACCGTAATCCACGCAACGACGTCGCGTCAGGACGGTCTCAGCAGGCACAAAACAGCACTCTGCGTATTTTTCGCTTGTTCAGTCAAGGAGTGAAAAAGTGATATGCGTCACATAAGTTGGTCCATTGACGCCGGTAGGAGCGTCATGCTTCCGTTGATTTCATGTTCAAGCCGGCGCTTCTGGTTACTCGGGGTCACATCGACCTTCTTCGGGTGAAGTCTGCCGCCTGTCCGGCCTCCTGGACCAGGACATGACCCCACCCAGCAGGTGACCCAGGAGCGCCGCAGCACGCCTGCTCCAAGAATTTCCGATCACGCAAAGTGATCTGTTTTCCGGATGCGCAGCAAACATGCCATATCTGCCAGCAGATCCTCCGCGACACATGCCCTTCTTACGGCTGACTGCTAGTCACTTTGTGGGCCGGTGGCGCAGGTGAACAGCAATCCAGCCACCTCCAGCTACGTGCGGCCACCTGACCCCGCGACGCCTGCGGCCACTACCACTGACCCTGTAATGCCTGCAGCGGCGCGCTGACCGCGTCACCGTCGGCCTTATGTACGGCGGACCTCCGGCAGTGCCAGAAATGCATCCAAAGCGGAGAATTTGTGACAATACAGACACTTACTGCCGGGAACGACACGACGACGCGCGTGCCCGACCCGGCTGTCGACACCGACGGACAGGGCGCGCAGGCGGCAACGAGCGGCACGCCCGCCCGCAGCGCCCCCACGCTGATAACGGTCACTGCGTCGGCCGCCAGACGGCGCGGCGTGCCACGCTGGATCCGGCGACCGGTGGGCCCACTGCTCCTGCTGCTGCTGTGGCAGATCGCGAGCTGGAGCGGCAGCACGTCCACCGACCTGCTTGCCTCGCCATGGACCGTCGTCACCACCTTCGCAGACCTCGTCAGCAGCGGCGAGCTGCCGAAGGCGATCGCGGTGTCGCTGCGTCGCGCCGGCAGCGGCGTGCTACTCGGCGGGTCCGTCGGTATCCTCCTGGCACTGATCGCGGGGCTGTTCCGGCTTGGCGAGGACCTCATCGACGCGTCGGTACAGATGATCCGGACCGTGCCGTTCGTGGGCCTCATCCCACTGTTCATCATCTGGTTCGGCATCGGCGAGACGCCGAAGATCGCCCTGGTCGCCTTCGGTGTCACCTTCCCGCTCTACATCAACACCTATGCCGGTATCCGCAACGTCGACTCCGACCTCGTCGAAGCCGCCCGCACGGTCGGGCTGACCCGCCTGGGGCTGATCCGGCACGTCATCGTGCCAGGTGCGCTGCCGAACGTCCTGGTCGGTCTCCGCTTCTCCCTGGCCATCTCGTGGCTCGCGCTCATCTTCGCCGAGCAGATCAACGCCAACCGAGGTCTAGGGCAACTCATGAACGACGCCCAGGAGTTCCAGCGGACCGACATCATCGTCGTCTGCCTGGTCGTCTATGCCTTTCTCGGACTCACCGTGGACGCCATCGTCCGACTTCTCGAAAGGATGCTGCTGT
>NZ_CAAAFO010000008.1:131656-134122 GCF_900634715.1 Candidatus Protofrankia californiensis | reverse complement strand
ACACGGCGGATGAGCAACCGGACCATGCCGGCGCGCCGGGAACCTCCGAAGGGGACAGGACGCCCGCGAACGCGTCGGCGGCCGCCACCGTCACGGCCCCGGACGGCACCCCGCTTGCTGTCGGGGTCCGCAACCTGCGCCGCGCGTTCGGTGCCAACATCGTCATCAACGACCTTGATCTGGACGTACCGGTCGGCCAGTTCGTCGCGCTGCTCGGCGCGAGTGGCTGTGGGAAGAGCACGCTGCTGCGCATCCTCGCCGACCTCGACACCGAGATCAGCGGGCAGGTGCGGGTGGCGTCACGGCGGGCCGTGGCCTTCCAGGCGCCGCGCCTGCTGCCCTGGAAACGCGTCTGGCGCAACGTCGTCCTCGGTCTTCCCGGCCGACCCGACAAGGCCAGGGCGGTCGCGGCGCTGGAGGAGGTGGGCCTTGCCCACCGGGCCGACGCCTGGCCCAGGACACTGTCCGGCGGTGAGGCGCAGCGGGCGTCACTTGCCCGGGCCCTTGTCCGCGACCCCGAGCTCATGCTGCTCGACGAGCCGTTCGGAGCCCTCGACGCGCTCACCCGGATCAGAGTGCAGGGGCTGGTCGAGCAGCTGTGGCAACGCCACAACCCGGCGATCCTCCTGGTCACCCACGACGTCGAGGAAGCTCTGCTGCTCGCCGACCGCGTCCTGGTCATGAAGGACGGGGTGATCGCCCACAGTGCGGACATCACCCTTGTCAGGCCCCGCAACGTCAGCGATCCGCAGTTCGTCGCGTTGCGCGCCGAACTGCTCGGCTGGCTCGGGGTCGGGCATGCCCCGTCCGGGGCGGCTGGGCCCGAAGCTGCTGGCGGTCAACCTGCACAAGACGTCGATCATCCTGTACGGGGCGTCGAGCGTACGGCACAGACCATCGAGCCCGACCCGGCACCGGATACCCGGGAACCACCGCCCAGACGGAAGATCCTTCCATGACCTCCTCCCAGGTACCCGCATACGGCGACGTCGATCCGTTCCACCGCCGCCTGCACCGGATCGCCCAGCCCGACCTCGACCCCGACACCGCGCAGACCGCGGGGATGCGCCGGTTCTCCGCCGTCAGCGGCAAGACCGTCGGATCGTCCAAGCTGTGGATGGGGCAGGTGCACGTCGCCCCGTCCACAGCGTCCGGGAACCACCACCACGGCGAGTCCGAAACCGCCATCTACGTGGTCAGCGGCCATCCGGAGTTCATCTTCCTCGACCAGAACGTCGAAGGGGTGAAAGAGCCCGGCCCCGGTCGTGAGATCCGCGTGCGGACCTCCCCCGGTGACTTCATCTTTGTGCCGCCGTGGGTCCCGCACCGCGAGGAAAACCCCGACCCGAGCATCGAGGCCATCGTCGTGATCTCCCGGAGCACCCAGGAGGGGATCGTGATCAACCTCGAAGGCCTGGAGTGGGCCGGGCCGGTCCTGACCAGCGGCTCGGATGTCGAGGGCTGTTCCTGACCGCTCGTCCTGACAGCTCACTAATCCCGCGCGGCTGCGATCCATCCCCAACCCTGCGCACCATGCTCACGAGGAGTACCGCCATGCCTGTCGAGTTCATCGGACTGATCGCCACCAGCGAAGGGTCGGAAACGCACACGCGCTCCGGAGCGGTCATCGACCCCAGCTATGTCCGCCGGTTCGCGCGCGTCCACGAGGATGCCGACTTCGACCGGGTACTGATCGGCTACAGCTCCGCCTCACCCGACAACATCCAGGTCGCGGCCTATGCCGCGGCCAACACCGAGCGCCTGGGGTACCTGATCGCGCACCGGCCGGGGGTGGTCTTCCCGACGGTCGCGGCCCGCTATTTCGCCACCCTCGACCACTTCTCCGCCAGCCGGATCGCCATCCACATCATCACCGGCGGCAGCGACGCCGAACAGCGGCGCGACGGCGACTACCTGACCAAGGACGAACGCTACGACCGCACCGACGAGTACCTCGACATCGTCCGCAAGGCGTGGACGTCCACCGAACCGTTCAGCCACGAGGGGCGGTACTACAAGCTGCAGGACCACCTGGCCACTGTGCGTCCGATCCAGCAGCCGCACATCCCCCTGTACTTCGGCGGCTCCTCGCAGGCGGCCTACCGGGTCGGCGGCAAGCATGCGGACGTGTTCGCTCTGTGGGGCGAGCCGCTGGCCGAGACCGCCGAGCAGATCGCGGCGGTAAACCAGGCCGCCGAGCAGGCCGGTCGGCCCAAGCCGGGGATCAGCGTGTCGTTCCGGCCGATCCTCGGCCCGACCGAGGACCTTGCCTGGGAACGGGCACACAGGATCCTCGCGGACACGCGCGCGAATCTGACCACGCCCAACAGCATCTTCAGCCAGTTCCGCAGGGCGTTCAGCCCCGACGCCACACCGGCGAACATCGGGTCGCAGCGGCTGCTGGCCGCGGCTGCCGCCGGTGAGCTGCACGATCGGGCCCTGTGGACACCGCTGGCCGCTGCCACC
>NZ_CAAAFO010000008.1:128790-131488 GCF_900634715.1 Candidatus Protofrankia californiensis | reverse complement strand
GGCGGCCAACGGCGCGAGCGTGAACTGAACATGAAACGAGTATGAACCGAGTGTAAAATAAGCGGGTAGGCGGGCGTGGCGCCGATCAACCGGCCCACGCCCGTATCCGGCGATCCCGGGGGGATCGCCGGATACGACGAGCGGCACAACAACCACAGCCGTCGCCCCGCGGTGGGAAACCCCGGCACCGGGGCGGCGAAACGCGACCTCCACGAAGCTTTGCAGCTCTGTTATCCTTTGGGTGTGAATTATCACGTGGAGCCGAGACCACGCACTGCGGGTCCGCTACACGCCGCGCTCCTTCTCGAGGCTTTCTGGCCTCCCCGTCGTGAACACGACTTCGACCAGCACTGTCCGGTTTCCGTCGCACGGTAGAGACAAAACCAACGTGCACCAACCCGCCTCCACCAAAATTCTTCCGGTCACGGATACCGTCCGCCAGAATTCACGTGGTCCAGCTGGCCGAAAACGGCACAACATATTTTCTCGCGCCTACGGTTCCTGCCGGATCCGGGGTTCCTCCCGGATCGACTTCGCCGATCCGGGAGGTCCGGGAGCCGGTCCGACAGGTCCGGGAGGCGTCCAGGAAGCTCGAAGGAGCCCATTCACATGACCGCGCCACAACCGAGTTCCTCCCGGCAGCCGTCCCAACTTGAGCAGGCCCGTCTTACGGTCACGCAGAGAGGCCGTCTGGACACCCTGACAGCCGCTCGTGCAACGGTCACCAACCCCATCCGGCAGCAGCCGGACCGCGACGTGGTGCTACTCGGGCGCAGTGCTTCGTGGCAGCCGCCGACCGTCCGCCCCCCGATCGCCTCGCCGATCACCCCACCAGCCATTCCACCGCAACGCCCCGAACACGGTGTGTGGATCGACCGTCCCACCTGGAGCGCGTTTGTCGACGGACAGCTGCTCGACCTGACCTACCTCGAATTCGAACTGCTCGACTTCCTCGTACGCCACCCGGCACTGGTGCACTCCCGCACGGCGCTCCTGCGCTCTGTCTGGGGCTACAACCTCGACGACGACCCCCGGGCGGCCGGTCGGACCGTGGACGTTCACATCACCCGGCTACGGCGCAAGCTGGGACCCGACCATCGGGACCGCATCGAGACCATCCGCCGGGTCGGCTATCGCTATCGTCCCGTTCCGACCAGCCGCCAGGCCTGACCGACACCTCAGCTCTACGACCATCTCAGCTCTACGACGAGCCGTCGCCGGTGTAACGGGACATGTCCGGATGCCGGTCGTCGGTGAGCACGGGTCGATGTCCTCGACGCGCCAGTCCCGCAGGATCATGCCTCGGGCCCCTCGCCGCTCCCCTCCACCGCGGCAAGGGCCCGAGAGGCACGTCCCCATGGTCGGCACAACAGGCTGAGCGAGGGACAGCCGACGAAAACAGGCGCGGGAGCGCGACGGGTACAACGAGCTCCCGTACCAAAGGCTCCTCATAGTGACCCGAAGACTACGATACTCAAGGTCACTATGACCACACAGGAGGAATCATGAAGGAGAACCTGCGACGCGGCGTCGGCCGTGGGTTCGGCGTGCTGGTCCTGGCCGGTCCCGGCACCGGGAACATGGGCCGCCCCGCCAGTCGGCGACCTGCGAATACCACTGGGAACACGTAGTTTTCTTGGTAATGAGCGAGGCTAAGAAGTACCTTGACCCGATGGACGGCGTGACTGAGGCCCAGCTCGCATCGGTTCTTCGCCTGTCCGTGATGCGCCTGTCGCGGCGTATGCGCCAGGAGCGGTCGAACACTCTGACGCCCACCCAGATCGCAACCCTCGCCACCCTGAAACGGCACGGTTCGATGACCCTTGGTGAGCTTGCCGCACACGAACGGGTACAGCCGCCGTCGATGACGCGGGTGGTCGCCCACCTCGCCGAAGCGGGTCTGGTCGCCCGCAGCGCACATCCCTCCGACGGCCGGCAGGTCATCGCGGGGATCACCGAAGCAGGCATCGACCTGCTGGAAGCCGATCGCCGGCGCCGCGACGAGTGGCTCGCCGAGCGGTTGGCGTCGCTGAGCCCGGACGAGATGGCCGCGCTCGAGCGGGCTGCACCCATCCTGGACACACTGGCCGGTTCGTGAAAGCGGGGCCGTCCGGGTCGTCGACGGGACACCGTCCATACCGGAACATCGGATAGGCCCTACAACTCCACCCAGCAACCGCTTTCCTCGGACGCGTCGGCGGCCGACAGCAGCCGGGCGATGGTGAGAAGGTCGTGGAAGGTCGCGCCACGGACCAGGGCGGGGTCGTTGAGCTCGGTGACTCGGACGACGTCGTAGGTCGCCTCGATCAGACCGGGTCGCATGCCCGGGACCTCCCGCATCAGCAGGTCGCGCATGCCGTCCGCGTCCTGGCGCAGGACGCGGCGACCCTGCACGACCATCCGTCCCCCGGTACCGCAGATGGTGATCGTGGTCGTCTCCAGACGGCCGTCGGGCCGCTCGTTGACCAGCGCCGTGGCACCGCTGGCCGACAGCAACGCAAGGGTGACAGGTGCATCGGCTGTGAGCCTGGCCGCGGGCATGGCGTCGGGATTGGCGCAGACGGCGAGCACCTCCCCGCACCAGCGGACGACCAGGTCGATGATCTCGGCTCGACCGGATTGTCCCGCCGGAGCCGCGAGCATGGTCACCTGGGTGATCCGGCCGAGCGACGCCATTGACGCCTGCACGTGCCAGGCC
>NZ_CAAAFO010000008.1:123527-128259 GCF_900634715.1 Candidatus Protofrankia californiensis | reverse complement strand
GCCGGCCAGGCCCGGCCGTCCATGGCGACGACATGCGCGAGGTCGGACTCCTCCGCCAGGTCGGCGACAGCCCGCAATGCGTCCGGGTCAGCGGTCATCGGACGGGACAGCAGCACGTGCAGGCCGGCTTCGACGGACCTTCGGGCGATCACGTCGGATCCGGGTGGCGCCATCTCGATGCACACGGCCTCGATCTCGTCGGACAGCATCGCGACCAGATCCGCATAGGCGCGCGGCGCTTCGGCTTCCGCCGCCCAGGCCAGTGATTCCAGCGGTTCGGGCGCGAGCAGGCCGACCACGTCCACGCCCGCGTCCCGCAGGACCGGTGCGGTCGTGCGATCGCTGCCATCCGTCACCAAAGCCATGGCGCCGGGCAGGTCGGGCAGAAGCCGTCGGGTGTCGCGGCGGCGCTCCCGCCATTCGCGTGCGCCTGCCGGGTCACGTGGGGCCACCAACTCGGGAACCGTTGTCACATACCGATAGTGCCCTCCGCCGCGGGGGCCCGGAGCGTTATCCGTAACTACTCCGTCTCAAACTCCCGAGGCGAACAGGTCGAGATCTTTTGTCCGACTTATTACCATCATTCCCTTCAATGGTGGAGTGGGGATCGATAATCAGAGGTCGCTTATCATGCAGAATCTGCAGGACATGGCTCGGATGTTCGTGGCGTTGCTCCCGCCGAAGGAGGTCGTCGAGCCGCTTGTCGGTGCTGTCCAGCGGCTGCGGGCCGACCAACCACGGCTGGCGGTGGCCGTGCGGTGGGCTCCGCCGGAAAGCTGGCACATCACGCTCGCCTTCCTCGGTGAGGTGCCCGCGACCGTCCGGCCCGAACTCGCCCGGCAGCTGGCGCAGGTGGCGTCCGAGCATCCGCCGGCACCCGTGGTCATCGCCGGTGGGGGACGGTTCGGGACTCGAGTGTTGTTCGCGGCGGTCGACGAGCCACCGCTGGCGCCGCTGGCCCGCGCGGTGGCACGGGCAGCCCGGCGCGCCGGGGTGATCGGCATCGACTCCCGGGTGTGGAGGGGACACCTAACGCTCGCGACCCGCAGGTCGTCCCGCCCAAAGGGCCGTCACACCGGTTCACCGCCGCAGACAGGTGAGCCCGATCTGGCACCGTTGGTCGACGGCCTCGCCGGGATCACCGCCCGGCCGTGGACGGCGACCGGGTTCACCCTCATGCGCAGCGGCCCTGCTGCGGGCCCCCCGTACGAGACGACGGCCACCTGGCCGCTGGAAGGCTAGCGGATGTTGGAAGGCCGACAAGAATCGCGATCATGCTTCTTTCGTGGTGCCGGCGGGTCCGGCGGGCCCGGGAACGATCTCGTCCAGCGCGGCCAGTTCCTTCTCACCGAGAACGATCTCCAGCGCCCGCAGCGACCCGGTGAGCTGCTCGACGGTCCGCGGGCCGATGGTCGCCGCGGTCAGCGCCGGCTGGGCCAACGCCCAGGCGAGTGCCACGTCCGCGGACCGTTCACCGATCGACTCGCAGAGTGCCGCGAACGCCTCGAACCGCGGGCGGTATTTCTCCAGCCGCTGCTCCAGCCGTTGCCGCCACGGTTCGCGCACGGACGGCGATGTTGCCGCGGACAGGCCCACGCGCCGCTCACCCGGCGCGCAGTCGAGCAGAGCGTCCATCAGTGGACTCCGCCCGATCACGCCCACGCCGTAGGACTCGCAGACCGGTAGCACCTCCGACTCGACCGCACGTTCCAGCACGCTGTAGTCGCACTGTTCGCTGACAAGGCCGAGCGAACGCCGCCGCATCGCGGCCTCGTTGCCCGCGGCGATCTCCCAGCCGGCCAGGCCGGACGAGCCGACATAGACGATCTTTCCCTGGGCAACCAGCACGTCCATGGCCTGCCAGATCTCCTCCCACGGGGTGTCACGGGCCACATGGCGTATCTGGAGAAGATCGATGTGATCGGTACGCAGCCGGCGCAGCGACTCGTCGCAACACCGCCGGATCTCAGGCCCGGACAGCTTCCCCTGGCCCGGACCCGCAGCCGTGGACCCGTGGACCCCGGTCGCCAGAACAATCCGATCCCGGCGCCCGCGGCTCCTCGATAGCCAACCGCCGACAACGTGCTCGGCGGCGCCCGCGTCGGCGTTCTCGGTGGCGCCGGCGGGCCGTCCATGGGTATTCGCGGTGTCAAAGAAGTTGATGCCGGCGTCCAGCGCCCGGTCCATGATTGCGCAGGAGATGTCCTCGGTCACCAGCGGACCGAAATTCATCACGCCCAGGCACAGCCGGGACACCCGCACTCCGGTGCGGCCAAGATGCGCATGGATCACAGAACAATCTCCCGTCATTGGCAACCGGTGTACCCGCACGGCCCATGGCCCACTATGCCCACCGCGAGCTACACCCACCGCAGGCGGTGTCCCCACGGAAGACGTCCCCCGCAAGGGACGTCCACGCAACCGGCGTCCACCCGGGCATCACCGAATCCCCGACGAACAGTGCCCGGAGATAAAGACGCGGAGCGTCGTCACCGAACCGCACGTAACGGGTGTCGTAGGACACGCCGGGCGGAAGGCAGCGATCACGGGCGTGTGGTGGCCACAACCGCGAGACTTGGGGACAACCGTTGCCTACCGCCGAACTGGCCCAAGCGGTCCACACCCCGACGCCACGGCCCCGGCATGAACCACACCGACGTGATCGCTACAGCGAGAGGAGACCGGCGTGACCGAGCAGGTCAGTACTCTGACCGTCACCGACAACCGCACCGGCCGGACCTATGAGATCCCGGTCGAGAACGGCGCGATCCGCGCCAACGCCCTGCGGTCGATAAAGGTCGACGAGGGCGACTTCGGCCTGATGACCTACGATCCGGCTTTCACGAACACGGCGAGCTGCCGTAGCGCGATCACCTTTATCGACGGCGATGCCGGCATCCTGCGCTACCGCGGCTTTCCGATCACGGAACTGGCGGACAAAAGCAGCTTCCTGGAAGTCGCCTACCTGCTGCTCGCCGGGGAATTGCCCACGGCCTCGGAGCTGGCGGTGTGGGAGAGCGAAATCACACATCACACTCTCGTCCACGAGTCGATCAAGAAGTTCATCGACGGGTTCCACCACGACGCACACCCGATGGGCATGCTGTTGTCGAGCGTCGGCGCGCTGTCGACCTTCTACCCGGACGCCAAGGAGATATCCGATCCCGGACTGCGGCGACTGCAGATCGTCCGCCTGATCGCGAAGATCACGACTTTGGCGGCCTTCTCCTACCGGCACTCGATCGGGCTGCCGTACGTCTACCCGGACAACGACCTGTCCTATGCCGGCAACTTCCTGAACATGATGTGGAAGGCCACCGAGCTCAAGTACGAGCCGGATCCGAACCTCGAGCACGCCCTCGACGTCCTGTTCATTCTGCACGCCGACCATGAGCAGAACTGCTCGACGAACGCGATGCGCGCCGTCGGAAGCTCCCAGGCCGACCCCTTCTCGGCAGCCGCCGCGGCGATCTCCGCACTGTACGGCCCGCTGCACGGCGGTGCCAACGAGCAGGTACTGCGGATGCTCACCGACATCGGGTCGGTGGAGAACATTCCCGCCTTCATCGAAAAGGTCAAAGAAGGCAAGAAGAAGCTGATGGGCTTCGGGCACCGGGTGTACAAGAACTACGACCCACGCGCCCGCGTGATCCGTCAGGTGGCCGACGAGGTGTTCAAGGTCACCGGGACGAATCCGCTGCTCGATCTGGCCCTGGAACTGGAGCGGATCGCCCTCGAGGACGAATACTTCATCAAGCGGAAGCTCTACCCGAACATCGACTTCTACACCGGCATCATCTACCAGGCGATGGGTTTCCCGGTGGAGATGTTCCCGGTGCTGTTCGCGGTCGGGCGGATGCCGGGCTGGCTCGCCCAGTGGGAGGAGGGCCTGCTCGACCCGGAACAGAAGATCGCCCGACCGCGCCAGCTCTACGTCGGCCACGACGAGCGTGCGTACACGCTGAGCGAAGACCGCTCGCCCGACCTCGTCGGCGGCTCCGACTCGATCGCGGCGCTGGCCGCCCAGGCCGCTCCGACACGCCCACGCCGGTAGAACCGGTAGAAATCGTCAACACCCCGGTCCCGGCGAGAGGTGAAGTGCCGTCCTGGAGTGCTCCGCGGAGCACTCCAGGACCAACGCCGAAAACGCGGACCCTCCGGAGGAAAAGGCGGGCTGCGTGGGCTACAGGCGTTCGACCACGTAGTCGATGGCGCCGGTGAGCGCCTCGACGTCGGACGGCTCGACCGCCGGGAAGCAGGCCACCCGCAACTGGTTACGGCCGAGCTTGCGGTACGGCTCCACGTCCACGATGCCGTTCGCGCGCAGAGTGCTCGCGACCACGGCCGCGTCCACACCCTCGAAGTCGATCGTGACGACGACCTGGGAGCGCTGTGCCGGGTCGGCGACGAACGGCGTCGCGTAGATCGCCTTCTCCGCCCAGGTGTAGAGGATCGACGAGGACTCGGCCGTACGGCGCACGCACCAGTCCAGGCCGCCGCGGGCGAGCATCCACTCGACCTGGTCGGCGAACAGGAACAACGTGGCGACCGCGGGGGTGTTGTACGTCTGGTCCTTGGAACTGTTGTCCCGGGCGGTGGTGAGGTCCAGGAACGGCGGGATCCACCGATCGGACGCGGCGATCTGGGCCAGCCTCTCCAGCGCCACGGAGGACAGCAGCGCCACCCACAGGCCGCCGTCAGAGGCGAAGTTCTTCTGCGGCGCAAAGTAATA
>NZ_CAAAFO010000008.1:122478-123443 GCF_900634715.1 Candidatus Protofrankia californiensis | reverse complement strand
AGGCAGACCACCCGCGCCCGACGTCGCGTCGACCAGGTGCAGCGCGCCCGCGTCCGCCCCGACCGGACGGCGAACCGGCTTCGCCACACCCGTGGACGTCTCGTTGTGCGGCGTCGCGTACACGTCGACACCCGGCTCGGGTGCCCATTCGGGGTGGCTGCCCGGTGCCGAGGAGACGACCGACGGCTCGGCCAGGAACGGCGCGCCCCTTGTCGTGTCGGCGAACTTGCCGCCGAACTCCCCGAACACCAGGTGCTGGGAGCGTTCGCGGACGAGGTTGAAGGCGGCCGCGTCCCAGAAGGCCGTGGCCCCACCGACGCCGAGCACCACCTCGTAGCCGTCGGGCAGCGAGAACAGTTCGGCCAGTCCCGCACGGATGCGCCCGACCAGAGCGCGCACGGGCTTCTGCCGGTGCGACGTCCCGAGCAGCGACGTGCCGGTGGTGGCAAGCTGGGCCACCGCTTCGGGGCGGACCTTGGACGGTCCGCAGCCGAAACGTCCGTCGACCGGACGCAGATGTCCGGGGATGACGATCTGGTCAGACATGGACATCTCCGAGCGGCCGGGGGGCCGGGCCGACGTAGCGGGCGGACGGGCGGATGAGGCGTCCGGTGCGCTTCTGTTCCAGGATGTGGGCGCTCCATCCAGCAGTACGTGCGCACGTGAACATGGACGTGAACATGTGTGGCGGTACCCCGGCATAGTCCAGCACAACCGCGGACCAGAACTCGACATTCGTCCGCAGCGGCCGGTCGGGGTACCGGTTCGTGAGTTCTTCGATGGCAGCCGCCTCCAGCGCCTCGGCCGCCTCGTAACGGTTCGAGCCGAGATCACGCGCGGTACGACGGAGCACCCGGGCGCGGGGATCCTCCGCGCGGTACACACGGTGACCGAAGCCCATCAGCCGTTCCTTGCGGTCCAGCGCACGGCGGACATATCCGGCCGGGTCGCCGGTGGCCTCCACC
>NZ_CAAAFO010000008.1:120201-121833 GCF_900634715.1 Candidatus Protofrankia californiensis | reverse complement strand
CCACCACCCGGGCGGTGAACGTGGATGCGTTCATGCCGTGTTCAGCCGCGGACACCCAGTAGGCGTCCACCGCCTGGACATGCTTGGGGTCCGGCTCACCCCGCCATCGGATCATGAAACGCTCGGTGATCGTGCGGGCCCGGTCGACCTCCTTCTGCGGGACGGCGGGCTGACCGAGGCCGCGGGCCGCCTGCGCGACGAAGGACAGCGCCACCACCGACGCCCGGGCAAGGTCGTCGCGCGCCTGGGCGTCGGAGATGTCGATGAGCTGACCGAACCCCCAGTAGGGAGCCAGCATCGCCAGCGCGCTCTGCACGTCCACCCGGATGTCGCCGGAGTGCACCGGCAGCGGGAACGGTTCCGCCGGCGGCAGACCGGGCTCGAACGAGGAGTCGACGAGCAACCCCCACACGTGGCCGTAATCCACCTTGCCGACGAGATCTTCGATGTCGACGCCGCGATACCGTAGCGCACTGCCTTCTCTGTCCGGCTCGGCGATCTCGGTCTCGAAAGCGATCACGCCCTCGAGGCCGGGCTTGAAGTCACTTGTCTTCTCAGCCATCGAAGTCCGGGGCTCCGCTTCCTGTCTCCTCCGGCCGGTCGCGTTGGCAGCGCTGCGGGGTCCCGACAGGCCAAACGCCAGCCGATAACTGATGTGAGCTGGTTGCATCATCGTGCGCAATTGCCTGCCTGTATCCTGCCCTGTCATCGGAAGCGGTGCCATAGCCCGGCAGGACGCCACCTGCCGCCCCCACGGCGAGCGCGGTCGAACTTACCCAGCAGACCGGGCTTCGCCGGCCAGGACGGCCCCTCCCGGCGTGGCGCGGGTCACTCACAGTCCTCAAGATCACTCGTGTTCCGGCGTTCCGGGGACTCGCGGTCTGATGATCAATGGTCTGGGAACCTGCGCTTGGATAGCCGTAGGAAGGTGACACGATCGGTCGTGTGTCCGCCTACCCGAACCACGCTCGGCTGCCGGTTCCCGATCCCGCAAGCCAACGGCGTCACTACAGCGCAGGCGGGTTGGACGAGTCCGACCTCGCCACCACCTGGATGGCCCAGTTCGCGCGCTGGTTCGCGGAGGCGTCCGCGGTGGCCGCCGAGCCGGGGTCGGCGCTGCCCGAGCCGAACGCGATGGTGTTCGCGACCGCGGACGCCCGAGGCCGGCCCAGCGCCCGGACCGTCCTGCTCAAAGGGTTCGACGAACGCGGCTTCACGCTTTTCACCAACCTCGGTTCCCGAAAGGGACGGGAGGCCGCCGCGAACCCGTATGGTTCGCTGGTGTTCCCCTGGTACGCCCTGGAGCGACAGATCATCGCCATCGGCAGGCTCGAAGGTGTGTCGCCCGTCGAGACCGCGGCGTATTTCCATTCCCGGCCGCGCGGCTCGCAGCTCGGGGCGTGGGCGAGCCGGCAGTCCGAGGTGATCGACTCCCGGGACCGTCTGGAACGGCGCCGGGCCGAACTGGACGCCTACTGGCCCGAACCGAAGCAGATCCCGGTGCCCGCGTTCTGGGGCGGGATAAGGCTCGTCCCGGAAACGGTCGAGTTCTGGCAGGGACGTCCCGACCGGCTTCACGACCGGCTCCGCTACCGCTGGACCAGTAATGACGAAGACAGTTGTACCGGCGAA
>NZ_CAAAFO010000008.1:118080-119841 GCF_900634715.1 Candidatus Protofrankia californiensis | reverse complement strand
ATGGCCACCTGCACGCGGGCGGGCACTGGGTCATCGAGCGCCTGTCACCGTGAGACACTATGCAGCGGGAAATTCTTTAGGGAAGCCCTTTGAGGCAGACCGCCAAGAGCCGCTTCACGGCCAGGACGAATCGATAATCCGGCCGGCCGAACGAATCGAATAGTCTACAGAAACACAATTTCCGGACACCTATTTACATCTTGGATCACAACCCGCAACCCTGCGCGCGAGTACCCGAGGTCTGTTGGTAGCATCCCTCGCACACGCTGCTGTGACAGAGGCCACAGGCCCGCTTCCGGCACGCCGAAGGCCTTGAGGGGGCAAACACAATGCGTTTAGGCAGGACACGGCTGACTCTAGCCTGCGCAATCGGGTCAATGATGATCGGGCTAACCGCCCCGGCTGCATGGGCGACAAACGGCGGGGTAGAACCCCCCCAGGTGGCGGACCAGCTGAAAGGGCAGGTGACGGACTCGGTCCAGCAGTCCGTGCCGGAGCAGCCGGACATCCCCACCAATCTTCCGCCGAACCTCCCCGCCAACCTTCCGCCGGACGTCTCGCAGCTGTCGCCGGACGTGCTCCACAACCTACTCACTCTCGTCCCGGGTCTACCGGTCGACCTCACCGGCCTCATCGATCTGAGCAAGGTGGGCGACCTGGTGGCTCAGCCACTGTCGATCCTTCACACCTGTGGCCCGAAGGGCCCACAGTGGAAGCTGAAGAACATCTCCGACAAGACCTACGGGTTCGGCTGGTTCGATACCAAGCGGAAGGGTGACACCGGCCAGATTCCGCCCGGTGGAGTCATCACCCTCGTCTCCTCCGCCGTGGACGCGATCCTGGCCACCCCGTTCGACCTGGTGACGGGTAATCTGCTCAAGGCGATCCCCGCCATCGGCGTGGCCGAGTGCCCCGGCACGCCGACACCCGCCACCGAGACCACGGACACAGGCACCGTACCGGTCTCCACACCGGCGGACGCTGTCGTCACGGACAAGGTCTACTACACAGGATGATGATTCTGGGTTCGATCGTGTGCCGTCGCCCCACACCAGGGGCGGCGGCACACGCCGTATCGTCCACCGGTATGCCTGCTGGTGCCGCGCCTTCCGGCAGCACACCCGTATCCACGTCCGTGTCGGCCTCCTTGTCCAAGGCCACCTCCTTGTCCAAGGCCGCACCGTCCATCCGACGCGCGAAGATTTCGTTACTCGTCCTCGCCGGGTTGATTGCCTTCACCGGATGCGGTGGGGGCACAGGGTCGGCGGCTCCCGCGCCGAAGGCGCCCGAGAGCACGTCCATCCCGGAGCCGGTCCACAGCGAACTCGCTGCCGCGACATCGGTCAACCCGGACGGGATGTCCACCATCGTGACCGCGCTGGGCCCCAAGGTGGACATCTACAAATCGCCGATCGCCACGACCCCGTCCTCCCATCTGGGCAACCCGAACGAAGCCGGCGCCCCGCGGGTTTTCCTGGTGGTGGCGAAGCTGCCCGACTGGTGGCAGGTGCTGCTGCCGGTCCAGCCCGCCGGCAGCACCGGCTGGGTGAAGGCGGCCCAGGTGAAGGCCAGCCAGACCGGCTACCGTCTGGTGGTCGCCCGCAAGGATCACCGGTTGCGGGTCTATGACAAGCAGGCGGTCGTCCTCGACGAGCCGATCGCCGTCGGAACGGGCGACACCCCGACCCCCGGCGGCAAGTTCTACCTGACCGAACTGCTGCAGCCCCGTAATCCGGCCGGGGCGTACGGGCCCTATGCGTT
>NZ_CAAAFO010000008.1:111633-117700 GCF_900634715.1 Candidatus Protofrankia californiensis | reverse complement strand
GGCCCGGGCAGTAATCGACCGCGCATCTTCGTCACCCGGAATGACGGTCCGAGCAGCGCCTGCCCCGCGGTCGCGCCAAGCAGGACGACGACCAGCGGCCTGATCCGGTTCAGCTCGGCCGCCAGCCATGGCCTGCAGGCAGTGACCTGCCGGGCGTCCGGTGTCTGGTGGATACGCCGCGGACCGTCACTCCTGCGGTACCTGAAGTGCTTGACCGCGTTCGTGACATACGCCTCAGCCCGGTCGATTCCGGCGTCCGCAAGCGCCCGGTCGAGCAGCTTGCCGGCGGGCCCGACGAATGGCCGACCACGCCGGTCCTCGATGTCACCCGGCTGTTCTCCGACGAGGACCAGGCGCGCATGCGGATTTCCCTCCCCGAAGACGGTCCGGGTGTCGGGCAGGTCCGCCAGGTCACAGCCCCGGCAGGATGCGGCTGCCGCGGCCAGCCCGGCGAGGTCAGCACCTGACGGGACGAAAGGCGCCGCACCGCTGCCGCTACGGATGTCGGTGCCGGTGCCGGTGCCGGCGGGAGAAGAGTCGGTCATCACGGTCGGATCCTCACATCCGCCTGGTCAGGCACGATTCATCGGATGGCACGCCCCGGCCACCCGGGCCGCTCGCGGGTGGTGCACTGCCCAGCCAGTAGCGCGGGACGGCACCGGGTAGCTGTAACAGTAATATTACTCCATGCAATCGGTGCATACTGGACCAATCGGGAACCCGCCTAACGCTCCACCGCAACCAGGGGGTAGAAGGTCATGGAGACGTCCCGGCCAGCGCGTCACTGTCGCGTCCGGATGCTTGGCCTTACCCTTGCGGGCCTTCTGCTGGCGCTTGCCGCCAGCGCCTGTGGAGGATCGCGGAAGCCTGCCGGTAGCACGGATCCGGAGCAGCCGGCGGCCCCGGTCGCGTCAGCCGCCGCCCGTACGAATCTGCATGCGGGAGACTACGTGCTGACCGAGGGTCCGGAAACCGCCGGCTTCAACGCGAACACGTCCCTGGACAACCGCGGGGCCCTGTCCGTCGCCGCGATGACCAGCTTCGCCTCGTGCATGGGGAGGTCGGGGACCGATCCGAGGATCGAGCCGCTGGACTCGGCCAAGGGACCATACTTCTCCACGAGCGACAACCTGGTCTTCATGGGTTCGGTGGCGGCAGTCTATCCGGCCGACGTGATAACGCAGGCAGTCCGGATCACCGCCGAGCCGTCCTTCCCCCCCTGCGTCGGCAGCCTGCTCAAGCGCGGGTACACCGAAGCCGCCGACCTGCCCGACGGCAGCACGTTCACGGTCCTGTCGACGTCGGTACGCAAGCCCCCGGCCGGCGTCACCGCGCTGACCAGGGTGAAGGTGTCGATGACCCTCGACGGGCCGGCGGTGCCGATGACGTTCGACCTGATGTTCGTGTTCTCCGGCCAGGTCCAGAGCTCCTTCGTGGTCGGCCGGGTGTTCGACGAGCCCGACCAGGCTGTCGTGAACCGGGTCGCCAGGCAGATCGTCCGGAAGGTCGCCAACCAGTAGCCAGTAGAAGGTCGCCAATCAGTAACGGCCCGAGACCTGGGCCTGCCGGACCTGAACCGCCCCTGGCCCGCCGGCTGTCCGTCCGAGCCCGAGCGTCCTATTTGTCCTGGGCATCCATGGACGGACTACACGAAAGCTACTTTCAGCGATCGTGTGGCAACATGACGCGATCGCTGTGTATGAGGTGTTCTGTTAGCGGTCACCCCTGTGGGGACTTACGGCATGTTCCAGAAGTCGTCGTTCGACCACCGATCCGGTGCGGAACCCCGGGCGCGAAAAACATGATCGCGCCACCTTCGGCCCTCTAGACGGAGGAGGACTATTGGTACCGCAGGCTGCCGGATGGGATCAGGGTGTCCCGGACGCGTGGGCATCCGTCATCCAGAGCGTGCCGAAGATCGGGACGTTCGCGTTCATCATGATTGCCGGCGGCCTGGCGGCCCGCGGCCTGGTCAGTACCGTCAACCGTCTCCTGGTCCGCGCCGGTGCCGACAACCTGCTCGACCGGGGCGGGCTCACCCGCGTGCTCCGTCGTCCCGCACCCGACCTGCGCATCGGCCTCATGCGGATCACGTTCGCCATCGCGCTGCTGGTGCTCCTCCAGCTGGCACTCGGCGTGTTCGGCATCAACCCGGTGAGCAACCTCGTCCACGACCTCGTCCTCCTGCTGGCGCAGGCCGTACTCGCGTGCGTCGTCCTCGCGGTCGGCGCAACCCTGGCGTCCGCCGCGCATGCATGTGTCGGGAACGCCCTCAGCGGCCTGCCCTACGCCGGGACGGCGGCGACCGTCAGCGCCGCCATCATCATGATCGGTTTTGGCAAGGCCGCCCTGGACGAGATCGGCCTTGCCACATCCGTGACAACACCGATGCTCTACGCTCTGCTCGCGACCGTTACCGGAGTGACAATCGTGGGGGTGGGCGGCGGACTCATCCGTCCCATGCAACAACGTTGGGAGGAGATCCTGCAGCGCGGGGGACAGGAGCTGACCACCGCCCGGTCAACGTGGCGCGGCAACCGGGCACGCTCCGCAGCCGAGGAGCCGGTGGTGGTCTCCGTGAGCGACCTGGGCGCGGCGAGCCGCACCAGTGGGCGGCCGGATACTGCGTCGGGTCCGCTCCCCCCGCACCAGGAGACGGGCGAACCAGAGGGTCACACCGGACCCGCCCGACAACCATGACATCCCGCAACGTCTCAGCCGTTGGATGTCATGACGTCCCAGCTGTGCGTGGGACCGGATGGCATCACCGATCGCGGCACCGACAGTCACAGCGAGGGTGACACCTGTCCGGATCAGCCACAACGTACCCGGGCCCGTTCCACGAACTGACGCACGCGACGGGTGTGGGTAAGGCACTCTGGTACGACAGAGAGTCGTAACCAACGGCGGCCACAGGGCCACTTGCGTAGAACGCGGGAAGTGGGGAGACATCTCGGTGGACACGCCATCAGACCTGGAGCGCTCCCGGCTGCTCCTCGTCTGGCTGCAGGCCCGTCGCGCCGTCGACCGCTGCCTGTCGGACCTTCTCGCAGCCGGACCAGCCGGCGAACGCCGCGTCCGCGAGCAGCTCGAACTGGTCGACAACCTGGAGAGCCGCGCGCAGGAGGCGTTTGTGCAGTACCGCGCCGCGGTCCTGCAACCGCTGCCGGACCTTCAGGACACGGACCTTGAGGGCATAGCGAGCATAGCGACCTGGACCGTTCCCCCGGACCCGGCGCAACGCCCGCGCCTGGGCGTGGTGCGGACAGGTCAGCACGGCGCGGGTCCCGCTCCGGGGCCGGGGTCGGCTCCGGGGCGGAACACGATCACGGACACGGTCCCGAACGCCACCGCCGGTCTCGGTCCAGCGCCCGGTTCCGGCGCCGACCCGGGTTCCCCGGCATTCGGATCCACCACCGGAGCACAACCTGCCGGGGATCCGCCCCACCCGGAGCCCTCCGCAGGCACCTCGTCTCCCACGGGGCCTCCTGTGGGACCTCCCACGGGCCGGCCTTCACCCACGGCACCCTCGCCATCCACTTTCCCGAGCAGTTCCCTACCGTCCGCCTCCTTACCGTCCGCGAGAGTCATTCCTCTCACCGGTCGAGACGGCGAAACAGATATCACGCGCAGACCTCGCACCATACGAGGAAGTCAACGCCGGCACCGGTGACGGGCTTCTGTCGCTAACAGGACAAAATCCGTGTGGTGCCGTCTTCCCGTGTGGCGCCTGCGGCGCCGTCCTCACGCCGCCGTAGCCTGCTGGCCCGCTCCGTCGCGTTCACATCCCTCCTGGCCTTATGCGCTGCGGGATGCGGGAGCGTGTACGAGTCCCATGTCCTGCCGACCACCTCGCCGACCACTGTCACGATCGCCCTGCCTACCGCGACAACCGGGCCGGACGCCTACGAACGATCAGGACGCACAACGCAGTTACGCCTGACCCTGCCGGCCGCCACGACCCCGCGGCCTTTTCCGCTCGTCGTCGCGCTGCACAGCCTGCGCAACACCAGCACGGAACCGCAGTCGCAGTGGGGCTTCGACGCGCTTGCGGTCAGGGCGGGGTTTGCCGTGGCCTACCCCGATGGTCTGAACGCCTCGTGGGACGCCGGCACCTGCTGCGGACAGTCCGCGGCCGAACACGTCGATGACGTCGGATGGCTACGGGCGCTCATCTCGCATCTGGAGCAGCACTACCCGATCGACCGACAGCGGGTGATGCTCACCGGTTTCTCCAACGGCGGGATGATCGCCTATCGCTATGCCTGCGAGCATGCCGCCGAGATCGCCGGGATTGCGGTGGTCGCGGCCAGCCTGCAGGTGGCCGACTGCGCACCGGCGAAACCGGTGACCGTGGTGGCCATCCACGGCCAGCTCGACGAACGCGTTCCCTATACCGGCGACGCCTGGTCCGAGGCTCTTGGAACGCCCCTGCAGTCGGTGCGGCGAAGCCTGTCGCCTTTCCGGGCCAGCGCCGGCTGCCCTGAACCATCACTACCGCAGGACACTGTGATGACCAACAGTGATGGTGTTGCGATCGGGGACACCGCAGGCGGCCTGCCGGTTGGCCTCGACGGAGCCGAAGTCACGGATACGACCGGCCCCGGTGCGGATCAGGACACTTCGCGGGACGCCCCGCAGACCGCAGATCCCACCAGCCGCACACGACGGACTCCGGCCGGCCGTACGGCTGGGACCCCCTCCGCGTCGACCAGCAGCGATAAGTACACGGCGATCAAACGGGAGACGGCGTGTTCGTCCGGCGAGCGGATCGTGGAGTTCCTGCTTCCCGGCGTCGCCCACGGCTGGCCACCCGTCACCGGTCCGAAACGGTTCGACACCGCCGAGGTGATCTGGCGGCTGCTCGCGCCGATGCGCTCATCCACGCCCGGACCCGACCTGTAGCGACCCGAGGACCCGAGGACCCCGGGAACCCCGGGAACCCCGGGAACCCCGGGAACCCCGGGAACCCCGGGAACCTCAAGATCATGCGGGGCTGAAGGACGCGCGCAAGCTCCCGATCAGCGCGGTCGCGGTGTCCGCCGACTCCGCCGACGACCGGGAGATCAGGACATAGACCACGTCCCCGGCCGGTAGCGTCCGCATCACATAGGTCACCCGCTGCCCTTCGCGCAGGTACGAGCCGACCCACTCCTGGACCTGCGCGCCGCTGGAGTCCGTCACCACCCGGGAGCCGTCCTTGGTCAGTCCTGGCTGACTGGCGAATTCCGAATCCTGGACGATGTTGAGCGCAGCCGCCTGGTCCGACGCGGCAACCCGGGCGACGCCGACCATCTGCGGGCCGCCGGACGTCACGCTCCCCACCGGCGGCTCACCGAAGAAGACCCCCGTGTTGTCCCGGCGTTGTTTCCAACCCGGCGGATGGGAGAACTTCGCCTTCTGCTGTGCGTCGGCGACAGCGACCCAGTCGGCTGGAACAGTCGCCGGGGCTGCTGTTGCGGCCGGCGGCCGGCCCGCGGACGCCCCGGGCCCGGCGGAGGCGCCGGCCGTGCTGCCAGCCGCGGTGGACGGCCGGGCCGTGGCGCCGGCTTTGTCACCGCTCCCGCTCGAACTGATCTTCTGCCACACGAACCCGGCCCCACCTCCGAGGGCAAAGGCGACACCGAGAATCACCACCGCGTAAAGCAGTCGACGCAGCAGCGGAGTGACTCCGGCGGCATCACGCGGACGGTTCTGGCGTGTTCCGGTGCCCTCCGCGGACCGGTCCGTGGACCGGCTCGCGGATCGATCCGTCGACCGGGGGCTGCTTCGCTCGTCCCGGCGCCTGCCGTGATCGGAGCGGACCGCGCCGACCTGCTCGCCGGTGCTCTGGTCGGCAGCCGACGAGCTCGCCCTGCGGCCGGATCGCTGCGATCCAGCTCGACGGGCCGCGGGTGCCGACATGTCGGCACCCGCCTGCCTGGTCCTGGGCGGGGGAACACCGTCCGGGCGCTCGGCGCGGTCGCCACCCTGCCTCAGTCGCAGGTCCGCGAGGGCCATCATGTCGTCCGTTGCCGGCCCGTCGACCGGCAACGGATCCCGTGGCAGCCGGGACAGCGGTGGCGCA
>NZ_CAAAFO010000008.1:110750-111341 GCF_900634715.1 Candidatus Protofrankia californiensis | reverse complement strand
GGTGGTGCAAGTGGCCGCCGCCCGGTCGTCCCGCCCTGACCGCCCGCCCGGGACGGCGGGAAACCACCTACGGTCGTGGGGGGCGCGGCCGTCGCTGCCGCAGCGTCCCGCGCGGCGCCTGCCTCCCCACCACCGGGGTAGCCCGCTTCGAAGTCCACCGGCGGCTGGTATGCACCGGGGCCGGAAGGAGCCGCCGGATAGCCGGCGCCATCCGGCGGGTAGGGCGCACCGGGTTGATATTGGCCCCCCTGCCGGAGGTTGGACGCAGCGGGCTGATGGCCACCGAAACCGCCCGGCCGTGCCTGCGGGCGGGGTGCGGGCGGGCGGTAAGGCTCCTCCCGGTAGGGCTCCTCGGCGCGCAAACCCGGATCGACCGGTGGCAGCCCAGCCTGCCTGGCCCCTGACGCGAGACGGGTCTGCTCACTGTAGAAGTCGGGGGTGGAAACGCCGGCCGGCGAAGCGTAACCGCCGGATGCAGGCTCACCGCGGTAACCCGCCCCGGCCCCGTAACCGGGGCCCAACTCGTCCCGGCCGTATCCGGCCTGCGGCGGTGCGCCCTGTGTCTGGTGAGGACCAGGTGCCCGCGGGTCC
>NZ_CAAAFO010000008.1:109465-110395 GCF_900634715.1 Candidatus Protofrankia californiensis | reverse complement strand
CGGGGGATACCCGTTGGACGGCTGATATCCCCCGGACACCGGATAAGGACCCGCGGATGTCTGATAGGAAGCGGAATCCTGGTGGAAGTCAGGATTCCGATAGGAGTCAGAGCCCTGATATGGACGGGCGTCATGGCGGCGATCAGCATCCTGGTTCTGGTAGGAAGCCGGAGGGTAACCGCCGCGGCTCGCGGAGGCCGGTCTTGCGTCGGGGTAGGCCGCCGACTCCGGCGCACCGTCCGCGACTCCGGGTCGACGCGGATTCGCCGCGTCAGAGCGTCGCACACCGTCGGCCACCGACTGACCCTCCTTACGATCCGCGCCCAAGCTATATGTCCCCCATCGGTGTACCACGGCGTTGCGCTGGCGTTGCGCGCGCCCAGTTGACAAGCGCCGGATCGTGAGATCCTTATCTTGGTCGTCCTAGGACTTCGGGATCCGACACACACGCTCGAGCAGGAGCCCGCTGACGAGGAGCACCAACGCCGCCGAGACCCCGAGAGCGGCGGTGACCGCGTCGGTGCCGGCCGTACCGAACTCGCCCAGGCGCGGCAGCACGTAACCGAGCACGGCCGCCCACGCCCCCACGAGCGCGGCGCCGGCCAGACTGCTCGCCTTCGCCAGCGCCGCCAGCCGGGCAACGGTCAACGGCAGGATCGGCCTCGTGCCCGGACGCCCCTGCAACCGGCGTCGGGTGATGGAGGCGGTCTGTGCCTCCACCAGCCCGACAATGAACAGCGACAGCGGCGCCGTCCGTGGGAATCGCGGCAGGTCCCGATAGGTGAAGGTCAGGAACACGTACGCCAGCACGCCGACCACCACGGCTGCCGCCACCAGCTCCCGCACCCGCGTCGGCTTCACCCGCACAGGCTCCACGGCGTCCGGCGGACCCCGGACACGTCCAGACCAGCCACCAGGTCCTCGACCCGG
>NZ_CAAAFO010000008.1:107476-109013 GCF_900634715.1 Candidatus Protofrankia californiensis | reverse complement strand
TGCTGCCCCGGCGACAGGCCCTCTGGCGACCGGTGCCCTGGCAGCTGCTGCTCTGGCGACTGGTGCTCTGGCGACCGGTGCGCGACCGCCTCCTGGGACCGCCGCGGATCCGTGACCTCGCTCATGCCGGCCGGTCTCGGGTGACGGTGACCGCGACGTCGGTGAACGGCAGCGGGATCGGCGCGGCGGGCTTGTGTACGGTTACCTCCGTCCGTAGGACCCGGCCGTCGGCCAGGCATACCTCAGCCAGCCGGTGCGCGAGTGTCTCGATCAGATCGACGGGTTCGCCGGCGACGATCCCGGCCAGTGCCTGTGCCAACGTCCCGTAGTCGACGGTGGCGGCGACGTCGTCGCTTGCGGCAGCCGGCCGGGTGTCCAGCCACAGCACGGCGTCCACCACGAACTCCTGACCGAGCTCACGTTCGGCCGGTAGCACGCCGTGACGACCACGGACCCGCAGTCCGGTCACAGCGATCCGGTCGGCCGTGGTGGGGGGGGACGCCACAGGTGGCACGGCGGGGGACGCGGCCGATGAACCACCGGCCGGTGACGCACCGGTCATACGGCACCCGCAGGCGGGAGCCGGAGCGCACCGCAAGCCGGCACGGCGGAATCCGGCCCGGCGGACGCCCTGCGCGCCGGCGCAGGTCCGCTCCCCGCCGGCCGCGTCCGCTGCTCGCGGGCGTCCCGCCATGCCTGGGCAACCCGCACGGCGTCAGCCGCGGCCCGCACCGCGTGCACCCGGACCGCCCACACCCCTTCGGCCGCCAGCAGCGCGGTCGTCGCCTGGGTCGCGTCGTCACGGTCACCGGCCGGCCGGGGCCGTCCGTCAGCGTCCGCGAGCAGGCTCCCCAGGAAGGACTTGCGTGACGTGCCGACCAGCAGGGGATAACCCAACGCAGCGATGGCGTCCATGTGGGCCAACAACGTCCAGTTGTGCCTGCTCTTCTTCGCGAAACCGATTCCCGGATCGACAATCACCCGTTCGGGCGCGATCCCGGCGGCGAACACCACATCGAGGCGCTCACGGAGTTCGGCGACGACCTCGGACACGACATCACCGTAGACCGCACGGGCGGACATGTTCGCGCTCACACCTCTGGCATGCATGAGAACGTAGGGAACCGCCCACTCGGCGGCGATCGCCAACAGGTCGCGGTCAGCAGCACCCGACACGTCATTGATGATCGCCGCGCCCGCGGTCAACGCGGCCTCGGCGACCGTCGGGCGGGTCGTGTCGACGCTCACCGCAACACCTGCCGCGGCCAGCTCCGTCACCACCGGCAGCACACGGCGCAGCTCCTCGGCCCGATCGACCCTACCCGCGCCCGGTCGAGTCGACTCGCCCCCGACATCGACGATGTCGGCGCCGTCAGCAACCATCGCGAGGCCGGCCCGGACCGCGTCGACCGCGGTCGCATAGGTGCCCCCGTCGGAGAACGAGTCCGGAGTCGCATTGATCACACCCATCACACGGGCGCGCCCCACCGGCTCAAGGAGACTGCGGCTGACCTGCACGGACGTCATGCGTCCTCAC
>NZ_CAAAFO010000008.1:105628-107139 GCF_900634715.1 Candidatus Protofrankia californiensis | reverse complement strand
TCCGGCGAAAGTCGCCAGCACCTGTCCGGCAACGTCCAGCCAGGTGTCGCCGACGGTGTCAAGAAGGATCGTCCGGTGGCCGTTGACTGCGGCGGGCCGGGAGCTGCCAGGTCTGGCAGGCACGTTCCTGGTGGCTCCCACGACCAGCCGTTCGCCGATCTCCCCGAGATCGGCGATGCAGACGTCGGTCGGTCCGGTGTCGTCGAAACCGGCCGCGTCCAGCACCTCGTGGATAGCCGAGGGCATGGACACGGGCGTGATCTGGACCGTCGGCGGCAGACCGGCAGTAGCATAGAATTCACCGACAGCGTCCAGGGCGTCGGCGATGTCGTCGACGTCGCCGCGGGCCCACACGGAGTTGCCGCGCCGGGATGAGCCAGCCGACTCCCGCAGCACCCAGCCGCCCACCCGCTGCTCGCGCAGCGGCGGCCACGCGCGATGCGCCACGTCTTCGAGCTCACGGCTGAGGTCGCTATCCACCGGTTCATCCACCGTAGGCGCTACCAGCGCATCCTGGACGGAATTGCCGACCGGTTCAGTAACCATGCCGCGACCGCCATCTGCCGCCCGGGAACAAACCCGCACTGACCACCCGTCCGAGGCTACCGGGCGGGGCGCTCCAACGGACCCGATTCCGGCCTCCGCAGACCTTCTCCGGCCGGCTTCGCCGATCCGGTACGCAGCCCTGCCACAGCAACAAACACGGTCATGCCTTCTTCGCCCTGGTCAACTCCGGCCAGTCGGCTCCGGCAGACCATCGCCACCTTATCGCGCGCCAGGGCAACCGACGCAATCCGCAGTAAACCGGCCACCGATACGACCGGCCTCGTGACCGACAACGTCAAACCCATCATCACGTGACTACCGCAGCTTAACGAACCGCTCGTACCGCCTGGTTCAGCGCCTGCGTCGGCGGGTTGCGCCGGTACCGTTGATTGAATCCATGACGTCGGCTGCACCATGCGCAGCCGGGACGGATGCACAGCGCCGGGAGATTGATGCGCTCGGGAACACCCTCAGCCGGCGGAGCCGGCTATTCAACGTATTAGCGCGACGACGCGGCGGCCCGACGGACCGGCCACGGGACGCAAACTTTGTTACCTTACCGTAACGGACGCTCAACCCGACGGGAACACCGAGGTTCTACGTTTCTTACAGTAAGATCGGATGTATCGCTGCCCGACAAAGGAGCCGGGCTCCTTCTCGAGGGGCATGGAGTCGGAAATGTTGGTGAACCCGCCACGCGATGCCGTTTCAGCAGGTACATCAGGTGAGGCGATCCCGCCGCACAGCGTGCTGACTGAGTGGAAATCGCTTCACGACCGAGAGTCGTTGGAGGTCTACTCATGAGCAGACTGGTCACACTCGTCGCAGCTGTCGACGCTCAGCCGACACTGGAACAGACGGATTCAATGCTGATCGAACTCGGTCAGATGCCTCGTAACGCCGTCGTCCTGGGACTGATCGACGCCTTGCTCGAGTACCGGACACTGCTGCTGAGCCTCACCGCC
>NZ_CAAAFO010000008.1:96586-105051 GCF_900634715.1 Candidatus Protofrankia californiensis | reverse complement strand
CACCGCACGCGCCGCGCCACGTAGATCCCCAGACACGTGCACACAGCGATGTCACGGAGATCCCAGGGCGCACAGCGGTGTTTTCACCGCCGGGATACTTCCGCATTACTACCGGCCGAAGGGCTGTCCCTGTCCCTGCTGCTGCTGGCCGATCTGCTGGCCGAAGCCCTGGCCACCGCGCTGCCCGAGGGAAGCACCCGCACCAACGAGCTCCTGCAGGCGGGTCTCCACGTAGCGCTCGCTGTGGTGGGTCTTGTCCGCGATCCGCTGAACGAGGTCGTTGACGTCGCGAGCGGCGTCGAGGTCCGCGGTGCCGACCTGGCCGAATTCGTCGAGCAGACGGTACCGAATCTGCTGCCAGTTCTGCCGCAGCTGCTGCTCGATCTGCTCCTGCTGCTGCTGTGCCATCGCATTTTTCCTCTCGTCGTATACCGACCGAACGAGAAGTGACACTACCGCACTGGATGCTCAACCGGTCAACCCCAACGGCCAACTTCGCAGGTTGTAATTCTGCAGGTTTCTCATGGGGTGAAATGGAGGCATGCCGGCAAAAGAAGAAAAATAGTCGAGGAAAAAGACTCGAGCCACTCGCCGCAGCAATGGTGACACTCTCCGTCAAAAGGCGAACAAATATCGGGCGGTAGCTCACCCGTACGGTCACCCAGCGCCGAATACCTGACACGCTGGGCAGCCACGCGGCACCGGTACCAGTCGCTCCCGGAGTGCACGCCAAGCGCTGACCGTACCGTAAGAAGCCATCCGACCGAGGTGTCCGCCTGCCGTTTCGAACAGCTTTTGAAAGCGGGTTACAACGGATACCGGACGGTCCGCTGAACGCTCCTCGAAACTCCCCCTCGCCCGGCCCTCCATTATTGCCGGAAAATGATCCGGAAAACGGAAATCCGCGCATGCTCCGGACCCGGAACAGCACGTCCATGTCGCTTCTTCGCACCATCGGAGCCGGCTGGGCGCAGCCAGTCGTTCTGTCCTGATCCGGCCGACGGTCTCCTGACCGTCTCCGGCCCCGTGGCGACCGGTACCGCTGGCTCGGTACGGTGGGGCTCGGCGGGCGGTCATGCCCCGCGACCACCAGGATGTTGGAGGAGGGGCCGGGCGTGCTGGCGCCGCTGACCGACGCCGATCCCCGCAACGTCGGGCAGTACCGGCTTCAGGGACGGCTCGGAACTGGTGGAATGGGCGCCGTCTACCTCGGCTTCGGCACGGACGGCCACCCCGCGGCGGTAAAGGTCGTCCGGCCTGAACTTGCCGCCGACCCGGAGTTCCGGGAGCGGTTCCGCCGGGAGGTCTCGGCGGCGCGCCGCGTCCACGGGACATTTGTGGCGGAGGTCCGCGACGCCGACGTCGACGCGCCACTGCCGTGGATGGCCACCGACTACGTCGAAGGAGTCAACCTTGGCGCTGCCGTGGCCGACCGCGGCCATCTCAGCGAATCCATGCTCGTCAATCTCGCCACCGGCCTCGCCGACGCCCTCGTCGCCGTACACGCCGCCGGTCTGGTGCATCGCGACCTCAAGCCGTCCAACATCCTGCTCGCCTGGGACGGCCCGAAGGTCATCGACTTCGGTATCGCCCGGGACCTCGACGGCTCGGATCACACGCGGACGGGCCACCTCATCGGGACGGTCGCCTGGATGGCGCCGGAACAACTACTCGGTGAGCGGGCGGGCCCCGCAGCCGACATCTTCTCGTGGGCCATGTGCGTCGTGTTCGCCGCGACCGGCCGCCACCCGTTCCCGGCCGGCACACCGACCGCATCGGCATTCCGCAGCCTGAACGAGAGCCCCGATCTCGCCGGTGTGACTGAAGCCCTCGTCCCCCTGCTGCTACGAGCGCTCGACAAGAACCCGGCGCACCGGCCGAGCGCGGTCGACCTCGTCTCCACCATCGTCGGGCAGCAGGTGACCGGCGTCACCGACGCCGACGAGGCCACCCGCAGGCTGCTCGGCGCGGGCTGGGTGGCGCCCACACCACCGCCCAGCCCGGTGCCCATACCGACCGCCGCGCCGAGAGCGTCCTGGCCCTCCACTCCCCCGTTACCGACATCGATATCACCGACGGGGAATGGTCCGTTCAACCGCCGGCCCGGTGGGCGTCGCGGGCGGCTGGTACTCGCCGGCACCTGCGCCGTGATCCTGCTCGTGACAGGCGCCGGACTGGCGCTGGCGCTCAGCCGCGACACCGGCAACACCCGCGACGACGCCATATCCGTACGCGCGACGGTCCCGACGGCCAGCGGTTCCAGGGCCGGGGCCACGGCTTCGACGGACGCGCCACCGACCCGGTCCACGACGCCGCCTGCGGGCCCGTCCGCGCCGGGGACACCGTCGGGAGCCGGCACCACGCCGACCGCAGCCGGCAGGCCGACGGAAACCGGCAGGCCGCTGGGTGCGGGCGTCCCGGTGACGGTCTACGCCGACACCTCCGGCGCCACGGTGCCCACCTGGCGCGGCCCGACCACCAACCCGGTCTTCGGCCGGCTGGGCGCTGTCGCGGACGGAGCCACGGTCACCCTTTACTGCGCGGTGTACGGCCAGTCCGTCACCGCACGCAACACCACGTCCCGCTTGTGGGACTACACCAGCTCCGGATGGATCAACGACACCTATACCCACACCGGCACCCTCAACGCCGTCGTTCCCGCCTGCGTGGGCAATATCGGCGATCCGCGGCTGGGAACGGGAGAGCCGCGGACGGACACCGGCCCGTTCGCTGTGGCCGCCGGCAACGACGGGCTGGCGGTTCGGTCGTCGGCCGGGGCGGACGCCTCGGTGATCGCGACCCTGCGGCACGGCGACCTGGTCCGCACCGTCTGCTGGGTCCACTCGACGTACGTCCCGCCCCCACCCGGCCTGTCCACCGGCAGCGACAACTGGAACCGCCTGTCGACCGACGGCTGGATCCCCGACACGAACGTCTACAGCGCGACCACGGCATCGGCAGCCCCCGCCTGCTGACGGCCGTACCGTACGGGCTACCTCACCGCATCACGGACCACCCAACCAGCATCCCCATGCAGCCGAGCAGCCCTCGCCTCAGCCGACACCGACTTCACCCGGTTCCGCGAACTGGCGTGGAGCAACCCGTTGTGACAGACCGGCGTACGCCAACAGGTTCGAGCCGGCCTGGCCGGCAAACACAATCGCGACACTTCCCAGGAACATCCACCAGCGTTTTTCCGATAACATGGCGACATCAGCCGCCGGATCCATCGACGCAACCTCAAAGGACCCAAACCCGAAGGCCCGACCGCGAAGGACTCGTATCCGGTGCAGGGCGGGATCCCTGAGAAGACGGCGATCCCTGCGAAGGACGATGATTTCCGAGAAGACGCTGAACCCTGACGAATGTCAGGGTTCAGCGATCTGCCAAAATCCCGTGGACAATCAGATCCCTGACACACTCTCAGGGACGGGGGGTGTGTCAGGAATAGGGCATCCAGCGGACGGTCTCGTCCCGGTAACGCAGGCTCGCAAGGCGGACGGCGAACTGCGCGGCCACCCGCGGGTTGCTCGCGAGGACCGGTACCACGCTCGTCACCAGCTTCAGTTCCCGCACCGCCCGCAATACCTCGAAGCCCGGCCAGCGCATGACGTCGAAACCGTACGCGGAGGCAAGTGCCACGTGCTGCTCCAACGGGTAGCCGAACCGCAGCCGTCCGACAGCCAACGGGATCAGATCCCATTCGGTCGGCCCGTAGCAGGTGGCGTCGAAATCGCATATCAGCACCTCGCCGTCACGAGCTTTGACGAGGTTTCCCAGATGGGCGTCGCCATGGACGATCCCGGCCGGCAAAGCGTACGCCACGCTCTCGAGCGCGGCCTCGCACCGGCTGGCCAGTCGCCGCAGAAACGCAAGGTCGGCAGCATGCAGCCCCTCGGCGTCGGCAAGACGTCGACGGACGTCGGCGAGCGGGTCGAAACGGGGTAGGGGAACGTCCGGAAGCGGCAGTGCGTGGAGCTGGCGCAAGGCAACGGCCAGGTCGCGCGCTGTCGGAGGGACGTCTGTTCGCGGCGCCCCGCCTGCCGTGGCCCCACGCACCGTCGCTGCCCGGCCCCCTACCCCACGCCCGGCCGACCCACGAGCCCTGGTGCGCAGCTGCTCGTCCCCGCCCGCGGGTGGGAAGGGGATCCCGACGGCCGATCTCGACGGCTCCCCCGATCTCACCGACCTCCCGGAGCCGGCGTCGATCCACAGGGTGGCCACGGTGCCGGCGATTCGCAAAGGTGCCGGCATGCCTGGCGCGAGGCGCACGGCCGGTACGTCGTGGCGGGCAAGCCAGCGAGCGACCTGGACGACCTTGTCCGCCCGGTGTGCCATCGCCTGCGATCCGGATATCCGGACGATCACCCCGGCCCGGGGCAGCCGGAACACCGCATTTGCCGCAATCTTGATAAGTTCCGCGTCCCGGCCGTCCAGCCCGACCGCCGCGCAGATCTCCTGGAGAACTTTCCAGGCCCTTGTGACGGTGAAACGCCCGCCACCGGCAACCGGCACACCCGTCGACATTCCCACGCCGTCCAAGTGATTCACGTGATATGCACCGTCCGTTGTCGTGCTACGGAGGTCTCGCGGGGTCAGCGCCGTCCACGATTCACCACTCGATCTCCACGGCAGCCTCCCGCGAACCAGCGGCAGATGATGCTCCTGTAGACATTCCCGCGCCAGTTGCTGCGGCAGCCTTTGTTCCGACACCAGCCTCGTCCGAACCGGCCGGCTGCCGCCCGCCCTCCCGCTGCCATCCCCGGACGTATGCGGCGAGCTCCCGGACGTCCCGGACCTCGCCGTGCGCCCGGGTTATCGCAAGTAGCTGGTCGGCCCGGTTCGACGCCGACGCCACCGTACGCCCCCAGGAAATCGAAATCGCCTCGGTGGCCAGCGCGCACACCCGGTCGAGTTCGAGTCGACCCTGGCGGGCCAGCGCCAGTGCAAGATCAAGACGAATCACCGACCGGAAACCAGGAGCGTTCATCGCATCGAGCTGCGGCATGGCGAGCTGCGCGTGTTCCTCGGCGGCCCGGGATCGTCCGAGCAGGCACAACGCCGTGGTCGCGTTGTAGGAGACCTCGACCGGGTGAAAGGTGTCGAAACCCGGCCCGGGAGATCCCCACTGTTCCACGGGAATCATGTCAGCGAGATCGTAGGCGAGGTCGAGCGCCCGCGCCGCACCCCGGACGTCACCGAGCGCAGCCAGCGCGCGGGCCTCCTGGCAGACCAGCCGGGCCCGCACCGGACCCGCACCGACATACCGCAGCCCGTCACGGGCGAGCTGCAGGGCCACGTCCGGGCGACCACCGTAGAACTCGGCGACCGCCCCGATCTCGCGGGCAGACCCCTGCAACGGGCCGTCACCGGCCCACTCCCCGGCGGCAAAACCGGTAGCGGCCAGGGCCCGCGCCGCATCGGGATCGCCCAGTTTGAAGGCGGCATCGGCATGCAGGACAGTGGCTCGACCAGCAACAATGCGCAGCCGGCGAGCGTCGGAGGCGGTCAGGGGGCACTGGGCGAGCTGGTCCAGGCAGCGCCGCAGCCGGACCGTCTGGGCAAGCACGTGGGCGGGCGGGGTGTGCTCGTGGGTAGCGAGCAGTCCGGCCAGCTGCTGTTCGGCGTGGGCGACCGCGACCTGTGCGCTCGTCGTACCGCGGCCATCGACTGGGTCCATGGACTGCCCGTCGGGTAGGAGCGCGCCCACCATGGCGGCACCGGCATAAAGGTGGAACTGCCTGCGGTCGGACGTCGGTGAGCTCGCGGCTGCCACGGACCCAAGCGGAGGAGGGTACCCGACCGTGGGAAGCTGCCCGGCCACGGGAGGATGTCCGGCCGCGGCCTGGTACCCGGCCGCACGGGAGTCTTCGGAGAACTCGACATCCACCCGGTCTGCCGGGATCGCATGGCCTACCGAGGCCTGCACGGCACAGGAATCCGGATGATCGTCCGGGGGGGTGCGGGCGGCTGGAATCGCGGCGATCGGCATGACAGACAGGACATGCGGGACATGTTGTTCCGCGTCCACAGCCGCCGACCATGCACTGGCCGGACCGACCGGCGGGCCGGAAGCGGCAGGATCATGCTCCTTCCGCGCCCGGGGTTCCTGCTGGACCGGCTCCGCCGACCCGACAGGACCGACAGGACCGAGATCCAAGGCCACCGGGAGCTCCCGGATCACCGGCGGGAACAGCTCGCCAGTATCAATCATGACTACGTACTCCCTGGCGTCCTGTCGGTAAGGCGACTCGTTCGCACACCCGAGCGAACCCTCTTGGTAGCGATAATGTAACTCAAGGTAACACAAAAAAGTGCCGGGAGCGGCGTGACCCGACAGAGAAGCGGGAGAGAACACGCACAGACCACGACACATGCGGTCGCCTTCCGAACCAACCGGACGTGACGCACAGTCACCTGCCCCAGATGTCCGGTACAGGACAATCCAGGCGCGTTGCGTTACTCCAGATCTACGGGTTACCCGGCTGCCATTCCCGGCAGGTCGCGGATCCGCCGGCAACCCGGGCGTGGGCCTGCCCGCGCAGACCCGACAGCCAGACCGCGGCATCACGGAAGGCATCGTCGGATGTGCTCGGCCGCACCACCCCGGCCCGCCCGTCCGCCCTCGGGTAACTGCCCAGGAAGCGGACCTCGGCGCAGACGCGATGCAGAGCCGACAGCGCCTCCCCGACCCGCGCCTCGGTTACGTGCCCCTCACAGTCGACCGAAAAGGAGTACCGGCCTAAGCCCGCGCCGGTCGGCCGGGACTCCAGCCGGGTCAGGTTGACACCCCGGACGGCGAACTCGGTCAGCATCTCCAGCAGCGCGCCGGGATGGTCGTCCCGCTCGAAGAGCACCACCGTGGTGCGATCGGAACCCGTGGGCGGCGGCGGCGGCCCCGGGCGGGTGACCAGCACGAAACGGGTCTGCGCCCCGTCGACGTCCTGAACGTCGTCGGCCAGCACCGACAGACCGTAGCGGGGGGCGGCGAAGGCGCCGGCAAGCGCGGCGTCGACCTCCCCGACCTGGACACGGCGGGCTGCCTCGGAGTTGCTGAACGACGGTTCCCAGCGCGCGTCGGGCAGGTTCTTGGCAAGCCACCGGCGGCACTGCGGCTGGGCATGCGGATGGCTGGAAACCGTGCGGACCGCGTCGATCCCGGTGTCGGGCCGGGCGAGGAGGGCAAACCGGATCAGGAGCACAACCTCGGCGGTGACCTGCAGAAGGTCACCGGCGGCCAGTTCGTCCAGAGTGGTCGACACCGAGCCCTCGACCGAGTTCTCGAACGGGACGAGAGCCCCGTCGGCGTCACCCTGGCGGACCGCGTCCAAAGCAGCCGCCACGTTCGGTAGCGGGTCGAGCTCGGCCCCGTCGACGATCGGAAGAGTCAGCAGCGCCGCCTCGGAGAACGTGCCGGGCGGCCCCAGATAGACCAGACGGGTCGTTGATGTCATGCCGACGGCCTTCCGGATGTCATGCCGACAACCTTCCGCTCGGGTGGGATGTGACCGCCGGGGCAGGCGCAGTCACCGTGAAGGAGCTGCTCACAGGTGCCGTGAACATCGCGACGGCCTCGGCCGTACCCGAGGGAAGAGAGCTCGGGCCCGTCCCGACCGGATCTTCCACCGGTACCGGGTCCACCACCGGGTCCACGTGTCTCACCTCGACGATCCTACGGGCCGGTGACGGATCGCATTGGCGGGCCCGGCCCCAGACAGCCGTCCCGCCGCCTGACTGCGACTGATCCCACAGTGACGGCGTGGGTGGTCCATCGGCATTGGTGGCCATCGGCATTGGTGGCCACCGGCATGAGCGGGCGGACAGGCCCATAAGGTCGGCGGTATGGACACGGAGGATGTGCGGCTCCTGCTGGACGCCGTGGCCTCCGGCACGGTCAGGCCGGACGACGCCTTGGCACGCCTGGCCGCGGGCCCCCTCGGTGACGGCGGCGGCTGGACCGACCTCGGATACGCCCGCGTCGACACCCATCGTGGGCTTCGCACCGGCGACCCGGAAGTCGTCTACGCCGCCGGCAAGACCCCGGTGCAGACGGTCGGCATCGTCGCCGAGCTACGGCGGACCTCCGGCCCCACCCGCCCGACACTGGTCACGCGCGCGGATGCCGCCACCGTCACGGCGCTGCGGGCCGGCTGGCCGGGCGAGGTCACGACGTCCGCGGAAGCACCGGCGGGGGCATCCGGTGAGGCCTCTGCCGCGCCTCCCACGGTCACCGGTCCTCCCACTGCTGCCGGCCATGCCGCTGCCGCTGCCCACGCCACCCCCGCCGGCCATACCGCTGCCACCGCCACCGGCCATGCAACTGGCGTCGGCCATGCCGTCTCCGCCGATCATGCGGCCGGTATGCCACGAGGTGCGTCCACGGTTGTCATCGGCGCACTGCCCCCGGCCCGCGGCCGGGTCGTCGTCGTCTGCGCCGGGACGTCGGACGCTCCGATCGCCGCGGA
>NZ_CAAAFO010000008.1:84276-96491 GCF_900634715.1 Candidatus Protofrankia californiensis | reverse complement strand
GGGGCAGGCGTTGAGACGATCATGGACGTGGGGGTCGCCGGTCTGCACCGCGTCCTCGCCGTTCGCGACCGGCTGGCCGGGGCCGACTGTCTGGTCGTCGTCGCCGGCATGGAAGGAGCCCTGCCAAGCGTGATCGGCGGGCTTGTCAGCACACCGGTCGTGGCCGTTCCGACCAGCGTCGGTTACGGCGCGTCCTTCGGCGGCCTCACCGCGTTGCTCGGAATGCTCACCTCATGCGCTCCCGGCGTCGTGGTGTGCAACATAGACAACGGTTTCGGCGCGGGAATCTTCGCGGCCCGCGTCGCCCGCCGTTCGACAGCGGAAATCAGAGCCGACGCCCGCCAGCCGTAGGTGGAAACCGCCCTCCTCGCCGCCGATCAACGGGTCGACGAGGTGGTCTCACTCGACTCCCACGACGGCCCGGCGGCTGCGGCACCGGACGGGCATGCACCGTTTCTTTGACCCCTTTTACCGGCATACACGTTCTACCGGCATACATGCGGCTCACAACACGAGCTGGAAAGAATGGAAAATTCTTGGCCGCCGTGCCCTCATCGATCACAAATCGATCATGTGGGTGCAACCTCAATCCGGAGCACGGTCGGACAGTCACACAATCTGTTTCCATCAGGAAATCGAGTATGAAAACGGCTGCCAGCACGACCGCCTGGTCCCTCGGTTTCGTGATCCGACGATATTCGGTCACGGATCCCTGGCCGACCTCGGAACGGATCCGCGTTGCTTGACCGACGTTGACCGACGCTTCGAGCAGTGCCTTAGAAAATCATCACTCTGAGTAGTAATAGTTTTCCTCGCAGCCCTGGGGGAAACCCGGACGCATGGCCCCGCCACCATGCGAACCAGCCGTCACCCCGGGCTACCACCAGCGCACCCCCGGCCGTCCCAGACAGGGCCCGGCAGCAGTGCTGTTCGACCGGGACGGCACATTGTGCATCGACATCCCATACAACACCGAGGTCAACCGGGTCCTGCCGGTCCCGACGGCGGTGGCCGTGCTCGCCCGGCTGCGCCAGGCCGGGGTGCCCAGCGCCAGGGTGCCCAGCGCCAGGGTGCCCAGCGCCAGGGTGCCCAACCGGAGTGGCGTCGGCCGCAGCCTGCTCATCGGCAATCACACTGCTGCTCGCCCCGCCGGGGCACGATGACGGCGCACACCATCGCGGGGCACGCCCATGACGGCTACTTGGACGCTCGTAGCCAGGCTGGACTCGGCCGGCGACGTGTTTCTCGCCGGACCGGCGCTGCGAGCTGGAACGTCCCACCTCACCCTGCTCGTCGATCCGCGCGGTCGGGAGACCGCCCACCTGCCGCCCGGCTGCGAGGTCAGGGAACTGGTCGCCGCCTCGCCGTGGGAGACCTCCTAGCCGTGACTTCCCGTAACGGTCGCCGTTACCGCGCATCCCGTTACCGCACACCGGGTGGCCGTGCCCGCTCCAGCCATGTCCTCGGTGACCGTGTCCCGGCCGGGACGGCCGTCGCGCTGCGCGCGCTCGGCCTCGGCGACCTGCTGACCGGCCTGCCCGCCCTGCGCGGCCTGCGCCGTGCCCGGCCGGACGCGCAGATCCTGCTGGCCACACCGCGCTGCCTGGAGCCGGTGGCGTTGCTGTCCGGGGCGGTCGACGGTGTCGTGGACACGCCACAGCTGGGTCCGGTAGCCGTCCACCGGCCGGCGCTGGCGGTGAACCTGCACGGGCGGGGGCCGGCGTCGACGATGGTGCTGCGCGCGACGGCACCGGACGACCTGTGGGCCTTCGACCTGCCGGGCGGGGTGTCCTGGGACAGGGACGAACGTCGGGCCGGGAACAAACACCATGCCCCGGAGGAACACCAGACCGCACCCGAGAAACACGAGGTCGCGGAGGAACACGAGGTCGCGCGGTGGTGCCGGCTACTCGAGGCCCACGGGGTCGAGTGCGATCCGGATGACCTGACCCTGGCGCGGCCGGATGTTCCCCCGGTTGTGACCGGCGCGACGATCGTGCACCCGGGCGGCGCGAAACCGGTCCGCCGGTGGCCGGCGCGGCGGTGGGCGCAGGTGGCGCGCACGCTCGCAGCCGCCGGCCACCGGGTGGTCGTGACGGGAAGTCCGGCCGAGACGGACCTGGCGGCGGCGGTAGCGCGAGACGCCGGACTGCCACCCTCGGCCGTGCTCGCCGGGGCGACCGACCTGCCCGCACTGTGCGCGCTGGTGGCCTCCGGGTCACTTCTGCTCGCGGCCGACACCGGGATCGGTCACCTCGCGACCGCCTACGGAACACCGTCCGTCCTGCTGTTCGGGCCGGTGTCACCGGCCCAGTGGGGTCCGCCGCCAGGCCGCGGCCAGCACGTCGCATTGTGGTCCGGGCGGCGGGGCGATCCCGCCGCGGCCACCACCGACCCCGGCCTCGCCTCGATAACGCCGCAGGACGTCCTGCGTGCGGTAGCCACACTGCCTTCGGGCCTTTAAAGCGCCGGTCACCCGGCAACCGCTGGCGCAGGCGTCCACCCACGTCGATGTCCGCGGGCGCCGACAACCAGGAGAGGTCGGCGAGGAGACGCCGACGGCCACGGACGCCGGCGCGCCCGCGGCAGCGCGGGCTCGAGGCACAACGAGACACAAATAGGTACAAATAGGTACAAGACGTCGGCCAAAGACCGCGTCCAGACACAAGGTGATGGTGGGTCAGGGTTCTCGATCGTGGCCTGCCGTCGTCACATGCCGGCCTCACGGCTCTATCCTTCTCGCGTCCTGCCTTCTCGCGTACTGCCTCCCGTCCTACCTTCTATCCTTCCGTCCTTGCTGCCTGTGTCCTTGCCGCCTGCTGTCCACTTCGTGTGGCTCGAGCTTTTCGCTCGAGCCCGACCTGCCTCGGGCCCGACCTGCTGATGAACAACACCAGACCGCCTTCCGCCGACTCCCGGTCCGTCCAACCGACCGGGCCCGTCCCCGTTCCCGGGCAGGTACGGCTCGGGTGGCTCGACCTGTCCAGCGGAGCGAGCGGGGACATGCTGCTCGGCGCTCTGATCGGCGCGCTCGCCGGAGTGGGCCGGCCCGCCGACGTCATCGGCGAGGCTGTTGACGCGCTAGGGCTTCCCGTCCGGCTGGACGTCAGCGCCACATCCCGGGCCGGTCTGGCGGCCACCCGCGTCCACGTCATCACCAGTAGTAACATCAGCGAGGCCCACGGCGAAGGCGGGAATGAGGGCGCCAAGGCCGCTCCTCATACCGAGCACAGCGGGCATGGCAGTGATATCAATCATATCAGTTATGACGGGCATGACGGTGGGCGGAGGGACGGACACGTCCGCCGCACCTGGCCGGACGTCCGCCGGCTGCTGACCCAGGCGCCGCTCACCGACACGGTCCGTGAACAGGCCGTGGCCACCTTCGCCGCACTGGCCGAGGCCGAGGCGATCGTTCACGGTATCCCTGCCGACGACGTGCACTTCCATGAGGTCGGGGCGCTCGACGCGCTCGCCGACGTAGTCGGCGTCTGCGCCGGGATCGCCGCGCTCGGCCTCGACCGGCTCGTCGTGTCCGCGGTAGCGCTCGGTGGCGGGTCGGCCCGCACCGAGCACGGTGTCCTGCCGATACCCGGCCCGGCCGTCCTGGAACTGCTGCGAGCCGCCGGGCTGCCGGGTTACGGCGGACCGGTGGACGTGGAGCTGTGCACGCCGACCGGGGCGGCGCTCGTGGCGACCCATGCGGACGCCTTCGGTCCGCTCCCGCCGATGCGGGTGCACGCGATCGGTGTCGGCGCCGGCCGGCGCGACACCCCGGGCCGGCCCAACGTCGTCCGGCTGGTCGTGGGTTCCGCCCCGATCCCGGATCCGCCGGCGTCGATCCCGACGACCGGCAGCGGCATACCCCTTTCCCGCGTTTCCCAGGCGTCGGGCGCCCTCGTCACGGAGATCCCCACCCCGCACTTCCCCCCCGCGGACGTCCCCGCACCGGATGCACTCACCCCGGACATCCCCGCGCCGGAGATCCACGCATCGGGCGCTTTCGCCACGGACCTCCCCGCCGCGGTCGACGAGCTGCTCATCGAGACCAACGTCGACGACCTCGACCCGCGCGCCTGGCCGGAGATCATGGCCACGCTCCTGGCAGCGGGTGCCCGCGACGCCTGGCTGACGCCGATGCTGATGAAGAAGGGCCGTCCGGCGCACACGCTGTCGGTGCTCGTCCAGCAGCCGCATGCCGACGCCGTCCGGCGGCTGGTCTTCCTGCACACCCCCACCCTCGGCCTGCGCGAGACGGCAGTGCGCAAGCGGGCCCTCGTCCGCGCCTATCGCAGCGTGGACGTGGGCGGCGAAACCATCGCCGTGAAGATCGGCATGCTTGCCGATGGTCGGGTCGTCACCGCGCAACCCGAGTGGGACGACGTCCAGCAGACCGCCACCCGGCTGGGCCAGCCGACCCGCTGGGTGCTGGCGGCGGCGACAGCAGCCGCGCTGAACACGGACGGACCGTCATTTTTCGGACCTAACCGGAACACTGGTGACAACACCGTCATCAGCGACAACGCCGGTACCGGTGACGGCAGGGTACAGACCGACATGCGATCCTGAGCCGGCTCCAGCGGATATCGGTCGGTGCGGGCGGTGAGAGATCGACCGGACGTACTCCCTCCCCATACGTGCCGCGGGATTGCGGTCGGTCGGACGTACGTCCGACCCGATCGAGTGATCGAACCGGCTGGTATGTCAATGTAGTGGGATTTGGACGTAGCGCACTTTGGACGCGAACCGATTCGGGGGGAGTGACAATCGATGTCACCGTCATCGTCCCGCTCCTACCTTCCGCCGGATCCGGTCGAGTCGAACAACGAGACCTCATATGCCCTGCGGCTCCAGCAGGAACCCGTGCGACGGGTCAACGGTCCGGCGGATCCGCAGTCGGTGGACGTCCTCACGCCACCCCGCACCGGCGTGAACGGCGGCCCGCTCGGCGGACCTGCCGGCCCGCCGTCGGTTCCACCTCCGCAGGTAGCGTCTCCGCCCGTCTCACCACACGGTGGTGGACGCGGTTTCGACCCGCTCACCAGTTCGTGGCCACAGACGGCCTACGACCCGTCTCCCTCGTCCGGGCGCTCTCCCGGCACACCGGCGCCGGACGATGTCGCCGTTGGTTTCGCCGTGGTGGACAGGTACACCGAGGCGGACAACATCACGACTAACAACATCGCGGCAAACAACGTCGTGCCCCGGGATTCCGGTCACGACACCGCCGGCTCGTGGGCCCGCCCATCCTTCAACCCACTGACCGGCCCGTGGGCACCGGACGTCGGCGGCAACCCGCAGCCGTCGCCGTCGCCGTCCTCACCGTCCTTATCGTCCTCATCGCCTTCGGACACACCTGGCACGTCCGTAAGCCGGTTGGCACAGGACGCCGGTACGGGCGGTTCCGGTTCCGGTTCCGGCAACGCGCCGACCCCGAATGCGCCAACCCCGAACGCACCGGGTATGAACGCGCAGGGTGCGAACGGGCGGCCCTGGACCGAATCCTCGACCTACGATCCGCTGTTCGACCGTGAGATATTCCCTGGCGGTTTCACCAGCGCACCGCCACCACCGGCCGATCGTCGGACGCCCACTGTTCCGTTCCGGCACGAGGAGCGTCCGGGTGACGCTCGACGCCCTCTCGAGCCACCGGACGCCGGCCAGAACCACGCCAGCCAGAATCGTGCTGGCCAAAATCGTGCTGGCCAAGGCCACCGGGAACAGAACCACCGGGAGCAAGGCCGGCACGAACAGGCACACCTGCCGCATACACCGGTCTCCACGCAGCACCCGGCGCCCGCATCGCCGCTGCCTTCACCAGCCGAGCAGCCGGCGGACCCGTCCACCGCGCCGTTCACGATGGTGCCCGGCGAGGATCCGCCGTTTCGGAGTGACGAGGGCTACCGCAACGAACAGCAGCTCGGCATGCCCTTCGCCGGCATTGCCGGAACAGCCTTTCCGTATCCCGACAGTCCCTATCCGAGTACCGAGTATCCGGCACCGCCGCCCAGCCTCCGGCCGGAGTCAACCGGCCAAAGGCTGCGCGATAATGATTTTCGCACAGCCGGAGGCACTTCAGAGCAAAACAACCAAAGGCTGCGCGACAATGATCCGCGCGCCCGAGGTCCGGAAGCCGATCCCGCAGGTCCGGGAGAACCCCAGGAACCGGATACCGAGATACCGATCAGTGGCATGTCCGGCCGTCTCATGACCAGCGCGCTGCTCCCGACCCGGCCGGACGTCGCGTCCCGGGGCTGGCGCAGGATTCTCTTCAAGGTTTCCGGCGGAACAATCAAGCTGGGACCCTCTGCCGATGAAGCCCGTCATCGCCGCTTGATCGAGCGCATCAACACACCCCTGAATGACTGCCACCGGATCGCGGTCATGTCCCTGAAAGGCGGTGTTGGCAAGACGACCACCGCTGTGGGGCTGGGCTCGACACTGGCGAGCCTGCGGGGGGACCGGATCGTGGCAATCGACGCGAATCCCGACCGTGGGACGCTCGGCGCCAAGGTGCCGCGGACGTCTGAGAACACCGTCCGGGACCTGCTCGACAACGCCGACTCGCTGCGTCGTTACGTGGATGTGCGCAGGTATCTGTCGCAGGCCGGCAGCCGCCTGGAAGTGCTCGCGTCCGCGAACGCCCCGGAGATTTCCCGGGCGTTCGCGGACACCGACTACGTCACCGTCGACGACATCCTGCAGCGGTACTATTCGATCCTGCTGACCGACTGCGGCACCGGAATGCTGCACAGCGCCATGCCCGCCATCCTGGAACTCGCCGACACCCTGGTGATTGTCAGCAGTTCCAGCGCGGACGGCGGTTCCTCCGCCAGCGCCACGTTGGACTGGCTGGAGGCGCACGGATACGCCACGCAGGTCAGGAATGCGGTGACGGTTATCTCGACCTTCCCGGCGAACCGCGAGTCGGTCGACCTGGACACCCTCGAACAACATTTCGTCGCCCGCACCCGGCGGGTCGTCCGGGTACCTTACGACCCGCATCTGGCGGTCGGTGGACATATCGCCCTGGAAGAAATGCGAAAGCCGACCAGGCAGGCTTTCCTGGAAATCGCCGGGGCGATTGCCGAACAGTTCGGTCTGGCAGACCGAAGAGCGCGCGATAATAATCTTTTCGTGCGCTCGGAGGCCGAGACTTTCGGGGCATCAGAGGGCCGAAGAGCCCACGATGATGATTTTTCCGTGCATTCGGAGGCGCCGGGGAATCCTGCGGGTCGAGGGCGGCACGATCATGCTCCTGGCACGCCCGGGGCACTCAGCGGGTGAGGGCCGCCGTCACCGCACGGACGCCGGGCCGGCGTAACTGGTTGGCCACCGTAGAACGGCCCTCCATGATCCGCCCGAACAGGCCGAAGCCACCTGGCACGGCGGCCAGGAACGCATGCAGCAGGCCGGGACGGCGGACGAAGACCGCCTGCACCTCACGACCGGCGTCCATCTCAGGCCCCAGGGCCACCTCCACCCGCCGGGGATAGTCATCCAGCGCACGCAGCTCGCCGGCGGCGGCGCGCGCGGCCGCCTCCCCGGCCAGACGTCCCGAACGCAGCGCGAACGAGATCCCCTCCCGCGTCCACGGGTCGAGCAGGCCCGCCGCGTCCCCCGCGACCAGCACCCGGCCACGGCGCAGCGGCGAGTCCGCGGCCCGCACGCGCGTCAGATGCCCCGAGTCGTGCAGCGGCGTGACGGCGTCCAGGCCGAGCCTGCGCACCAGGTCGGCATAGTAGGCGCGCAGTGCGCCGCCGTCGTCCCGTGAACCGATCACGCCGACGGTCAGGACGTCGCCCTTCGGGAACAGCCAGGCGTACGAACCGGGTACCGGGCCCAGGTCGAGCAGCACCCGACCGGCCCAGCGACGCGCCACGGGGGCGCTGACCGGGAACTCGCCCTCCAGGCCGACGTCCACCTGGTCGAGGCGGACCCCGACGTAGGCGCCGACCCGCCCAGACGTGCCGTCAGCGCCGACGACGACCCGCGCGAGGACGACCGGACCACCGCGTACCGCAACTGTGACGGGACCGTCCGCGACATCATGTTCGCGTATCCCGGTGACGTGAACGCCGGTCCGGACGCCCGCCCCGGCGGCGCAGGCCGACTCGACCAGCGCCTGATCGAACTCCGAGCGCATCACCATGGACATCATCGGCCGACCGGGCCGCCTGCGGGTGCACGTCAGCCGGCCGTCCAGGGAGACCGTGAGCTGGTCGATGCTCGTGCGGGTCAGCCGGGACAGGTCAATGCCAGCATGATCGACCGACAGGCCGACCAGGCCGCCTCCACAGGTCTTGTACCTGGGTAGCTCGGCACGTTCGAGCAGGCACACGGTGGCGCCAGCCCGGGCCGCCGCGCGGGCGGCGCTGGCTCCCGCCGGACCGGCACCGACGACGACCACGTCGAACGTCTCGCCGGCTGCCCCCCGACGGCCGAAGGCAGCGCGATCATGATCTTCCCGCGCCCGGGGTTCGGGTGGGTCGCTTGGCATCAGCGCAGGGTGAGAGTCCGGCCGACCACGCCGGCACGCATCCGGCGCTCCGCAGGGGTGAGCGGGGTACGGTCGGCGACCGCGCTCTCCAGTCGGTCACGCAGTGCTACAGCCGCTTCCTCACAGCTCGCCGCGTCGGCGTCCGACGCCAGATCCCACACCGGGACGACCAGGCCGTCCACCCGGAACGAGCCGACAAAACGGGATCCGTCACCCACAGTAAGATCGGCAGCCACCGCGAGACGGGCGAGGGCATCGAGCAGCGGTTCCTCGTCGTACGGCTGGACCCAGCGCAGATGCGCCCGCTCGCCCGGACGGCACCAGTAGGCCGCGTCCACCGAGGTCAGCCGAGCCGTCGGGACCACGGCCGCATTCGCCCGTTCCAGCAGGGCCGCGACGTCCTGGGCTGGGCCGCTACCGTCCTCGGACGGCGGGAGCCACCAGGTGAACCCGGAGTGGACGGTGATGTCCAACGGTGCGGGATCCAGCAGGTCCGCCAGGGTCGGACCGGCACGGCCGTCATCACCACGCGCACTTCCCGCCGGGGCGGGCCGTGGGATGACGGGCGTTCCGGGAGCGGCGTCAAGAGCCTCGAGCAACGCCCGGGCGATGTCGGTGCCCGCGTCGTCGCTTGCGACACCGGTCTGCATGGCGAGGAGGATCTCGCCGTTGTCACGGACGATCGCGGGCACGGCCTGCGGCAGCATCGTGCCGAGCACGACGGAACGGTCGGCATGCTCGGGATGCTGCTGAAGGTAAGCGGCGGCGAGCTTCAGCGGAGCGGTCGCGCTGGGCACCAGCTCACGCAGAGCCACCAGGTCCGGCTCGTCGGCACGGCCCGCAAAGGGACGCAGGACGGGTGCGGGCCGCCGCCGCACGCCATGGCACGCCTTGTAACGGCGTCCTGACCCACATGGGCATGGTGACCGAAGCCCGACGGCCGGAAACTCACCCGCCCCCGTCCAGGACACGTCCGATCGTGCCCCGGCATCGGAGGACCCGCCATCGGCGGGCAGGCCGAGCGTGGAGGAGCCGGACGCGGAGGATGACGGCACAGGAACGCGTGCGGTCTGTCGGCGGGCGATCGCGTACTCCTCGGTTCGACGGGACGTTGGTACGAGCCAAGGCTAGTACCAGCGTCCGACACTCCCGGGTACCGGCACGGCCCGCCGGCCCGCCGGCCCGCCGACGCATCGGCCCGCCGGCCCACCGACGCCCTCGTCGGCGGATCCACCCTGAAGCCGGATCCGTCGGGAACGAGGCCCGGTGACCGGTCCGGCCCGGCCCGGGAGAATCGCCCACGGTGCGGGTTCCCGACCGGCCAATCGCGATCACGCAGCGGACGGTTGATCGCCGATAGGCTCGGGGCTGGCGTGTGGTCCGGCCGGCGCCGGCCGTCTGCCGTTCCCCCGGCCCGTCCGTACTCCCCTCGGCCGGCGGCGCTCCCCGACTGGCGGTACAGCCCGGCCCGGTGGCACCCGAGAAGGCGGTAAGCGCGGTAGGAGAGAAGCAAGGCGGTAAGGCACGGTAAGAGAGAAGCGCGGTAAGAGAGGTGGCATGAGTATCGACCAGCACGGACTCCCCGGCGGCACGGCACCGGTCACACGGCGGATTGGTGTGGTGACGTTCCCGGGTTCGCTCGACGACCGGGACGCCGCACGCGCGGTCCGCCTCGGCGGTGGCGAGGCCGTACCGCTCTGGCACGGCGACACCGACCTGTCCGGGGTGGACGCGGTCGTCCTGCCGGGTGGGTTCTCCTACGGCGACTACCTTCGTGCCGGTGCGATCGCGCGCTTCTCCCCGATCGTCGGCGCGGTCGTGGATGCCGCCCGTGACGGGCTGCCCGTCCTCGGCATCTGCAACGGATTTCAGGTGCTGTGTGAAGCAGGACTGCTACCCGGAGCGCTCACCCGTAACGCCGGCCTGCATTTCGTCTGCCGGGACCAGACGCTGCGGGTGGAGAATGCCGCCACCGCGTGGACGTCGGAATACGCGGCCGGCGAGGAGGTGGTCATCCCCGTCAAGCATGGCGAGGGCCGCTATGTGGCGAGCCGGGCGACACTTGCCGAGCTTGAGGGCGAAGGCCGCATCGTCGCCCGCTATCTCGGCGGGAACCCGAACGGCTCGGTTGCCGACATAGCCGGCATCTGCAACGCGGAACGTACGGTTGTCGGGTTGATGCCGCATCCCGAACACGCCGTCGAGCCCCTGACCGGCCCCGGGTCGGACGGCCTGGCCATGTTCCGGTCAGTCACCTCCCACCTGCCCGCCGCCGCGGGAGGCACCGTGGGCGCCGGTCGCTGACCCACACCCACGTTCCCGTACCCGCCTCCGACCGCACCCACCGCACCCACCAGACGATGTGAATCCGATGTCGTCGGCGCAACCGCGGATCCACATCGTTCGCCGCGCCACCCCGGCGATGCCAGTCCACGCGCAGGCTCACCCGGCCATGCAGGCCGTGCGGCCAGGCGGGTGGCCGTGGGGGCCACGCAGGGGTTATGCGGGTCATGGAGTCACCGGAAGTTATACAGGGTCACGCGGTCCGGGTGGTGGTTGCGAACAGGGCCGGCAGGGTGGACGAATGGGCAGTCCGCAGTTCGTCCAGGCTGACGGTGAAAGCGTCCTGCACCTCCAGGGTGTCGCCGTCGACCACGCCAATACGCCGCCACGGCAGTCCACGGGCGGCGCACATGTCGGTGAAGCGCAGCTCCTCCGAGCGGGACACGGCCACCACCGCGCGTCCCGCCGACTCGCTGAACAGCTCGGTGAACAGGTCCGCCCCCCGAGGGAAGACGATCCGGGCGCCGTGCCCGCCACGCAGGCACGACTCGACCAGCGTCTGCGCCAGCCCGCCGTCGGACAGGTCGTGCGCCGCGGTGAGCATCCCGTCGCGGGAACCCGAGACCAGGATCTCGGCGAGCAGCTTCTCGGCGGCGAGGTCGACGGCGGGTGGGAGCCCGCCGAGGTGCCGGTGGGTCACCCAGGCCCACTCGGAGCCACCGAACTCCGCGCGGGTCTCCCCGAGCAGCAACAGCGAGTCACCCTCGTCCGTGAAGCCGATCGGGACCCGCCGGGCCACGTCGTCGAACAGGCCGAGAACGCCGACGATCGGTGTCGGGTTGATCGGGGTGGACCCGGTCTGGTTGTAGAACGACACGTTCCCACCGGTTACCGGCAGCCCGAGCCGGCGGCAGGCGTCCGCGAGCCCCCGGCAGGCCTCGGCGAACTGCCACATGACCTCCGGGTTCTCGGGTGAGCCGAAGTTCAGGCAGTTCGTCACCGCGATCGGTACGGCTCCGGACGCGGCCACGTTGCGGCACGCCTCGGCCAGGGCAAGCTGCGCGCCCGCGAACGGGTCGAGCCGGGTGTAGCGGCCGTTGCCGTCCGTGGCCAGCGCGATGCCCAGGCCCGTCTGTTCGGACAGTCTGATCACCCCGGCGTCCTCGGGTTGCGCGAGCACGGTGTTCGCCTGCACGTACCGGTCGTACTGGTCGGTCACCCATGCCTTCGAGCACAGGTTCGGCGAGGCGATCATGGTCAGCAGGGTCGCGCGCAGCTCGTCCCCGGTGCTCGGACGCGGCAGCGCCGCGGGATCGTCGAGCCGCAACGTGTCCAGGTCCGTCGGCCTGCGGACCGGCCTGTCGTACACGGGCCCGTCGTCGGCGAGCGAACCGGGCGGGACGTCGACGACGACCTCATCGTGCCAGCGGAT
>NZ_CAAAFO010000008.1:83225-83845 GCF_900634715.1 Candidatus Protofrankia californiensis | reverse complement strand
GGCGCGCCGGCCCACCGCCCTCGTCGAAGGTCGCCGACGCCAGCACGGACACGCCGCCGATGCCGTCCCGGCCGGTCTTGGCGCCGAGCAGGACGACCGCGTTCCCGACCCCGACAGCCGCCGACGTCTGCACCCGACCGACCGGCATGACCCCCACGCACAAGGCGTTGACCAGCGGATTACCCAGATAGGACGGGTCGAAGACGACCTCCCCGCCGATCGTGGGCAGGCCGAGACAGTTGCCGTAACCACCGATGCCCGCGACCACCCCCGGCAGCACCCTGGCGGTGTCGGGGGCGTCGGCGTCCCCGAAGCGCAACGGGTCGAGGACGGCGATCGGCCGGGCACCCATGGTCAGAATGTCGCGGACGATCCCGCCGACACCGGTCGCCGCACCCTGGTAGGGCTCGACGAAGCTCGGGTGGTTGTGCGATTCGATCTTGAATGTGACGGCGAGGCCCTCACCGACCGCGACCACCCCGGCATTCTCGCCCATGCCGACGAGCAGGCGGTCACCCGCGGGCGTATCACGGAACTGGCGCAGATGCACCTTGGACGACTTGTACGAGCAGTGCTCGCTCCACATCACCGAGTACATGGCGAGCTCGGCGTCGGACGGC
>NZ_CAAAFO010000008.1:78855-82672 GCF_900634715.1 Candidatus Protofrankia californiensis | reverse complement strand
TCGTCGGTGAGGCCGAGCTCACGATATGGCTGTGTGGCTGCGCCGGACGGGCCGGACGGGCCGGCGCCGGGTGGCGCTGCGGACGGGGCGGTGGGTGCGGTCGGTGTACCGGTCACGCCGTCCATCTTCCCGGACGCCTCCCGGCGAAGCCGGTCAGGATCTGTGAACCCGGTCAGACCCGGGAACTCCGCCAGGCCGAACCCGGCCAGGCCCGGTGAACCCCGCCGAGGACGAAGCCGATCGGGACCGGGGACCCCGCCAGGGAGGAAGCCGGTCGGGACCGGTGAACCCGGACGCGGGCCGGGAGCCGCGTCAGGAGTGGCCGTAGGGTTCCGGGCCCGCGCCGTCCCCGCCCGGTGCCCGGGCGGAATCGTCCGGGACCGAGCCGGGCGGATGCGTGGCGACACCGACCAGCTCCAGATCGGAGGACTCCAGATCACCCGGGTCGTCGTCGTACACGATCGACTCCGGATGCGCGGACGGAGCCACCAGCGCCTCCGAGTGGGCACCGCAACCATGGTCGAGCGCGGTCACCCGACCGTCGTCCGGAGCCATCTCGTTCGCGCACACCCCGAACACCCGTCCCAGGATCCCGGCGAGACGCACGTGAAAACCGCAGGTCCGGCAGGCGGCAGGGGCGACCCGGGCGATGGACGCCTCCGGGCCGGACTCACCGGCATACCAGCGAGCAAGAGCATCATCACGTCCCGTCACCGACAACAGACGCGGACGGCCGAGGCCGAGTTCGTTCCACACGTCGGTGTCGACGAATTCCTCGACGTCGCCGAGACGCAGCGTCAGGCGCGGGTCGTCCACGGCGGTCGGGAGCAGATCACCGACTCCGACGTCACCGGGACGCAGCCGCTGGGACCACGGCACCCACTGCGGGGCGGTCAGCGCCCCCTCGCCGGGCAGCAGCAGCACGTCGTCCACCGTGGCCTTGCGCATGCGCGAGGCGCGCGTGACCACCACCGTCCAGAGCCAGCCGGGGTAGGCACGTGCCCTGCAGGCGAAACGGTGCAGGACAAGCCGTTCGCCGTCGGCTTCGACACCGAGATGCTCACCGACCAGACTCGGATCGCCGGCCTCGGCGAAGGCGGCGGCACGGGCTTCCTCGACGGCCGCGGCGCACACGGCGTCCACCGCGGGTGGACGCGGCGCCCGGGGAGCCCGCGGGGTTCGGGGGAGCGCGGGCGGCCGGTTCGCTCGAGCGGCCCGAGCCGGCCGGTCGGACCGGTCAGGATCGACGGGCACCGCCGCGTCCCCGCTCACCGGTGTCGGGGGTGCTGTCGGGCCAAGCTGCACATCCTGAGCCTCCACGCACGTATTGTCGCCTACACGTTCCGGAACTGCGCTGCGTGGTCGTGATGGCTCTCCTGGGGGGGAGGACACTCAGCATGGTGAACGTGGGTGCCGGTGTCGCCAGGGGGGTCCGGAAGCTGCGAGCCTCCGCCCGTCGGGGCGGCGCCGAACAGTCCGGACTTGCCTCCCTGACGGAGCTTTCGTTCGTCAACGCGGCCGGGGACGCGTTGGTCACAGTAGCACTCGCCGGATCGCTTTTCTTCGCGGTGCCCACAGGTGAGGCACGGTCGAAGGTCGCGCTGTACCTGCTGATCACAATGGTGCCGTTCGTCCTGCTGGCGCCGGTGATCGGCCCGGTGCTGGACCGGTTCGCCTATGGACGCCGGACCGCCCTGGCCGCGATCTGCCTGGCCCGGGGCATGCTCGCCTGGCAGCTCGCGGGCTCCCTCGACGGCGTGGCGGTCTACCCGCTGGCGCTCGGCCTGCTGATGCTGTCCCGGTCGTTCGGCGTGGCCCGCAGCGCGGTCATCCCCCGGGTGGCGCCCCGGGACCTGACCCTGGTGAAGGTCAACTCCCGGATCTCCCTGGTCAACATCGTGGCCGGAGCGGTGGTGGCCCCTCTCGGGCTCGGTATCGCCAACATCCCCTACATCGGTTATCCGTGGGTATTGCGGATCTGCGCCATTGTCTATATGACCGGCGTTCTGCTCGCGTTCAACCTGCCCAAACACGTCGACTCCGCCGCGGGTGAAAAGCGCGCTTTCCTCGGGACGGTCCGCTTCCACCGGGATATCACCGGCCGGCTGCGCCGGGCGCTCGGCGGGCTGCCGGTGGCCCTGCGCGCCTCGCTGGTACTGCGCGGTCTGGTCGGCTTTCTCACCTTCTACCTGGCATTCTTGCTGCGGACCAGCGGCGGCAACAACCTGTGGCTGGCCGGACTGGCGATCTGTGCGGGTGCCGGCAGCGGCCTGGGCGTATTCGTCGGCGGACGCCTCGGCCACCGACGGCCGGAAGCACTGCTGATGCTGTCGCTGCTGATGGCCGCCGGGGGGTGCCTGGGCGCCGCCGTCAACTACACGAAGTTGACCTCGCTGCTCGCGGCCCTGCTGGTCACCATGGCCAGCTCGACGGGCAAGCTCGGCCTGGACGCGATCATACAGCGGGACGTCGCCGAGGACACCCGCAACTCCGCGTTCGCCCGCTCGGAAACCGCGATGCAGCTCGCGTGGGTTGCCGGCGGCGCGATCGGCCTCGTAGAGATGCCCGGAACGCTCGGCTTCGCCGCCGCGTCCGCGACGGTCCTGCTCACGATGTTCCTGGAAACCCGGGCTCTGCACCGCTCACGGGCGGCGGCGCAGGCGCGCCGGAGCGGGCTGTACGCCCCGGCCATGGCCCACCTCGATCCGGGAGCACCCACCCTGCCGCAGACCTCCACCCTGCCGTCGGCGCCTACCGTGCCGCAGCCGCCCGCTGTGCCCCAGGGACCCGCGGTGCCCCAGGGACCCGCTGTGCCGCAGAGACCCACCGTGCCGCAGCCGTCCATCCACCACTGGTGGGAACGCGGTTCCGGCTGATCGAGCGACACCGGCGGCGCGGCCACCGGCGGCTGCCACGATCGGCGGGTTGAGCCGGCGGGTTGAGACCGACAACCCACCGGTGGGATCGCGAGCAGGTCAGCGTCCGACCGTCGAGAACGATAACCTCCGATCGTGTCCGTATCTCGGCTACTTTTCCGCACCCGGCGGCGACGCCCCGTCGTACTCTGCCTCCTCGGCGCGTTGGTCGTGGTGCTCACCGGCTGCGACCGGCCGACCCCGTTGGTGACATTGCAATCCGGCGGTAACTTCGTCAAGGCGCACGCCGCCCAGTACGATCACGACGGTGCAGTGATCAGGGATGCCGGCTACCAGGCGCCCGTCCTGCACGCCGTCCCCGGGTCGACCGTGAACATCGACGTTGCGAAGTCGATTGCCGACAAAGGGTACTTTCTTGCGTCCAACGACACCCGGATTTCCGAGCTCATCACCGAGGAGCACTACCGCCTGACCGTGCCGGACGGACGCGGCGAGGTGAACCTGACCATCTTCCAGGCCCCGCACGCCGGCTCCGACCAGGCGTCCGGAAGCTGGCCGTTCCGTCTCGTCGTCCAGCCGTAGCCCCATGATCTCGAGTTCTGTCAGCCGTGATCCCGTGAGCCCCACCACCGCGGGTGCGGTGTGCCCGGGCTGCGTCTGCCTGCCGGTTCCCCTGCTGGCGGCGGCGTGAGCCGGATCCTGCTCGTCACCGCGGTGACGGCCGAAGCGGACGCGGTCTGCGCCGGAATGATGGGGCCGTGGCAGCCCCGGGCCACCGCCTCCGGAGTCCCCGCAGCCTCCGGCGCTTCCGGTACGGGCACGCCGTCGCGCGGTTCGGCGCCATCGTGGGACCGCCAGCTGTTGACGGCCGTACGGATCGGCCCCTACCTGGGCCGCCGGTCCGGTGCGGTGACCGTCCTCGCCGCCGGGGCCGCCGGTCC
>NZ_CAAAFO010000008.1:77280-78830 GCF_900634715.1 Candidatus Protofrankia californiensis | reverse complement strand
GGCGGCGGCTGCCGGTACCGCCACCGCGCTCGCCACAGCCCATGCCGCGGGGGATCCGTTCGACCTGATCGTCTCCTTCGGCGTCGCGGGTGGCTTCGCCGGACGCGCGAACGTCGGTGACCTGGTCGTCGCGGATGCGCTGATCGCCGCGGATCTCGGTGCGGAATCCGGCGTCGACACCTCGCCCGGCGAGCCGGCGCAGTCGCCCGCACCATCGGCGTCCAGCGACTTTCTGACCCTGGAGCAGCTCGGGCTCGGAGCCTCCATGCTGGCCCCCCGGGAAGACGCCGTCCAGGCGCTCGTTGACGTCCTCAGCGGTACCGGACGCGCGGTCAGGACCGGACCGGTACTGACCGTCTCGACGGTCACCGGGACCGATCGTCGAGCCGCGGCCCTGGCGCTGCGCTTCGGCCCGGCCGCTGAGGCTATGGAGGGGTATGCGGTCGCGACGGCGGCGGCGGCGTACGGCACACCCTTTGCCGAGATCCGCGCGATCAGTAACGCGGTCGGACGCCGTGACCGGTCCAGCTGGGACCTGCCGGGCGCCCTGTCCGGACTGAGCGCCGCGGCAGCCGCTCTCGCTGCCGGCATCGACACGCTCACCGCCGCTGTGCGCACCTCCGGCTCTGCCGGGCGGGCCGAACCGGCGGGGCCGACCCCGGCGGGCACATCATGATCCAGATTGGCAGCGGCGGCGACACCGCGACGACCCCGCCGGCGCTGCCATCCCCGCTGTCGCTGGCGATCTCCCCGTGCCCGAACGACACGTTCGCCTTTCATGCGCTCGCGCACGGGCTGGTCGGGGACGGCACACCGGCCACGGTGACCTTCGCCGACATCGACGTGCTGAACCGGCGCGCCGCCGACGGCCTGGACGACGTGGTCAAGGTCTCCTACGCGGCCCTGCCCTGGCTGCTGGGCTCCTACCGGCTGCTGTCGGCCGGGAGTGCGCTGGGACGCGGCTGCGGGCCCCTCGTGCTGACCGCCGGTCGGGACGACCTGCGCGGCGCACGCGTCGCGATCCCCGGTATGCGCACAACCGCCTACCTGCTGTTCCGCCTGTGGGCACAGGGACGCGGGGTGAGTGACATCGACGTCCTGTCCTTTGAGAAAATCATGCCCGCGGTGCGGGACGGGCGGTACGACGCCGGCCTGGTGATCCACGAATCCCGGTTCACCTACCCGTCCTTCGGCCTGACCGCTGTCGCCGACCTCGGTGACTGGTGGGAGTCCGAAACCGGCCTGCCGATCCCGCTCGGGGCCGTCCTGGGCCGTCGTCACCTCGACGGCGCCGCGCTGTCGGCCGCGGTGCGGGCGAGTGTGGCTGCCGCGTTCACCGATCCGGAGGCGTCGCGTTCCTACGTCCTCGACCACGCGCAGGAGATGGACCCGGAGGTGGTGGACGCCCACATCGGGCTGTACGTCAACGACCACACCCTGCAGCTCGGTGACGAAGGCTACGAAGCGGTCGAGGTGCTGCTGGGCCGCGCGGCCGCCGCCAACCTCGTACCGGCCCTGTCCGCTCCCCTGCGCTGATCTACCCGGACCTC
>NZ_CAAAFO010000008.1:76107-76737 GCF_900634715.1 Candidatus Protofrankia californiensis | reverse complement strand
GGGCAGCGGCCGGGCGCCGGTTCACAAAACCAAGATCAATATTTGCCGCGTGGAATGAACAGGTCGCGATCAGACCTCCAGCTCGTCGGCGACCGCGTGGACGACCTTCGCCACCTTCTGGGCCGTGCGACGGTCGGGGTAGCGCCCTCGACGCAGCGAGCCCTGCACCTCGTCCAGCAGTTTGATCATGTCTTCGACCATGCTGTGGAGCTCGTCGGGGCTGCGTCGCGCCGCCTGCGCAGCGGCCTTCGCCACCGACGGCGGAGCCGCAAGCACCCGCACCGACAACGCCTGGTCGCCACGGCGGCTCGCGGCGATCCCGAACTCGACCCGGTCGCCGGGCTTGAGCTTGTCCACGCCGGGCGGGAGCGCGGCCTTGTGGACGAACACATCACCGCCGTCGTCACGGCTGAGAAAGCCAAAGCCCTTGTCGACGTCGAACCACTTGACTCTGCCGGTGGGCACGGGAGACCTCGTTATGAGTAGCGAAGGGAGACTGTCCGGTGAGGTACCGGGGTCTCAAGGCTATCCGGGGACACGCCGACGGGTGGTCGTCCGTACTTTTTCGTCACCGGGCAGAAGCGTCCAACCGATGTTCACCCCGCTCCCCAGGAAGTCGGTCCTGTCGGA
>NZ_CAAAFO010000008.1:72160-75734 GCF_900634715.1 Candidatus Protofrankia californiensis | reverse complement strand
GGCCACGCGATCCGTAGGCTGGCACACGTGGATGATCCAGCGACCCGGGAACCCGGACCTCCGGAACCTCCCGGACCTCCGGGACGCCGGAACCGGGCGGACGTCTTCGTCCGGGTGGGAGCCGTGCTGTTCGCGATCGGTCTTGTCGCCACCGCGGTCATCATCATCCCGTTCTTCTTCGGGGCCACCGAACGGCCCACGTGGCTCAACGTGGTCGCGGCCGGTGGGCTGACCATCGGCTTCGCCCTCGCCCTGATCGGGATAGTGGCGGCCGTGCTCTCCCCCCCCGCGGTGGACGACGCCGAACCGGTCGGCACCGAGGGGAACCCGATCTGATCGGACGCCCGTCCGCGGGCGCTGTCGCCCTCGGGCACCGTCACCCCTCGCCACCGCCATCCCCGGGCACCGTCACCGTCCGCCACTGTCATCGCCTGTCACTGCCTGTCACTGTCACTGCCTGTCGCCATCGTCCCCGGACGCGCGCACCACGGCCGCCGGCAGCAGTTCGTTCATGGAACCCGACCGGAACCCGCGGGGATCGATCTCCACCCGATCGAAGCCCTCGACAACCGCCAGCAGGTCCGGGCGCGCGGACAGCGCGTCCACCCGGTCGGCGTCCACCTCGACCAGCGCCACGTCGTCGAGGTCGCGCACCCGCAGGTTCCGGACACCGAGCTCCGCGGTGGCCAGGGCCGCCCGCAGCACGGCCTCCGCGCGTTCGACCCGGGCGAGGCGTACCGGCGACACCTCGATGCCGTAGGCGATGCGGCTGGCCAGGCAGGCCGCGGCCGGCTTGTCCCAGGTCGACAGACCCCACCGCCGGGACGCCTCACGAACCTGCGCCTTGATCAGGCCGGCGTCGCGCAACGGGGTACGCGCCCCCCGCTGGGCCGCCGCACGGATACCCGGCCGGAACCCGGCCACGGCGTCGTCGGCGTTCGTACCGGTCACCACGTGGGCGAGCCCCAGGGAGTCCGCGAGCGGCCGCAGCGTCTCGGTGAGCTCCGCCTTGCAGAAGTAACACCGGTCCGGCCCGTTGGCCCGGTAGCCTTCGCGTCCCATCTCGTTCGTGGACGGCGTGAGGTGGCGGACGCCGAGCCGCGCGGCAAAATCGGTGGCGGCGGCAAGCTCGGCGGCCGGCAGGGACGCCGACACCGCCGTGGCCGCCGCCACCCGGTCGGCGCCCAGGGCCCGGACCGCGGCCGCCAGCAGGAACGCCGAGTCCGCCCCACCGGAGAAGGCGACCAGCACCGAACCGAGCTCGGCCAGCCGCGCGGCCAGGTCGTCGAGGCGGCCGGGCAGCAGGTGGGACGACAACCAGCCGCCGAACGCGGCCAGGTCGGGCAGCACGACGTCGGCTCCGGCCGCGCCCAGCTCGTCCGCCGAACACGGGCCGGTGGGTACCGCGACAGCCAGGACACCGGCCGCGTGCGCACCGACGACGTCCCCGACATGGTCACCCACGTAGATCGTGACACCGTGGGCACGCATGGCCTCGGCTTTCGTTTCGGCGAACCGCCAGCCCTCGACCGCGTCCGCCTCGATACCGATGTGGGCAAGGCTCGCCTGCGCGAGCGGTCCGCTCTTGGCGGTGACGACAACCACCCGGCCGCCATGGTGACGCACCTGGGCAACCACATCGACCGCGCCCGGCATCGGCAGCGACACCGGCAGCGCGTGGACGGCGTACAGCTCGCGGTAGCGGGCCGCCATGTCCGGCACCCGCTCGGGCGGGAACCAGCGGGAGATCTCCTCCTCCAGGGGCGGCCCGAGGCGGGCGGCGGCCGCCTCGCCGTCGATCGTCACCCCGGTTTCAGCGGCCAGCGCGGCGTAGGTGGCGGTGACGCCGCGCCGGGCGTCCAGCAACGTCATGTCCAGGTCGAATCCGACGACCGGACCAGCCGTGACCGGCCGGACGGGCTTCACTCCGGCTGCCCCCGGCGGCCCGGCTCCCCCTGAGGCGGGTTGCCCCGGCACGGACGCGGACTGTCCTGGCACGGATGTCGACACATACCCGAGGGTAGTGACCGACGCCATGCCGCGGGTGCCCGCGGCCATGGGCCGGTTGGTGCACGGGGCCCACCGGATTGGTGCACCGGGCCCATCGGTGCACAGGAGTCGACAGTGCGCCGGGCTCGGCGGCGCACCAGTATCCACGATGCACCGATACAGTCTTCAGGCGTGGCCAGGGTCGTCGTGGACGTGATGCTGAAACCGGAGATCCTCGACCCGCAGGGGCAGGCGGTGCTCGCCGCGCTGCCGCGCCTGGGCGTGTCCGGCATCATCGGGGTACGCCAGGGCAAACGTTTCGAGCTGGAGGTGGACGGCGAGGCCGACGCCGACGTCCTCTCCCGGATCGACCGGCTTGCCGCCTCCCTGCTCGCCAACCCCGTGATCGAGGACTACGTCGTGCGGGTGGAGGCGGTGGAGACCGAACCCACCGGAGCCGAAGCCGAACCCGCGGCCACCCACCGCGGGTAACCCTCTACCTGGCCGCCGGGCACCCGCAAACTCATGATCGCGTGCCCTTTGGCCAAGCAGCCCTTATATGCCCTCCGGGCACGGAAAAACCCACGACCGTGTGCCCGTACCCGCCGGGGAGGTCCAGGTGATCGGTTCAGGCGGTCGGATCGGCCGGCGAGAGGAACATGACCCGGCGTCCGCACGAGTCACAGACCGCGACCCGCGCGTACGGTTCGTCATCCCCTGGGACAAGGTGCGCCAGCGGTACGATCCCGCCGCACCACGGACAGGTCAGCCAGGGCCCGTCCGCCCCGCATCCTGATGATTCCACATCGAGCGATTCCACGGTCATCACGGTCCCACCACGCGCCTTCCACCGCGGACGAAAAAGCGCTCTCGTGACCACAGCCGGCCGGTCGGAGGACCAAAGGCATTCTGATCATGTTTCTCCCGCGCCACCGGGAGGCCCAAATCCCCGGATGTTCCACCTCACACAATGTCCGGTAGCCAACAGCACGGGATGCCGGACGGATGGCAGGATGGCCGCGTGGGCTCGGATCAGATACCTTCGGTCACAATAGATCAACTTCCGGTGGCGGCTGCGTCGGATGCCGGACTGCTGCTCCTCGACGTCCGGGAGACCGAGGAGTGGGGTGCGGGGCATATCGCCGGAGCGGTACACATCCCCATGGGCGAGCTCCTCGACCGCATCGACGAGGTGCCGCGCGACCGGGACGTAGTGGTCGTCTGCCGGTCCGGGCAGCGTTCAGCCGCGGTCACGGCCTACCTGCACCGCGCCGGCTGGCGAGCCCGCAACCTCGACGGCGGAATGATCGCCTGGGACGCCTCGGGTCGTCCGATGGAGAACAGCGCGCCGCATCCCCCGGCTGTGATCTGACCGGTGTCCGCCGCGATCTGACCGGTGTCCGCCGTTACCGGCGGTCGCATCCGCGACACACCCACCCAAAACCGGCGTCATCGAACGGCACGGACGCCGGTCGGCGGGAAACTGGGCGCCATGACCCTCATCGAGCCCTCCATGTCGATGCCGCGTTCCCGGACACCGGCGGACCGAGCCCGCCGGCGGCGCGGCACCGCAATCCGGGGCCCC
>NZ_CAAAFO010000008.1:48237-72118 GCF_900634715.1 Candidatus Protofrankia californiensis | reverse complement strand
ACCGCAACGCGTGGCTGCGGCTGGGCGCGGACGTTGCCGGTGGGTCTTGTGCTGTGCCTCGCCATGTGCCTCGCCGCGACAGGCTGCGGGGCGCTCGACGGCGCGGGGTCGTCCACGGACGCCGGCGGAGCGACGGGCAGGCGTGAGCAGGTCGTCACCGTCGGAACTGCCGTTGCCACCCTGCAGTCGATACCGGTGCACCCGGCCACGGCGTCGCCGCGATACCGGCGGGACGACTTCGGCCCCGCCTGGGCGGACGTCGACGACAACGGCTGCGACACGCGCAACGACATCCTGCACCGCGATCTGACGCTGGTGACCATGAAGCGGAACTCGTGCATAGTCCTGACCGGCGAGCTGAAGGATCCGTACACCAACCGGACCATCCGCTTCGACCGTTCACGGGCCGCGGACGCCGTCCAGATCGACCATGTGGTGGCGCTGGCGGACGCCTGGCGGACCGGGGCCGCCTTCTGGTCGCCGGACAAGCGCCTGGCATTCGCGAACGACCCGGAGAACCTGCTCGCGGTCAACGGTCCGACGAACCAGGACAAAAGCGACGACGACGCCTCGCAGTGGCTACCCCCGAACCGGGGATACCGCTGCCGGTACGTGGCCCGGCAGATCGGAGTGAAGGCCCGCTACGGACTGTGGGTGGATGCGACCGAGCGGGAAGCAATGATCAGAATACTGAGCGGGTGCCTGACCCAGCCCGTGCTCGGCACCACGCAGACCCACTGACGATCAACCGGCGCCGACCATCCACCGGCCGGTCCACCAGCCAGTCCAGCCGCACTCGGCGAACGCTCACCGTAACGATCATCTTGGCTGCATTCAAGTCACACTCGTCACATCAGGTCACCGTACGAGTACAGTTAACTTTTTGTTACCAGAAAGACTCCTGGCTTCTCCTCCGGATGCCCATACGACCGGGTGGAGGCCGTCGAGACGGATACGAGTAAGTGGGTGAGGAACTGGTGGGGCTGGAGGGGGATCGCCTCGATCTGTTCAACCGTCTGCAGATCGGGATGGCAGCCATCGGCATAGTTGATCACATGGTGTGGCGAGTGAACGCAGCTGCCTGCCGGATCCTCGGCCGTAGCGAGGCGGAACTGCTCGACACAACCTGGGACAGGTTGATCCATCCGGACGACCGGAAGAAGCGGCTGAACGACGCCCGACACCTCGTGAGCGACGATCGGACCGACTACCAGGACGTGATCCGGTTCGTCCGCCCGGACGGCTCGGTGGTTCACGTGCTGGCCACCACGACGATCCTGCGAGACCACCCCGACGGGGAGCCCTACTATCTCAGCCAGTTCCAGGACGTCACCCAGGAAGTGACCACCCACCACTACCTGCGGTTGTTGCTGGAGAACACCCCGGTGACGTTGTTCCTGATGGACCGGACCGGACGCATCAGGTTCGCCGGGGGCGAGGTGAACGTCAGCCGGGTGAACACCACACGGCTGTCGGTCTTCGAAACGTTCGAGGACATGCCGATCCTGTCCCTGGCCCGTAGGGCGCTGTCCGGCGAGCGCGTGTCAGGTGTCGTCGAGGCGCGTGGACGCCGCTACGACGCCCACGTGGTGCCGATACTCGCCGCGGACGGCACCGTGATGTCAGTGGCGATGGTTGCCACCGACGTCACCGAGCGCGAACAGGCGCTGGAGGAGCTGCGAGCCCGCTCGGCCGAACAGGCGATCGTGGCGGACCTGGGTCGGCAGGCCCTGAACAGTCCTGATCCGGAGCCGTTGTGGCGCGCCGCCGCAGAAATGATCTCTGATCACCTGCACGCGGACGCCGTCACCGTGCACGAACTGCACCTCGGTCATACCGGTCATACCGGTATGACCAGGCCACACCTGGCCGCAGCCATCGGAACACCACCCGAACCCGGCATCCTGGTCACGTCAGCGCTTGCGGCCCGCGGCCCCGTCCACGCCGACAACCTCCCCGGCCCCGGCCCGCAGGATTCGCCAGACCAGTGGGGGTCATCGGACCAGCGGAGTTCGCACGACCCGCAGGGTTCACCGGACCCGCAGGACGACAACCAGAGGCCGCGCTCCGGCGGGCTGCGCTGTGGGCTCGCGATCCCGATCGGCCAGCCCGACAACCCCACCGCGATCCTCACGATCTATCGTGCCGCACCGACCACGTCCGGCTCCCCGACCCCGGACACCCCCTCCCCGGCCCCGGCCCCGGACACACCGATGAGATCGATCACGTCCACGTCGGGCTCCGCAGGCACGTCCGGTCCCAGCTCGTTCACCGAGCGCGAGGCCGAGTTCGTGCAGGCGGTCGCGACCGTCCTCAGCGCGGCAGCCGTCCGGTTCCAGATCGAACGCGACGCCCACCACCGTGCCCTGCACGACGGGCTTACCGGGTTGGCCAACCGCACCGCGCTGTTCGAGCACCTCGGTCAGACGCTGAACCACGACCACGGTCAGACACCGAACCACGACCACCAGCACCGGACCGGAATCCTGTTCGTCGACCTCGACGGATTCAAGAACGTCAACGACTCGTTGGGCCACCACACCGGCGACCGGCTTCTGTGTGAGGTCGCCACTCGCCTGCGCAACGCCGTCCGGCCCGGCGACACCGTCGCCCGTCTCTCAGGCGACGAGTTCGCCGTCGTCTGCGAAGAGATCACGACCGAACCCGCCCTGCGCGCCATCGCCGAGCGGGTCGTGACCGCCCTCTCCAAACCCGTGATCCTCGACGGACGTCACGTCACCGTCACCGCCAGTGTGGGCGTCGCCCTGTCCGGACCCGACATCCCAGACCCCGACGGCCTGCTGCGGGCCGCCGACATCGCCATGTACGGTGCCAAACACCAGGGCCGCGGCCGTTACCTCCTGTTCGACGAGACCATGCGCAGCGAGGCCCTCGACCGGCTCACCACCGAAAACGACCTCCGCCACGCCCTCACCACGAACGATCTCCGCCTGCACTACCAACCTGTCATCAACGCCGACGGCAACGTCGTGGGCGCCGAAGCCCTCCTCCGCTGGCAGCATCCCGAACGCGGGCTGCTGTACCCCGAGGCGTTCCTCCCCCTCGCCGAGGAAACCGGGATAATCGTTTCGCTGGGTCGGTGGGTCCTGCACACCGCCTGCCACGCCGCCGCCAGCTGGACGCCGGGCCCGCCGCCGGCCTGCCCGCCACACATCAGCGTCAACGTCTCCGCCCGCCAGCTCACCGACCCCCATTTCCTGCCCGACCTCGCAGCGCTCCTGCGAACCACCAACGCCGACCACCGTTACCAGCTCTGCCTCGAAATCACCGAAAACACCCTCATCGACGACAGCAGCACCGTCAGCGCCACCCTGCAGGCCGCACACGCCCTCGGTGTCACCCTCTACATCGACGACTTCGGCTCCGGTCATTCCTCCCTCACCCGGCTGCACCGCCTTCCGCTCGATGGCCTCAAAATCGACCGCCGATTCATCAGCAGAATGACCGAGGATCCCGCCGACCACGCCATCGTCGCCGCCGTCATCCATCTGGCCCACATCCTCGGCCTGACCGCCATAGCGGAGGGGGTCGAAACCTCCGAACAGCTCGCTGCACTCACCGACCTACGTTGTGACCTTGTTCAGGGCTACCACCTCGCCCGCCCCGAGCCGCATCTGCCCACCCTGCAACCGACCGCCACCGCCTGCCGACCCTGACGGGCCCGAACCTGGCCGCCGGCCAGGGCGTCGATCACATCTGCTCGGGTGCGGTTATGCCGAGCAGCTCCAGCCCGGTCGCAAGGGTACGACGGGTCAGGTCGCACAGGGCGACCCGGCTGGTGCGGACCGGCTCCTCGGAGCGGAGGATGGGGCATTTCTCATAAAAGGCGGTGAAGGAGGTCGCAAGACCGAAAAGATAGCCCGCCAGCCGATGGAACTCGAGCGAGTCGGCAATTTCGTTCACCACGTCGCCGAAGCTGAGCAGCTGGACAGCGAGGTGACGTTCCTCGGGCTCGCGGATCCGGATGTCGGCGGCGGCGACCGGATACGTCAGCCCCGCCCGACGGAACACCGAACAGATCCTTGCGTGGGCGTACTGCAGGTAGGGAGCCGTATTACCGTCGAAAGCCAACATGCGGTCAAGGTCGAAGATGTAGTCCTTCGACCGGTCGGTCGACAGGTCCGCGTACTTCACAGCACCGATCCCGATCGCCCGGGCGACTTCTGAACGTGTCTGCACGTCAAGAGCCGGGTTCTTCACGGCGATGACGTCGGCTGCCCGGGAAACGGCCTCGTCCAACAGAGCGACGAGCTTCACGGAGTCACCCGCCCGGGTCCGGAGCATCTTGCCGTCGGCACCCAGAATCGATCCGTGACCGATATGCTCGGCCCGCACGGGCGGGACCAGCCAACCGGCCTCGCGAGCCACCTCGTAAATCATCTCAAAATGTTGGTACTGCGGCAGCCCCACTACATAGAGCAGCCGGGTCGCGTGCAGGCTGCGAATCCGATGGCGAATCGTCGCGAGATCGGTGGTCGCATACCCGTAACCACCGTCTCGTTTACGCACGATGAGCGGCAGTGGCTCACCGTCCCGATTCTTGAATCCTTCCGGGAAGGCGCACAGAGCTCCGTCACTCAACCGGAGCAGCCCCAGCTCGGCGAGCTCGTCGACAACCGGAACCAGCTGGTCGTTGTAGGAACTCTCCCCGAGAAAGTCCGCTTCGGTCAGGAGCACGCCGAGCTGGGAGTAGACGGTCAGAAAATACTTCTTGGACTCGCCGACCAGGACGTGCCAGAGACGGCGTGTCGTCGGATCGCCCGCCTGGAGCTGGACGACCCTGAGCCTCGAACGCTCCTTGAACGCATCGTCCGCGTCAAATTTCACACGTGCAGCCTTGTAGAAGGCGTTGAGGTCGCCGACGGAAAGCTCATGGGCGGCCTCGGACTCGCCGACGTCGAGCAGATGCTCGACAAGCATTCCAAACGGTGTGCCCCAGTCCCCGATGTGATTCTGACGTATGACCGAATGACCCATCCAGCCCAGCAGCCGCACCGCCGCGTCGCCTATGATCGTCGACCGGAGATGACCGACGTGCATCTCTTTGGCGGCGTTCGGCCCGGAATAGTCGATGACGACCACCTCGGGCGAAGACACGGAAGCGACACCCAGGCGCTTGTCGGCAAGTATTCCCTCGAGCAGGCGCTCCAGTGCGGACTCGGCCAGGTGCAGGTTGATGAACCCCGGCCCGGCCACCTCGACCGTGTCACACAGATCGTCGAGCTCGGCGACCCTTGTCACCTCGGCGGCGATTTCACGCGGGTTGCGGCGGAGGCGGCGGGCCAGCGAGAGGGCCGCGTCCGCCTGGTAGTCCGCCCGCTGCGACCGCCGGATGGCGGGGTCGACCTGTTCACCGGCGACGGCCGCGAAGGCCGCACCCAACCGCTCGTCGAGAAGACGTTCCAAGCTCGTCACGTTCGTGAATCTACCGACTCGGCAACCGGAGCCGACCGCTGTCCGCAGCCGCGCCCCAACCGTCTCCACCGCATGCTCGTCAGCCAGGCCTGCGATGTCCACTTCGAGGAGGTCGAGCGCTCCCGGATGCGGATCTCAACCACGCCCTCGGCGAGACGGCGGCAGGCGACGACCTGGACAGGGCATCCGATCAAATCAGCGCCGGCAAACTTGACACTAACTGATCAAGGACGGTCGTCGACCGGTCTGGGACGCCGCGGGAAGGAGCCAGATGCCCGGTGACCTGCCCCACCACCGCGGAAAAGGGCTACCCCCGCCTTAGCAGACAGTCCGGGAGGCATCCCGATGGACAAAGAGATCTTGCTCCTGCGGGTTGTAGGGGTCAGGTACGCATGAGCAATCGACCGTGTATTTGAGCAGTACATGAGCAGCGGTCAGGTTTATCTGAGCAGTCGCCACCGTCGGTGACGTTCGGTGGTGTGGTCTGTGGCCCGCGAGTCAGGTGTGTCGGGATCTGTAGGGGGGCGACCGGAATACGGCCGGAAGCCGCTATGGCGATCTTCGGCGGGGTGTTACTCGTCGGTGATGAGGTGGTTGAGGGCGCGGATCTTGTCGTCTTCGGTGGGTTGGGTATAGATCCGGACGGTTTCGAGGCGGGCGTGGCCGAGGAGTTCGGCGACGGTGACGAGGTCGGTGCCGCCGCGCACGAGGCTGGTGGCGAAGGTGTGGCGCAGGGTGTGGGCGGTGGTCTTCTCGTCGAGGCCCGCGGCGACCAGCCACCTCGACGCGCTGCGCCCCCTGGCGCAGGAGGCGCCGTGAGCCAGGTGGACACGTGCTCAAGGTGGCGCCGCGACGGCCAGCCCTGTCAGCGGGACGCTGCGGAATGGCCCGGACAGCGGCAGCGCTCAACCCTGCGTTCCCGGGTCGGCGATTCCGACGCCGGCGACGCTCGGACGCGACCGGGCGCAGCAGCAAACCTGTCTGGTCGGCGCAGAAAAATCTGTCCCCGTCACAGTAGACATCGGGGCGCTCCATGGGTAGAGTTCCTGTCGTAGCCAAAGGAGTCCGCGATCGCGGCAGACATGAACTGGCGCGAGCAGTACGGCAGCCCGGAGAGGTCGCCGAGCACCACCGCAGAAGTTCAGCAGTGCCCCGCCAGGTAACGCACAAGGAGAGAGGAGCAGACACCATCAGGATCGCCCGAGCGATGGTCTAGCTCGCTCGGCTACCGCAGGTCCCGGATTGGAAGGTGGTCCCCGGTCACGCATACGCGATCCCCCGCGCCCCCGCCCTCTCGGGCTGCGACGCGGAATCAGGAACCCGGCGCATCTGGCCGGTAGATGGTGTTGAACCCTCGGGGCCCTGGTGCCGTATGGCACCAGGGCCCCGCGATGTGTCCCCGAGAGGTGCGATGACCCCCGGAACCACACGCAAACCGGCCGACAGACTCGACGACGACGACTACCCCGCCTACACCGTGGGCCGCGCAGCGGAGATGCTCGGCACCACGCCCGCCTTTCTGCGGGCCCTCGGCGAAGCCCGCCTGATCACTCCCCTGCGCTCTGAAGGCGGCCACCGCCGCTACTCCCGGTACCAGCTGCGCATCGCCGCCCGCGTCCGCGAACTCGTCGACCAGGGCACCGCGATCGAGGCCGCCTGCCGCATCGTCATCCTCGAAGACCAACTCGTAGAAGCCCAGCAGCTCAACGAGGAACTGCGCCAACGGGCATCCGGCCCGCCGCCCGACGAGCCGTCCTGACGGGCAGACGACAGGAAAGCGATCCGGCCGGGATCGCGGGCCCCACCCCCGGGTCGCGGCGGCGGAATTGGCGCCGCCGTCGGCCGGCGCACCCGCTACGAACTCGCCGACGCCCGGCTCGGCCGGGCCATCGACGAACTGCGCGCCGCGGTCGTCGCCCTCGGACACGGCGACGCCTGCCCGTACGCGGCGAAGAAGGGCTGCTGCTGACATGACCACCCCGCTACCACTCGGTCCGGCCCCGACCCGCCGCGATGTCCTCGCCCGCCGCGTCCGGCTCCTGGTCACCGCCGCCATCACCTACAACGTCGTCGAAGCCGCCGTCGCGCTGACACTGGGCGCCGCCGCCTCGTCCACCGCGCTGATCGGTTTCGGGTTGGACTCGGTCATCGAGGTGTCCTCCGCCGCCGCCGTCGCCTGGCAGTTCTCCGCCACCGACCACGAGGCCCGGCAAGCCCGGGAACGCACCACCCTGCGGATCATCGCCGTGTCGTTCGTCGCGCTCGCCACCTACATCACCGTCGACGCCGTCCGGGCCCTGACCAGCACGGGTGACGCGCACAGCTCGGTGCCCGGGATCGCGCTCGCCGCCGTCTCGCTGGTCGTCATGCCGTTCCTGTCCGCCGCGCAACGCCGCGCCGGCCGCGAACTCGGCTCGGCATCCGCGGTCGCCGACTCCAAGCAGACCCTGCTCTGCACCTACCTGTCCGCCATCCTGCTCGCCGGCCTGCTCCTGAACGCCGCCCTCGGCTGGCCCTGGGCCGACCCGGTCGCCGCACTCGTCATCGCCGCCATCGCGGTGAAAGAAGGCCGCGACGCCTGGCGAGGCGACACCTGCTGCCCCACCCCGCTCGCCCGACCCCGCTCGACCGAGACCGACGCCTGCGGATGCGCACCCGGCTGCACCTGCGGATTCGCATGACCCCAATTACGGAAGCCGGGGTCTGCCCAAGAAACGGTGTAACGGACAGCAATGTTCAAGCGTCTCTGCAGGTCACGGCCTTACTCTGGAGATTACCGATCAAGATCCCCTGACACTCCCGAAGCCGGGTCGAACGGTGCCGTGGTAGGTCGCCGTCTATGCGTTTCGGTCGGCTTTCGGGACGGGTGCGATGGTGTCAGCCAGGGTTTGGGCGAGCCAGTGTTCGTATTCGTCGTGTGACCACCGCCGGTCGCCGACGAGTAGGTCGTAGACCTCGGGCGAGATGAGAGCCCAGACGATGTCACGGGCCCGGTCCGGGTCGAGGCCGGCGCGCAGACCGCCGGTGTCGGCGAGATGGTGGACGAGGCGACTGGTGCCGGCCAGCCGCTCGGCGTCCACGGTGCCGATCAGCCCCTGAAGGTCGCGATCGCCGCTGTGGGCGGCCGCGCGGAGCCTGGACTGCAACGGACCGAGACGTTCGGCGAGATGCCGGGCCAGCGCGGCGTAGCGGGCGAGTTTCTCCCGGGGGTCGACCGCCGCAAGGATGGCCTGGATCTCCGGACGGTCGGCGAGGGCCTGCGGCTCGTCGTCGCCGGCGAGCGTGACGTCGTAGACGTCCTTGATGAGCGCAGCCCTGGTGCCGAACGTCTTGTAGAGGGTCTCGACGGAGACCCGGGCGTGGGCGGCGATGTCGCGCATGCTGACCGCCGTGGGGCCTCGCTCGATGATCAGTTCGCGCGCCGCCTCCAGGACCCGGCGTTGCGTGGCGCGTGCCTGCTCGACACGGCCAGCATTGTCGTATGGCCGACGCGGCATTAGTTACCAACTCACTGTATTGGATACTCGCCCCATGGAAAGAATGCTAGCGGAGACCAACCGCACGCTGTGCGCGAGGGCTGTGGAGATCATGGCTCTCGACGAGATCGACGAGTTCACCCGCCTCATACACCCGGACGCGGTCAACCGGGAGGCCGACGCCGAGCCGCCGGCGTGCCGGGGGCGGGGGCCGGCAGCCTTCCACGCCTCGGCGCGCTGGCTGCAGGACGCGTACGCCGACCTGCGATGGGAGATCCACGACGTCGTCGCCGACACGGACCTGGTCACGGTGCACTGCACGATGTCGGGCCGGCATGTGGGCACCTTCGTGACGTACGACAAGCAGGGCCGGGTCGCGGACGTGTTCCCACCCACCGGCAAGACGTTCGCGACGACGCAGACCCACTGCTTCCGGGTGGCCGACGGCCAGGTTGTCGAGCACTGGGCCAACCGCGACGACCTGGGCACGGCTCGCCAACTTGGCTGGCTGCCGCCCACGCCGCCCTACCTGATGCGGATGGCGCGGGAGAAGCGTCGCGTACGTCGCTCCCAGGCGAGAAACGCATGAGCGAGCCACACATCGAGCCACTGGCCGAGCCATCGGTCGTCGAACCGTTGCTCGACGGGTATCTGCGGTGGTGCGTCGAGCGGATGACGGCCACGAACGGCGTCCACTTTGACGACCCGGACGAGGTTGTCGCGCAATACCAGCGGTCGTTCCGTGACGAGCTGCCCAACCTGCTCAGCCCACGCGGTCGCCTGCTGGTTGCCCGGATCGGTGAGGACGCGGTGGGCGTGGGTGCGCTCAAGCCGGTGGACGCCGTTACCACCGAGATCAAACGGATGTACGTCGATCCTTCGACCCGCGGTCGGGGGATCGGCCGCGCTCTCCTCCGACGGCTCCTCGCCGATGCACGGGAGGAGGGATTCCGCCTCGCCCGGTTGGAAACCGCCAACTATATGGTCGAGGCCCATGCCCTCTACCGCTCGCTCGGTTTTCGTGACAGCGCGGTGTTCGACCATGCGGAAACGGCGATGTCCGAGGGGATCGAACGCTTCATGTACTTCATGGAACTGCCGCTGGTCCCGCCACGGAGGCTTATTCAGAACTCCCCGTCCAGATGATCTAGATCATGCATCGTCGCCGGTCAGGACGCTACTACAGATCTCGATCGAGGAGTTTTGAATAACCCTCATGAATAGCGGGCACCGTTGCTACTTGGGCAGTCACCGACGGTGACGACACCGGTATGGTCTCGGTGCGACGGGGCTCGGCGCGTCTGGCTCTCGCTACAAACATTGATACGGTCATCCGCTGTCCGGCCTCACGTCTGCGACGTGACCGAGTGACCCGATATTTATAGTGACCCGGGTATTTATGAGGTTGAGGCAACCGTGATGATAGCGCACGACCTTATCGATAAGGCTGCCGATCTGGCTGCCCAGGTCAGCCAGATGTTCCAGGGTGGTGAGGAGTAGCAAGGCCGGCTGGCCGTTCGGCTCGAACTGCTGGATGCCGCTGTTCTACCCGGCCCTGTCCGGTCGGCAGGTGTTCGCGCACCCGGCTGAATAATGGCCCGAGGACTTGGACCTCGGGCAGTGCGAGAAAATATGGCCGCGCCGCTTTTGACCTGCTGGAGCACCAGTCAGCGAGTCACACGTCCCGTTTCGATCAAGAAATTGAGTACGAAAGCGGCTGCTATCACGACCGCTTATTCCCTCAATTTCATGATCCCACGATATTCGATCATGGGACGCTGACCCACCTGCTGGGCGGGGTGTTGTTGACAAGGGGATGTGGCGCCGCCAGGTACCGGGGTCCGTCATCCCTGGTGTACAGGGAGTACAGGACATCGGCGTCGACCCTGCAGGACTGGCGGGCCTGTCCATCTCTGACATGCAGGGAGTGCAGCGCGCCAGCGCGTGTATCAGGGACTGCCCGAGTCGTCAGTAGACATCCATGGCGATGATCGTCCGAAGTATCCGCGGGAAGCCGACCAAAGGTCGGCGACCAGCACCAGCCACCCCGGCCGAACGAAGCTCCGCATCGGACCCGAGCGCCATCCCCAAGCCGCCCCCAACCACAGGAACGTGGGGGGTTCGGGGGGCTCGGCCCCCCGATAGACATCGCGGCCCACCGGGAAGCCGACCAAAGGTCGGCGACCAGCACCAGCCAGCTCGTGGGCGAGGGGGGAGTTGAACCCCCACGTCCGTTAGGACACACGGACCTGAACCGTGCGCGTCTGCCATTCCGCCACTCGCCCGAGTGCGACTATCACGCTATCACGCGATCCACACCGCCCGAGCCGTGGGCGGCGCTCAACCGGAAGCATACGATCTCAGTGCCGGTAGAAGGCCGGGGGGAGGAGGGGAGGCCGAGATGGGCGTGCTACAGCGCTTCGAGCGTCGCTTGGGCGGCCTCGTCGAGGGCGCGTTCGCCAAGGTCTTCAAAGGAGGCGTCGAGCCGGTCGAGATCGCAAGCGCGCTGGCTCGAGAGACCGACGACCGGCGCGCGACCAGTTCGAACCGGGTGCTTGTTCCCAACGAGTTCGCGGTCGAGCTTGCCAGTAGCGACTTCGCCCGGCTTGCCCCTTACACTCGGGCACTTTGTGACGAGCTGGCCGAGATGGTCCGCGAGCATGCCGCCGAGCAGCGGTACACGTTCGTCGGGCCGGTCGGTGTGCGGCTCGCCGAGGCCGAGGATCTCGATGTCGGGGTGTTCCGCATCCGTAGCAGCGTCGCCGCGGCCGACCCGGGCGCGGTGGCGGGTAGACGCCCTGTGGGACGACCCCGGCCGACGGCGCCGGGAGCGCCCCGTCTCGTCATCTCCACCAAGCCTGGGCCTGACAGCCGGGCTGGTGGGGAGGAGCGTGAGTATCCGCTGGACAGCGAGGTCACGGTCATCGGTCGCAGTGTCGAATGTGATATCCGTCTCAATGACACCGGGGTATCCCGCCGGCACGGCGAAGTACGTCGGATGCCCGACGGGCAGTTCGTCTACATCGATCATGGCTCGACCAACGGGAGCATCGTCAACGGCCGTGCCGCCAGCCAGGTGAAGCTCATGAACGGCGACCAGATCGAACTGGGCGCGACGATCCTGGCCTTCCGGCGGGACGATCCGCGAGGTGCCGACAGGGGACGGGCCCCCGGACGTGTTCCAGTGGGCGCGCCAGGCCCGGGCGGTGTACCGGCGGGCCCCGCAGGTGCATACCCCCCCGCTCCTGCGCCACCGGCTGCACCCGTCGACCCGCGGACACGATCAGCCGATCCCCGCCGGGGTGACCCGCGCCACGGCGTCCCCCCCGGTGGCTACCCACCCCCACCAGCGGACCCCTACCGGGGTGAGCCTTACCGCGGTGGCGATCCCTACCGGGGTGAGCCGCGGCGCGGCGGTCCACCCGAGGGCTACCCACCGGGGGGCTATCCGCCCGCGCCGGCGGACCCGTACCGGGACAACCCGTACCGGGACGACCCGCGCCTAGGCGGCGCCGCCAGTGGCTATCCGGCGCCACCGGGGGAGGCGCCATACCAGGGCGGCGGACGCCCGACCAGAGGCCAGCCCGCAGGGGGTCGACCAGGGGATCCGTATGGTGGCGGTCCCCGCTACGACGACCCTTATGGGGAGAGGGAGGGCCAGTACCGTGGCGGCAACCCATACGATCAGTTCGGCGGCCGGGTACCCGGTACTCCTCCGGCCGGTTACGGCCCGGGTATGCCCGGTCCAGGCGCGCCGGCTCCAGGTACACCTGGTCCAGGTATGCCCGGTTACGGCGGCCAGGCCGGCTACGGCGATCCGCGGCGCAACGTCGCACCCGCGGGGCCGGACGACGCTGACATGCACGAACAGGAGACCCACCGTCCCGGCCGGGTCCCCCCGGTCAAAGGCCGGCGTCCACACGATCGGGATCCCTACGACGGCGACCGGCCGGCCGGGCCGGGAGCACCGGGCCCGAACGACCGCGGCTGGTAGGACGCCGTGAGCGGATCCGAACCCAGCGACCTGGTCCTCCTGGTCGTAAAAATCAGCTTCCTGGCGCTGTTGTGGCTGTTCGTCCTGGCCGCTGTCCGTGCGGTGCGCGTGGACATGTTCGGGCCGACGAAACGCCAACGACAGAACATCCAGGCGCTGGCCCGCCCAACCCCTGCCCACCCGGCTCCAGCGCACCCGGCGCACCCGGCTCCATCACTCGGCGGGCAGCAGAACAGGCCCCCCAGCCGACGAGCGCGCACACCGAGCAAGTTGGTTGTCACAAAGGGACACCTCGCGGGGACGACTCTTCCGCTCGGACCGGCGCCTGTCACCATCGGACGTGCACAGGACTCGACTCTGGTGCTGGAGGATGACTTCGCATCCGCGAGACATGCAAGACTCGTCCCCCATGACGGCCAGTGGTTCGTCGAAGATCTGGGCTCGACCAACGGTACTTACCTCGACCGCACGAAAGTGACCAGTCCCATGCCGGTTCCTCTCGGCGCGCCGGTCAGGATCGGAAAAACCGTCCTGGAGCTTCACCGGTGAGCCTTAGGCTTCACTACGCCGTTCGCTCGGACGTCGGCCACGTCCGGGAAGGCAACGAAGATTCCGCCTACGCGGGCGCACGGCTACTGGCCGTAGCCGACGGCATGGGCGGTCACGCTGCCGGGGAGGTCGCATCCTCCACCGTGATCTCCCAACTGGCCAATCTGGACGACGACATCGCCAGCGGCGCGATCCTGGAGGCACTGGCCGACTCGGTGCACCAGGCCAATGCTCAGCTACGCGAGATGTCCATCGAAGACGGATCGCTGGAAGGCATGGGCACCACGGTCACCGCCCTGTTGCTTGCGGGGACTCATCTCGGTGTGCTGCACGTCGGTGACTCCCGGGCATACCTGCTGCGGCACGAGGTCCTCAACCAGGTAACCCACGATCACACACTGGTACAGGATCTCGTCGACCAGGGACGGATCACGGCCGAGCAGGCCAACACGCATCCACAACGGTCGTTACTGATGCGTGCTCTGGACGGCCGCGACGTCGAACCGGACCTGTCCATCCGGGAGGCGGTCCCCGACGACCGCTACCTGCTGTGTACCGACGGGCTGTCCGGGGTCGTGACCGAGATCACCATCCACGAGGCGCTGCTGCTGCCGACCCCGCAGGAAGCCGTTGACCGGCTGGTCGAACTCGCGCTCAAGGGCGGCGGCCCGGACAACATCACCGTCGTTGTCGCCGATGTCGTGGACTCCGACGTCGGCGACGACGACCGTCCGCTGGTGGCTGGCGCCGCGGCGGAGAAGGAGATCGTGCCGGGGGCCGCGTCCGCGCGTACCGGTCCGAACCCCCGGTACGGTGACCAGCAGGACTCGCCGGCTGCCAAGGGTGCGCGGATCGGCCGGCACGGTCTCGCGCTGCGCAACCAGGACCCCGACGACCTGGTCGACGAGGAGTCATCAGCACCCGCCCGGCGACCGCCGCCCCGGCCGGCGTTCATCATCCTGTTCACAGTGATCGTCTTGACCGTCGCGACCGCCTGGGGCTGGTTCTACATCCACAGCCGGTACTACGTCGCTGTTGACGACCACCAGGTTGCGATCTTCGAAGGTGTCGAGGGAAGTATCGCCGGGATATCCCTGCACCGGCTCAAGAAGCATGCTATGCCGCTGAACGAGCTCAACGATGATGGGCGCCAGCGGGTGGCGGAAGGCTACTCGGCCAACAGCCTCACAGAGGCTCAGGAGTATGTCGACCGGCTGCGAGAGAAGTTCTTGGACGCCGCGAGCCCGACCCAGTCCATCACGACACCGACGGCGGCACCGGCGCCACTGACGGCGACGGCGACGGCGGGCGCAGGCTCCGTCGAGGAAACGACCACCGGGGACACCCAGAACACCCTGGGCGGTGTTGCCACCACGCCACCGCCCTGCGCCACCACCCCGGTCCCGAACTGCGTCCCGTCGCTCCCGTCAGTCTCGACGCCTGGATGACGCCCACAGGATGACTGTTCTCCCCCCGCTTCGCGGCAAGGCGGTCGACCTCACGGGAACCTTCGCCCGGTTCCCGGTACCGGCCGGTGTCGATCTGCCGCCGTACCGTCGGCGGGAACTCTCGCTGCTGTTGTTCGCCGGCCTGCTCGCCACCGCCGCCCTGGCAGCCGTTGTACTCGCCATCGACGGGAACATCACCCTGTCGGTGTTCGCCTACGGCCTGGGCTTCAGCGCGCTGTGGGGGATGGCGCACCTCGCGGTACGCCGGTTCGCCCCGGCCGCCGACCCGATACTGCTGCCGCTGGTTGCGGCCCTCAACGGCCTCGGCCTCGTCATGATCTATCGGTTGGACCTGGCCAAGATAAACGCTGCCGAGAAAGCCGGCAAGAAGATCCCACCCGGCGTCGCCCCATTGCAGATGGTGTGGACGCTGCTCGCGCTCGTTGTCTTCGTCCTGGTACTGGCGATCATCCGTGACCACAAGGAGCTGTCGCGCTACGCCTACACGGCGGGATTGATCGGCCTGGTCTTCCTGCTGCTGCCCGCGATGCCGCTGGTCGGCGCAACCATCAACGGCGCCCGGCTGTGGCTGCGGGTCGGCCCGTTCACCTTCCAGCCCAGCGAGATCTCGAAGATCATTCTTATGATCTTCTTCGCCGGCTACCTGGTGAACAAGCGTGAGGTCCTCTCCGTGGTCTCCCGGTCCTTCCTCGGGATGCACTTCCCGCGCGCCCGGGACCTCGGGCCGGTTCTCGTCGCCTGGCTCGCCAGCCTCGGCGTCCTCATCATCGAGAAGGACCTCGGTTCGTCACTGCTCTTCTTCGGCATGTTCCTGGTGATCCTCTATGTCGCGACCGAACGGGCGTCCTGGGTCGTCATCGGGCTCGGCCTGTTCTCGCTCGGCGCGGTGATCTCCTATCAGCTGTTCGGGCATGTCCAGGTCCGGGTGGACGGCTGGTTACACGCATTCGACGGCGACAACCCCACGAGCACCTCGTTCCAGCTGGTGCAGGGTCTGTTCGGGTTCGCGGCTGGCGGGGTCACCGGTACCGGACTCGGGCAGGGCAGTCCGCAACGGGTTCCCTTCGCCAACACCGACTTCATCGTCGCGAGCATCGGCGAGGAACTCGGCCTCGCTGGGATCATGGCGATCCTCGTCATCTACGGGCTGGTCGTGATGCGCGGCCTGCGAACCGCGCTCGGCGCCCGTGACCCGTTCGGCAAGATGCTCGCGGCAGGACTTGCCGCCTCGTTGGCTCTGCAGGTGTTCGTGCAGGTCGGCGGTGTCATGCGGCTCATCCCACTGACCGGCCTGACCCTGCCCTTCATTTCCTACGGAGGCTCCTCGATCGTCTCGAACGCAGCCATCATCGCGCTGCTGCTGCGGATCAGCGACTCCTACCGCCGGCCCGACCCGGCCACGCCGGCCGCGCCGCTGTTCGACCCGAACGCCGTCGCCGACAGCCCGACACAGGTGGTGCGGACGACGTGAACTCGCCCATCCGCAAGGTCGCTGTCGCGTGCCTGGTGCTGTTCGCGGCGCTGCTGGTCAATGCCAACTGGCTACAGGCCAAGAAGGCCGACGGACTGCGTCACGAGCCGAACAACGCCCGCCAGATCACCGAGCGGCTCGAACGGGAGCGGGGTTGGATCGCCGTGGCCGGCGGGCAGGCGATCGCAAGCTCGGTACCGTCCGACGACGAGTACAAGTACCAGCGGCAGTATCCGGCCACGAAGCTGTACGCCGCCATCGCCGGCTACTACGGTCTGTACACCTCCGCGGGCCTGGAGCGGTCCCAGAACGACTTCCTCTCCGGCGAGGACCAGCGCCTGTTCGTCTCCAAGGTTTCCGACCTGGTGACCGGACGCCAACAACGGGGTGGGAGTATCGTCACCACGCTGGTACCCCGGATCCAGCAGGTCGCGACCACCGCGCTCGGCAACCGTAAGGGGGCGGTCGTGGCGCTCGACCCGAAGACCGGCGAAATCCTTGCGATGGTGACCAGCCCCACCTACGACCCGACACCGCTGGCCAGCCACGACGAGACCACGGCCAGCAAGGCCGCCCAGACGCTCAACACCGACCCGGACAAGCCACTGCTCAACCGCGCGACCCAGGAAACCTATCCACCCGGTTCCACCTTCAAGGTGATCACGGCGGCGGCCGCGCTCAACGCCGGCCACCAGCTCGAGGAACGCATCGCCGCGCCCGACCAGCTCCCCCTGCCGCAGAGCAGGACCGTACTGCCGAACTTCGGCGGCGAACGCTGCGGGGACGGCAGGACCGACACGCTGATCCACGCTCTGACGATCTCCTGCAACACCGCGTTCGCCCAGCTCGGCATCGATCTCACCGACGACGCCCTGCGCGCACAGGCCGAGGCGTTCGGTTTCAACTCCACCGTGCCCGACTTTCCTCTGGCGCAGGTGCCCAGCGTGTACCCGACCCAGCCGCTCGACGGGGCGCAGACCGCGCAGTCCGCCATCGGGCAGTTCGACGACCGGGTCACCCCGTTGCAGATGGCCCAGGTCGCCGCCGCCGTTGGCAACAACGGGGTCATGATGCGGCCGTACGTCGTCTCCGAACTGCTCGGCCCCGACCTCAAGGCGATCAGCCGCACCGAACCGGAGGTCTACAAACGGCCCGTCAGCGCGGATGTCGCCGCCAAACTGAACACGATGATGCAGAGCGTGGTGAGCAACGGCACCGCTACCAAGGCGCGGATCCCCGGTGTCGCCGTTGCCGGCAAGACCGGCACCGCCGAGCACGGGGACAACGAGCCCTCGCACGCCTGGTTCATCGGGTTCGCGCCCGCCGTCAACCCGAGCGTGGCCGTCGCGGTCGTGGTCGAGGACGGTGGCGGCGAGTTCGGTACCGGTGGCGCGGTTGCCGCTCCGGTCGCCCAGCAGGTCATGAAGGCCGCATTGGACGTCCGGCGGTGACAGGCCCGCCGCCCCCGGGCGTCCCAGTACCGGGCATCCCAGTACCGGGCATCCCGACACCAGGCGTTCCAGTACCAGGCGTTCCAGCGCCGGACGCCCGGTCCGCGGCGCCGCCCGCCGGACCGGGCGCGTCACCGGCTGCCGCGCAGCCGTTCGGCACCTCACCGAAGGGCATCGTTCTCGACGGCCGGTACCTCCTCGAGGGACGCATCGCCACCGGCGGGATGGGTGAGGTGTGGCGGGGCCTCGACCGCACGCTTGGACGTCCCGTCGCCGTTAAGCTGCTGCGTCCGGAGTACGCCAGCGACGAACTGTTCCTGGTCCGCTTCCGCGGCGAGGCGCGGCACGCCGCCCGAGTGGCGCATCCGGGCGTGGCATCCGTCTACGACTACGGCGAGGTCATCGCCGACGGTGACCATCCGACTGCCTACCTGGTGATGGAACTGGTCGAGGGCGAGCCCCTGTCCGCGCTGCTGCACAGGGAGAAGCGCCTGTCCCCGGAGAAGACCCTGGACGTGCTCGGGCAGGCCGCGGACGCCCTGCAGGCCGCGCACGCCCTCGGGGTCGTGCATCGGGACGTCAAACCCGGCAACCTGCTCCTGCGGACCGACGGTGCGATCAAGGTCACCGACTTCGGGATCGCGCGCGCGGTGGACGCCGCACCGCTCACCGCCACTGGGATCATGATGGGCACTGCGTATTACGTCTCCCCCGAGCAGGCCTCCGGTCGGACTGTGACCCCGGCCAGCGACGTGTACTCCCTTGGTGTGGTGGCCTACGAGTGCCTGGCCGGCCGGCGTCCCTTCGACGACCGCAACCCGATCGTGGTCGTGATGGCGCACCAGCAGGACGATCCCCCACCGCTGCCGCCCGACATCCCCGCGCCGGTGCGCAACCTCGTCCAGGCGGCGATGGCCAAGGACCCTGCCCAGCGGCCGGCATCGGCCGGTTCGTTCGCCCACACCGCCGCCACGATCCGCCGGAACCTGTGGAACGCCGACATGACCCGCCGTGCTGCCAGCCCGACGCCCGGGCCCCGGGCGGAGGCGGGTGGGAACCCCACCGCACGGCGGCCCGGGTCGCCGGGGGCACCCGCCGCGCCGGTTGCGGGCGCAGCGGCACCCGCCGAGGATCGGCCACCGTCGTGGACCCGCCGGTCCACCTGGGCCACCGGTTTCCCCGAGGACAACCGGTCGCACTGGGACGCCCAGTCACCCTGGGACGCCGGTGCCGCCCACGACGGTCGGAAGATCGACCAGGAACCGCCAGGGGGTGCGCCACCGGGCTCCTGGGGTACCCCGACCCGGGTGCCTTCGTCCGTTACCGGTTACCGGGCGGACAGTTACGAGGGCGCCGGCTACGGCAATACCGGCTACGACGGCACCGACTTCGGTACCGCCGGCCGGCCGGACGTCCAGCCGACGAACATCACCGCCCGGGCCCGGCCGCCCGGCAACCACACGGCCTCCGGCCTGCAGCCGTCGGGTGCGCGGGCGGCCCGGCGACGGCGCCCCCGCGGCCGGGCCGTAGATGCCCCAGCGTCCGCGAACAGGCGACGACTATCGCTTCTAGTACTGATAGCGCTACTGATCGCAACAGTTGCAATTACCGCACTGATCACCCGGTCGATCGCCGGGGGTAGCGGATCATCCGAAGGCGCGCCGGCCCTGACCCGGGCGGTGCACGGGCCCGGATCCGGAGGTGGCATCGTCACCGGTGACAGCACGACCGGGACCGGCGGTGTCGCGGGCGGCAACCGGGTGACCGGCGGCCCGGTTGCCGTTACGGCCACGATCGGGCCGGGCGTCCAGGAAGAGTTCGCGGGTACCAGCCCGGGAAGCGGAAAGGCGAGCACGGGTGGCAGTCGTGACTGAGGTGTTCGGAACCGAACCTCGCCTGGTGGGCGGGCGCTACGAGCTGGGCGAAGTCCTCGGATACGGCGGCATGGCCGAGGTCTACCGGGGGCGGGACGTCCGCCTCGGACGCGAGGTCGCGGTCAAGGCGCTACGGGCCGACCTCGCCCGTGACCCCACCTTCCTGGCCCGCTTCCGCCGTGAGGCGCAGTCCTCGGCCGCCCTGAACCACCCGGCGATCGTCTCGGTCTACGACACCGGCGAAGATGTGATCAGCGGCACGACCGTCCCGTACATCGTGATGGAGTACGTCGAAGGGCACACCCTGCGCGACGTGCTCCAACAGGAGGGCCGGTTCACCGAACACCGGGCCATGGAGATCACCTCCGACGTGTGCGCCGCCCTGGACTACAGCCACCGGATGGGGATCATCCACCGGGACATCAAGCCCGCGAACGTCATGCTGTGCCAGGACGGCTCGGTCAAGGTGATGGACTTCGGCATCGCTCGGGCGACCACCGCGACCACGTCCAACATGACGCAGACCGCCGCGGTGATCGGCACCGCCCAGTACCTGTCACCGGAACAGGCCCGCGGCATCCGGGTGGACGCCCGCAGCGACGTCTACTCGACGGGCGTGCTGTTCTACGAGCTGCTGACCGGGCAGCCGCCGTTCCGCGGCGACTCACCGGTGGCCGTCGCCTACCAGCACGTGCGGGAAAATCCGCAGCCGCCGTCCACCCACGACCACACCATCACGCCCGACGCCGACGCGATCGTGTTCAAGGCGATGGAGAAGGACCCCGACAACCGCTACTCCACCGCCGGGCAGATGCGTGACGACCTCGAGCGTGCCCTGGCCGGCCGTCCCATCTACGCCCCACCGATCGGGGACGACCAGCTCACCACCCGGATGGGTTCGTCCGCGGCCACGGCGGGGACACAACTGATCTCCCGGAACCGCGGCCCCCACGACGACGCCCTCGACGATCCCTACGGCCGGACCGGCGGCTACAACCGCACGGGCACCGACCGCTACGACCGTACGGGCGCCGGCGGCACGGGGGCGATCGACGACGGACCGATGCGGGAGGAGAGGCGTTCGGACGCCTGGAAGTACATCCTCGCCGGCCTGTCCGTCGTGGCGGTGTTCGTCGTCGTCACAGTGATCGCGACCAACTTCCTCGGTGGCGGCGAGAAAAGCAATGACACCACCGCCACCGACACTGCGAAGATCCCGACAACCCTCATCGGGCAGAAGTACGAGACGGCCAAGAACAGCCTGAGCTCCACGGGCTTCACCAATATCATCCCGAAATCCATAGAGAGCAACGAGCCGAAGGACCAGGTCCTCGACGTCGATCCGGCCCCGGGCAGCACGACCTCCAAGACCGCGCAGGTCACCGTCACCGTGTCGAAGGGACCGGGAGACCTCGCCGTCCCGGATGTGACGGGTCTCACCCAGGCCGCGGCCACCAGCAAACTGAAGGCGATGGGGCTTACGGTGAAGACCTCCGCCTTCGCTGAAGCGACGACCCGCAAACCCGGCGTGGTGGAGTCCACCGACCCCGCGGTGGGAACGTCGGTGATACCCGGCGACCAAGTGATCATCTATGTGGTGAGCCCGCAGGCGACCGTCCCGAACGTGACGGACCAACCCGTCGACCCAGCCAAGGCCGAGCTCGAACGCTACGGCTTCAAGGTCGTCCAGCAGTCCGTCGCAAGCAGTAAACCAACGGGCACCGTTGTCTCCCAAAACCCCGGCGGCGGCTCCGCGACCCGCGGGTCGACCGTGACGCTGTATGTCTCGCAGCAGTCCACCGCCACCGAGACGCCGACCCCGACGCCGAGCGTGACCCCGACACCGAGCAAGACACCGACGCAGACCCCGAGCCCCACCCAGAAAAGCGGCGGTCTGTTCGGATCCCCCCCCGAATAGCCACTTTTCCCTGAAAAGCCTCGGAAAAGTGGCTGTTCGGGGAACCGAACTCCTGGGCGGGGCCACCAGCCGCCAGGCCACCAGGCCCCGCCGCCAAGAAAGATCGGTCTCCGTGGACGGCTTCCGCCGTAACCGGGGAAGCCACGACAGCCGGGTCAGGCGAAAGCCGGCCGGGTCAGGCGAAAGCTGCCTGGCGCAGGGTTTCGACCTCGGCCGACAGCATCGGCGCCACCGACAGCGCGGTGTCGTCCCCGCAGACCGACAGCCAGCGCGCCAGCAGCAGATGACCGCCCTGCGTGAGCACCGACTCCGGGTGGAACTGGACACCCTCCAGCGGAAGGGTCCGGTGCCGCATCGCCATGACCACACCGCTGTCGGTCCAGGCGGTGACCTCGATCTCGTCCGGCAGGGTCGCCGGGTCCACGGCGAGCGAGTGGTAGCGGGTCGCGATGAACGGTGACGGCAGGTCCGCAAGCACCCCGACCCGGCGGTGATGCACCACGGACGTCTTGCCGTGCAGCAATTCAGGAGCTCGTCCGACTGTCGCCCCGAACGCAACTCCGAGAGCCTGATGGCCCAGGCACACCCCGAGCATGGGGATGCCGGCCGCGGCGCACGCCCGCATCATCGGCACGCTGACTCCGGCCGCCTCGGGCGTACCCGGACCGGGTGACACGAGCACCCCGGCGACACCGAGGGTGGCCAGCTCGTCGACGTCGACCTCGTCGTTGCGGCGGACGACGCTGTCCGCGCCGAGCTGCCCCAGGTACTGCACCAGGTTGAACACGAACGAGTCGTAGTTGTCGACCACCAGGATTCGCATGATCCTCCTCTTAGCACCGGATCTGCCGCGGGATGCAGCCACCGGCTCGGCCGCCACATCAGCTGCCGAGCCAGCCACCGGGTCGGACCTGCCGGCAGCTGCCGGCCAGGTCAGCTGCCGGCAACATCCCGCTCGCCGGCGGCCTGCTGCTCGGCCTTTGCCTTCTCCTCGTCGCGCAGTGCGCGGCGCAGCACCTTACCGATTCCGATCTTCGGTAGCGACTCCGTCCGGAACTCAATGATCTTCGGGACCTTGTAGGCGGAGAGACGTTCGGAACAGTACGCCCGTACTTCGTCGACGGTGAGTGACTCACCGGGCCGCAGCACCAGGAACGCCTTCACCGTCTCACCCCGGTATGCGTCCGGAACACCGATCACCGCAACCTCGGCGACTTCGGGAATCCCCGAGAGAACATCCTCGATCTCGTTCGGAGAGATGTTGAACCCACCCGCGATGATGAGCTCCTTCTTCCGGTCGACGATCTCGAACCAGCCGGCGGTGTCCATCCGGGCGACGTCACCGGTGAGCAGCCATCCGTCGTCGGTCAGCACGGCCTTGGTGGAGTCCGGATTCTCCCAGTACCCGGCGAACACCTGCGGACCCCGGACGAGCAGCTCACCAGGCTCCCCCACCGGCACTTCCTTCGAGTGGTCCTCCAATTCGACGATCTTCGCTTCCGTGGACGGGAGGGGCAGGCCGATCCAGCCGGGGCGGAGCTCCTTGCCCAACGGACCGGCATGGGTCACCGGGGACGCCTCGGTCATGCCATAGCCCTCGACGACCGGGGTACCGGTTGCGCCTTCCCAACGCTGCTGCAGTTCACCGGGCAGCTTCATCGCGCCGGAGAGGCACCCTCGGATCGAGGTCAGATCGACGCTCTTCGCCCGTGGATCGTCCAGCAACGCCCGATAGATCGGCGGCACGCCCGGGAAGGTCGTCGGGCGATGCCTGACGATGGCGTCAAGGAGCATGGCCACGTCGAATTTCGGTATAAGCACCACATGCGCACCGATCAGCATTCCCACCGTCATGCACAGCGTCATCCCGTATGCGTGGAACATCGGCAGGACGGCGAGGACCACCTCCCGCCCGATCTGCGCGTCGGTGAACCACGCCCGGCACTGCACGGCATTCGCGACGAGATTGCGGTGGGTCAGCATCGCACCTTTGGCCGGGCCGGTCGTCCCCGTGGTGTAGAGCAGGACCGCGACATCGGATGCCGTCCCCTGGACCGAGGTCCGCACCGGGTCGGCCCGGCCGGTCCGGTACACGTCGAGGAAAGCGTGGGCACGGGCGCCCGCGGGGAGATCCGTCACGATTTCGGCGCGTTTCCGGCGAGCCTTCGCAATGGGCAGCCGCAGCAACAACCGGTCTTTTCTCGGCAGAAAGTCGGGAATCGACGTGTAGATCACCTCGCGGA
>NZ_CAAAFO010000008.1:39033-47820 GCF_900634715.1 Candidatus Protofrankia californiensis | reverse complement strand
GGTCCTGGCGATCTCCCGCTTGGTTGTCGATCCACCTGGCATCGCGGGCACGCTCCTCGTCAGATTGTGGTTGGGCGTCATTCTGGCAAGGAAACGACACCGAAACAGCTCCTGGGAGACAGGATTTCTCCGATCACTCGCGAGCGGGGCGCCCGGGGCCGCCCCGGCTGTATTCGCACCAGCCGTATCCGCATCAAGCCCTACCGGCTGCTGTTACTCGGGGAGCGGAGTCACGGCACGCAGCCGGATATCACCCTGATATGCCGAGAGCCTGCTGCGCGTACCAGTATCCACCCGGCAGCCAAAGCCGTGCATATCGACATGCCGGCGGTACACCCGCGGTACAGGTCGACCCCGCCAGCGGCGTCCGACACCCGGACACGCCGGCGATACCCTGATCGCGGAAATCGTCAACAGCGGCGAACAGGGCGCACCCGCGTCCCGACCCGCCGCGGACAGACCGCGAGCCGGTTGTGAGACGGTTGTGAGCCGGCCGAGGCAGCCCGGTGCGGTGCCGGCCGAGGCAGCCCGGTGCAGTGGATGTCTACCCTGTGAAACGGGCGATCCGCACCCTGCGGCCGTTTCACAGCGGCGAGGACGACGACGCCCCGTCCATAAAGATCATAAAGTGCACCGAGGAGCTTCGAAGTGCCCGTTTCCCGGCGTCGCAAGAAGAAGTCCACCAGCGCACCGCCCCAGACCGCCCAGGTCCGCAAGCGCAAACCGCCGTCTCCGCCCTGGATGGGCGCGTTGATCCTCACACTCTTCCTGATCGGGATCGCCTGGCTGCTCGTCTACTACTTCTCCAACGGAGACATCCCCGGAATGGACAGTCTCGGTGCCTGGAACATCCTCATCGGGTTCGGTTTTGTCGTGGCCGGTCTCGGCGTGTCAACCCAGTGGCGCTAGGGCGGCCGGCTCGCGCCACCGGCCGGCCGGAACTTCCACCGGTGTCATTCATCCCCAACGGTTGTCCACAGTGTGGATATCGTTCCAGGGGGACATCCGTTCCGGGTGGACGTCACCGCAGGGGATGTCGCAGAGCACAGGGTCAGGACGCCGGGGCGGGGCCGGTGTAGCCGGCACCCTCCTCAGCCCGGATCACGTGCATGACCGCGTTGATGAGAGCCAGGTGGGTGAACGCCTGCGGAAAGTTCCCCAGATGCCGGCCGGTGCTCGGGTCGAGTTCCTCCGCATAGAGGTCCAGCGGAGAGGCGAAGCTGAGCAGGCGCTCGCAGTGCTGCCTGGCGCGGACCACCTCACCGATCTCCACCAGGGCGGAGGTCAGCCAGAACGAGCACATGAGGAAGGCGCCCTCCGTCCCGGTCAGGCCGTCGTCGGTCTCCTCCACGCGGTAGCGCAGCACCAGGCCGTCGACCGTCAGCTCGTCGGCGATCGCGAGGACCGTCGCGCGCACCCGGGGATCGCTCGGGGGCAGGAATCTCAGCAGGGGCATGAGCAGCAGCGACGCATCCAACGCCTTGGAGCCGTAGCACTGGGTGAAAACCCCGCGTTCGTCGAGACCGTTCGTGCACACGTCCGCGTGTATCTCGTCGGCGACAGCCGCCCATCGGGCCGCGGTCTTGGCATCTGCGCGCATCGCCGCCAGCCGCCGGCCCCGGTCGGCGGCAACCCAGCACATCACCTTCGACGAGGTGAAGTGCCGCAGTTCTCCGCGCACCTCCCAGATGCCGCAGTCAGGTTCCCGCCAGTGTTCGGCGGCCGTGTCCACCAGCTTGACCAGCACCGGCCACAACCGCTCCGACAGGTAGTCGCGCGACCGGGTGTGCAGATAGACCGAGTCGAGGATCGCGCCCCAGAGATCGTGTTGGCGCTGGGAGAACGCGGCGTTGCCGATCCGGACCGGAAACGCCCCCTCATAACCGGACAGATGCCCGAGGACCTGCTCGTCCAGCCGGCTCTCACCGCCGACCCCGTACATGATCTGCAGATCGTCGCCGTTCTCGCAGACGTCCGCGATGAACGAGAAGAAGTCGTTCGCCTCGTAGTCGAGACCGAGGGTGTAGAGACCCCACAGGGCGAAGGTGGAGTCACGGATCCAGCTGTACCGGTAGTCCCAGTTACGCTCACCCTGCGGCGTCTCCGGTAGGGACGTGGTGGACGCCGCGAGCAGCGCGCCGGTCGGGGCGTAGGTCAGACCCTTCAGCGCCAGCGCGCTGCGCTGGAGATGCCCACGCCACGGGTGGTCCGGGAAGACCCCGCGGGAGAGCCACTGCCGCCAGAACGCGGTCGTCCGCGCCACCGCCGCCGCTTGGAGCGACCAGACATGTGGTCTCACAGTCGGAGAGGAAACCGTATTCGGCAATGGGGGGAACGGACTGACGCTGCCACGCCGTGTGGACGACGATGCTGCCTGGAACGAAGCCACGTCCGCTCTCCTTCTCCGGCCGCAGACCCCGAGGCCGGGGTGCGGTACACAGGCCAGGCCGCCATCTGATGTGACAGCAAGGAAGCGGATAGTAACTGCCGTGAAGATCGACCCAACGTAGGCCGCGCGGCGAGCGGCCCGCGCGGGCCAACGATGGCACTGGATGTGTTGTGCTGGGTGACATGCGGGACGACGACTTCGCCGACCGGGAAATCACCCACAGAAGCACCGGCGCAGGAGCCAGCGGTGCCGGACTCACCGACGACGGCACCGGCGGTGAGTCCGGCCCTCGCAGCTGGTCACCGTCCTGGTGGCGGGTGGCCGTGTATGCGGTCGGAGGCGCGTTCGTGCTCGCGGTCAGCGCCGTGGACTCACTCGCCGCCCGATGGGAGTCGCTGGATCGTCCCGGCCGGCTGCTGATCGGGATCGCCGGGGTCGGCCTGCTGCTCCTGGCCGGCCGGGACGCCCTGGCCCGGCCCACCCTGCGCGTGGATCAGGGGGGCGTCGACCTGGTGGACGGGATCCACCGGCGGCACCTGCCCTGGGCCGCCGTATTACGGGTACACGCCGGCACCCTGACGCACAACCGCCGCGGTGTGCACGTTCGCGTCCTCACCGTCGAGACGATCGACGGCCCGATCCTGCTCAGCCGCCGCCAGCTCGGCGCCGAACCCGATCGGATCGCCGAGACGGTGGAGGAGATCCGCCTCCACCTGCGCTGACCCCGACGGCTCTTTCCGACTATTTGGCCGCCTTGCCGGCTATTGAACGAACACTGGCAGTGACGTCAACGTGGACGTCCGGACGACCGCAGCGAACAGCAGCGCGGCGAGAACGCCACCCACGGCGGCCGCCTGCACCCATCCGCGGCGTGACGGCACATAGGCGTAGACCGCACCGACCACGAGACCAACGACGAGACCACCGATATGGCCCCACTTGTCGATCCTGGCGATGGTGAACGTGATGATCAGATTGATGCCGACGATGACGAGGATCGCCGAGGTGTCGGCGCGCAACCGCCTGGCAATCACGTAGTACGCGGCGAAGAACCCGAACACCGCGGTGGACGCCCCGACCGAGAACGTGCTCCAGCCGTTGACCAGATAACTGAGCGTATTTCCGCCGATGGCGCAGACAACGAACAAGGCGAGGTAACGCACCCGTCCGAGGATCTGCTCCAGCTGGGATCCGAGCAGGTAGAGCGCGTACATGTTGAACAGGATGTGCAGGATGCCCGCATGCAGGAAGGCGGCGGTCAACAGCCGGTAGTACTCGTCGTCGAACGCTATGCCTGGACCGTACAGGGAGTAGTCCTGGGTGAAAGCGTTGTCGGGGCCGCTGCCGGCCAGGCCCGGTAGCCCCTGCAGGACGTACGCGACCACGCAGAGTCCGATGAGTACCTGGGTGACCAGCCCGGGGCGTCTCATCATGGCCCGCCCGCCCAAAGAGGTGACCGGCCGCCGGGAGGCACCGCCGCGGCACGAGGCCGCGGCGCCGCCCTCCTCCGGACAGTGGAACCCGACAGCTGCCGGACGCATGCACTCGGGGCAGATCGGACGTCCGCACCGCTGACAGGACACGTAGGTTTCCCGGTTGGCGTGCCGGTAGCAGTAGGGGACGGGGCGAGGCTGCCCCGCCGGCTCCCGGTCCGGATGATCCGCAGGCCGGGAGCCGGCGGCGGAGGGGGCATCCGGTGTCCAGCCGTCGGGAGGACCCGGTGGTCCGCCCACGGGCCGCCGGCCAGCCGGCTCCGGTGGTGGTCCGGAGGACTGATGCAGGCGCAGGCCGGCTCCCAGAGTGGCACCATCGTCCACGGCCCGGGGACGTAGGCCGCCCGGGCCTCCAGGCCCCGACCAGAGTGAGTTCATCGCACCGGTCCCGACACCTTGCTTCCCCGTCCGCTTCCCTGTCCCCGCCGACCCCTATGCCTGCCGGCGCTCGATGACGACCTGCTCAACGACGATGTCGCTCGTCGGGCGGTCCTGGGCCCCGGTCGACGCCTTACTGATCGCGTCGACGACGTCGGTGCCACTGGTGACTTCGCCGAAAATGGTGTGCTTGCGGTCCAGCCAGGTCGTCGGCGCCACGGTGATGAAGAACTGGGACCCGTTCGTCCCCGGGCCCGCGTTTGCCATCGCCAGCAGGTACGGACGGGCGAAGCGCAGCTCCGGGTGGAACTCGTCGGCGAACTTGTAGCCTGGGCCGCCGCGGCCGGTACCCAGCGGGTCACCACCCTGAATCATGAAACCGGGAATCACCCGATGGAAGATCGTACCGTCGTACAACGGCGCCTTCTTCTTCTCGCCCGTCTCGGGATCGGTCCACTCCCGCGTACCCGTGGCGAGACCGGCGAAGTTCGCCACCGTCTTCGGCGCGTGGTTCTCGAACAGCAAAATCTCGACGTCACCCTGAGTTGTCTTCAGCGTAGCGTACAGCTCCTCGGCCATGAGCCTCTCTTCTGTCGTGTCGGTAGCGGCTGATCGCCGGTGGCGCCGGATGTCGTGCCGGACGTCCAACGATCGCCGTGCTGTCGATGCTCCACCGATCGTATGCGCCGGATTCCGGCCAGGACGGCGCGACCAGGGCTCCGCCCGCGCCAGCGGAACTGCCCGAGCCATACACCAAGAGTGTATGTTTTGTCACGATTCGCACAGTGGTTGCGCTTAGCGCGATTGTGGGTAGGGCAGACTCAGCAGATCGTAGCGCGAGCTGCACGAAGGGAAGTCGATGAGCAGCAAACGAGAGAGCCGACGGTGGCGCGATCATACTTCTTCCGCGACCGGGGTTCCTGCCGGACTGGCCGAGCCGATCCGGCAGGTCCGACAGGCCCAGGTCACCCGATCGCTGACGGAGAAGATTTCCCGCGCAGCCGGACACGTGCCCACAGACAAGATCCCAGTCGCGTCCAGTGCTGTTGCCGACCGTGCCGGCAAGGCTGTGACCCAGGCCGCGGCCAGGGCCGGCACAGTGTCCGGACGCGCCGGACGACAGATCGACAGGACCCGTTCGGTCGCTGAACTGGCCGCGCAACGCGCCCGTCACGCCACCGAGCTACAGCTGGCCAGGACCCGGTCCCGCCGCGCCGCCGACCGGGAGGAAAAAGTCCGCGTCCACGCGGAAAAGACGCAGTCCACCCTGGAGCAGCAACTGGCCAGGGCCGAACACAAGCTCCAACGGATACACCGCCGCCGGCGACGCGGCATTACAGCGATCATGTTGGTCGGTGCGGGTGCGGGCGCCACGGTGGCCGCCCGCGCGGGCATCCGGCAGACACAGCCGGCCGAACCCCTCACTGCCCCTGCAGCCCCGACACCGGGGCTCGGCACCGAATCGCCCGGCACGGGGCAAGCCGACTCAGGCAACCCCCCTTCCGAGAACCCCCGTTCCGAGAGCCCTCGTCCCGCACTCTAAGGTGGAGAAATAACACCTTAGATGGTGAAAAACTGGACGTACCGTCCGTCCGGAGCCGTGTTCGTGTCATCCACGGCTCCGGACCGCGGCCAGGGGCAGGCCGATGCGGTAGGCGGCCGGAGCATCGTCCGGTACGGCCGGGCGTACCGGACGTACCGGTGGGATACGCCGGTACGGCGACCCGATCGGCGGACGCTGGTCCCGTTCGCCGTTGTTGGGCCACATCGACATCGCCCGTTCGGCCTGCGCGACAATGGTCAACGACGGGTTGACACCGAGGTTGGCCGCTATCGCCGCGCCGTCGGTGACATGCAGGCCGTCATATCCGAACACCCGCTGGTAAGGATCGACGACCCCGCTGGACGGGGAATCCCCGATCGCGGCTCCGCCGAGGATGTGCGCTGTCAGCGGAATATCGAGAATCTCCGTCAACGTGCCGCCGGGAAAACCACCGATACGCCTGGCGATCCGCCGGGTCGCGTCGTTGCCAGCCGGAATCCAGGTTGGGTTCGGCTCGCCATGGCCCGGCTTGCTGGTCAGCCCGTACCCGCCGAACAGGCCCCGTCGACGGACGACCGTGAGCGAGTTGTCCCGGGACTGCATGACCAGCGAGATCATGGTGCGTTCCGACCAACGCCACGGCAGCGGTGCATAGACGAACAGGAGCGGATGACGCAACGCTTCGCCGACGAACGTGAGCCATCGTGGTGTCCGGCGGCCGCCGTCCGTCATGAGGGTGGCCAACAGGGCTATCGCGTTACTGCCCCGGCCGTAGCGGACCGGCTCGATATGGGTGTCCGCAGCCGGGTAGAAGGATGACGTGATCGCCACGCCTTTGGTGATCCGCTCGTCCGGACGGAACCTGGTGGCTCCGATGATGGACTCCGAGTTCGTCCGGGTGAGCACGCCGACCCGCGGCGAAAGCGCCGGCAGCACCCCGGTGTCCCGCATCGTGAGCAGGAGCCGCACAGTACCGAGAGTCCCGCCGGCGAACACCACCTGGCCTGCCCGCCACGTCCGTCTCCGCCGGCGGACCCAGGCTCCCGTACGCACCGTCCCCACCTCATAGCCACCGTCCGGCAGCGGACGGACGACATCGGCCTGCGTGTCGGGAAAGACCTGGGCGCCGAGCCTCTCCGCCAGGTAAAGGTAATTGTGGTCGAGGGTGTTCTTGGCGTTCCAGCGACAGCCTGTCATGCACTCACCGCATTCGCGACACCCGGTACGGGTCGGCCCGGCACCCCCGAAGTAAGGGTCCTCGACCTCGGTACCGGGTTCCTTCCCGCCGTTGCGACCGAAGAAGACGCCCACGTTCGACGGTTTGAAGGTGTGCCCGACGCCCATTTCTTCGGCAACCGCTCGATACACCTCGTCGGTGTAGGTCACCGTCGGGTTCGGCACCACTCCGAGCATGCGTTCGGCCTGATCGTAGTAAGGCGCCAGTTCGTCGCGCCAGTCGGCGATGTGCCCCCACTGCGGGTCGGTGTAGAACGCCTCCAGCGGGCGGTAGAGCGTGTTCGCATAGACCACTGAGCCGCCGCCGACGGCGGCTCCGGACAGGACGAGCACGCGACCGAGCATGGTGAACTTCTGGAATCCGTGACAGCCCAGCCGAGGAGCCCACAGATAACGGCGGATGTTCCAGCTGGTCCTGGGCAGCGCGCCGGGGGGAAATCTTCGACCGGCTTCCAGGACAACGACCTGGTAGCCCTTTTCCGCAAGCCGGAGAGCGGTGACGCTGCCACCGAATCCCGAACCGATCACGATCACATCGGCGTCCATGCCCGGGGGCACACCCTCCTCGGGCACACCGTGGGCCTGCCCGGGCCGGTGGGCCTGCCCGGACCGCGCCGTGGTCCGGGCGGTCGTGCCGCCACTCGTGCCGTCAGTCGTGCCGCCACCGGACATGCGCCTACTCCCGCCACACTCACCGAGCGACCCAGGGACCTGGGCCTTTGGCAACCGAGAGGCCCAGGCCTCCAGCGACAGGAAAAGCATGATCCCGTCACCTTTGGCCCGCTGGCCCGCCGGTTTCCCATCATCACCACCTTGGCTACGAAGGCAACACGGCCTTCTCTAGGCAGCGCCGCTGGCACGATCGGGACGCGTACGAGCCTGCGCGGCTCCGGCAGCCGCTGCCTGTTCTATGGCGGCAAGCTCTGGAAGGCTGGCAGGAAGCTGCTGCGGTACGGCCACGGTCGGGGGGGCAACCGCCGGCGCAACCGCGGCGGGAGAGGCCGGGCCCGCGCGGTGGTCAGCGGTGGCAGGTGCCGCAGCCCATGACCTGCACGACCGGCACAGGCATTCCGACGACGACGCCGGCAGATGGTCCAGGCGCCGCAACACATGATCGACAGGGTCGTCGACCCGACCGGCGCCAATACTGGACCCCACGGTGTCCACCAGGTGCATGGCCAGTTCTGCCGCGTTCCACGAACCAGTGACAAGGATGCGAACGAGCCGGTCCCGGGCGACGGCGAGGGTCCCGGGGTCACGTCGCATGGCCCGGGCAAGGGTTCCGACGACCTGCTCGGCTGCTTCGGCAACCTGCTGCTGCGGGGACACGGGCCGGGCCGGCCCGATCTCCGCCGCGGGCTGCCTGCTCTCAGTCACCTGCGCAGTCCCAGCCTGCGTGGTCCCAACCGGTCCCGTGGCAGCTGTGGACGGGGCAACAGCGGATCGCATAACGACAGTTGGTGACATCACAATCGCGGGGGGAACAACGGCCGGTGAGACAGCAGCAGGGGAGGCCGCGGGGGCGGATGCGGTGATCACGGAGTTGTCCCCGACCACCGTCAGTGCCTTGGCCATGGCAGCACCTGTGATGCGGGCGCGGCGTCGGGCGGCGGCAGTCGGCCGATTCGAGGCAGGCCGCGAACCTGCCCGGTGGCGGTGAGGAGCCAGGCCGGCCGGTGCGGCGCCGGCTCGCGGGACCGGCCGGTGCGCCGCAGCCGTGCCAGCCGCGGTCACCGCGTCGGCGGCCG
>NZ_CAAAFO010000008.1:24017-38385 GCF_900634715.1 Candidatus Protofrankia californiensis | reverse complement strand
GGCCGAGGGATCCACCACTGGTGTACCGGAATCGGATGTGGGCATGAGCACCAGCACGCCCGGGATGGCGAGCTGCCTGCCGGCTCCGGCGTTCGTATCCAGCGCCCGTGTGTTGTCGACCACATTCCTCCTTCCGTCCAGTTGGTATCGACCGAACAGCAAGCCCCTGTTGGCAGCAGCGGGCTTTCCTACCGGGAGCTCCGCGCCACCAGAGCACTACGTCGCCCGGGGCACCGGCTAACGCGGTAGCGGACACCTCGGCCACCGGGCCAAAGGCAGCGCGATCATGCTTCTGATACGCTGCCAGCGACCCGAGTTCCCATGTCACTACCGGGCCAAGGCAGCACGATCATGTTTTCGGTGCGCCCGGGGTTCCTACCGGATCCGGGGTCCGGAAGCCGATCTGCCGGGAACGGATGTACGCACCCCAACCCCATTCCTCGATCCAAGATCCTATTGCCGGACGCTCCGACATCGCTCGATCCGCGTTCAAGCAAGGTACTCCGTGGGCAAGAGCGATAAGGTCCCCGCCGGCCACCATCGCCACACGAGGACAACACAACTTCACGAAGTCGTTGTGTCAAAATTGGGTAACTGATTCACTTCTTTTAGCAATCATCTCGACCATATGCACAAAGAGAGAAGCGGGTGCGGGGGCTCACCGGGGCGGTTCGCCGCCGGAAACGAAGCACGGCCGATCACCACAAAAATCATCAGACGCCCAAGAGCGCACATCGGACAAACGGGCCGCAAGCCCAAAAGATCAATAAATCGGATGCGATAAAGATCGAAATGGGATACGCAACACCTCAACCGTCTCCCACAAGACTACGAAACAGAACGCTACACAACAAAAAATAAGGTCAGTGGATTCCTGGCCCGACCGCACGACCGCTTACATCATTATCCGGGACGACGGAGGCGACCATGATCGATTCGTTCGGAACCGATCGATGCAGCCCGAGATCAGAGTTCCCGAGATCAGCCTGACAGCCACGACCAAGGGTGCGACGTTCGAGATCGAGAAGGTGTCGCTTACGACCGATGCCACCGGAGTAACCCGTCAGGGAGCCGCTGGAACCGATCACTCTATGGCACGGAACGATGATCGGAAGCGGATTACGGCCGTTGGCGAGCCCTACCGCGCGGAAGGCTGACGGCCGTCCGACAGCCTTGGCGATCTCTGCGTAGCTACTGGTAGCGCCGTAGGGAATTGCCGCCACGGCTTCCCACACCGCTCGCTGGAACGGTGTGCCGACTGGGTGCAGCGGGACGTCAAAGGCAAGCAGATCACCGATGAAATACGCCTCAAGCTGTTCGATCGTATCCCGCAGGGACACCGGATCCGGCTCGATGTCATCCGGCCATCCGGGCTCCGCCTCCGGCTCCCCCATGTGGATCGCACACAGACCAACATCATCACTAACGAGCAGCAACGGACCCAACGGAGAGCTCATCCTTGCATATCGGGTAACGCCGTCCACAGCTCCCGACGCTACCGTTCAGCCACTACAGGGGGAAACGACTGTGCCACAACAGAACAGGACACACAAGAAGATCACAAAACGTAGTCACAGAGTCAGTGAGCGTGACCCGCTGAGGTAGTCATCTGCGAGATCACAAGATGCCGTCGCGTACGCGGCAACACTGGCAACCGCGTCAGCCTCCGGGTGGGAGCCGAGCCAGGCCACCAGCAGCAGCCTGCGCAGCAGGACAAAGGTCGTGACCATGGCCTCCTCCTCCACTGACACGGACACGTGCCGCCGGTAGGAGGTGAGCCAGGCGTCGACAAGGTCACCCACCTCGGGCCGATGCTCGATGAACGACAAGGATGCGGCCAGGTCGAACAGATACCAGCTGAACCCGCAATCATCGAAGTCGATGACTGTGAGCTCCTCCGGCCGCCCGTTGACCAGCAGGTTTGCCAGACGCATGTCCGCATGGACGAGACCGAACCGGTCCGGGCCGGTGCCGAACCGCTCAATCCTGCGGTGGATCTCCTCGGCTGCACGCGCCAGGACGGCGATTCCCTCACCGTCGATCGCTCCCGACCCATTGTGATCATCATTGGTGGCGGCGCGGATCCCGTCCTGCCAGCTACCCCACCGACCGTCCGTTCCAAGGGTCGTCCGCCACGTCCAGTCGAACCGGGTGAAGCCGGCCGGACGCCGCCAGGCACGGGCATGCCGGTGCAGCCGCGCCGTGATCTCACCCAGTACACCGAACCCACGGACAAGACCCGCGGCGTCCGACGGTTGCGGCGAGGATCCCTCTACCCACTCGAAGAGCGCTGCATAGCGCCGCTGATCAGACCCGGCTGAGCGCGTTTCCAGGATGGACGGATCATGTGTGACCATAGTCACCGGATCACCACCACGGGTCAGGACGACCGGCGGCGTACGGACGACACCGTCATGGCGCAGCGCCTGGATCCAGGCCAGCTCTGAAATGATCTCTTCAAGCGGATGGTAGCCGGGCCGATACAGTCGCAATGCCCACCGGCGGCCCCCGGCCGGGTCGTCCACCTGATAAGTGATGTTCTCCGAGACTCCAAGCAGGCTGAAGGTGGGGGCGGATCCAAGATCATAGGCGGCGAGGGCCTGCTCAACGAGTGCATGCTCTCGGTCGGGGTCAGGCAACACAGCCCTGATCGTAATCAGACGGCGGGCCGTGTCCGGCGGGCATCGGTCGATACGGACGGCGATCCGCACAGTTGAAGATCCGCTGCACGTGACTCAGGACACAACAGGAAGACCTGGTGCGAGCAGCCGGTGCCAGCGGGAACAGGAAGTGCGGTGTCAGCGGGAAAAGGTGCGAGGAGCACGGTACCCGGGGCCCCGCTCCGGCCGACCGGTCCGGAACGTCCACCTCCACTGAACAGAGATCCGGCCCTCCGCCACCCCGGGCACCTTGGGAACGGCATGCAGCCAGTCGGCCTGGCAACGCCCGCCGAGAACGAGCAGGTCACCGGAACCCGGCGCGAGGTCACGGGCATCGCTGTCGTCGTTCAGAATCCGCCGCCCGGCAGGCACATGGCGGGACTTCACCAGGAACGGTCGGCGAGCTCCTGTCGTGAGTATCGCGATCACCGTGTTGTCGAGCCATCGCATCTCCCGGTCGCGGTGAAAACCGACGCTGTCGTTGCCGTCCCGGTACCAGGACAGTCCGAACCCGTCGAAGTCGATCTGGTAGCGGCGGCGCAGTGCGCGGTAGGCGTCGAGTAGGGCGGGATAGGGCACCGGCCGACCACGGGCGATCCACGCGGTAAGCCGCGGTTCGGTCATATAACGCTCATAACGCCATACACTGCCCTGTTTCCACGGCAGGGTACGGGCCAGTTCGGCATAGAGCTGGTCCGTTCCGGTCATCCAGTTACGTGCCACGTCGATCCAGGAGCGGTCGTCCAGCCAGATCCGCTCGAACGTCGCGTCCGGTGTGATCAAACTGCTACCGGACGCTCCTGCGCCAGCCGTCCCGACAGGAGTGGGCGTCCCGGCAGGGGTGGACGTCGAAAACTCGGATGTCACTTCCGCTCCTTGTCAGCAAGGCCCCATGCACGCGTCCATGTGTCGATGAGGGCGTTCGCTTCCGCCTCGGAAACCTCGACGAGGTCGTCGTCGTCATGCCCGAGCCGGTAGAGATGAAGGTAGTCGGTTGCATGCCATCGCCCGTCCCGGGAGAACACCTCGTCCGTGGGCTGTACGCCACCCCCACGGCGGCGGAAGACGCTTATCACTCCTTTTTCCGGAAGCAGCGGGTTAGTCGCAAAATAGTATGTTGTCCGGTTCACCACGACTCCCTACATCAGGTCCACGGCGTCGGTCGGAACAGGTACCCGGGAGAAGACTTCGTTCTGCTCCGCATCCAGTGCGCTCCGACGTGCCGCGCTGGTACCGGGAAGACGGACCTGTTCGTACAGCACATGCGTGATCGTTTTTGCGTCAAAACTGTCAGCCGTGTGCAGCTGCAGCTCGAATACCTGGCCGGATCCCGGATCACGCCAGATCGAATTGATCCCCTTGTAGCCGTCACCTCCCCATCCGTTCTTGAAGTCGAGCCGTTCGAAACCATGGGACTGCAGTCGCGTCACGATGTCCCGAACTGCCCCGCTGTAGGTGTCGGCGGAAAAGCAGGCGGTGTAGCGAACCGAATCCCGGATCCGGGCGAGAGCCTCGCCGGTCGAAACATTGGGAGCATGGAACAACGTGGTGGCGACCTTCCTCTTCAAGGAGTCGGCGGACTTCAACGCCTGGTCAAGACCCACCATCTCGGCGCCGGGTTGACGTGCTACAAGCAATGATAGTGCCGCGCGAATACTCGGCTCCGCACCAGCCGCGTGATCCAGGAAGCGATCCGCGGAGGCGTTCTGCTCTGCTGTGAGCGTGAACCCCCCTTCACCGGCCCACGCCCCTTCGCCCGCCCGGCCGGTGGCCTCACCGCCGGCGGTGGGCATCCCGGTATCGAGCTTTGCGACGCCCTCGCGTGCCGGCGGGTTCCTGACCGGGGAGTTCCTGAACAGCGTGGTGGTGCGAGCGCGGGCGCCCCGGATGTCGGCGGCCATTGACACAAGGCGGGTACCGCCGGCCGCCATGGCGGAACGGGTGAAGGCACGGCCCCCGCGCAGGACCTGGCCGGCACCGTGGACGAGCCCGCCGATCGTGGTGAGCCCCCTGGTACCGGGAACGCAGTCGAGCAACGCAAGCCCGACATCCCCCAGAGATGCCCGGCCGTCACCGTATCGAACGAGGGTGTCGGCAAGGACCACGAGTGCGGCGGCGAGCACTATCCACGCAGCCGGCCCACCGATGACAAGCGCGACCACGCCCAGTACGGCAACAGTGATTTTCGCGGCCCGGACAGCTACGTTCCAGAATCTCCCGGCCCGTTCCTTCAGGCCCTCCCAGAAGTGCCAGGACCTGTTACGAATTCCAGCGTGGGAAGCAGAACGGATCGCGGCCGCGCAGATCTTCGCGGCGTCCTCCCGCAGCTGCTTCGCGGCCGACGCAAGGCGGCGTGCCGCGTCCAGATCGTCCTGCGCATCCTGGAGGGATCTGCTCACCTGGTCGAGGCGGGCCGCAGCCGCGTCACGGTTGCGGATCGCCTGCGTGACCTGGGCCGGATCAGGCAGGGGTACCTCAGCCGTGTCAACGGGGAAGCCCTGGGCAAGTGCGGTCACCGTGGGCGACACCGAGACCAGTGCTGTCTGCGTCAGACTGACCAGCGCCCGGGCGTGGTCCCGACGAGCACGCGCATCCCGACCTCTCGCGAGCGCAGCGTCCGCCTGCGCCTGCGCCGTCTCCAGAACCGGCCCATAGGCGTTCAGCGCGTTCCCGACCATGCGATGAGAAACCTCGAGCTTGTGCAACTGCCCGGGGAACTCGCCGAGCTCGTCCCGGTAACTATCGCCGGCCCGTCCCAACCAGGACTGTACGACTCCATCGGCGGTCACCGCGGTGGCCTGCCCACGGGCACACTCCACATCCGCGGCGAACTTCAGGAGCCGCCGCGCGAGATCCCGCACGGCAAACAAGTCACCCGGTGTCGGATCGGCGTCCAGACCGAGAACACCCCAGTCCACGGGACGGCTCATTTCGGCCCACAATCAAAAGAATATGTGGGACGGCTGTACCGACCCCTCAACGGCCATTCGATCTGCACATACATGCCCATCACTCCGGCGGATCAGGGACGAAGCCAGGCGACCAACGTGGACATATGAACGATAACGCGAACACCAGCCGCATGCACCCCTTCGTCGATGATTCATGTGGGATAATTTGACCGCCCTCCACTAAATGGCTGTGACCCCCACCGAATTGCCGTGACGAAGCCACCTCGAGTACACTCGACGACACCATCCCGCACAGAGGCTATTCGGCGTCGACGGCATCGACATCCCGATCACTGCAGGTGCGCTGATTCGCCCACGCATCACCGGCCCAGGGGCGCATATGGTGCGTTATGGCAAGCATCACAGGACGCGGCCCCTGCCCCCGTCGATCACGAACGATATAGACGCAGGTCGAGGTCAGGCCACGGTCCGACCTCGACGGTCACGGGGGCGGCCGGCCGATGAACGCCCTTTTTTTCAGAGCGCGTCCAGCGGACCTCTATATCCTCTACCGAAACGATGAGAAGGGGACGCGGATGACCATACTGGGCCTGGTGGCAGGCGCGCTGACGACGGGATGCTGGCTGCCACAGCTGCTGCGGTCATGGCGGACGCGATCCGCCGGGGACATTTCCTGGACCTATCTGGGCGTCCTGGGGCTGGGGGTGACTCTGTGGTTGAGCTACGGTCTGCTCACCGACGAAATGACGATCATTCTGGCGAACGGAGCGACCGCCGGCGCCATCATCGTGCTGGCAGGCCTGAAGGCCTCGTTCGACCGCGAGGCCCGAGAAACGGCGTAACGATCAGTGCGGTGATCCCATGGTCACGCCGACGATCCGCACCTGCATTTTTACGGCGGCGTCCATTTTACGGCGGTGTCCGTCACTGCAGCCGCGCACGCGGACGGGGGCGGCCGAGGGGGCTCACGGCGGGCATCGCCCGTGGGAGGACCAGCTCCGGCGACTCCCCGATGAGTCGCCGGCCGACCCAGCACTCCCAGAACCGGTATTTTCACCATATTTCGGACGAAACCTTGCCTGACACGCCTACGATCAGTACCCGATGGAACGCATCGATCAAGTGGTCGACTGCCGTTCGACTGGGTGTCGCTTCGTGGCCATGTCGGTCTGCAAGCGTGCGGACTCGGTATTTCGAGGAGGGGACAAATACCCATGTCTGTGAATCGTCGCCAGGTCATCGCCGGTACCGGAACGGCAAGTCTGGGATTCGTTCTGTCCGGAGCGGTCGGTTCGATCTTCGGTGGGACCGCCTCGGCCGCGGAACCGAACGGGTTCCACGGTTACGGGGAGCTCATCCCCGATCCCGCAAAAATCATCGATCTTCCCCAGGGTTTCCAATACAAGATTCTCTCCCGCGCCGGCGTGGACACGCTGCAGACGGGCGAGAAGCTTTCGGGGGCGCCGGACGGAATGTTCGCCTTTCCCGGACGGAAGCACAACAACGCGGTGCTGGTACGAAACCACGAGCTTTCCCCGGGTGCGGCAAACCCGGTTCCGCACCTGTCCGGAATCGTCTACGACCCGGGCGCCGCAGGCGGGACCACCACCGTCGTTCTCGACGGTAATCAACTGATCTCGCAGGTGGCGAGCCTCGCCGGAACAATTCGTAACTGCGCCGGTGGCAACACACCATGGGGAACGTGGCTGTCGTGTGAGGAGACCGAGCTGACCCCGGCCTCCGACGCCCGCCTGACCAAGAAGCACGGTTATGTTTTCGAGGTGGACCCCCACGGGCGCCTCACCGATACCGAAGCCGTCCCGCTGAAGGCGCTCGGGCGTTATGCACACGAGGCGGTCGCGGTCGACCCCAAGACCGGTGTCCTGTATCTCACCGAGGACGCGGGCTCGCCGTTCGGGCTGATCTACCGGTTCCTGCCGCAGAAGCCGCTGGGTGGCCCGGGTAGCCTGCGGGCCGGCGGGAAGCTTCAGGCACTCGCGGTGCCCGGCGTACCCGACCTCTCCGTGTTCACCGAGCTTGGCACCACGCTTCCGGTCACCTGGGTCGACGTGCCCGACCCGGACGCGACGACCACACCAGTCCGCAAGCAGTTCGCCAACAACGCGATCACCCGCGTGTCCAAGGCCGAGGGAATCTTCTGGGAGCGGACGAGCGCCTACATCGTCTCCAGCTTCGCCAAGGCCGGCTCCCCGGCGGCAGGTGTGCACGAGGGCCAGGTCTGGGAGTTCAACCCACGGAAGTCGGCCATCGAGCTGGTGGTCAGGATCGCTCCGGGTGGACGTTTCGACGGTCCCGACAACATCACCATCTCGCCTTACGGCAGCAGTATCGTGCTCGCCGAGGACGGCGACGGCGAGAACTACCTGACCGTCGTAGGTGATGACGGCACCGTGTACCCGCTGGCACGCAATGCCGCTTCCGACGGCGAATGGGCCGGCGCGACGTTCTCCCCGGACGGCAAATGGCTGTATGCCAACGCCCAGGGCGACGGCCTGACCATCGCGATCACCGGTCCGTGGCGGAAGAAGTAGGAAGAAAAAGTACGGAAAGTCCCGTTCACGGCGTTGTCGGAGTCAGACCGACGCGGCAACGCCGTGGCACCAACGGTCTTTTGTGGCTCCTTGTGATTATTTCTGGTTCCTTCATTCAATCAGCAGGCCGCCTCCGGACGGCATCTCGTCACATCGGCGAGCAGCTGCTCGTAGCACCGTTCCAGCTCCCTGCGGCGGGCGAGCAGCGGTGCAACGAGCTCAGCCAGGCGTTCCCGTTCACGGACGAGGGCCGGGCATCCGCTGCGTTGTGCGTCCTCAACCGTTTTTCGGTCCTCGTCGGTCGCGGCCGACTGCCGGGCCACCTCAGCCAGGACCGCCTGGCAATGGTCAACCTCCTCGGCAGCGGCACGGCACGCTCGGTTCGCCTCGGCGAGCGCCGACCACGCCCGACCCGCATCGGTGTCCCGGCGGGCAATCTCCTCGGCGGTCACCGGCGCGGCGGCCCGTTCATATGCGGCTATCAGCGGATCGACAAGCGTGCGGTGGTGGCAAGCCTGACGATCCGCCTCAGCAGCCTCTGCCACGGCCGCACCGAACTCCGCCTGCCGCTGCGACACGAGGCGTCCGAGACGGGATCGCTCGTTGCGGTTACCAAACCGGTCACCTCGCCAGTCGCCGGAAAGTCTGGCGCGCTGCCTGCGCGCATCCCGCAGTCGTCGCTCAGCGGAGAGCACCTCGGAGGCGGTATGAGCGGCCCTGGCCTTCAGCCGCTGCACCTCGGCGCGCAGCCGGGTAGCCTCGGCAAGATCGGCACGTGCCTTCTCAACCTCCGCGAGGGCGGTAGCCGCGCTGCTGGCAGCCGACCGGCGCCTGTCACGGGCCCGCTCGGCCTCCCGCAATCGGCGTTTGGCATTGTCGAGGTCGGCAGCGAGCTCCTCGACGCGCCGGTCCCGCTCGACGCGCATGCTCGCGGACCGGAAGGCAGGGATGTCGAAACCGGCGAGCCGGCGATCCAGCTCGGTGATCCGCAGTAGTTCAGGGGTTCTCACAAGATCTAGAACCTGCTGCCCGACCTCGTCCCACTGATCCCGCAGCACACGCAGGTCGGCTTCGGCGGTGACCTGCTCGTCTGCCGCGACCTGCTCGACCCATCCCAGCACCATGACCGTCCCCAGGTTGGCCAAGCAGTGATGACCCGCAGCGGACGAACCGTACGCGGCGATGGCGAAGAGAATCAATTATATTACAGATAGTAATAATACTAGCGAACCCGGACCAGCCGCAACGCGATTGGCCGGCGGGCCCTTCACGCCCCGGGTAGCGGTGAACGACTCCGGCGTCAGTCGAGAAGCGTCATGACGCCGGTGAGCAGAAGGTAGATGCCGCCCGCAACAGCAAGAATGATCACAATGCTCCGTCCGTGCCGGTGCATCCACGAGTTGTACGACGTGAGGATCGCGCCGGTCCGGCGCGGAGCGACCAACCGCAGGATGATCGGTATTTCCACCATCTGCAGTACGAGCACGGCACACAGCACAAGGAGCAGCGCGCTGGTCGCGTTGCCCATGTGCGCGTCAGCAATATTCTTGATCGCGCTGACGTAGAGCAAGGAGGGCAGATAGGTGATCAACCCAAGGAGAAAGACACGGCGCGTGCTGTGCCTGATGCCCTCAGGAACCTTCCTCGGCTCGTCCGGATGCTCAGGCCCGTCCGGATGCCCGATATCATCGGTGCGCTCGGGCTCGTGCGGACGTACGGATTCGTCCGGACGTCCGGGCCCGTCCCGCGTGGCTGACCGTGGTCCCCGGTTCAGCCTGAACGCGACATATAGCAGTGCCACCCCGAGAAACACCTCGATGCCACCGCTCGGCGTCGGACGCGACCGCTCGGTCAACCCTGAACCACGCAACGTTACGAGGATCGCGACACCGGCCCCAAGAGTGATACTTGCGGTGCCAGCGAGGTAGGCGAAGGCATGTCGGATCGACGGCGGCTCACCGAGATAGCGCAGGACGATGGCCAGCCCCAGCGGGTAGACACCGGCGGCGAGCGCAAGAAACAGAGCGCTAGTGGCCACGACATGTTCCTGCCGCTGTCAGGATCATCGGCGTTTCCGGTCGACCGGCCGTCCCGTCATCGATTGATCATTTCTTTCTGGTGACTTGCCGTCATCATGGGCTCTCACAGTTCGCTGTGCTCCACCCGGACCGGGTGGGAGATGACAGCGGGTGAGTCCCGAAGGGGAGACATGACAACCGCACCCCGAAGTACATCTCGCATATGCACGTGCGGATGACCGTGCTGTATCCTTCCCACGAAGTACGTGCATATGCACACGCTGATGCTCGACCGTCCGGTTGTCCATCCGCGGGGGGGAGGAAGCGTGGTCCACGTACGACACAAGCCGCAGGAGCCGCGACGAGGGCTACGACCCGGGATACCCACCGCGTATCCGACACCGGCTCCCAGCAGCGACCCGGGGACTTGGACCTTCCGGGCCGGCTTCCAGACCCCGGATCCGAGAGGAACCTCGGGCGCGGGAAAACATGATCGCGCCGTCTTTGTCCCTCCAACGTGAAGGAGACCGACTTGCCCGGGATCTACAACGGGATGTCCACGACCGCGTTACCGCAGGTCACCTGGAAGAAAAGCCGGCGCAGCAATTCCCAGGGAAACTGCGTGGAGATGGCACGGCTGTCGCCGGAGGTCATCGCGGTCCGCAATTCCAGGGATCCGAACGGCCCGGCTCTGATCTACACCCGCGCTGAGATCGAAGCACTCGTCCTCGGGGCCAAGGATGGCGACTTCGACGAATTCCTACAGTAGCGGTCCGCCAGACCCAGGCCGTACCTTCTCGCACAGGCTGAGGCAGTCCGCCTGCTTCAGCCTGCCTGATCAAAGCTCACTGATGATCGTGTTCAGTACGTCGATGCTGGCGGCGGGAGGCACACTGTCGACACAGAGGCGGTCCATGGCCTCCATGTAGCGGTCCACGTCCTCCCGTTTGTCCAGATAGACCGCGCCGGCGAGTTGTTCGAGGTAGACGACGTCCGGCAGATCCGCTTCGGGAAAGCGAAGGATGGAGAAGGCACCGCCTTCGGCCGCGTGTCCGCCGAAGCGGAAAGGCATGATCTGTAGGCTGAGATTAGGCTGACCCGCCAGTTTGATCAGATGCTCCAGTTGGGCGCGCATCACTTTGGGGCCACCCAGCGGACGCCGCAGGGCAGCCTCGTCGATCACCACCCACAATCTGGGGTGCGTCGGCCTTGCGAGCAGCTTCTGACGGTTCATCCGTACGCTGATCCGACGCTCGATGGTGTCGGACCGGACACCACTGTTACCCTGCGTTATAACGGCGCGTGCGTAGTCCTCGGTCTGGAGCAAGCCCGGGATGAACTGGATCTCGTAGGTCCGGATCAGCGTCGCCGCTTCCTCCAGACCTATATACGGCTGAAACCAGCTCGGTAGGACGTCGGTGAAATTCTGCCACCAACCCGGCGTGTTGGCTTCGCGGACCAGTGCCATCAGCGGCGCTCTCTCGGCCTCGTCCATGACACCGTAGAGAGTGAGCAGATCGGCCACGTCTCGTTCCTTGAAGCTGACCCGTCCCAACTCCAGTCTGCTGATCTTGGATTCGGAGGCTCGGATGCTGTACCCGGCCTCCTCACGACTGATGCCCTTGTCTTCGCGCAACCGCCGCAACAGGGAGCCGAGGAGAATCCGACGCACCGTGGGACCCCCACCGGACTCAACCGTCATCACAACCCGCCCCCCTTCAGCATCGCCTGAGCACAAGAGTATGCCACCCGATCTTCGGGCCCCTACCGGTTCCGGCACCTGCTGCACGTGCACCCGTGCCTTGCATTTGCACGCAACAAACGCCATGATGTGCGAGCAGCCAGACTGGCGTCGCGCAAGTAGGGGGTTCCGGGGAGGCCGTGATGACAACCCACGGACACGCACCCGGTGCTCGGCGACGCCGATGACGCCGTCGTCGAGCACCGGAACAGTGCCCGTCGCCGTGACCACCCGGCGATCCGCGGCTATGGCGGTTCGTTGTCAACATCCCGGCAACGTGGTCGGGAGCCGGTTGACAGAGTTGACAGACCAGTTCACGGACATGACGGTGAGACATTCGTGGTCGCGTTTTCGGGTCGCCGATTCGGGCGCGGAATGTCCCGCTGCCACATGGGGTGGGCCTGAGCGCCGGGCGGTTGCCGGTCCGCGGAACGAGCAGGCAACCGACAGCGCCGACGAGGTATTCAACCGACTACGAGGGGACAGGGAGGTCGCAGGGCGACCCCCCTGGAAGACGGTGTGGGCACATCCGTGGCCTGGTGCCACTGCTGGCGACACCCGCCGAGGGTGGGAGTGGTGATGGTCAACGATGCGGGCCTGGGTATGGGCTTGCCGGTCGACGTCCATGTGCTGATGTGGCGTGTGGATGGGTCGGTTCTGCTCTGTCGTGCCACTGAATCGGATTCACCATGGCGGTTACCGTGGTCCGAGCTGGACGGTGGGGAACCGGCGATCGAGGCTGTGCTGCGTATAGCCGACGAGACCCTGTCGGTGATGACAATGGCGGCTCATGTGTGGCTGGCGCACGTGGCCCATCATCGATTCATCGGTGGCGGCGAACGGCTGGGGCTGTTCTTCCGGCTGACCCACTGGAGCGGGATGCCGACACCGGGCACGGACCCTCGAGTAAGCCGCCTGCAGTGGCATCACCTGAACGCGCTACCGGAGTCCCTGGCAGCCCTCGACCGGGAGGCGTTGGCCCGCTGGCAGGACAACGACATGTATTCCGAGCTGGGATGGAATCCTCAGCGAGTATGCGCTGTCCCGCGGCTGCGGGGTATTGCCGGCGCTCGGGCGTCGTCGTGAATCCGTAACATGGTGAATCCGTAACGTCGTTGAATCCGTGGCGTTGCGGGTCCGTATCGTCGTGAGTCCGTGAGGTGAGCTGCCCGCCGGAGCCGGCGGGCAGCGCCTGCTACCGGGACCGCGTCTACCGGGGCCGTGCCCCAGCGGTTGCGGCCACGACGGGATGCACCTGGAAAGCGTCGCAGATGGTTGTCTGCCGCTCCACCTCCTGGCCACGGGCCTGGTGTGGCGGAACAATGACGAACTTCGCATAGGGCAGGCAGGCGGATTCGTCGCCGGACCTTACAGCCGTCCACTCGACACCGAATGACGCAGCACCCTGCGGTTGGAGGACCACCGTCTCGGGCGGACCCACCCGGAACAGGTTGCCGCCCTCGGACCGGGCTGCGGGCCGCTCCTGCCGGCCGTTGCTGTCCGTGGCGACCACGGACGGGTAGCCGATCATCGAGCACGGCTTGTCCGAGATGTTGGTAAGAACGACGACGAATCCCTGGCGATCGGCGGACGCATTACCCGCGGACGCACCTGCAGCCAATCGCAGACCTGCTTCGGTACACACCGGTGGTGATCCGGGCGCCGGGGTCAACTGGCCGCCGGGACCAGCCGGCGGACGCGGGGAGGAGCCCCCGTCGCTGCCGGTCTGCGCTCTGGTGCCGGCCTCCGCGCCAAGCGGCGCCGCAACCTTCGACGACGCCACCGGTGCCGGCGTTTCGTCGCTGGAACCGCAGGCGGCAGCACCGGCAAGAAACAGCAACCCGACCCCCGTCGTGACGATCCGGGTTGTGCGGGTTCGGGATCTGTTCGCCATACGGCAAGTCTTACATCGACCGGTCCGCATCCTGGAGGTCGCCCCGGTCGTAGCACCCGCTGTAGTGCCGATCGTAACGCCGCCGCGGTGACCCGGCCGGGGTTTCCAGGACGTCGTCAACGCAGTCATCAACAGGGCTCCGCAGCCGTTTCACCGCGGCCGTTCCGCCGCGACCCGCCGTCGTGCGCCAGACCCGCGACCGAGAGCATCCAAGCCGGCTCTATACTCCATTTGTCCTTCTAGGGGGGGTTCACGAAGATCGGAACCTATGGAAGGAGCAGCAAAGCCAGTGATGATCAAAAATGGTTTACGGTGGGGTGTTCCAGCACGATCATTGGAAGGCAAGGCGGGTCCTCGACGTCACTGCCGGACGGACGATACAGCTGACCGGCCTGACGAACACGGGACCCCACTCCGCCCGGTCGCCGTCCGGCTGCCGGCAATCGTTGCACTTTTCGCTGCTCTTCTTCTGGCCAGTGGGCTCACCGCGTGTAACCCAGCCAAATCCGGTCTGACGGAACTGACCGCCGGTACGGCACCGCCGACCAGCGGCTATCCACGGCCACAACCTTCCGCGACCGGCGGAGCGAC
>NZ_CAAAFO010000008.1:22902-23439 GCF_900634715.1 Candidatus Protofrankia californiensis | reverse complement strand
GAAGGCGTCCACCTCCGCAACTTCTCCACCGACAACTTCGTCGTCGGCGTCACCGTCACCGGCACCGGCCGCAAGGACCGCGGCTTCGGCGAGGGCATCTACATCGGCACCGCCGAATCCAACTGGAAACGGTTCAGCGGCGGCCGCCCCGACGCCTCCGACCGCAACCAGATCATCGGCAACACCATCAGCGGCGTGACCGCCGAAGCCGTCGACATCAAGGAAGCCACCAGCGGCGGCGTGCTCCGCAACAACAGCTTCGACGGCGCGACCATCACCGGCGCGAACTACGCCGACTCCTGGATCGACGTCAAGGGCAACAACTGGCGAATCGAAGACAACACCGGAGTCAACAGCCCGCAGGACGGCATCCAAACCCACGTGGTCGTGGACGGCTGGGGCACCGGCAACATCATCACCGGGAACCGGCTCGACGTCCGCGGCCCCGGCTACGGCGTCAGCATCGACAAGCCGAACAAGACCCGCAACGTCGTCTCGTGCACCAACACCGTCACCGCGGCGAACAGCGGTGCGTTC
>NZ_CAAAFO010000008.1:9028-22592 GCF_900634715.1 Candidatus Protofrankia californiensis | reverse complement strand
AACGTACCCTGCACACGGTAAGCGATCCGCCTGTCGTCCTTCTCGCCGAACAGCCCGGCTGCGGGCGGTTACCAGCGCCTGATACTCCTGCTCCTGGCTGCTTCCTGTGTGGTTACATGCTGACCGGACGGTGCCCGATGGCGTCCAAAAAAGCGGAAACACTCCACTGTCCGGGGCTTGCTCGGCCACTCTTTGTGAGGAGTGGGTTCGAGTAAGACCGGGATGGTGGAACTGAAGGGATACAAGTCGAACCCCGTCCTGACTATCTACATAACTGCATATAGTGCAGCCGATGCTTCACCACCGGGTAGCCGGGCTTGTGGCGGACTGGAGATTGAGTGGGAGATGTTTCAGACCCCGCTGGTTGCTTGAGTAGGTCCGCACGACGCCAGCGTGGTCAACCTGGTAGTCGGGATAGCGGGCGAGCAACTCCTCGAAGGCCACTTTCGCCTCGAGCCGGGCGAGCGCGGCTCCGACGCAGAGGTGGATTCCGTAGCCGAATCCGAGCTGGCGACCTACCTCACGCCGGACGTCCATGCGCTCCGGGTCCGGGTAGACACGCTCGTCGTGGCAGGCGGAGCCGATTACCAGCAGAACCCTGCTGTCGGCCGGGATGACCGTGCCGTGAAACTCGATGTCGCGGCTGGTCCAGCGGCCCGTGTACTGGGCGGGCGGGTCCATGCGCAGCATCTCTTCGACGGCGTTCGGGATCAGCGAAGGGTCCCGGATGAGGTCCGCCCGCGCCGCGGGCGCTTCGGCGAGCCGCACAGCGCCGGTCGCGACGAGCTTCTTGACCGTTTCGTGGCCGGCGAAGGTCAGCTCGATCAGCCGGCCGAGGAGCTGACGGTCGTCGAGGAAGTGCTCGGTGCCGGCGTCGTCAACGACCGGTGTGTGGACGAGCAGACTGACGAGATCCTCTCCGGGATGGGCGCGTCGCTGGGCGACGAGCGCGAGGAACAGCTGCGCCAACTCCTGGCCGGCTTGGACGGACGCGGCGGGCCGGACGCCTGGCGGGTCGGTGATCTCCCGCTCCAGCAGCCGGAAGCACAGCTCGTGCACGCGGGCTCGCTGGTCGGTTGGCAGCGCGAGCAGCTCGGCGATGATGGTCAGGGGCAGTTGTGCGGAGAAGTCCTCGACCAGGTCGATTCGGCCGGTCTCACGCGCCGCCTCGAGCAGGTCGACGGCGACGGCGCGGATGCGGGGTTCGAGTTCCTGCACGCGTCCGGCGCTGAACCGCCTGGCCAGGATCTTGCGGTTCCAGCCGTGCTCGGGCGGGTCCGTGGTGAGCAGGGTGTCGAAGCCTTGCTCCAGTCCCTCCAACGTGGTGCCGTGGGAGGTGAGGAACGTCTCGGCGTCGAGCAGCGCCGCCTGGACATCCTGATAGCGGGTCAGGGCGTAGAAACCGCGTTCGACATTGCGGTACACCGGGGCGTTGTCACGCAGCCAGCGGTAGGTCGGGTAAGGGTCCTCGGCCAGGGCTGGCGAAAAGGGATCGTACTCCACGTTCTCTCCGAGGCTGTCCGTGCCGGGTCCACATATCGGTTCCGGCGCTCAAAATGACGGCGACGTCACGTTCCCGCGGGATTGCGGGCCGGGAATTCCCGGCCCGCAGACGTGGCGTCTTATCGACCTGTGGTCAGTGCGCAACGCCGGAGGCCGTGAGAATGCGGCTCGCCGGCGGCGTGCCGACCTCTTCGTAGAGTTCTGCCAGGTTGTGCGGGGCGAAGAACTCCTCGCCGGTGTACCCGCCGCCTACCATTGCGAAGAACTTCTTCAGGTAGCCCGGGCTCTGACTGACGGCCTTGAGCACGGAGTAGAAGAAGGGCGGCAGGGTGAGCGCGGCCATCGTGACGGTGAGCTGGAAAACCCCGGCGCTGGCCTCGTCGCGGCGCTTGGCATACTCGGCGACCGCGTCGTCAATGGGGAGCTCGCCGGACAGGCCGAGGTGCAGTTGGTCCGCCAGCAGCTCGCCGTAGGTGAAGGCGTCGGTGATACCCCAACCGGTCAGCGGATCCTTGTGGTAGCCCGCGTCCCCGACAAGAGCCCACCCCGGCCCATGGGACCGGCGGTAGAAATTGTCCGCGTACCGTATCGCGCGGAAAGGTTCCTCGCGTCGTCCGTGGGCCCGTAGATCCGCGCCGAGCTCGGGTACAACCTGGTCGAACACGGACTGGAAGCTGGCTTCGACGTCCGCGCGGAACTCACGGTACCGATCCCGCTTGCGCATGACCGCCAGCATCAGCAGGCCGTCGTTGGTCGGGCAGGTGGCGAACTGTTGCTCGTCGCGGGTCCGGTGGTGGTATCCCCAGTCAAGGCCGGAGTAGTAGGAGTAGTAGACGAAGCCGGCTGCGGGAACGACCTGGTAGAACCCGGCGTCGACCTTCGCCGCCACCGTGGAGTTGGGACCGTCCGCGCCCACCACGACACGACCGTGGAATTCCCGTTCGGTGCCGTCATCCAGCCGGCCGCGAATACCGACGGCCCGGCCTTCGGAAAAGAGGACATCCATGGCGGTGTAACGCTCGACGACCTCCGCGCCGGCCTCGCGGGCGGCGTCGACCAGTATCTTGTCGAGGACGGTGCGGCGTGGGCAGTAGACCTCTGCGAGACCTTCGATCGGGTCGGCGAAGCCCTCGGCGTAGACGTCGGCGTTGGAGAAGCGCATGTGCCGAACCGCCGGCACCCCCGTTGCCCGCAGCCGATCGAGCAACCCCCAGGCGTCGAGCCGGGCCAGGCCCGTCTGGTGGATGAAGTGCGTTGACACGGTGTCGCTCGGAAAGGCGCCCCGGTCCACGACGAGAACCCGGTAGCCGCGTCGCGCGAGGAGCATGGCCACCGGCGACCCGGCGCAGCGCGCCCCGACAACTATGACGTCATACATGCGTAGCGCTCCAGTTGTGGATGGCAGCCAGCGGGTGGTGGGCGCGGTCAGGCATACCGCTCGAGCACGCCGCCGACCACGCCGCGCGCCGAGGCGGACAGATCCCGCCAGCTTTCGCCGATGTCGGCGGCGAAGGAACGTCGGTACCCGGTGTCACGCGAGCGGAGGTGCGGCAGGTACCCCGAATGGAACTGGACGGACAGTTTGAGCCCCGGCGCGGTGGCGGTGGCGACCGGTCCCTTTCCCAGCGCCAGGGCGTCGAAGACCTGCAGCTCGGTCCGGTCCGGGTGGTGCACGACGATGACGACCCAGCCGTCACCGCCGGCCGGGTCGGGGACGAACACCGGCGACTCGCCGGCGGTGCCGGCGGGGAACGACCACGCCGACTGTTCCGTCATCGTCTCTAGGTCGAGGCAGACCAGCGACGAAGGTATCTCCCGCACGGGCAGTTGCTCGATCGGAACGACACGGTACGGGTGCTTCCGGTACAGCTCGACGATTTCGGTGACCAGCATGTCGGGGTCGCATCCCCAGTACGCCTGCCACAGGTGGCGCCCCCGTTCCAGCGCTGGGGAACGCATGTCCCGCCCGTACAGCAAGGTGGCCCAGTGGCGAGTGGCATCGAGGAACAACCGGCTGTCCTTGACGTCACCGGTACGGCCGTCGATGACGTACCGGCCCACCGGCGACGCGTCGACCGGTGCGGACACGAAACCGTGCAGCCCCTTGGCGACCGCCTCGCCGGTTCCCCAGACCCGGTCGGTGTCCCGGAGCGCGTAGTTGAGGTCCCAGCCGTTGGAATGCGCCAGGTACATCGTCACGTCGTCGCCATCCTGCCGGTAGTCGGCGAAATGGTGGAACGACTCGCGCGGCACCCGGACGTGGGTCACCGGCACGGCGCGGCCTCGCCGTCCGTGGGTGAGGTCACGCTTGGCGACGAGATAGATGTCGGTGAACGGGAGGTGCGGTTTGGTGCGGTTGCGTCCGGCGACGCTACCCGGTTCGGGCTGAAACCCGATCTCGGTGAAGATGACGTAGTCCTCGGTGACCGTCACCTCGTGCACGCCCTGGACCAGGTGCGCCCCGGGGACGTACCAGGTCTCGATCTCGCCGTGGCCATCCCAGCGCACCACCCACAGCGGTCCCTCGACGTCCGTGGTCGAGCTGCCCCGGGGGCGGAGGTTGGTGTTGCACCACCACAGACAGCCCTCGTCGAGGTCCTCGACGGGGTGGGCCGCCGTGCGTACCCCGGGGAACAGGGGGTGCGCGGCGACCTCCGGATATTCGCTGACCCCGCCCAGAAAAGTGGTGAACTCCAGCGTCACCGGATCGAATTCGACCGGCCGTTGGCTGAGGCCGGTGAGCAGCAACCGGTCTCCGAAGAAGTGCGGTGCCACGTTGGTCAGGGCCGGCCGGGCGCCCACCATCAGCCGCGCCAACTCGGCCGGCGCCAAGGTCCGGGCCAGACCGGCCAGGATCGCCAGGTCCGGGGTGACCACCCGCGTCGTGCGCCAGTGTCTGGTGGCCAGGTCGACGTACGTGAGAATGCCTGGTCCGGCGAACATGAAGTCGATGGTGGTCGGCTGAGCCGGGCCGATGAGGAAGGCGTGGCCGGCTAACCCGTCCGGCCATCGACCCGCGGTCACGGTCAGCTCGACGTCGTATTCCGCGCTCGGCTCGAGAGCATGGTGAAGTGCGTGTCCCATTCCACTTTCCTCATCGGTGTAGCGGCGGCCTGGCGGCGCGGAAGCGGACGAGGAGGCCAGCCGGGTCGAAGAGCTCCTTCGGAATTCAACTCACCGCCGTGTCCGTGTCATCACCGAGGTGCTCGGGACGTCCATTCCATAGCACCTGATCCACGGGGACGATAACGGTGACAATCGATATCTTTCACGATTGACGCCCTTCACGGTTGCGCGATCGACGCCTTTCACGGAGGCAGCTATCTCGGCTTCACCCCTCTTCCAGCGCCCGTTTGATCGTATCCAGATAGTGGATGTCGGCGCTCTCGTCGGTCCACGCGTCCCGGTAGCGAAGCGGGATCGAGGCTCCGCCCGAGTAGCGCACGTCCACAGTGCGGCCGAACACGGTGCAATCGCCGTCCGCGAGAAAGGTGTAGGTGATGCCGACGTGAACCCTTCCGTCGGCGGGGTCAGAGGTCAGGGACGGGTCCGCCTCGATTCGCCAGAGCCACTCCGCCTCACTGGTATCGACGGTTGCGGCGGTCCACTCGAGTTCCACGATCTCTCCGCCGACCTCGACGACTTCTGTCCACCTCGCACCTGCCGGCGCCGGGCGGTGGACGTCACCCCGAACCGCTTTGGCCACGGGATGCGCCCCCACCCAGTTGGCCGGGGTCGTCACATAGTCCCACACTTCCACGGGCGATCGTGCGATGCGGGTGCTGGCGTAGGTCGTGATACTCAGCATTTCGTCCTCTCCAGCCTACCCAGGAAGGACATGCTTCCGGACGGGAGTCAAAACGGCTCCTTCGTCTCGGCCGCCAAGGGAGCGAACGGGGCCGACCGGTCCAGGATAGATGGAAGGAATTTCGTCGGGGTAGTCCCCGTCAGCAATCATTTCTCATGCTTATGGACTGATCGCAGATGACAATAGACGAGTAAGTCCGAAGTCCGGGTCAAGGTGCGGACATGCGGAGAGGGTACCCAAGATCGGCGTGTGACGACAGACCTGGACACCCTCCTGACCGCACTGTACGTACAAATCGATGATCGGATCGCACGGACCGGTGGGACCCGGTGGCTGGGCAGACCGCCACGGCTGACCGACTCCGAACTCGTCTGCCTCGCCGTCGCACAGGCCCTGCTCGGCCATCGCTCGGAAGCCCGGTGGCTGCGCTACGCGCGTAAGAACCTGGCCGGGAGGGTGTCGAGTACGTAGCGGAGGTTGTGCAGCGACGCGGGCAATGGCACCGGTGTCTGCAGGAACTCCCTGCCGGTCGGCCGCAGGCCGGTGACGAACATCCAGTAGATCGGGAAGACGCTGAACAGGGCGATGACGACCAGCACCAGGTGCGCGACCACCTTCGACGTGGGCGGGCGTCGCCATCGGCGGTGGTCGCCCCGGGGTGGCGGGTCGCCGGTCGGCGGGGTGGTCGGCGTCGTCGACGGTGGTCGGTAGTGGTTCGAGCACGAGCACGTGACTCCTCCTCAGGAGTCGTAGAAGCTGAGACGTTCCATCAGCCAGAGGCAGCCGAGGGCGATGACGCTGAAGGCTGCGAAGAAGAGCACACCCGCGGCCGACGAAAGGCCGGCGAGTCGCTAGATCGTTGCTCTTCGTACACCACGTCGGTGGACTCCGCTACGGGCCGCCGCTGGCCTGCCCGGGAACCTCTTCGTCAGCGACCCCGAACCGGTCGAACGGGTCGACCCAGGTGATGACCACGGCGGCCCCGGGCACGACGGAGCGTCGGGGTAGCCTCGGTACATACAGGACACCAACCGGCACGTATTCGCATCTGATGGAACTGGCGCAGGGACTGGACCGGCAGGCGAGCGGGCGAACTCTCATCGACGCCAACCTGAGCCGTGCCGACCTGTTCGGGGCCCGGCTGACCAGGGCGACCCCTCTGATCAGGAAACTGTTCGGCGTCCCTCTGCGACGGGTGAGATGACATGGGCCCAAACGCCTGTCATGGGACACGAGAACATTCCCGATCAGGAAGAGTTGAGGCTCGGCCACGAGAGAAGCTTTTGGGGATGGGCGTTCCGGTAGGGCAGAGTGCGACTATGGGCATCGACCGTGTGACGCTGCGGCCACTCGACGAGGAGCTGCTGCAGGCTCTGCTGGCTGCGGCCGTCGCCGATGCCGACCCGCGGGAAGTAATGCCACCGGTCGAAGGACCATCCGGATGGACCGCACTCCGCCGGCAGGCGTTCCTACGGTTCCACCGGCTGCGTTCGCTGTCCGACGAGCCCGTCGAGACCACCTACGCCATCGTCGTCAGGGAAACGGTAGTGGGAGCCGCTCGTCTCGCCCCGCACAAGGAGACCGACACGGTCGAGGCAGGCGTGTGGATCGGACGCTCACTCCGCGGCTGCGGAGTAGGCGCCGCGGTACTTCGGCACCTACTGGAGGCCGCCCGGGCCGACGGCGCCCAGCGTCTCGTCGCGAGCACGCACATCGACAACATTCCCGCCCAGCGTCTGCTCACCGCGGCAGGCGGCGACCTGTCACAACACGACGCCACCACCGTTATCGCATGGGTGCCCCTCCAATCGCCCTGGGGTAGTCCCAGTTGAGGAACCCCTACCGGCACACCTAACGATGTCGGCGGCCGCGGGTCGCGGCGTCCGGAGGTCGGGGCGCGCCGGTCGGGCAGGAAGACCGGCCTGTGGTGCGGCCGGCCAACAGGCGGAGCAGCGGGCGGTGCCGGTCTGCCGGTGCACGTATTCGATCGCGCCGTCCTTGGGCACGACGCGGGCCGGCCTGTCGTTGCATCCGGCTTTCAGGTTGTCGCTGTGAGAAGTCCACCCATGGTGAGGTCCACGAGCCGGTCGGCCTGTTCCTTGGACATCTGCTCGGAGATCCAGGCGGCGGCGTTCATCAACGCGAAGATGTCGGTGCCCGTGGCGTCCTGGCGGAGGGCGCCGGCCTCGCGGGCCTTGACGATCAGTCGGTCGCCGATGTCGGTCATCTGGACGCATGATTGGTGGAGCTCGGAGGCCTGGTCGTCAACGCCCTCGGCCAGCATGGCGGCAAGTCCCTGGTAGGCGGCGGCGTGTTCGATGACTGCACGCACCCACGCGGTGAGCGCCACCGCTGCCGAAGGATGGGCGAGCAGTTCCTCGCCGCGGTCGAACACTGTGTTGTTGCGCTGGCGCAACAGCGCGCCGATGAGGGAGCGACGGGTGGGGAAGTGCGCATAGAGCGTGCCGATCGCCACGCCGGCCCGGCGGGCGATGCCCTCCAGCGAGGCGTTCGTTCCCTGCTCGCGGAACGCCGCGTCGGCCTCGACCAAAAGCCGGTCGTGGTTACGCTGCGCGTCGGCGCGCAGGCGTCGCCGGGAATCGGTCATCGGCCCTCCTTGCTAATCGAGGCATCCTCAGGATAGTTTTCCTGAGGCTCACTCAGATTATCGGGTGGGCCCTACCCTACCGCCAGGAGGTAAAAGTGATCTTGGTGGCCGGTGCCACCGGCTCCATCGGAAGACCCCTCGTGCGCCGGCTCCAGAAGGACGGCGCCGCGTTCAAGGCGCTGGTCCGCGACGAGGCCAAGGGCCGCGTGCTGGGCTGCGACTTCGCCGTCGGCGACTTCGACGACCCTGGATCGATCGTTGCGGCCCTGGAAGGGGTCGACCGCCTGTTCCTCAACGGCGCCGGTGCGCACCCGGTGGAGGGGGAACAGCCGATGATCCGCCAGCAGAAGGCGGTCATCGATGCGGCGAGGAAGGCCGGCGTCGCAAGGATCGTGAAGGTGTCGGTCTGGCACGCCCACGAGGGCGGACGGCTCGCCGAAGGCGCACACTGGCAGATCGAGCAGTACCTGAAGGCATCGGGCCTTGGCTGGTCACTCCTGCAGCCGAGCAGCTTCATGCAGAACTTCATCACCGGGGCCGGTTCCTTCACCGTCGGCGGGGACCTGGTCGGCTCCTACGCGGATGCTCCGGTCTCCTACATCGACTGTGAGGACATCGCAGCCTGCGCTGCCACGCTGCTGACAGGCCCGTACGGCAACGGCGAGATATTCGTCCTCACCGGACCGCAGGCCCTCACCCACGCTCAGATCGCCGACAAGCTCTCCGCCGCGCTGGGGCGGACCGTGCGCTATGTGGATCTGCCCTCGGAGGAATTGGCCGCCACCTTGAAATCTCAGGGCCTGCCACCCCGATTCGCCGAAGATGTCGCCATCCTTCTCAAGGAGGTGGCGAGCGGCTCTCTGGCCACGACGACATCGGCGGTCCAAGATCTCACAGGCCGCCCTGCGCGCACCTTCGAGGACTTCCTGGCCGCCAATCACCAGGACCTGCAGGCCCTCCTAGCATCATCGCCCCACTAATCGGACGATCCGCTGGAGTCGGCGCAGCAACCCAGGAGGTAGATGTCCAGAGCGTTGTGGAAGATGACGCAGTTGGCCGGCAGGGTGTTGAAATTGATCATCTTTTCCCGTTCGACCGTTCGACAAGGAAGCTGCCATCAGCCGCAATCCAAGCGGCCGGATACCTGGTGACGGCACGGCGGAATATCCATTCCACCAACTTCGGATCTAGTATCTGGAGGCACATCCGAAGATTTTTTGTCGGTTCGGCTCCTTGCCAGTCGCTACAGGGTGACAAGGCACATTGGTAGACAGACTAGGAGGAAGTACCTCTGATGACTGGTCAGCCGAGCCAGCGCGATCACAGCGTCGTTCTCGTCCGCGACCATCCCAACAGCTATGGGTCACCGGTTTTACGCGCCCTATGATCATCCCGCCGGATTATCGTGTTGATCGCTGGTCTTTGGTGGTGCGTGTAGGAGGTCCTGTGGCGCTCGGCGACGGCATGCTCCCGGATGATCCCCTGGTTCCGCCTGCGAGCAGGTTGCCGCTGTACCCACCGGGTGGCCGCGTGGCACCGAACCGGGAACCACCCGGACCGCCGCGGACCCGCCCCTTCGGGATGGGATATGCAATATCCGCGTCGGTTGTCGAGGCGGCAGGGGACAAGGACGGGAAGCATTCCCGCAAACCCACGCGGAAGACGGTGACCAAAGCAACGCACGAAACTGTCACACGCGACGGTGCCGGTGAAGGATACGAACCCGACAGTTACACCGAAGTCGTCTATGACTGATCCACGAGACTGCGTTGTTCTGGTCGTCACCGCTCCGAACGACGCAACCGCCGACCTCGTCGTCGACGCGCTGGAAAGAAGGTCTGTAGCAGTATTTCGGTTCGATATCGCCGAGTTCCCGCAGTCGCTGGAAATCGGCGTGTCGCTGGAAGAGAGGTGGAGGGGATACCTCCAACGCGGCGCGCATGCTGTGGATCTGGGCCAGGTGGGCGGCATCTACTATCGCCGGCCGGGGCCGTTCACACTGCCGGAGACGCTCACAGCAGCCGAACGGCGGTTCGCCGCCGCAGAAGCCCGGTACGGTTTCGGCGGCGTGCTGATATCCCTGCCGGGCCCGTGGGTCAACCATCCGTCACGTATCAGCCTGGCGGAGTATAAGCCTCTGCAGCTGCAGACCGCGGCACGCAGTGGGCTGCGTACCCCGCGCACCTTGATAAGCAATTCGGCGGTCCATACGGCGAAGTTCGCCGCCTCGTTGGACGGACCCATGGTGTACAAGCCGCTGAGCACTGGAGTCGTCGCCGAGGACGGGCAGGTCCGGCTCATCTACACCACGGTGGTGGATTCTGCTGCCCTGGACGAGGGGCCGGTGGCCTCGACCGCACACCTGTTCCAGGAGTGGATACCGAAGGCCCATGACGTCCGGCTGACCGCAGTCGGCAACCGGTGTTTCTCCGTGGCGATACACGCAGATTCCGCTGCCGCGCACACGGACTGGCGCGCGGACTACGACTCCCTGACATACCAGGCGATCGACACGCCGACCGATGTCCAGGATGGCGTCCGGTGTTACCTCGACCAGTTCGGGCTGATGTTCGGCGCTTTCGACTTCACCGTGACTCCGACCGGTGACTGGTATTTCCTGGAATGCAATCCGAACGGTCAATGGAGCTGGCTCGAGGAGATCACCGGCCTGCCGGTCGCAGGCGCCATCGCGGACGCTCTCACCGGAGCGGGGCATAACGGATGACCCGAGTGTTCCAGGAGACCCCGACCGATCGCGACGTGGCGGCCGACGCGGTGCCGGACTGGCCACGGCGGGCCCGTGACCTGGCCGATGCCGTGGCGGCGGTCGTCCCGGATCCGGACCGGCAGTGGTTGGATGCGGTGCGCGCCGTACCCCGCCATGTTCTCGTCCCGCGTTTCTGCCCGTGGCAGGGATCCGCCGGCCCATGCCCGCCCAAGGATGTCCTCGTCGACGGCGCCGACCCGGCTCAGCGGGACCGCTGGCTGGCCGCGGTGTACGCCGACGAGACCCTGGTCACCCAGATCACCCGTGTCCAGCTACCCGACGATGTCGGCGGTGGGACGCTGTGCCGGCCCACGAGCTCCTCCACGCTGCCGAGTCTGCTGGTCCGGATGCTCACCGACCTCGACGTGGCCGCCGGCATGCGCGTCCTGGAGATCGGTACCGGCACCGGCTACACCGCCGCGCTGCTGTGCGCCCGCCTCGGCGACCGCGCCATCGCCAGCATCGACCTGCACCCCGGCCTCATCGACGCCGCCCGGCGACGGCTCGCCGCGATCGGCTACCACCCAGCCCTGGCGACCGGTGACGGCGCCGACGGCATGCCCGCCCCCGCCCCCTACGACCGGATCATCACCACCGTCTCCGCCCCACTCGTCCCGACCGCCTGGATCGACCAGCTCCGTCCCGGCGGTCTCCTGCAGGTGGACCTGCGCGGTGACGCCGGCGGCCGGATCGCCCTGCTCAACCACGACCGGCCCGGCGTGCTCTCCGGCCGGTTCGCCGCCCACCCGGGCAACTTCATGCCCATGCGGATAGACCCCGACTATCCACTGCGCGCCGGCCACAACCTCTCCGTGACCATCGACGTGCGCGGCACCCGCCACACACACAGCACCATCGACCTGGCGGCCTTCGACCACCCCGGCTTCCGGCTGGTCCTGCACCTGCGGTTTCCCTCCGCGCGGGGATTCGTCCGCCAACCCGACGGGCACCGACGCGTCCTGGAGGAATCGGACGGTTCCTGGGCCGAGGTCCACCCCGCCAGCACACCCGGCAGTCCTCATCCCGTCCGCTACGCCGGCCCCCGGAATCTGTGGGCCACCGTCGAGGACGCCTACCGCCGGTGGACCCGCGCAGGCCGTCCCGGCCCGGCCCGGCTCGGGCTCACCGTCACGGCGGACCAGCATGAGCTCTGGGTCGACTCCCCGGACACGGTCCTCGCCCATCACCCCACTCCCTGACCCGGCCCTCGAGATGATCGCAATGTGCACGTTGGGTCTGCCCAAGAAACGGTGTAACGGACAGCGATGTTCAAGCGTCTCTGCAGGTCACGGCCTTACTCTGGAGATTACCGATCAAGATCCCCTGACACTCCTCTTTCTGGTCCGTCGTGGGCAACGGCATCGGAGCGGTTCTGCTCGTTGTCATCTGCTTCATGGTTATCGGCGCCGTCATCTGGTTCGGCTATCGCTACACCTCGCGCGCTGTGAGGGCAGGCGATCCGGAAGCGATGAAGCGCCAGGCACTCGCGTCGGTCGGGGTCCCGACGTTCCTTCTCAGCCTGCTGGTCGTCGGCATCAGCGGCGTGGCAACGTCGGAGATCGTCTGGCAGTTAGTGCGCCATCAGCCGGCGACCAACGCGAACGGCTACGCCTGGGCGGGATGGTTGGTAGCCATCGCGGCGGCGGCCATCTTCCTCGCCGCTGTGGTACCGCTCGGCCTCCTCTTCAACGCTTGGCTCCCTAGCCTCGTCGATCCTCAGGCTCCTCCCCCTCCCCAATGGGGTTTCGCGGTGGTTGCCGCACAGCTGGCCCCGTGGCGGTCGCCCTACAAGACCCTCAAAGCCTGGTGGTAATAGGTCCACCACACCAGACGCACGAGCATGATCGTCTTGCCGGCTCCCGGCTCGCCGAGCACGACCAGCCGGCCGGTGGGCACCCGGTCGAGCACCTCGACCAGGTCGCCGGCGCCTCCGGCCGGCCCGGCCGGGCCGGCCGCCCACCGCCCCACCGGCGGTGGGGACGGCCACCCGGCACCGCCCGCGGTCGCGAGCCGGACCAGCGCCGCCCAGTCCTCGACCATCCCGGGATCCGCCGGCTGCCAGCGCACCGGCAACGCGTACGGATCGTTGAGCCGGCGCAGCTCCGCCTCGGCCGTCCACTGACGGCGGACCGCGGCCGCGATCTGATCGGCGACCTGCTCCAAGGTCAGGCCGGTAGCTGCGTCGGCCCGGTCGTCCCGGTAGGACGTCCAGGTCAGCCACAGCCCTGCCGGGCCCACGACACCGCCCACCACCCCGACCCAGGCGATCGCCGAATCCGGCCGCAGTAACCAGGCCACCACACCCGTGGCGCCGGTCGACGCGACCAGTAGCAGCAGCGTGATCAGGCCGGTGCGTCGTGTCCGAGATTCCCCCATGCCGTCATCATTGCGACCGGCCCTTCCACCGAACGCATCGATCCCGAGCCAGACATGAAAGATCGTAAAGGTGGGACTGGTCTCGGCGTGACCGCACCACCTACCGCCGGAGAATCAGCGCCACCTACCACACCCAGTTACTCCTATTCGATCACTATCATGCACCCCGGACGAGTACGGCTGACGCCTGTTCAAGTACTGCTCTCGCCCAAGGTGAGAACGCCCGCAACACATGCCTGGTGGTGAGGATCACCACCAGCTGGTCCTGAGGGGTACCGCTCCCTGCCACCCGATCCCACGGACGAATGACGGAAAAATGATCAAAAGCCTTGATCAGACTAACCTGATCAAGGCCTTGACTTGCGGATACGTGTGGACCCTCGAACCCGCCCGGCCGAGCGAAGCTCGGCATCGGGGGGTCCGGGGGGTCGCCCCCCCCGGGCAGACATCGCGGCCAACGGCGAAGCTGAACGTAGTTCAGCGAGCACGCCGAGAAAGCCCG
>NZ_CAAAFO010000008.1:7687-8936 GCF_900634715.1 Candidatus Protofrankia californiensis | reverse complement strand
TGGAGGTGAGGGGACTCGAACCCCTGGCCTCCTCCGTGCGAGGGAGGCGCTCTACCAGGCTGAGCTACACCCCCTGGAGCTCTTGAAGCTTACAGCAGACCGGACGGGTGTGGCAGACGGCCCCTACTGAGTAGCTTCTACTCCACCGCGGCCTGCATCGGGATCGGCTCACCCACCCGTGCCCTGGGCACCAACAGGGCCGAGCCAAGATCGGTAGCCGGATCCGCCTCGCGCATCAGCCGGGCGAAGAACGTTGCCGCAGCCGCGGGCCGTAGGAGTCCCGCCTCGTGGCCACGCCAGCCGCATTCCTGCCCGCCGTCGAAGACAACCTGGTGATCCGGCGCCTCCCCATGGTCGAACACCATACGGACACTGTTGGGAATATAGCTATTATTCATTGGATTTCCGGTGTGTGTACCATCATCCGTATTCAGGCCGGAGGGAGCCGGGTGCCCGAAGGGCCGGTGTCCGAGCGAGGGGTGGTCCATCGGATAGTTCGCCCAGAGCGACAGGCCCTCCTCCGGGACCCACTGCGGATCCCAGAACGGAAGCTGCCACATCGCACGCCCGGGGCGAAACAGCGACAGTTTCACCCGCACTCCGCGACACCGCAGATGGAACCCGAACCCGTCCGGACGCAGTCCGCGCAGTTCCACCGGTACGGCGCAGCTACGAGGGCACAACTGGAATCCCGCGGCCCGCAGGCTCGCAGTCCACTCCTCGAACGTCGGCTCCCGGGGACCGGGATCGCCGGACATCCCGTACCGCTGACCGCGATGGCCATAACTCACTGTGACGCCCCTTTGCGCTCACGTTGGCGATGACAGGCGGCGGAACAAGTAACCGGGAGACGTCCGTGATGCCGGCAGGCCCGGCTCACAGCAACCGCGTCGTATGCTGGAGCACATCGGGCAAGGACGACCATAGAGATCGGATCAGGCCATTATGGCCTGAGTGAGCAGACCTTCCCGAAACCGACTGGACTTCTCCGACTAATGAGCCCTCGCGCGCATGACCGGTGACACAAACGCGGTCAGGGACGTCAGAACGAGAAAGCGGACGTCAGCGCACGCGAGGGCGCGGACAACAGCATCCCGTGTTCGTGCGCGTGACGACCCCGGCAATCAGCTCGGGAAGCCGCGGCGCGCACATGGTCACGAAGCTATTATGCACAGCACACCCCGACGCCAGTCCATATGATCTACGACGGTCCGGCACAGCTTGACAGCTGCTCGTACCGACCATCTGG
>NZ_CAAAFO010000008.1:6111-7344 GCF_900634715.1 Candidatus Protofrankia californiensis | reverse complement strand
GTCCGACTTGCCCGGCGGGTATCCGGCTGCTTGGCCGCCGGACCATGCGCGCGTGAGCCTCAGCCGCGTGAGCCTCAGCCGAGGGTTGGCACCTCCATGACCCGCAGGCCCGCCTGCCTGGCCTTGTCGACAAGGTCGTCGGTCACTGATGCCCGATGTGAAACGACCGGACGCAGCACCAGCGCGACGATCTCCTCATCAGGTGTACGCCGCAGCTGCGCCGCGCGCTCAAGCAGGCGCGTGTTCGTCCGGTGGTAGACCCCGGCGTCCTGGACCTCGTCGAGAATCTCCAGCTCGTCCGGTTTCAGCGAGCCGATCAGCTGGTCATACCGGAGGCACCACTGCGGCCCGCGGTCCTCGACCGACGTTCGCTTGAACGTACGCACATCGAAGGGCAGCACCACTCGTATGGCAAACCCCTTCGACCGCGCGGCTGCCAGCACCACCAGATCGGCCCCGGACGCTGCCGCACCGACCAGTAGCCGTGGACGCAGCGCGTCAAGCGCACCGGCGGCTCGACGTTCGACGTCGGGAACGTCACGCGCGCGAAACCGCGGCGGGTCGGTATCACGGCTGTCGATCTGCACCCCGCCGAAGACGACGATCATCGACAACCTGTCATGGTCCCGATTTTTCCATGTGTCCGGCGGATGCACGGCACGAGGGCATCCGCGGATCGCGCAACCACCGATAGCAGCAACCTCACGGCCGTCACGAGGACGCCCCGGACAAGGGCGTCCTCGTGACGGCCTGAGCGGGGCAGCACTTACTGGCCCAGCGTTGGAGCAGCGGCAGGCCCTCAGCAGGCCCTCAGCAGGCCCTCAACACCTGGGGGGGGAGGCTGCGAGATCGACGGTCAGCTTCCGACCGCGTGCCGGCGCAGCAGCTCGTCGACCTCGTCCGGATCCTCGCTTCCCGGCATGGGCTGCTGCGAGCCGGATACCGGCGCCGGACCCGCGGTGAGACCACCGTGCGTCCCCGGTGGGTTGACCTGTACCCTCCCCGGCCTGGACGTGTTCGGACGGGTTCCCGCCCGGGCAGCCGGGCGGGAACCGCCCGCCGACCCGGGCGCCTGGCCGGGATTCTGCTCGTCGTCGGCCCCACCGGGGTCGGTAAACCCGTCGCTGTCGGTATCGGCAACAAAGTCCTCGGCGACAAACTCGACGTCGTCGAGACCGGCATGTGCATACCCGGAGTCGCCGGTGGCGCCTACCGTAGAGGATCCTGCCGTGG
>NZ_CAAAFO010000008.1:0-5568 GCF_900634715.1 Candidatus Protofrankia californiensis | reverse complement strand
CCGGAACGGTTCGCTACCGGACGCCCAGGGCCCGGCCACACCGCCGACGGCGCCAACACCGGGGCCGGATGCCCGATGGCCGTACCGAACGGCCCGCTCGGCAGCGATCCGCCGGTCCAGCGCGAAGCGGGAGGCACGCAGCCGCCGGTCGGCCTGAGCCACCCTGCGCAGGTGCACCGCATAGCCGACAAGGCTCGCGTCCGCCAGCCCCTGGACGAGGAGCCACACTCCTCCCAATAGTCCGGCGAGCAGCGCGGTTACCGGAACCGCGGCCAGCAGGACGAACAGTCGCCGCCGGCGTAGCCGGATCAGGGCCCGCCGGTCGGCGTTCGTGCCACTGGCGGCCGGCGGACGGGCCGTGGGAGCCGGGGAACGAGCCACTGGAACACCACGCCACCCGCCGCCGACGGTCTTGCCGGACCCGTGCACCGTCTCCGCCGACGTGGGGGGGCGGGTCAGCCCGGACGTCCGGATCGGCTCGCCTTCACCCGGGCCAGAAGAAGCAACCGGTCGCATCGCGAACTCCCTGTCCAGCCGCGACGCCCCTCGGCGTGACAGGACTCGCATCGCCGTAGTGAAACGTTCCGCCGATCGCTGTTCCAGCGTGCTGTCATGATGCCTCACCCACATCGGGATAAGCACGAACCCCCAGACCGCGACGATCGCGAGCCAGATGAGCGCGCTCATGACCGCGTGTTTGGAAGGCGGCACCGAACCGCGAACCGCGAACCGCCCGTACGAGCCTCAGGCGGCGCAGACTGCCGCACAGGCGAGTTGACCATGGACGGTGGCCTTCCTGCCGACTCGGATATCGAAGATGACATTGGCGAGCCCGGACCTCGCATGTCGACTGGGCCGAAATACGAGGGACTCCGGCGGCTCGATCATGGGGCGTTCGCACCGCCGAGAGGATAGGGACGTCGCAGCTTGCGACACCCCTATCCCCAGGCGCTTCGAGGAACGCTAGTGAGGGAATACCGTCCGGTCACCGACCCGAAGAGCGCGTGTCGCAGCATCACGATCCACATCACGTTCACGCTTAGTAACTGAATCGACGTAGAAAAAAACCAGCCGGACCGATCAACATCACGAAACAGCGACTCCTGCACCACAAAAGGATCTTAACGGACAGACAAACCATGACAACAGTCCCAGCATGTGGCCGGCATCACATCTAAAAGTAGATGCTTGACTACTCTCCGTTAAGGCAGAGTGAGCGCAGTTGATCTCATCTATGTGGAGCGCGGACGCTGTGCCAGCGGTTCAGCAACCCTTCCGGGGCGTCCTCCACGGTAAGGGCGTAGCTGATGTGGTCCCGGTAAGCCCCACCGATCGCCAGATAGCGCCGGTGGAACCCCTCCTCTCGGAACCCCAGCTTTTCCACCACCCGCCGGCTCGCGGTGTTCTCCGGACGGACGTGCGCCTCCACCCGGTGGAGCGCCACGGCGGTGAAAGAGTGATCCACCACCAGCGCCAATGCGGTGGGGGTTATCCCGCGGCCGGCATACATACGGTCAACCCAATAGCCGACATGGCCACTGTTCAGTGCGCCACGGACGATCGTGGAGACAGTGATCTGCCCTACCAGCCGCCCCTCGAACGTCACGGCAAATGGCAGAGCCTGGCCAAGACGCGCATGCCGGCGCAGCCGCCGCACCATCTGGGTGTACACCCCGATGGTCTGACGCTGCGCCCACGCATCCTCGGTGACGGGCAGCGCCTTCGGCGTCGCCTCCCACGGCGCGAGCCAGTCACCGTTACGCACCCGAAGATCGACCCAGGTGACGGCCTCGCGCAGCCGCAGAGGACGCACGCCCACCGGCCCGTCCGTAAGACTCACCGGCCACCCAGGTGCCTTCATCCCATCTTCCTCGGCCCTCGGCCGCCATCCTCCGCGCCACCAGTACCGTGCGCGCCACCAGCGCCTCCGCTGTGCGCGCCGCCACCGTGAGCGCGATCGGCGATGACCCGACCGGGAGGACCGACATGATCGTGATCGTCGTCGCGGAAGTCGGTGCGACCGTGATCCCCGCCGCCCCTTATCTGCGCGACGGCGTGCCCGACCACTCCGGCAAGCACGGTCACGCCGTCGGCGACGCCACCGGTGGAGCCAGGCAGGTTCACCACCAGCGTCCCGCCCCGCACGCCGGCGATCCCGCGGGAGAGAACCGCTGTCGGGACCTTCGCCCGGCCGGCCGCCCGCAGAGCCTCGGCAAGTCCGGGCACCTCGCGGTCGATCACCAGCCGGGTCGCCTCCGGCGTGACGTCCCTGGGCGCGAGGCCGGTACCGCCAGTGGTGACGACCAGATGGACCCCAGCGCTCACCGCCGCCTTCAGCGCGGTCACGATCGCATCGGACTCGTCCGGGACGACGACCACGTCGTCGACGACGAATCCGATCCGGCCGAGCGCCCCGGCGGCCAGCGGCCCGGAACTGTCGGCGTACCCGCCGGCGTACACGCGGTCCGAAACAGTGATCACCCGAGCGCGGGCTCCAGCCGGCACGCCCGGCGACCCGATGGGTACTCCCGGCGACCCGGCTGGTGTCGTCGGTACATGGCTCACCGTGACGCTCCCGTGTCCGTCGAGGCGGGAGCCGCGTGGCGCTGCCAGTCACCCGAACGTCCACCGGTCTTCGCGAGCAGCCGGACATCGGTGAGCGTCGCGGTCGGATCGACCGCCTTGACCATGTCGTGCAATGCGAGCCCCGCCACCGCGACCGCGGTCAACGCCTCCATCTCCACGCCGGTGCGGTCCGTCGTCCGGGTGGTCGCGGTGATCTCAATTCCATGATCGTGAACATCGACGTCGACCCGGACCCCCGACAGCGCGATCGGATGGCACAGCGGGATGAGCTCGGACGTGCGCTTGGCGCCCATGATGCCCGCCACCCTGGCCACCCCGAGAGCATCCCCCTTGGGCATGCCGGCGCCGCGGAGCAGGTCGATGACGGCAGGGGTCACCCGCAGGCAGCCGCGGGCCGTCGCCGTCCGCGTGGTCACGTCCTTGGCGGAGACGTCGACCATCCGCGCGGCGCCGGTGGCGTCCACGTGGGTCAGCTTCGGCTCGGTCACGCACCCGCCTCCGTCCGGGCCCGGTCAGCCGGCGGCACACCGCCGATCGGGCCCGCCGGCACCGCGCCGCCGGCCTGGCTCGCCACCGTCTCGTCGCCGAGCAGCAGCGCGGTCAGCTCCCGACCGGCCGGCACGTCGGCACCGCCCTCCGGGACGATCACCAGCGCGTCCGCGACCGCCAGGGCCGACATCTGGTGGGCACCCTGACCGCCGGCGAGATGCGCCACGGGCGGCCGTCCGTCGCCGGCGCCGGTAAGCCGGACCCGCAGGTACGAACGCCGGCCCGGGGACGCTCGCAGCTGCTGGGCCGTCCTGACGACCAGCGTCGGACGGTGCACGGACGCAAGCCCCCGCATCCGCCGCAACGCCGGTCGGACGAACAGCTCGAACGACACCAGGGCGCTGACCGGGTTACCGGGCAGCGTGAACACCGGCACACCGCCGAGCACCCCGAACCCCTGCGGCATCCCGGGCCGCATGGCGAGGCGCTCGAAGCGGACCTCCCCCGTGGCGGCGAGGACCTGCTTCACCACGTCGAAGGCGCCCACGCTCACCCCACCGGTGGTGATCACCGCGTCGGCATCGGCGAGGACATCAGTCAGCAACGCGGCGAACGCATCCGGGGAGTCGGGAACGCCGGCAAGCCGCCGGACCTCCGCGCCCGCCTCCCGCGCCGCCGCCGCCACCGCATGGCTGTTGGAGTCGACGATCTGCCCGGGGCCGAGCGTCCCACCGACCTCTACCAGCTCGCTGCCGGTCGAGAGGACCGCCACCCGGGGACGGGGATGGACGGTCGGTGCTGCCACGTTCAGCGCCGCGAGCAGGCCGATCTGGGCCGCGCCGAGCAACCGTCCGGCGGGCAGGACCAGATCGCCGGCGGCCACGTCCTCGCCGGCCCACCGGATGTTCTGACCGGGCGCGGGTGCGCGCACCACCGTGACCTGGTCCATCCGGCCGTCGGTCCATTCGACCTGGACGACGGTGTCGGCGCCGGGCGGGAACGGCGCCCCCGTCATGATCCGGGCGGCGGTACCGCGCGCCACCGGCGCCGGTGTACCCGGCGCGGCCGGGATGTCCCCGGTGACCGGCAGGGTCACCGGGTGGTCGGGGCTGGCGCCGGCGACGTCCGCGACGTGCAGGGCGTAGCCGTCCATGGCCGAGTTGTCGAACCCGGGAAGGGCGACACCTGCGTGCAGGTCGGCGGCGAGTACGCAGCCGTGGGCGGACCCGAGTGGCAGCAGCCGTGGGGGTAACAGGCTGACGGCGGCGAGGATGTCGGCGATGTGCGCGTCCACCGACTTCACGTCGATCGCCTCACACCGATCGCCTCCACGCCGCCGGGCTCGCCACCCACCATGACTGTCACAGGCCGGGCTCGGCCTTGGGGCCTCCGGAAGAGACGTACTCCTCCAACCACGGGTACAGCTCCGCGCCGATGTCCGGCCGCTCGCACGCGAGCCGGATCACGGCCTTGAGGTAGTCCACCCGGTCACCGGTGTCGTACCGGCGTCCGGTGAAGACCACCCCGTGGACGGGCTCGGCGGCATCGTCGCCGAGATGAGCCAGCGTCCGCAGGGCGTCGGTGAGCTGGATCTCGTTCCCGCGGCCGGGCGGCGTCCGCCTCAGCACGTCGAAAATCGACGGCGACAGGATGTACCGGCCGATGATCGCGAAATTGCTGGGCGCCTCGTCGACCGGGGGCTTCTCCACAAGATCCCGGATGCGGACGGTCTGGTAACGCTCCCCCGCCGACCCGACGGCCGCCGGGTCGACCGTCGCCACCCCGTACAGCGAAACAAGATCTTCGGGTACCTCCATGAGGCCGACGACGCTCCCGCCGAAGCGCTCCTGTACGGCGAGCATCTCCACCAGCAGCGGATCGCGCTCGTCGATCAGGTCGTCGCCGAGCAGAACCGCGAAGGGCTCGTCGCCCACGTGCCCGGCCGCACACAACACGGCATGGCCGAGCCCCCGCGGCGCCTGCTGCCGGACCGAATGCACCTCGGCAAGCGCGGCCGACGCGCGGATTCGTTCCAGCCGGGTCGTGTCACCCTTGCGTTCCAGGGCGGCCTCGAGCTCGGTCTCCCGGTCGAAATGGTCCTCTACCGCCTTCTTGGTACGGCTCGTAACAAGAAGGACGTCTCGCAGACCGGCGCGAGAAGCCTCCTCCACCACATACTCGATGGCCGGTCGGTCGACGACCGGCAGCATCTCCTTGGGCAGGGACTTGGTCGCCGGCAGGAACCGGGTGCCAAGGCCCGCAGCCGGAATCACCGCCTTCTTTACTGACATGGGCGAAACCATAGCCGTAACCGGCGCCGGGCTCAGCGCGGCGTGGCACAGGCCCAGCCCACGGCAGGCAGGATCGGCACGTCGGACGGGCCGATAGGACCGAACCGGCAGGCCCGGTCCGCCCCCTTCGGCCGTCCGAGATGCTCCCCCTGTCGACGAGCGCGACCGCCGCATCCAGCGCCACCGGATCGCCGCATCGCCG
>NZ_CAAAFO010000007.1:9975-11500 GCF_900634715.1 Candidatus Protofrankia californiensis | reverse complement strand
TTGCATCCGTTCGATGGGTGACCGGCCGATCTCTCCTTCGTCCACCAGCCAGGCGAAGAGCTGCTGAAGCGCACGGTATGCCTGATTGGCGTAAGCCGCACTGCGGCCCTGGGGTCGCCGAGCACTCGGCAGGGTGCGGAAGTCGATCAGGAACTGTTCGACGTGCGCGCGGCTGATCCCGGCTGGTTCGTCTGGCGCGTCGTCGCGCGTGGCCAGCCAGGCGACGAACAGCCGCGCGGCGTTCAAGTACAGGCGCCGGGTGTTGTCCGACTTGTTCGCTGCCTCCATCGACCTGTTCCAGGAGCTCAGGAGCAGGTCCCACATGGCCGCCGCGGTGTTCACGCCACGCTCCTTTCGGCGGTGCGCTGGCGGGCGGCACGGGCCTGGACGCTGCGCAGCGCGAGACGCTGCATGTGCTCCTTCCGCAGGTGTGCGGCGCGTCGGGCACGTTCCTCGGGGGGCAGCGCCCCGTCAGGGTCGGCCATGGCTTCGAACTTGCTGAGGAAGGCTCGCCGAGCGGGGGCGGTCACCTGCGCCGGGTCTTCCTTGGCGAGACGGGCGTTGGCCGCGATCCGCGCGCGCAGCCGCCGGACGGACTCCGGGGGCTGGTTGCGGGCGGGGGCCGGGACGGGGACCACGTCAGCGGCCTGTTGTTGCATCGGTGGGTGCGTCACGATGGTGATGCCTCTCCGTTCCAGAGCGGTGGGGGTAGGCGGCCCTGGCGGACGCTTGGCGGTGGTCGTCAGGGCCGCGTCTCGTTACGCGGCTTCTCAGTCGGTTCGGGCATTTTCCCGTCGTGATCGGGCTTGGTCTGCTGCCATGGCGGCGAGTTCACGGTCTCCGGCTTTGGTGTAGCCGGAGGAGTGGTAGCGCCAGGCGGCCAGGGTGATGACCTCCTCGTCGTCTTCGGGTCGTCCCCAGGCGTCGAGTGGGGTGCGTTCCTCGCCGGTGCGGGTGTGGGTTTTCGCCCAGGTGCGGCGGCGTTCCCGGCAGGCGGCAAAGGTCGTGGAATAGGTCCGGCTTTTAGTGATCCAGTGGCCGTTGAAGCCGAACTGGTGCGCCCACCGGTGCATGCCGAGTTCGTGAAAGACCGGCCAGACCGCGAGCCGCCAGGCGGTCGTGACGATGGCAGCCTGATGCGCCGGCAGGAACAGCCTGCGGGTGTGCAGGTCGTCGGCGTTCCGGATGCGGGAGTCCAGCGCGCCGGACGCGGTGACCGACTTCGTGACGTACTTGGCCAGGTAGTTCCCGACCGTGGCGGGGGTGAGCTCTCCGCCCTCGACGGTCAACGGTTTGGTGTCGGCCTGGTCACCCCAGCGGACCACCGCTGTCGGTCCGGGGGTGCCGCGGTCGGGGGTGTGGCGGTGGGGGTTGGGGCAGGGTTGGACGGCGCGGCGGACCGCCCAGCGCCAGCAGGCCGCGAGCAGGTCGGCGGTGGCCCAGCCGGGTGGGGGTGCCCACACGCCGGGGTCGGTGCTGGCGGCGTCGAGGCGGAGCACGGCGTGGAAGTGGATCGCGCCGCGGG
>NZ_CAAAFO010000007.1:8903-9607 GCF_900634715.1 Candidatus Protofrankia californiensis | reverse complement strand
CCTGGGCTTCGGCGACTTTGATGTAGCTGATCCGGATCTGTTCCCGCAGGTGGCGTTCGCTGACGCCGGTCAGCCGGGCGATGCGCCGGTAGGTCAGGTCGATGGTGCGTTTCCACAGCCGGGGGGCGAACCTGTTCCACACGACCAGGGCGGGGGTGTCGTGGCAGTCCGGGCAGATCGGGGCGCCGAGCTGGGGGTCGTCGTCGCCGTGGACGAGCCGGCAGCCCCGGGCCCGGCCGTGGGGGCAGCGGCCGTGCCGGTCGTTGCAGACCTGGGCCGGGCCGTGGTTGGCCCGCCGGGAGTGCACCAGGCCGAACGACGGGGCGGTGACGGTGACGAACAGCCCGGGATGGTCGGCGACCGTGTCGGGGAGGGTCAGGCCACCGGCGAGACCGGCGTGGACGATCTGCCAGGCATCCCCGGCGTACAGGTAGGAGCAGGACGGGCAGACCGTGGCCCGGCGGTTCCCGCACGGTACGAGAATGGCGCAGTCCGGCAGGGCCGCGGAATCGAAGACCCGGCGGATTTCCCCGGTGGTTGTGTCGGCCTGGTCAATGGTGCCGGTCAGGCGGATCGGATGCGCGCAGCCGTTGATGCGCTGGATCTGCTCCCACAGCGTGGAAAACGTGCCGTCGGCGATCCGGTCGGCGGCAGCAGCAAGGATGTCGGGGACCACGGAAAAGGCTCTCTTCTTGGCCGGGAAA
>NZ_CAAAFO010000007.1:7354-8596 GCF_900634715.1 Candidatus Protofrankia californiensis | reverse complement strand
CGGCCGCTCGGCATGGTTTCCCGTCCCGCACCCGGGCAGGGGAAGGGAAAGGGAAGTGGCGAGGAGGGGACCGAGAAGAGAGCTTTTTATGTTTTATGCCGCGTGTAATGGTGGGGCTGCCACAGCCGCCACCCACGCTTCAGGCTGTACGCCCCGCAAGGCGCACGATTTTGTATTGTGTGGTCCCACTCGCGCCAACGGCCGGACGGCCTGCGCTGTTCCGGACGGTCGGTCAACGTTCGGACAATGGTGCGGCGGCCCATGTCAGCCCCGGCGGGCGCGACGCTGGCGGGCGGAGAACGCGGCGTCCACGGTGGCGTCGGTCTCGCGCTCGCCGAGGCTGTTGATCCAACCGGTGTAGCCGGATTCGCGCAGGTCGAAGAACCGGCCTTCGGCCTTGGTCAGGGGTTGACCGAACACGACCCGGCCTTTCGGGTCGAGGGCCTTGCGGGTCCTGTTTCGTGCCATCACAGGTTCCTCACGTTGGGTAGTCGCCGGTGGGTGTGGTGGGGAGAGGGAGGGAGGTAAGGCCACAGGGCCCCGGCGGCGGTGGGGGGCCCACAGGCGGGTCTCTCGGCCGCGTCTCCCTGTCTCCCTGGTGGGCGTCTGTGCAGGTCAGGCCAGGGAGTTCCGTCAGGGAGGCGGGTAGGGAGAACTCCCTGAGCCGGGGTTGCCTCCCTGGTCCTCCTCGCTGTCCCGTTCGCTGCGTTCCGTGATGGCGCGTTGGATGTCGTCGAGGCGGACGACCATGACCCCGTCGCTCTTCCCGGGCTCCAGGTCGTGTTCCGCGAGGGCGGCGCGTAGGTCGCCGAACGACCATTCCGCGTAGTGGTCGTCCAGCTCGGCAAGGCGGATCAACACGGTCTGAGTCCGCACGCGCCTTTCTCCGCGGAGAGCCGTGTGGATGTCGGCCAGGTGGTCCCGGGCTTCCTCCTGCGCGGGGATCGCCCGGACTGCGTCGGTGCCTGGTAGGGCCCGGCCGGAGCGCGCGATGGCCTCCAGCGACCGGCGGATGATTCCCGGGACCTGGTTCACGTCGATGAAATACGTCTGGGCGATCTCGGAGCGTTCTCCGGTGAAGCCCTTGACGATGGCGGTTCCGCGGTCGGTGCCCGGGATCAGTTCGGTGGCCCGGTGCCCGGCCCGGTAGGCGCCCTGGCCGAGCAGGGCGTCGTTGGCGACGTGGTCTCCGACCGCGTAGGCGATGCCGTTGGAGCAGTTCCGGGTGACGTCGCGGGGCAT
>NZ_CAAAFO010000007.1:6023-6966 GCF_900634715.1 Candidatus Protofrankia californiensis | reverse complement strand
CCCGGGCATCCCGCCAGTGATCGTGTTCCGCTCCATGATCGGTGCGGTGAGCGGGTTACCCCGCAGCGTCCGACCGAACGGCACGCCCTTGAAGGTGTCGACCGCGCCTTCGGTCAGCAGCGGGTATGGGCCGGCGCCTTCCGTCAGGGCGCCCTTGTCGGCCACCCACAGGTCGAGAACCCCGGCTTCACTGCCGGTCGTCGGCCACACCTCCTTCGCCAACCGGTGCAGGCCCGAGGCCAGATCCGCGCGGCGTGCGGAGATCCTGTCAGCAGTGACTCCGCTGGGCAGCCGGATGACCGCGTGCGTGCCCCGGCCGTCCTTGCGGGCAGTGGTCAGGTACTGAAGCGGCGCGGTCTTGAGGTGGTCGCGGATCTGCGGGATGCGCAGCGCCGCCAACGCTTGAGCGATCGTGGATTCGTCGATGGCCAGGTCGATGTCCGTGTCGGACGACGTGGCCAGCCACCCGGGCACGCTCTCCCCACCGCCGGCCCGGTAGGCGGCTACCAGCCACGCCGGCCCGGCACCCAAGAGCACCACGCGCACGGCTACCGCGATCAGGGTGGCCACGATGTCGCCGATGCTGGCCAGGGCCGACCAGTACCCGTCCCAGGTCATGCCCAGCGGCCGGGTCACCGCGACGACCACGCCGGCCAGGAGCAGCAGACCGGCGAGGAACGCCACCAGGGCCACGACCGAGATGACGGCGGAGCGCAGAGCTACGGGTAGGTTCAGGAGTCGTTGCCGGCGGTCGGCCTTGGCCTGCCGCAGGTGGTCCAGCCAGGCGGCCAGGGCCTCACCGTCCCCGGCTGCCCGGGCCCGCCGGATCTGTTCACGGATCGCGGCGTGGGTGGTGGCGTCGATGGCCCGCTGCGCCCACACGCCGTGTCCCCGGCCGACCTGGAACGCGCCACGGGCCACCCGCCGGCCGGCGGCCAGGGCC
>NZ_CAAAFO010000007.1:5165-5736 GCF_900634715.1 Candidatus Protofrankia californiensis | reverse complement strand
CCGCCGGCTCGCCGTGGCCCGTCTCCGGCCCGGCCGATGGCCCGGGTCGGTCCACGGACGGCCCGGCCGGCGGCCCGGGATGGTCTGCCGGTGGCCCGCTCCGGGCCGGGGCCGGCTCGACGGCGGCCACGACCGGGTCGGCCGTGGCCGGCAGTGGCCCGGTCGTGGCCTTGAGCGCCGGGGCCGGGGCGGTGGTGAGGGTGACGAACCGTTGCCGGTAGCGGGGTGCGGCCTCCGCCAGCAGGACCAGCACCACCGGCGGGATGGAGTGCGCGACGATCGCGCCCGGGTCGCCGGAGGCGGCCGCGTCCCACACGTTGAGCGTCCAGGTCGCGATGCCGCAGAACCAGCGCAGCCCGGTCGCCCACCCGTCGGGGCGTTCCCCGTGTCGGGACAGCGCCGCGTCTGCGGTGATCGAGACGAACAGGGCGATGTCCACGATCGGGGCGAGTAGCCACGCCTGCGGGTCGGCGGTGCCATGCCCGCGGGCAACCTGGTGGACATTGGCCAGGCTGTACACCGCGACCAGCCCGGCCACCAACCACAGACCGGCATCCAACGCCCGACCCAG
>NZ_CAAAFO010000007.1:2205-4732 GCF_900634715.1 Candidatus Protofrankia californiensis | reverse complement strand
TGGGCATGGTCATCGGGATACTCCTGTTCGGACCGGGGTGAGAAGGTCGCGGGCGGCGGCGATGGTGTCGGGGGCGGTGAACCGGGCGAAGACCTGGACCCGGACCCCGGAGAAGGTGGCTCCCACGGACAACCCGAGGGAGTTCGGGTTGTCGTAGTCGACGGTCAGCGGCAGCCCGAGCGCGCCGGCCACCGCGACGAGACCGGCCCGGATCACCGGCGCCTCGCCGGGGTCGGAGGGATTACCGGGGCCGAACACGTTGGCGGTGAGCGTGGGGCGGTCGCCGACGCCGGAAGCGACCAGGTACAGGTGCGCGCCGGTGGCGTCCAGGGCCTCACCGACCATGGCGAGCAGGGTGATCCCGGCCCGAAGGGCGGCGGTCTGACGCTGCGAGGAGGAACGGGCCTCGATCGTCGGGGCGTGCGACATCAGCGGGCACCGCCCTTCGCCTTGCGGCGGACCAGACCGGTCGGCCGACCGGTCCCGGTCTCCGGCATGACCGCACGAACCGCGTGGGTCAGTTCCTGCGCGCGGGTCGTGCTCAGCGGGATCTTCCGGGCCTGGAAACCGGCCTTGAGCGTCCGCAGCCCCCACCGGTCCCCGGCGGCCAGGGTCTCGGTGGCGACCTCCAGCGCGATCGGCAGCAGCTCGGCGAGCGGTGCGGCTTTGGGCCGACGGGGCCGGTCGGTGCCGGTCAGCGCCCGGTGCAGGTCCCGCACGGCGATCCGGGTCACATCCGCCACCCGGCGCTCCTCGATGCCGACGACCAGTGCCGTGGCCGCGACCGACTGGCCTTCGAGGTAGCGCAGCTTGATGACCTGCCGGCACTGCGGCGTCAATGTGGCCAGCGCCGCAACGAACGTTGCGGACAGGCCGGGCGGCGGGGTGCTGTCGGGGCGAGGCATGCTCGCGGCGAGCGTCGCCTTGCCCACGGTCTCCTCGTGCCGCCACCGCTTGCCGAAGTAGCCGTTGAGCACCCGGACCACCACATACCCGAGCAGCCAGTAGCGGAACGAGCCGTCGGGGAACGACCCGCCGTGGAGAAGCTCCAGCGCGGTGGTGAACACCTCCTGGATGAGGTCGTCCACGTCACCGGGGTCGACACGGCGGCGGTACAGGTGCGAGGCGATCATCCGGGTGTACCGGCGGTACAGCTCCGCGAACGCCGCAGCGTCCCCGGCCGCCGACCAGACCGCCAGCACCTCATCGGTGGTGTCCGCCGGTGCGGTGACCGTCTCCGCCGGCCCGCCAGCGTCCAGGAACACGGGCAGGTTGTCGGAGTCGTCAGGGTCCGGCGCCGCGGCCAGGACAGCGGGGCGCGTCATCAGCGGCCACCACCCGACGACTTCGCACCGTCGACGATCACAACCCAGCGGTCCGGCTCCGGGTCGTCCGGCAGGGTCGGCCACGGCCGGTCACTGTCCGCCCGAAGGCGTGACGGCACGGCAAAAACAGGAAGCGTCATGACGCCCCTTCCCACGAGCCCCCGGCCCCAGCCGGAGACGCACCAACACGGGTGCGGAAGGCGCCACGACGTGCACAGACGCTGTACGCTCAAAGAGCGATTCCGAGTCGCGTCCGGCCCGGTGTGGGTTGCCTCCCACCCCGGGCCTTCTTCATGTCCAGAAGGCCCAGCCGCCTCGACGGGTTGCCTCCCGTCTCAGCGTGGCTCGACAGTAGCAGCATGCCTTAAGGCATGTCCACATGCCCCAGGGCATCTCTTGGAAGATCTTTTGTGGGCATGCTCGATATGGTCTAGGGCATGTCCACGCCAAGCAGCCCGCCGTACACCCGGATCGCGGCATCGCTGCGAGGCAAGATCGAAGCGGGCGAGTATCCGCCGGGTAGTCGGCTCCCCTCACACCGCGAACTCGCCCGGACCTTCAACGCCGCTCAGGAGACGATCCGTCGCGCGATCGCACAGCTTCAGGCGGAAGGGCTGATCGAGACCCGAGGTCAGCACGGAACCTTCGTTCAGACTCGACCGTCGGTCCGACGCATCACAACCGACTTCTACCGGCGACGCCCGCCAGGCTCTACGGAGTCAACCTCCCCATTCGCCCGATCCGCCGCCGCGTCGGGCGGACGAGCGTCCTGGGACCACAAGACGACGCGCGAGACAGCGGACGAGCAGGTTGCCGAACGGCTCGCCATCCAGCCCGGCGAGCCGGTGACCGTGACGCGGTACCTCTACCGCTATGACGGGACTCCGATCCAAACCGCCATCTCGTGGGAGCCCTCAGTCCTCACCGCGGGCACGCCGATCGAGTTTCCTGAGGAAGGCGCAGCAATCGGCGTTGTCGCGCGCTTCGATCTGATCGGCCAGCACATCGACTCGGTAGAGGAAGAGATCACCTCACGACCACCAGCAGCGGAGGAGGTGAGAGCGCTCGAACTACCACCGGGCGTCTCCGTCCTCTCGATGAAGCGCACTTACCGAGTGGGTGACAAGCCGGTCGAGACTGCGGACATCGTTATGGCCGGTCACCGATCCGTGCTCTCCTACCGTCTCGCCGTTACCTGAGAT
>NZ_CAAAFO010000007.1:0-1905 GCF_900634715.1 Candidatus Protofrankia californiensis | reverse complement strand
AGGGGCCGGACTGGTTACGCCGCTTCGACCTCGAACACACCTTCCGGCTGTTCAAACAGACTCTGGGCTGGACCGCGCCGAAGCTCCGCGACCCCGAAGCCGCGGACCGCTGGACCTGGCTAGTCGTCGCCGCCTACACCTAGCTCCGCCTCGCCCGGACCCTGACCGCCGACCTGCGCCGCCCCTGGGAACGCCCCGCCGGACCCGGCCGGCTCACCCCCGCCCGCGTCCGCCGGGGATTTCGCCACCTCCACCCGAAGACCCCCAATCCGGCCCGCCTGCCGAAACCCACCCGGCCCGGCCCAGGCCGGCCAGCAGGGTCACGCAACCGCCACCCCACCCAACACCACCCCATTGGAAAGATCAAAAAAGACACAACGGAGGCACTGGCAGAGAAGCAAACAGGTTAAACAGTAAGCTAATGCACATTGCGGACAAAGCGTAGCTCTTTAGCTCGATTACGTTACCGTGGCTACTTACGCGGCCTCTGTCTGATGACGACATGCGGGGGTGGGGTAGGTCTCTTGCGGCTGCATGCTGATCTAGTACGAGCAAGGCAAGCTCCTCGAACCATCAAGCTCCTCGAACCATCCAGCGTCACGGGCGAGCTCGCGATCGCCAGCAATAGGGCATGGTCCTTAGTCGTCTGGGTCGTCTGGGTCGACGAAGGTGTCCCAGTAGGCCCGATCTTCCTCGAAGCCTGCGATCTCCACTACCGGCCCGGTTGGCCGTGCAACAAGGACCGCATAGAAGACGATGGGTCCGAACGCCCCATTCGGCTCAAGGATCAACAGCCGAGCCGCACCGCCCATGGTCGAGGGCAGGTTATCCCAGTTGTTCGCAAAAGCGAACCTCGCTGTCCGCACCGGTAGTGCCATGAACTCGTGGAACGTCGGCCCCGAGTAGCTCATGCTTCGACCGTTCGGGTAGGTGGCCTCAGCGACAGCGAGGAAATCGGCCCCGTAGGTGACCGTGTGTTTGGTCACTGGGCGAGGCGCCCTTGACGGGCGTACTCCTCACCGATCTGCCGCAACCGGTCCATCATCCGAGGCGATGGCTGCGGCTGATGTTGCGGCAGAAGGGCTGCTACGTAAGGGATGTCCTCGCCATCGTCGACGAGCTGCCATCCGGGCTCACGGTGGGACCGCTCGCTGGCATCCGCGTTGGTGTGGCCACGGAGCAGGTTGACGGCGTCTTGGACAGCCTTCAGCTCGGTAGCGCTGAACAGCTCCCGGCGAGCTGGTCTGGTCGGCTGGAGTCGGTGCTGTTCATAGCCAAGGACGCGCTCCTTGATCAGCACCGCGTCACCGTTGCCAATCAGATGGTCCCGGATCGCTCGGAGACTGCGCGGTGCAGGTCCTCGTTCGAGCTTGCGATACCGAACACCGGTGATCGGAAGGCCGGTCTCGCGGACGTGGGCGAACTCGGCGAAGTACAGGACTTTGTTGGCCTTGGTGGCCCCCCCGTAAGGGTCGTCAGCCAGCTCCTCGGCGACCAGAAGTAGTAGCTCGGCGAACTTGGCCTCGTCTGGCCGTACGTCGAGGTCGTCACGCTGGAGGCTGTCGGTGACGATGCGGTCGTGCTCGTCCATGACGTGGGACCCTCCCTGCTCGCAACCGTGTAGACCGTTCCGCAAGCATGGCGTAACGGCGTGCCCGCCGGAAGACTCCACGCTTGCCCGTATCTTAGTCGAACGATTGTTCGGATCCAAGCCGTTGACCTGGATCACAGCGTGGGCTTCCATTTCCCACTCTTGACACTCCAGATCAACACAACTTGACCAACTACTACGGTAAGTGACCGTGTTCGCGGCCAGATGAGTACTGGCAGACTCCGGTCGCAGGGGCGTGTCCCTGGATACCGAGCGTCAGTCCGGAGTCGGTTGCTCCGAGTTCGAACCGGGCT
>NZ_CAAAFO010000006.1:3654-9738 GCF_900634715.1 Candidatus Protofrankia californiensis | reverse complement strand
CCGATCTATGGGGCGCTGAGCGGGTCGGGTGCGGGGACCTGCATCAGAAGGGCCTCGTGCGGGGCGTAGAGCTGGTCGTCGGCTTCATGGATGGCCGCACGGAGCTGGTCGATGCCATCGAACGGCCACCAGCGCGCATCGAGGGCGTCGCTACCGGCGGCCACGTCGACGGGTGTCGGCACCTGGAACAGCGCCACGGTCGACGTGATCCAGGCCCAATCCGTGTTGCGCGGGTCGTCAACGTAGGTGCGGGTGAGCACGACGGGCTCGACGTCGTGCAGATCCACGCCGGTCTCCTCCCGTAGCTCACGGATGAGCGCGGCCGGCGCGGTCTCGCCGGGGTCGACCATGCCGCCGGGGATCGCCCAGTGTCCGCAGTCGTCGCGGCGGATGAGCAGTACACGGCGGCCCGGGGCAGTACCGGTGACGACGATCGGGTCTGCGGCCTGGTTCTCACCCCACTTCCTGAGGTTGCGACCGATCTTGCCGGTGCGACCGGCCGGGTTGCGGGGGTAGCCGCCGATCACCTCGAATGGGATCAGGGCGACGGCCTGCCGGTCGTCCCAGTCCGTGATCTGGGCGGGATCGGTCGCCTGGTCGATGGCCCATCCCTCGGGGATGGATGCGGCGATGCCGGCAGGCTGAAGCTCCGCCGGGGTGATGTCCGCAGGGGTGTAGTCGGTCATGGTGCCCTCCTTGGTGATGACTGCCGATAGTTACGATCATGGGAGAGGGGGATGCGCCCGAGGGATCGGGCCCGGCCCGAAAACCGGGCCTACAGGCGGGTCTCTCGGATGCCCCTCCCTGTCTCCCTGATGAGCGCCTGCGCAGGTCAGGTCAGGGAGTTTCGCCAGGGAGGCGGGTAGGGAGAACTCCCCGAGTCCGGCTCCCCTCCCTGCCCCGACTCCCCGTCGCGCTCGCTGCGTTCCGTGATGGCACGCTGGATGTCGTCGAGGCGGACGACCATGATCCCGTTGGATTTGCCCGGTTCCGCGCCGTGTTCGGACAGGGCCGACGTCAGGGTCTGCGGGTTCCACCTGCCGTAGTGGCTGGGGTTCGCCTGGGCCAAGCGGGACAGCACGTCCTGAGTCCGCACCCGGGGCTCACCGCGGAGGGCTGTGTGGATGTCGGCCAGGTGGTCGACGACGGGCGCCAGTTCCAGCGCCGAGGATCGACCCCCGACCTGCACCGCGGGGTGCACGGACGCCATGGCCCGGGCGATGACGTCGGTGGCCGCGTCCCATCCGCTGTCGTCGTCGACGGCCACGAAGTACCAGCGGAGGATCTCGAACCGCTCGGCTGTCGCCCCGGTCAGCAGGCTGGTTCCGCGGTCCTTGCCGGGCCGTAGCTCGGTAGCCCGGATACCGGCCTGGAATGATCCGTCGCCGAGGAACCCGTCGTTCGACCGCCACGACTTCACCGCGAAGCAGCAATTCAGCTTGACCAGTTCAACGATCTTCGGCGGGATCGCGTCGGCCCGGCTGGACTGGGTGTCGAACATCAGGGTGATGCCGGTCTTGCGGGCACGGCGGATGGTCTGCACGGCGACGTCCGCGGCCATCTCACCGAGGCTCTGCTTCTCACCCTCGCCCTTGGCCTTGTGGCCGAACAGCTCGTGACACTCGGAGAACAGGGCCACGATCGGCCGCAGATCCGGATGCTTTTCCGCCAGGCCGCGCGTGACCTTCTTCGCGTTCAGCTCGGACAACCGCGCCTCACGGCGGCCCACTTCCTCGTACAGCTCCCGTAGGCCGTCCAGCGCGGCGTGCACCACACTGTCGTCCGCGCCCCGCTCATACCGGGCCAGGCGCGGCTGGTAGGCGTCGAAGTCGCCGTTTCCGGCGAACACGTACACCCACAGTTCGGCCAGCGGGTCGAGTGCGGCACCGAGCATCACCACCCGGGCCGCGTTCGACTTTCCCTGCCCCATCATCCCGCCGTAGACCACGTTGGCCTCCACCAGCGGAGTGCTCAACGCATCCCCGCGCTGGATGACCCCCAGCGGGACACCGGCGAACACGTCCGCGGTGCCCGCGTGCAGGAGCGGGTACTCCGGTGCCGGCTTGGAGGTGGAACCGGAGTCGGCCACCCACAGATCGACGTAGCCGGCACGCTCGGCCTTGGCGGGCCAGACCTCGAACGGATCGCGGTTGAGGTTGCGGGCCAACACATCCCGCTTGTCGACGATCATGTCGGGGGTGACCCCCATCGGCAGCGAGAACACGGTCTGATAGCCCCTGCCGTTGACCCGTACGGGCTGGAGGTCGAACCCGACGGTCCACCCATCCTTGATCGCCTTGTTCAGCGGAGCGATCCCCAGATGTGCGAGCGATTCCGCCAACCCGACCGGGGTGAGGATCGACGTCGCCTCATCACGAGCGGACGGTGCCAGCGCCCAGCCGGGCATCACACCGCCGGCCTTGCCCGCCCGGTACGCGGCCACCAGCCACGCGGGACCCGCGCCGTACACGACGACCTGCACGGCGACGGCGACGATCGTGGCCAGGATGTCACCGGCCATGGCCAGCGCACCCCAGTAGCTGCCCCAGGTGACCCCCGCCGGCGTGGTGACCGCGACGACGATGCCGAGTACCAGCAGCAGACCGGCGAGCAACGCCACCAGGGCCATGACGGCGACAACCGCGGATCGCAGGGTCGCGGGCAGGTTCAGGAGCCGCTGGCGACGTCCCGCCTTGGCTGCCTGCAACCGGTCATGCCACTCGGCGAGGGCCTCCCGGTCTCCGTCCGCACGTGCCTGTCGGATCTGCTCACGAACGAGCCCGTAGGTGGCCGCGTCGACCGCACGCCGCGCCCACACCCCGTGCCCGCGGCTGACCTGGAAAACCGACCGGGCCACCATCCGGCCTGCCGCCAGGGCCAGCGCCTCACGGGCCGCGTCATCCTCCGCCGGAACGATGCGGCCGATCGCCGTGACCGGCGGCAGGACCTCGCCGGTGAGCGGTTCGGCAACCTCCGTTGCCGTCGGTTCGGATACTGCAGGCACCCACGGCCGGATCGGGACAACATCACCCACGTCTGCCCCGTCCTTGCTCAGGCTCACCGGTGCGGTCACCGCTGCCACCCCCCGCCGGGCGTCCAGTCGGCGGGAAGCAGGAGAGTGGAGGCGCCCAGCGGGGAGATCCCGAGCGTCGTGGACACGGCCACGTCGATCCGTTCGGCCGCGTCGACGATCGCCACGACGATCAGACCGGTGATGCGCAGGACCAGGACGACAACGGCCACCAGGACCACGGCGGCAGCGGCCCACAGAGGCAGCAAGCGGAGTTCGGCGCGGATGTCGGTCTTCACGCTGCCACCTCCCCCACGATGTCTGCGACGTGCGCAAACAGCTTGTGCGCACGGTCGGTGGAGATCGATCCCCCGCGTGCCCGGATGCCGCGCGCCATCGCAGACGCGCTTACCGAACGAGCGTTCAGACGAAGCTCGGCAAGCACCTCCTTAGCGATCTTCACAAGGTCCGGAGGGAAGCCGTGCCCGGTCGACGCGGACAGGCCGACCGCCGTGCCCGGCGAGTCCGCCGACTGCGACGGAACCAGCCGTGGAGGCACCGCAGGGGATACGGAGACGATCTCCGATTCGCCGGCGTAACCCTCACCCTCAACCGGAGAGCTCACATCCTCGGCGGTAGACCCGTCGATCACCGCGGCTATGTGCCGGGCATGCCGTAGGGCCAACTCCAGGGCGACCGCCAGGGCTACCGGTGCCCACAGTCCGATCAACCGGCCCGTCCACGACGGTTCAGCGTGAGCCACGTTCGCGGCCACCGACGCGCCGATCCCCAGGGTCACCGCGAACCAGGCCGTAGCGCGGCCACCCCGGCGACCGGCACGGGCATCGGCCAGCAACACCAACGCGGCCACGGCCAACAGCCCGTCCACGCTCAACGGCAGGATCGTCGAGGACAGGCCATCCTCGCCGTGCCGCCCGGACAGATCCCGCATGTGCCGGTACGAGACGACCGCGGCGACTCCGGCGACGACCGCCAGACCGACACCGACCAAACGGCTGATCCACTGGTCGGCGCCGACAACCTTCGGGTTCACGGTCATGACCGGCGCCCCTTCTGCGCCGCTGCCTGGCGACGGGCAAGCTCCTTCTTCTGCGCGGGGGTCAACGTCGTGTTCTCCCGACCAGTCAGCCGGTCCCGAGTCGTGACGCCGTCCTTGGTCGTCGTCTTGTCGATCCGCTTCTTGCGGATCAGGCCCTTGATCTCCTTGGTCGACGTCGGGATCGTGACCGCCTTCGGCTTCGCGCCCCGCTCACCCGAGACCGCCCGAGGGAAGCAGGACGGGCACGACGTGCCGTCCACCACCCCGTCACCGCCGCAGCAGGGCTTCCGACGGCTCACCGGTCGGCCTCGGGGTCGTCGTAGAGGTTGTCCGTGGACAGCAGTTCGGGGCCGGAGAAGTCGCGGCCGTCGACCCAGGCGAACCGTGTGGTCCGCCCGGAGCCCGATCCCTTCCGGTCCGGCAATGGGCCGACCTGGAAGTCCCGGACGAGACCGCTGGGGTCGGCCACGATCCGGCCACGGCGGACAGTGCCGTTCCGGACGGCACGGACCCGCTGTCCGTTCCGGAGTCTGCGGCCGTCCGGCTCGTCGGGATCAGGGGTGGCAGCCAGGGTGCGGCTCATCGGGTCACCTCCACCGCGGCACGGATGAGCCGGGCGATCTCGGCGTGGTTACCGGCGTCCAACGCGAGTTCGAGCATGCGGACGTACGCCTGAAGCTGGCCGAGCTGGACGGCCGTGGTGTGCAGCACGGCATGCTCGTCGCCATCCGCAGGACCGCCGAAGTCGGGAACGCATTCGGGGTGCTCCGGGCCGTTGCCGATGTCGGCACCCGGACCACGTACCGGCTCGCCGCAGAACCGGCAGCGACGGGTGTCGTCGGCAGGAGCGTCGTCCGCCTGGCCGTGCTCGTCGAGCACATCGGCCGCGTAGTCGGCGGGCACCGACCGGGCCGCCATGCCGTCCGGGTCGTTCGTCAGCGTGTCGCCGATGCGCTGACGCATCCGCTCACGCAGCCGGGCCGCGCGGTCGGCCGTGCTGTCCGCCTCGTCGTTGACCGCGGTCGAGTCGAGCAGCGGGTCTGGGTCGCGGGCCATTAGATCGACACCTCCCCGGATGCCACGGAGGTCTTGCGCCGACGGGCGGTGACACGGGTGTCCCTGCCCTGGGCCACGTCCAGGACGCCGGCCGACGCCAACAGCCGGTACGACCGGCGGACCATGGCCGAGTGCACCGCCAGCGCGGACGACAGCTCCACGCAGCCAGGCATCCTCATGCCGGGTAGAAGCCGTCCATCCGCGGTCAGGCGCTCGATGGCCTCGGCGATCCCGCGGGCGGTGACCGTGGCGACCTCGTCGAAGATGAGAGCGAGCGTCGGACCCGGGTCGTTCAGGGCTTCTCGCCGCCGACGGAGCTTCTCGCGCTGTTCCCACTGGGTGCGGTTCTGCTCCCGTAGCCGCGCCTCACGCACTTCCCGCTGCCGGGAAGCGATGTCGTGCACGTGGCGGCGCTGCTTCTTGGTGAGACCTCCCCAGATGCCATCCGGGGGTTCGGGCAGGGCCAGGGCCAAGGCCAGGCACTCATCAAGGACCGGGCACGGCCCGCACATCCGGGCGGCGCGAACGCTGTCGCCTCTGTCGCTGCCGAAGAAGACCGTGGGGTTCTCCACGCACGGCCGGGTACGGGAGTCGACCATGTCGAACAGCTCCGCCGGCTCGGTCGGCAACGTCTGGATGTAGTCGAGGCGATCGGCGAGCGATTCGCGGTACTCGGGGGCACGTCCTGGCCCGCGAGTGCGGGCCAGGGTGCGAACAGAGGCGGTCACGAGGCCAGCTCCGCGCGGAGGGCCTGACGGACTGCGGACAGCACGAACTTGGCACCCTCGACGTATGCCTTCGCGGCGAAGCGGGCCACCACGTCGGCGGTCGAGTCCGCGGCGAGCGCCTCGTACTCGCTGATCTTTGCGGTGACTTCCGCGAGGCTCATGAACGCCGGTCCGTGGGTCTTCGCGGCAAGCTCGACAAGATCGGGGTGCTGCGAGATGTCGTCGGGGTT
>NZ_CAAAFO010000006.1:2018-3217 GCF_900634715.1 Candidatus Protofrankia californiensis | reverse complement strand
GAGACGTAGTTCCGTCAGGATGGACATCAGGTCTCTCCTCTCGGTACAGGGGTGGGACTCAGGCCCTGGTCGGTGTTGGCTCACCGGTCAGGGCCGCTTTCGTGTGCGGGCTAAGCGGCGTCGGACGCGCCGTTGAGGATCGCGTCGACCGCCGACCTGCGGAACCGCCTGTGGCCGGTCGGCAACTCGATTGACGGGATCTTCCCGTCACGCGCCCAACGACCGACGGTCACGGTGCTGACGCGCAGCGCCGTCGCGACTTCCTCCGGCGTGAGCAGCGAGTCTGGGTCGACCGGCTTTGGCTCTGACACGGGTTGGGCCTCCCTGTGGGGCTTGGTTGGTCTGACGGGTTCGACATTAGGTGATTGGTCTAGACTAGTCAATACCAAATCTTGGCAGAGTGATGAACTTTGGTCTGTACTGGTCAAGACCAAGACGATCGGGCTCCAGTAGCGTCGGCAGGCATGACGCCGGCTACCGAGGATCAGCCGCTGTACCTCCGCATCGCGGACTCGCTCAGGCAGCAGATCGCCGATGGCGAGCTGACCGAAGGCGCGCGCATCCCGTCGGAACTCAAGCTGGCCGAAGCGTGGGGCACGACGCGGCCGACCGTGCGCCAGGCGCTGGATGTCCTGCTCATGGAAGGTTTGATCACCAAGCAAGCGACCCGAGGGACCTTCGTTCGCCGACGGCCCGCGATCACCGTTCGTTCGTCGACTCGCTACCAACGCCGGCCAGCGGGTGAGACGTCTCCGTTCGCCCGGGATGCCCAGCGGGAGGGCGCCGCGCCGGACTGGGTGTGGGACACCCAGCGCACCCGGGCCGAGGGACGCATCGCCGACCGACTCGGACTCGCCGTGGGCGAGCACGTCATGAAGACCCGGTACCTCTTCCGAGCCGACGGCCGGCCGGTGCAGACGTCGGTCTCATGGGAGCCGTTCGCGCTCGTGGGCGGCACCGACATCGAGGAGCCCGAGGGCACAGACGGCGTAACCGGGGTCATCGCACGCATGGACACCATCGGCGTTCACGTCGACCGCGTCACCGAGCTGGTACGGGCCCGGCCCCCGGACGATGACGAACGCCGAGAGCTCGACGTGCCGGACGGCGTATGGGTGATGACCATCGAGCGCACCCACTGGGCCGGCGAGCGGGCCGTCGAGACGGCAGACATCACGATCCCGGCGGACCGCTACGCA
>NZ_CAAAFO010000006.1:0-1360 GCF_900634715.1 Candidatus Protofrankia californiensis | reverse complement strand
TTGGCCTACGAGATCCCCGTCTGAGCGTCAGAGGCCAGGCTGGCGAAGTGTCCCCGCTCTTCCTCGTGTTCGATCTGCCGGCTCTGGCAGCAGCCGGTGATCATCCCTGCGTGACGTCCGTTCCCGAGACTCCACGTCCTTCCCTGGACACAATCACTCTGTGGCGCACTATGAGTACCGCATCGTAAGAGACCGCCTCCGTCGCCTTGAAGAGCGACTCGATGAACTTGGCCAGGAAGGCTGGCGAGCCGTCGGGATCGTCGGCCGCTGGCGGCAGGCAGTCCTTCTGACCAGGAACGTTGAAGACAGGAAGGGGATGCCGGTCCTTGGCGCCCGCGTCACCGTGTCAGACGGCGCCGAGACGGGGTTCGACGCCGATGGGCTCACGGTCTCGGCTGGCCAGTTGTCCTTCCGCTGTGACGGCGAGGAGGTCAGATCCTTCGGAGTCGACGAAGTGACCGCCGTGGACTGGCATATGGGCGAGGTCAGGTCGGGCAACCTGTGGTCGGATGAAGAGAACAAACGTCTTCAGCGCGCGTTAGCAACTGGTCTTCCACCGTGGAAGATCGCATATCTCCATGGACGCAGCCCCAGCGCGATCGGCATCCAGGCGAAGAAGCTTGCACCGCTCGGCGAGGCCGGGCCGGACGACGATTCCGTCATGCCAACCGAGTCATCCCCACCGCCAGTGGCACAGCCCGAACCGCTGGCTCGCGAAAGACCGTGGAGCCTGCGAGAGGCGAGGAAGGAGGAGAGGCGTGCGCGACGAAGGCGGTAGCGGGCCTTCTCGCCTGCTGGGGTCTTCCCGCTTACTGGGTCGCGGTCGTGTAGTGCGTCGTCCTGCACCTCGGGCTTCCGGATCCCGCTGGGACAATCCGTGCACCACGCCGACGAACGCTCACCCGAGTGAGCCTTGCGTAGCAAGTGAGTGTCGCTGACTGCATCGTGAACACATGGACAACCAGGAAGTCCGCCGCATGCTGGCGCAGCCGACCGCATCTGATTACGCCAATCGTGCCGCCGAAGTGCTCGACTCGGTCAACACCGATGAGCTGGACGAGTACGGCAAGGTCGTCTACGGCTTAGCTCTCGGAGTCGTCGCAGTCGCGGCCGGAACGAAGTGGACCGACCAGTTGTCCAGCATCACGAACATCCTCGACCACTGGTCGCAGCGCGGCTAGGACGGCCCGTACGTCGGTCCCGCCAGCTTCTCGGGCAGCTCGGCATCGTCCGGCACGGAGTCGGGTCCGTGTCCATCGGCCCACACGACCCTGCATCGCTCACACGCCTGTGGGGCCTGGAAGGTGACCTTGGGTCCGAGTCCGGGCATCCGCCGGAAGCGCCGGTGTTCGGGGCAGCG
>NZ_CAAAFO010000005.1:1322-2579 GCF_900634715.1 Candidatus Protofrankia californiensis | reverse complement strand
GCCGGGCATCCCACCGGTGATCGTGTTCCGTTCCATGATCGGTGCGGTGAGCGGGTTCCCCCGCAGGGTTCGACCGAACGGCACGCCCTTGAAGGTGTCGACCGCGCCTTCGGCCAGCAGAGGGTACGGGCCGGCTCCCTCTGCCAGCGCGCCCTTGTCAGCCACCCACAGGTCGAGAACCCCGGCTTCACTGCCGGTCGTCGGCCACACCTCCTTCGCCAGCCGGTGCAGCCCCGAGGCCAGGTCGGCGCGACGCGCTGAGATCCGCTCGGCGGTCACCCCGATGGGCAGCCGGATGACCGCGTGCGTGCCCCGGCCATCCCGGCGGGCAGTGGTCAGGTACTGCAACGGCGCGGTCTTGAGGTGGTCGCGGATCTGCGGGATACGCAGTGCCGCGAGCGCCTGGGCGATCGTGGATTCGTCGATGGCCAGGTCGATGTCCGTGTCGGACGACGTGGCCAGCCACCCGGGCACGCTCTCCCCGCCACCGGCCCGATAGGCGGCTACCAGCCACGCCGGGCCGGCACCCCAGAGCACCACGCGCACGGCTACGGCGATCAGGGTGGCCACGATGTCGCCGATGCTGGCCAGGGCCGACCAGTACCCGTCCCAGGTCATGCCCAGCGGCCGGGTCACCGCGACGACCACACCGGCTAGGAGCAGCAGACCGGCGAGGAACGCCACCAGGACCACCACCGAGATAACAGCGGACCGGAGAGCTACGGGTAGGTTCAGGATCCGTTGCCGGCGGTCGGCCTTGGCCTGCCGCAGGTGGTCCAGCCACGCGGCCAGGGCCTCACGGTCCCCGGCTGCCCGGGCCCGCCGGATCTGCTCGCGGATCGCGGCGTGGGTGGTGGCGTCGATGGCCCGCTGCGCCCACACGCCGTGTCCCCGGCCGACCTGGAACGCGCCCCGGGCCACCCGCCGGCCGGCGGCCAGGGCGAGAGATTCCCGGCCCGACTCGTCATCCGCCGGCACGACATGACCGATCGCGGTGACCGGTGGCTCGATGTCGTCGGCCGTGACCTCGATGACCGCGTCATCGCCACCGGCTGCCGGTACCGCCGGAGTCCATCCGGTCCGGAGCGGGACAACATCACCCACGTCGGGGTTCTCCTTGCTCAGGCGCACTGGCGCGGTCACCGCTCCCACCCCCCGCCAGGCGTCCAGTCGGCGGGGAGCAGGAGAGTTGAGGCGCCCAGCGGGGAAATCCCGAGCGTCGTGGACACGGCCACGTCGACCCGTTCAGCCGCGTCG
>NZ_CAAAFO010000005.1:0-766 GCF_900634715.1 Candidatus Protofrankia californiensis | reverse complement strand
CTGCCGGCTCGCCGTGGCCCGTCTCCGGCCCGGCCGATGGCCCGGACCGGTCCACGGATGGCTCGGCCGATGGCCCGGAGTGGTCCACGGGTGGCCTGGTCTGGGCCGGGGCCGGGGCCGGCTCGACGGTGGCCACCACCGGGCCGGCCGTGGCCGGCAGTGGCCCAGCCATGCTCTCGGGTGCCGGGGAGGGGGCGGTCGGAAGGGTGGCGAACTGCTGCCGGTAGCGGGGTGCGGCCTCGGCGAGCAGGATCAACACAACCGGCGGGACGCTGTGGGAGACGATCGCGCCGAGATCCCGCGACGCGGTGGCGTCCCAGACATTGAGCGTCCAGGTCGCGATCCCGCAGAACCAGCGCAATGCCGTCCCCCACCCGGACGGGCGCACCCCGTACCGGGACAGCACGCTGTCGGCGGTGATCCCCGCGAACAGCGCGATGTCCACGATTGGCGCGAGCAGCCACGCTTGCGGGTCGGCGGTGTCGTGGCCGGTGGCGACCGTGTGCACGTTGGTCAGGCTGTAGAGCCCGACGAGCAGGGCCACCAGCCACAGCGCGGCGTCCAGCGCTCGGGCGACACGGCGCAGATGCCGGTCGTCCCGGTTCACACCCCACTCCCCGTCGGGCCGTCCGGGGTGAGCAGGGCGCGCAGCTGCGCAGTGATGACGTACACCCGGCCGCCGACCCGCCGGCAGGGCAGCTCCCCCGACTTCGCATAGCGGTACGCCGACGCCCGGGAGAAGCCGAGGATCCGCGCGGCGGTCTCC
>NZ_CAAAFO010000004.1 GCF_900634715.1 Candidatus Protofrankia californiensis | reverse complement strand
ACGGCCGTACGGGTCGGTCAGCCCCTGGAGGTTGACGCCGTGGTGCTGTTGGGTAGGCCGCGCGGCGAGGTATTCTGCGCCAGGCAGAATCCTTTTCCGACGGCCCCGCTCCGAACCAGCCGTGCCCGCTTTCCGTAGCAACTGGCTCTCCAGTGCCCTTATCGCGGTCTGCGTGTAGGACGTCCGGCGTGGATGTCCTCGTGGCAGGCGCGGCAGACGACGAGGGTCTTGCGGCGGCGGGAGGCCATCCGTGTGACCCATTCGGGTTGCTGTTTCCGCCCCTTGGGGTTAAAGTCTTTGAGCGCCTTGATGTGGTGCACCGACCTGTTTCGTGGAGCCGCATAGTTCGCAGACCTCGGCCAGGAGCCGTTGGACAAGCTCTGACCGGTGTCCGTTCCAGATGCGTGGCGGATTGTCGTTGAGGGGCCGTGGCGTGGTGTCCCGGGCCAGACTGATGCCGCCCCATTGCGCGACCAGCGGCAGCCGTCCGCCATCACGGTGCACGGTGACCTGAAGGCCACGACGTGGACCGTGCTCGGTGTCGAGTACGGCTCGGTAACGGCGGTAGACCTTCGGGACCGTGATCCGGTACTTGCGGGCCAGGGTCTTGGTCAGCGACCGTTCCATGACGTACTTCAGGTAGCCGAGCCGATGACGGTTGAATGCCAGCCGGTAGTACTCCCCGACACCCTGGAACTCGGCTTGGAACTGCGCGACGATACTGAAGTCAGTATTGACGGTACGTTCGGTTCGCCGGATCGGTCTGCCGTGGTGTAGGTAGGGCGCGCACTTGGCGCGGATGACATCGACCGGCACTTTCAGCCCGATCGCCGCGTTGATACTGCGGTGACCATGCTGATCGTGCTTGTGGTCGGCGTGTAACACCACAATCTCGTAGCCGAGGAACCGGGCGGCCTGCGTCCGCCCGTGTGTGATCATGGTCTTGGTCGGGGACAGCTCCAACGCGAGTTCCTCACGCAGGAACCGCCCTATCTCGGCCTTGATCTCCTCTGCTTCCTGCCGGGGGCCGGTGAAGCCCAGCAGTCAGTCGTCGGCTTATGCCGAGGTCCGGGTTATGCCGACCCTGGCCCTGGTTTCCCTGGTCAGGGCGGTGAGCGGCTTCCTGATCTCGGCATAATCCTGCGGGGTTGGGCGGTGGTCTGCCTGTCTGGAGTGGTCAGTGTTCCTCCAGACGAGGAGATGATCATGAAGATGGGTGCGGGTCCGGGCTGCGTGCAGCCGGACGTGGCGCTGCTGGAGGAGTTCGGCGGCTGGCTGGACCGGGAGCGGGGTCTGTCGCCGGTGTCGGTGCGCTGCTATTCCAAGCAGTCGAAGGCGTTCCTGGCCGGGATCGGCGGGGCGGGCGCGGTCAGCGGCCTGGACGCGGGCAAGGTGACCGCGTTCATGGTGGACTGGACGCAGGACCGCAACACGTGGTCGGCGAAGGCGATGGTGACGTCGCTGCGCGCGTTCCTGCGGTTCGCGCACGCGACCGGGCGGACGGCGGTCCCGCTGGCGGGGGCAGTTCCCGCAGTCGCGTCGTGGCGGATGTCGTCGCTGCCCCGCGGCCTGAAGGCTGCGGAGGTCGAGCGGCTGCTGGCCGGCTGCGGCCGGGACACGGCGGCGGGCGTGCGGGACTATGCGGTCCTGTCGCTGCTTGGCCCGGCTCGGCCTGCGGGGTGCCGAGGCCGCCGGGCTGCAGCTCGGCGACATCGACTGGCGGGCCGGTGAGATCGCTATCACCGGCAAGGGCAGCCGGACCGAGCGGCTCCCGCTGCCGGCCCTGGCAGGGGAGGCACTCGCCGCCTGGCTGGAGCACGGGCGGCCGAAGTGCGAGTCGCGGTCGGCGTTCGTGACGGTCCGGCGGCCCTACCGGCCGCTGACGCCGGAGTCGGTCCGGGCCGTCATGGGCAGGGCCTGCGAGCGGTCCGGGCTGGACCGGCGGGGCACCCACCGGTTCCGGCACGCGCTGGCGACCGAGATGCTGCGGGCCGGGGCCTCGCTGCCTGAGGTTGGGCAGGTACTGCGGCACCGCAGCCAGCTGTCCACCTCGATTTATGCCAAGGTCGACCAGAACGCGCTGCGCCCGCTGGCCCGCCAGTGGCCGGGGGCCGGGCAGTGAGCGGGCTGAGGGCCAGGGCTGAGGATTACCTGGCCATGCGCAGGGCCCTGGGGTTCAGGCTGGAGAGCCACGGGCCGAGGCTGATGAGCTTCATCCGGTTCTGCGAAGACCGCGATGCCGGCACGGTGACCACGGATCTGGCGGTGGAGTGGGCGACATCGACCGCCAGCGACCACGAGGCCTACCAGGCCCGCCGCCTCGACGTGGTGCGGATCTTCGCCCGCCACATGCAGCCGCTGGACCCGGCCACCGAGGTCCCGCCCGAGGACGTGCTGGACCGCCGCCAGTGGCGGATACCGCCCTACCTCTACTCCCCACAGGAGGTCACCGCCCTGATGAGCGCGGCCAGAACGCTCCAGCCCGCGTTCCGGGCGGTGACCTGGCGGACGCTCATCGGCCTGCTGGCCGTGACCGGCATGCGCCAAGGCGAGGCATGCCGCCTCGACCGCGACGACGTCGACCTGAACGCCGAGACGATTACGATCGAGGACTCCAAGTTCGGCAAGTCCCGCGTGGTGTTCCTCCACCGGACCGCGGCCGCCGCCCTGCGCGCCTATGAGCGGGCCCGCGATGAGGCGTTCCCCGAGGCGGAGGCGGGCACGTTCCTCGTCAACAGCCTCGGCAGACCGCTGGACAACCGCAACACCCCCAAGACGTTCGCTGGGCTCGTCACGGCGGCGGGCATCAAGGCCCCGCCCGGGCAGCGGGCCCCGCGGCTGCACGACCTGAGGGTCGCGGCGCTGCTGGACTGGTATCGCGACGGCGGGGACGTCCAGGCCCGCCTCCCGGTCCTGTCTACCTGGTTAGGCCCAAGGGCGTTCGGTTATGCCGCCGCTTGACCACCCGGGGACTCACGCGCAGGCCCCGGTCGGGCAGGAGGGCGGCGAGGACGGCCTGGCCGATCTTTCCGGCCAGGTCGTCGGGGTTGTCCAGGACGCCCGCGGCCAGGGTCAGCTGGCCGCGGGCCTTGTCCAGTGCGACGGTGAAGCTGCCGCGGCCTGGGTCGGTCCCGGGCGTGGTGAGCGCGGCGTCGACGATCGCGGTGCGTAGCG
>NZ_CAAAFO010000003.1:1588-2757 GCF_900634715.1 Candidatus Protofrankia californiensis | reverse complement strand
TAACTCGGCGTTGGATCACTCTTGCAGAGAGTAGAGGTTCGGAAGGAGAAGACCTCTGGGTCACCCGCCTTACCTGGACGCGAAAGCGCGAGGGGACAACAGCATGGTGGGAAAGCGCGGAGCGCTGTGGAGGCGTTGATGGTGCTGCTGCGCAAGGCCCGTGTGATATGGCGAAGACCAGACTGTTTGAAGCCCAGTTCCCGGAGATGGAAATGTGCATCCTCCGACATACAACGCCCGGAGCGGAGCCACCAGCATCAGGCGAATCCCCTTTGCTTCGCCCCAATCTTCCGGCTGGTGGGCGGTGGGCAACGAGCCCACTCAAGGGAACGGACAGGCCGCCTACGTCACGCTCGACACGTCCAGCGCAAGAGGAATTCGGGATCACCTAAGGGGCGCGAGCCCTACGGTGACGGAGTGCCAGTAGTAGTCGTGGGAGTTACGCCCCACCAGGGAGAGCGGGAAAGCCGCTTACAGGGCCAAGTGGCACAGGTGTCCACGATGTCCAGAGAGGCGAGGTACGCGTAATGCAGAGAGCCGAAGCCCTGATGGAGATCATCCACGAACGCGGCAAGAATGGATTGCCACTGGAGAGACTGTACCGGCACCTGTTCAATCCGGAGTTGTACTTGCGTGCCTACGGGAAGATCTACCGCAACGCCGGTGCTATGACACCGGGCTCCAACCAGGAGACCGTGGACGGCATGAGCCTGAAGAAGATTCAGGCGATCATCGATGCGCTGCGGTACGAGCGCTATCGGTGGACCCCGGTCCGGCGTGTGTACATCGACAAGAAAGGAGCACCCGGAAGACGCCGACCGCTGGGTCTGCCTTCGTGGTCGGACAAGCTGCTGCAAGAAGTGATCCGCTCCCTTCTGGAAGCGTATTACGAGCCGCAGTTCTCCGACCGCTCTCACGGCTTCAGGCCGGGAAGGGGCTGTCACACGGCCCTTGCGGAAATATCTGAGTCGTGGAGAAGTATGACGTGGTTCGTCGAGGGAGACATCTCCCAGTGTTTCGATCGGCTCGACCATGGGGTGCTTCATTCCATGCTGGCCGAGAACATTCACGACAACCGCTTCCTGCGGTTGGTCGACGGACTGCTCCAAGCTGGATACCTGGAGGAATGGCGCTACCACGAAACACTGAGCGGTGCGCCGCAAGGGGGT
>NZ_CAAAFO010000003.1:0-1268 GCF_900634715.1 Candidatus Protofrankia californiensis | reverse complement strand
ATTCTGAGCCCCCTGCTCTCCAATATCTACCTGGACCGGCTGGACAAGTACGTCGAGACAACGCTCTTACCCGTCTTCAACCAGGGAATCCGACGCAAGCCCTATCTGCCGTACATGCGGATGCACAAGGCGGCCTGGAAACTGGAAAAGCGCGGACAGCGGAAGGAAGCACGCGAGCTGCGTCGTCAGCTGCAATTACTTCCCTCTCGTGACCCCGATGATCCAGGATTTCGGCGGCTGCACTATGTCCGCTACGCGGACGATTGGCTCTTGGGATTCTCCGGAACACGACGGGAAGCCGAGTATGTCAAGGAGAAGATCGGGAAGTTTCTGCGGAACCGTCTGAAACTGGAGCTTTCCGACCAGAAGACCTTGATTACTCACGGGCGGACACAGGCCGCCCGCTTCCTCGGCTACGAAATCGTGGTCCACCACAACGACGCCAAGCACGACCAGAACGGTCATCGCTCCATCAACGGGCAGATCGGTCTGAAAGTGCCCATGGATGTGGTGCGTGGCAAACGTAAACCCTACATGCGACGCGGTAAACCTGCCGCTCTGTTGGAACGCGCCCACGACTCGGACTTCCGGATCGTGGCGCGATACCAAGCAGAGTTCCGGGGCATCGCCGAGTATTACCAGCTGGCCTACAACCGGCATCGCCTGGGCCTGCTGAGGTGGGTCATGGAACGGTCTCTGACCAAGACGCTGGGACATAAGAACAAGATCAGCGTGAACAAGGTCTGGAACCGGTACCGAGCCACTTGGCAGACACCTGCGGGTCCCCGCCGGGGACTTCAGGTCAAGGTCGAGCGCGGGGACGGAAAGAAGCCTCTGGTCGCCCGATGGGGCGGGGTCTCGCTGGCCCGCAGGACCACGAGGGTGATCCTCAAAGACGAACTACCGGCGGTATGGGGGAAGCGTTCCGCAGAGCTCGTCGACCGGCTCATGTCCGGGCGTTGCGAACTCTGCAAGACGCAAACGGACGTCGAGGTGCACCACGTTCGACGTCTGAGTGACCTCCGCCGCGGGAGTCAGGCTGGACAGCCTGCCTGGGCCGAGCAGATGGCATCACGCCGCCGTAAAACCCTCGTCGTCTGCCGTGACTGCCACGACGGCGTCCACAGGGGACGTCCCGCTCGGCAGGATTCGCGGAAACCGACACTGGAGAGCCGGGTGCGGTTATAAGTCGCATGCCCGGTTCGGTGGGGGGCCGTCGGAAAAGGGTCCGGATCAGCGGACACCTCGCCGGCGGCCTACCCTGCGGG
>NZ_CAAAFO010000002.1 GCF_900634715.1 Candidatus Protofrankia californiensis | reverse complement strand
TTTTGACAGCCAAGTTGACAGCCAACAGCCTGTCAGGCTACTTGATCTTCAGGTATCCGCTTGACCGGCGACGAGGCCTGGTCAGGTTCCGGAGCCTCGCCGCCGGTCGCCGCCGTCAGTACCTTGGCAACGCAAGCAGGTTGTTGGTCCAGACTCCGTCCGCGTGGGTCCGGAGGTAGGGCGGCCGAGCTTCGACAATCCCAACCTCGGCCTGGCGAACGCCGTTCGCCACGAACGCAGTGTTGGACGCGGACCGGAGCCAGTCGACGATCGCCTGACGAGTGCCCTCGCCCGACTTCGTCCCGTTCCGCCACTTCAACCGCTCGATGTGCTCATGGCCCGTGCCGCCGGGGGACATGTGGATCTGGATGATCTCGATCCTCACTGTGGTACACCCTTACTGTCGATGGCTTTCTTCGCTGTTTGCCTGTCGATCGAGGCCCTCACCGTTGGCGCGGTGAGGGCCTCTCTGCTTTCGCAAGTTTCGTTCAATCCGAACCTCCGTTCGAGGAACACAACACCTGGTGGAGTTACACCGATGCAAGTACCAGGTGTTGTGCCCAGGCTAACACGAGACCCGACACAGAGTGTCACCACCTCCTAAAAGTTACTTATTGTTTCTATGCGAATACTCTTTGAATACAAGGAGATTGGCGCCCGATCAAGATCACGCGGAACTTTCGGAGTCGAACCAGGCGTCGAGCTTGGACGCCGCGTCCTTGTGGACGGTGTCGACCATGTCCACGTAAATGTCCATGGTCGTCGAGAGCATCGTGTGCCCGAGCATCGCCTGTATCTGCTTCCAGTCGACGCCGAGGGCGTAGGCCATCGTCGCCGCGGTGTGCCGTAGCGCATGTGGACCAAGGTGCGGGAGCCCGGCGCGCTTGCACAGCTTGGACATGTGGGTGTTCAGCCCCCGTGGCTCCATGTGGGTGCCGACCGTGCTCGGGAAGATCAGCCCGTGTTCCTTCCACCGTTTGCCCACGCTCTCCCGGTGCGCATGCTGGGCGGTCCGGTGGGCTTTGAGCACCTCGACGCACCGGGCCGGAAGCGCGATCGTGCGTTGCCCGGCCTGGCTCTTCGTCGGGCCGACCATCAGCCCCACACCACGCACCCGGGTCACCTGACGGGCCACGCGCAGCGTGGAAGCCGACTCGTCAAAGTCCGACCAGCGCAGCGCGAGCGCCTCCCCGCGCCGCAGACCCACCATCGCCAGCAGCACATACAGCGCGTAGAGCCGCGTGGACTTCGCCTCTTCGAGCAGCCGGAGCCCGTCTTCCTTGCTCAGCGCGACGACCTTCCGCTTGGGCTTACGGGCTTTCGGGACGCGCAGCGTCTCGGCGACGTTGCGCGTGATCTTCTCGGTGATGACCGCTTCGTTGAGCGCCTGGTGCAGGACCGTGCGCAGCGTCCGCATGGTCGACGTGCTGTAGCCGTCCGCAGCCTTGCGGTTCAGGAACCGCTGTAGGTCCTCGTGCTTCAGCTCGACGAGACGATGTTTGCCGAGCGCCGGCCGGATGTGATTGTTGACCATGTCGCGGTAATTCGATTTCGTGGACTCCGCCCTTTCAGACGGCTTGACGATCTCTTCGAGCCAGTAGGTCAGAAAGTCCCCGAAGCGGGAGCGTCGGTCAAGGTTGGCGATGCCCTCCGACTTCGCCTGTCGCGCCTTTCGCTGTTCCTCGATCGCCTCTTCCTGTGTCTTGAAGTACCGGGGCACCCGCTTGCGCCGCCCGCTCACGAAGCCGTAGTCGATTTCGACCACCCAACGCTGTCGATCCTCACGCCAGTAGATCGACCCCTCACCCTGGCCACGGCGACCACGGCTCTTCCGCGCTGGCGACGGAGTGTCTTCCGAGAACTCGTCCCCGGCAGCGTCCTGCCCGGCCATCACTCGGCGTCCAGGGGGTTGCCGTCGGGCCATTCGACGTTGTCGCACCACGCGCAGCCGTACCGGCTGTCTCCCATGTCGCAGGCAAACTTGATCTCCTCGCCAGGCTGCGGGTAGCGGCGCCCCTGGTCGCGCGCGGCCCGGTCGAGGTGTTCGCGGAGCGCCTGCTGAAGGCTCATTCGCCGAGGCGCGTCGTCGCCGTAATCGTCGGTGGGCATGCTGAAGTCAGCTCCTTGCCGAAAGAACGGGAAAGGTGCACGCGGGTCGCAGGTCGCGTTGCCCGGTGTCGGTGGGGATTCCGTTCTCTGGGCGCCTGGATGGTCTGTCAGGGCGCCGGCCGTATCCAGGGCACTGCGTGTCGCTTACGCGATCGGCCTACGGCCGACCCTGGACACGTCCGACACCCTGACAGCAGAAAAGGCATCCAGAGAACGGAAGAAAAATGGGGTAAGGGCGGGCAGGAATGCCGCTACAAGCGGAAGACGCTCGCCGCCGCCGGGCCCGTCGAGGGATTCGGGACGGCCGGGACGGCTGCCGGAGCGCCAGGCACGCAACGGAAGATCAGGACCGCGTCGACGTCGCCGAAGTGCTCGGTGAAGAAGGCATCGGGCGGAAGGTCCGTGAGGACCGCCACCAGGTCGCCGACGTCCGCGCCGGGCCGGATGGTGAGTTCGTGGCCCCCGGTGTCGGTCGCGCGCACCGCGACAAGCGGCGAGTCACCGCCGGGGGTGCGCCAGGCACCGAAGCCACCGGACGAGAAGATGGGCATAGGGTCTCGCTCCTGTCGTGAGCAGGGTGGGATCTCAGGTCCCGGTCGGGTGTTGCAGCACCCACCGGGACCGCCATCTCTTAGCAGTCGCTAAGTCGTGTCCGATGATGCGGGTCCGACTTAGCACATGTCAAGTACTCTTCCGCCGTGGGACGGGTACAGCTCATGGGCACGGCCGAGATCGCCGAGCGTCTCGGCGTGAGTCGGGTCCGCGTGCACCAGATCGCCACCACCGATCCGTCCTTCCCCGAGCCGCTCGACGAGATCAAGGCCGGCAAGGTCTGGCTTGCAGAGGACATCGAGCGATGGATCACCGAGCACCGGGCCGCCAAGCAGTGACCGGGTGGCGCGCGGCCGCGGTGTCCCGACCCGTTCATGCGGCCCGCCCCTCACAGCCGCCACGCAACCGATCCACGTAGGCATCGAGCGCGGCACGCGGGATACGCCGAGACCGACCGATGTACACCGATTCGAGGACGCCCACGGCAAGCAGCTCGTACACGGTGCTCCGGCTAACCGCGAGGCTCTCGGCGGCTTCGACCGGGGTCAGAAGCAGTTTGGTCATCTACGCCTTCCAGGCGAGCGAGGCAAGCGATCAGGCAGCGCGGACCGCGTCCGGTGGACCGATTGCCGGAAACCCTCCGCCGGTGGCATGTCGGGCCGCGTCGAGCTGAGCCCGCCAGGCATGCCGTTGCGCGACCGCGTGCAACAGCAGGTGTTCGCGACGAGGCGTCGCCGGGTCACCGGGACGGAGAAGCGTCCACACCGTCCGCGCCGGGTCCGTGCCGAGCGCGGCCACCGGGCCGGTTCCGGTCTGGCCGAGGGCTTCGAGCTGTTCACGGACCCAGGCGCCCCGGTCCGCTCGGTGATCGGTCAGAGATTTGCCGGACCATTTCCGGCTGACGAGCACGCGCCGGCCGCCGAAGCCGAGGGTTTCGCGCCGGTGTGCCTTGCCCCGGCATCGCCCCGGGACGAGGCCCGGTTTCGCGTTGCGCGGCTGGACGCCGTAACGCAGCCAGTTCGCGCAGGTCGGCGCGCATGGTTCGTACCGCAGCGCGTCCGCGAGCCGGTCCACATGCCGACGCTGGGCATCGGTGGCGACGTCGTGGCAGGTGTCGAGGCTCTTGGTCAGATATTTGGTCAGGTAGCCGATCATCCGGCCGGTGGTCGCCGAGTTCGCCGTCACCCCGTCCGCGCGCAGTTGCGGACCGAAGCGGACGACGTGCGTGGGTTCGTCGTCCTCGCCGATCGTGTCCAGCGCCTCATCCCAGATCGGCAGCGCCGCGCCGGTGTCCGGGTCGAGGTAGCCGCCGGCCGCATCGTCCCAGACCGGTAGCCGATCATCGCCGTACACGGGCCGGTCGCACGGTGGCCACCAGACCTGGTGATAGGTCGCCGCCGCCACCTGGCGTAGCAGGACCCGCGGGACGGTGCCGCGGATGGCCGCGTGCAGATGCGGCGCGAGCCGCCGTTGCGGTTCGAGCGCGGCGAAGTACTGGACCTCCCAGCCGACCGCCCGCCGGAGGTTCTGCCAGAACCGATCTACCAGCTTGGGAAAGTGGATCGCGTCCCGGGCCGCCCGCCGGTAGTCGTAGCCGTCCGGGTCCACCGGGGTGCCGTCGCTCGTGACCCGCCCGTAGGAGTCGCAGGTGAGCGTCAGGAACATCGACGGCCGCCACACCGTCCCATCCGCCGCCTCGTATGTCCGGCCGACCGTGCGCTTGTCCACTGGGAGCCGGGGCAGGTCGGGCGCGTCCTGGCGTCGACGGGTCGAGCGGACACGGCGTGGTCGGTCCCGACTGTCCGGGGCCGCCTTGCCCCGCACGCCGAGGGTCGACAGTTCGTCGTCGACCTGGCCGATGAGATCGTCGATCTCGCTGACGCCGGCGGCATCCCCGGCACGCTCCGTGTCGAGTCGGAGAGCTTCGAGGTCTGCCCGGAAGCCGGCAAGAATCTTGGCCTCCTCCGATGGCGGGTCCGGGTCGGGTAGCGGTTCGTCGTCGAGATGCCAGCCCGCTTTGCACTGCGCCATCCGTAGCCGCCGTGCCCGTTCCGCACACGGCGGGCACTTGCTCGCCAGCGTCGCCCCGCACGGTACGGGGATGATCTCGGTTTCGCCGGTGTCCAGGTTCGTTCGCCGCATCGGCATCGGGCGGACGCAGACACCGTTGTCGATGGCGACGGTTTCGACGACGTGCCGGGCCAAGGGCATCCGCATCCGCGCCGCCCGTGACCCGGGACGCCCCCCGGTGGGGTCCACGCTGGCCGGGTCATGGCCGAGAGCCGGGCCGGTCACGCCACATCCCCCAGGTCTCCGCGACCATCGGACGGGCCGTGTCCGGGCAGGTCGCCGTCGAGGTAGGGGCCAAGGTCCGGGGTCCACCCGTCCTCGACCGGATGTAGCGGCCGGTAGGCCCACACGGTCCGGCTGATCTCGGCATCGTCGACGAACACTGCCCGCACCCGCACCGGGTCGGGTTGCCCGTCGTGCAGCACATAGCCCACCCCGGGCAGGGACACCGGGATCTCGTCCGCCCGCGCACCGCGGTCACGGGCACCGGAGCCGAGCACGAGATCCGCCTGTTCCGGTTCGGTCATGCGCAACGCGACCCGGACGGGGAACAGGTCGCGGAAGGGCAGCACGTCCTTACGCGGGTCCTGCACCGCCGCCACCACAACCACGCCGGGCGCCCGCCCCTGCGACAGCAGCAGCGGCAACGCCGCACCGATCCGTTTCTTCACGTCGCGGTCGGTGACGTAGGCCGTCAACGAGGCGATCTCATCCACGATTAGCACGACCAGCGGCTCAGCCGGAGTCGGCGCATGCAGCCGGGTTCGCCCCCGTAGCCGGGCCGTCCGCTCCTGCATCACGTCCACCGCGTCGTCAAGAAGGTCCGCGATCGACTCCGTGTCTGTGGCGAACCGGGCAAACAGCGGTTCCCCGAAGGCGAGTTCCATCCCTCCCTTCGGATCACACACCCACAGCTCGACGAGACCAGCGCGGATCGCCGGACCGAGACCGCGGATGATCGACCACAGCACCGACCCTTTCCCCGCCCCAGTCGCCCCCGCGACGAGCACATGTGTCCCGCGGATGGGGAGCATCCACGGCGCGCCGTCCTCGCACTGGCCGACCAGAACCGCACCCAGCCCCGCGACGAGAGGGTCAGGGTCGCCGTGCCGTTCCTCGTCCGTGTCGTCGGTCCGGTCGTGGATGATCGCAGGTCCGGGAGTGTCGAGGCCGGCCGGGGTGACGGGCCGGGTCAGGGTGTCCTTCCGGTAGAAGTGCAGCCGGACGAACCGGAACGTCTCGGCGTGCACCTGGCAGCGCCGCGCCCGAAAGACATGGCGTAGTCCTTCGGCCTGCTCCGCCCACTGTTCCGGGGTCTGTCCGGGCAGCAGTTCCACCCGCAGCACGTCCACCGCGCGAGTGGAGCGGATCGAGCGGATACGCGGGAAGTACTCGTCAAAGGTGACCCGGTCGCCGTTCGACGTAGGCATGCGGATAGCAAGACCGGTGTGGACCATCGCCGGCCGCCACCGCCACCGGTAGACGAAGGTCAGCCGCACCCGGCCCCACACCCACCGGGCCAGCCAGCCGAACGACCGGGCGTGCAGCCGCCACCACACAACCGCGACCAGGACCAGCCCGACGAGCAGCGCCACCAGGCCCAGCGGCCCGAACCGGCGGGTGAACAGCAGCAGGCCGAGCGCGACCGGCACGGCCACCCGATGCCGCCAGCACCAGCGCAGCCCGAGCACCAGCCCTTTACCGGCCACCGCCAGGAGCAGCATCCACAGCGGCACGCGGACCTTGTCGGCCCGGGACGGAATCCGGGGAATTCCCCGATCACCGTTGATTCTGGACATGACAAATACCACCTGTTTCAGAGCGCACGGAAGCAGGAGCAGAAAGAAACGAGGAAATCAGGGGAGGCAGGCCCGGAACCGCCAGTCGGAACCGAGGGTTCCGGGCCGCCTATCTGAAATAGAGCAGGGAATTGGCTACGCGGCGAACTGCCCCGAGGAGTCAGCCGCGTCCTGTATGGTGAACCGGAACCGTTCGCATTCGACGAGGTAATCGTTCACCGCGCCCAGCAGCGCATACGCGAACTCGACATGATCGGCGGTCACCGCGGTACCGGCCGGCAAGAAAGAGAGCAGCGTCCGGCCCACCTGGACCGCGAGGATCGGCGGCTTGTCCGGGGAGATGCGGCAGCGCACCGACCAGTCCGCGCCCACGTGCAGCCCCAGATGCGTCGAGGAGCGCAGTCCGTCCGCGCCGAGCCCGCTCACGCCGCCACCGCCGGGCCGGGACGCCGCGCCGAGGCCACCGGACCAACCGGGCGCATCGCCGCCGCCCGCAAGGAGAACGCCACCCGCCCGTTGGCGTCCACGTAGGGCACCACGGCCAACCCCTCGAACAGCACCGGCCGAAACGGCGTGCCCGGCATCGGGTCCGGTGGTACCGGCGCCACCTCACCGAGGATCTTCACCTTCAGTTCGGACTTCCGCGCCGCCGGGTCCGCGTCCATGACCCGCACCGACCACACCAGCTCGCCGGTGTCCTTGTCCCGCGCCTGCACATCCGGCGCCTTCGCCTTCACCTTGTCGTAGTCGTTCGCCGCCTCCACCCCCAGCACGAACGCGCCGTGCGGGAACACGTCCTCAAAGCGCACCGGAATACGCCCGGGAACCGCCATCGCGCCACCTCCACTCGTCTCGCTGACCCCGGAACCATCTGTGTGTTCCGGCTGACGAGGTACACGATCCACCGCTCACCAAGCGCGTATCAACCGCCAACCAGGCGTTGTATGTATCGGTAGCATGGCCGTCATGCGCGCCGTATTGGTTCATGCCATGGTGATATGACGCGCGGGTATGCCGATGGCGCTCTTTTGCAGGTCGCTAATATGCGCGCATGGCTGACCGGAAAACCCCGCCGGTATACAGGACGAGAGGGCCGGTGGACGGCGAGGACTGGGCCGCCGTCGCCGCGGCGCTCAACGACCGGATGGCCCGCCGCCGCATCGGACAACAGGACCTTGCCCGCGCGTCAGGGGTGTCCGTGTCGACCCTGCGTGAGCTTCAGCACGGCGCCGGCCGCCGCGTGCAGAACAAGACCTTGACCGCGATCGCCCGCGCGTTGGAGTGGCCCGACGACCACCTGATACACGTCCTGGTGTCCGGCGCACCGGCCGAAGACGACGAGGCGAACGAGCCCACCGGCCGGGAGATCCTCGCCGTCCTGGCCCGTCTGGAAGAGCGCATAACCGAGGTCATGACCAGACTCGCCGCCGTCGAACAGGCCATCATCAGGTCGGGCAGCCGGACACCGTCGTGAGACGACGAAGGGCCGGGCCTCACGGCGAGGTCCGGCCCTTGTGACGTTCCGAGATGTCAGCCCGGCACGGGGCGGCTCCCGGAGCGGGCAAACCGCCGGCGGATCACCTGACGGCGCAGCGCATCGGCGACATCGGCTTTCCCCGCCTCGTACGCTGCGCGTTCCCCTTCGGTCATCCACCGCCGACCGTTGCCCGCCCCCACCCGCACCGGGTCGAGTTCAAGCATCGCCCGCAGGAACGGCCCGGGAATCTGCCGCCGGGACAGCCGCGCGCCGGAGGCTTCGTAGACGAGGACCACGTCAACATCCCCAAACGCCTCAGCGAACCGCAGGCCAGGCGGCATCTCCGCCATCGCCGCATGCAACGCCTGAGCCGACGAACCCGCCGGAACCACCAGCGCCCAGGCGTCCACACCCCAGGGCAGCAGGCCCACGCCCGGTTCCTCGTCCGCCCGGCACGGGCCACTCGTCCACGTCATCGTGAACCCCCGTGCCCATTCCGCGGATTCGCTCCGGTCTGTCTGGTCCTGGTCCATGGCATCCGCTGTGCCCCTCATCCGTCGTGTCACCTCACGGTCTGGACGCCACCCCGTCCCGCGGAGCCCGGCTCTACGCGAACACGAGGCGGGGTGGCTTGCGAACCAGACTCGTCCGCGCCCGATGCGTCACGAAACGTCAAGATGGCAAGATACGGTGCGCATGGAATCCGGACGGTTCACCGCCTGCCGAGCGGTTGACGGGCGCCAGCCGAGCGCCAAAGCATCAGAACAGCGGCGAATGACCCATACCAAGGTGGCATGGTGGCGCTAGTCTCTGCGTAGCGACCTGACCACCCGCTGACCCTGGCAGTCGGCCCGTACCCGAGGAGATGGCGGATGGCCCAGCCCGCCCCTCCATACACCGCCTCGCCCGAGCTTCTTGCTCGCGACGAGTTCCGCGCCGCCTGCGAGACCCTGGACTTTCAGACGATCTTCCGCCTGATGCGCAAGTACGACGGCGCCAGCCAGGACCGCGTGTCCTCCCCCGTACCGGGGCTCACGCAAAGCCGGGTCAGCCGGGTCATGAGCGGCGAGACCCGCATCACCTCACTGGACCTTGTCCAGCGCATCGCCGACGCCTTACGCATCCCCGGCGCCTACTTCCGACTCGCCCCGCGCCCGTGGGAGAGCATGGAGCCCGTGACCGTCGCGGAACCGGCATCGGTGGCAACACCCACCAGCCCGGTCATCCCCAGCCAGCCCGCCGCCGGCACGACGAGCACGGCCAGCGTGACCCCGCCGGCCGGTGGGACGGTCGGTGACGTCGAGGACCGCAGCCTGACCATCGACATCGAAGTTGCCGACGACGGGTGGGCGACGCTGACCTACCGGCACGAGCTCTACAACGCCACGGCCACGCCGTTCACCAGGTTGAACCGGGAACTGTGGTTCGAGACCACCAACGGCCCGTTGCAGATCGAGGCCCTGCCCTCCCCCGACCGGAACATCATCGTCCAGCGCATCCACGACACCAAGCTCAGCGCCCGGTTCGCGTGCCAGATCTTCCCAGCGATCCAGCCCGGAGAGTCCGCGATCGTCGGCTACCGGAGCACCGGCGGACGGTTCGTCTACGACCACTACTGGCGACAGTCAATCGTCCGCCCGACCGGCACGCTCACGATCCGGCTTCGCCACCAGGGCGTCACGGTGTTGACCCGGTGCACGGCGACCGAGGACCGGCCGGACGGGTCGGAGATCTCGGCGACCGACGGCCTGTCGTTCTCCCGAGACGAGACCGGAGTCGTCATCGAGTTGACGCGGCGGAACCTCCGGCCGAACCAGTTCGTGACGCTGCGATGGGACACCGCCCATGCGACTCCGTGACGACATCGAGCGGACGCTACGGGCATGGGACGCTTACGAGACCGCGCGCCAGGCTGCCCCGATCATCGATTTCGACTGTGCGCCCGTTCCGGACAAAGCGACGGCCGCCCCAAGCCGTTTGGATGTGCACAGCGCACTTTCCGCGTTGTCCGCACGGGCCGAGGATGAAGGCGACCCGGTGTGCGCCGAGCAACTCCACGCGCACCTGGCCTATCTCGGCGCGTTGCTCGGTGAACGGCCCCCGCTCGACGACTACCTGACCGCCACCCAGGGATGCCCCGCGGCCGGATGGCCCGACGAGTACGTGACCACCATCGGAGAACGCGCCCGCGCCGCCCTGGCCGATCTCGGCATTTCGTGGGACGCCACCACCGACTGTCAGCTACGCGAAACCGAAGGCCCGGTCGACCCAGCCGACGCCCCCGAGCTGATCCGGGCCGCAGCCAGCGAGGCAGAGTCGGCCGTTCGCGCCCTTGCCGAAACTGATGCGCCGTACACCCTGGAGATCACAACCGCCGACGTTGACGCCTACTGGGCCTACTGGCTCGACGGCACCGGTCAGCACGTGCGGCTACGGCTCAACCTCCGTAACGCCGCCTTCACCAAGGTACGCATCCGCCAGTTCGCCCTACACGAAATTCTCGGCCACGCCCTTCAAAGCGCCAGCTACACCGCCACCGCCAGCCGGACCGACGTGCCGTGGCCACGTCTGCTGTCGGTCCACGCGCCATATCAAGTGCTGTTGGAAGGCATCGCCCAAGCCATGCCGTTGTTCGTCGTCCCCGACGACACCGCCGTCACGGCCCGGGTCCGCTTGGACCACTACCTACAACTCGTCCGCGCCGAGCTGCACCAGGGCGTCAACACCGGTGCAGCGGTCGCCGAATGCGCCGAGCACGCCCGTGCCCGTGTTCCGTTCTGGACCACGGCCGCCATCGCCGACATTCTCACCGACCGCGGTAACGACCCTCAGCTACGTAGCTACCTGTGGGCCTACCCCGCCGGCATCGACTGGTTCGTCTCCCTCGCCGATACCGCCGACACCGACACCGTGGGGAAGGTCTTCCGTGCCACCTACGCCCAGCCCCGCACCCCGCACCAGCTCACCGAACTTTGGCCGGCTGGCCCCCGCATCGGCGGACCCGGCGCCCTTGTTCGTCTACGGAAGCCTCCTCTTCCCTGACGTCCTGCGCGTTCTTATCGACCGCGACCCCCACCGTGTCCCGGCCACGGTCGCCGGATGGCGCGTCATCGCCCTACCCGAACGCCTCTACCCCGGCCTCGTACCCGACCAGACCGCCACCGCCACCGGGCACCTGTTCGACGACCTCACCCAGGCGGAGCGGGAAACCCTCGACGCTTTCGAAGCCGACATCTACACCCTGACCCGCGTCCCCCTGGACCATGGCCGCCACGCATGGGCCTACGCCTGCACCAACCCCGCCGAGTTCCTCCCCGCCGAACCATGGAGCCCCGACGAGTTCGCCCACACCCACCTACCCGCCTACGTAGACCGCTGCACCACATGGCGCCGCCGCCACGAGTCGAGCCCGTAGCCCGCAGGTTGCCGAATCTCTCGCTCTTAGATCAAGCCGGTGGCGGGCACGCGCCGCGCAGCCGGCTGCGCGCGGCCGTGGACGGCCGTGCTCGCCGGGCGCGTCGCAGCCCGCACCGCGGATCAGCAGGACACCGAACCTCAGACTGCTCACGCTCCGGACTCCCAGCGATACACGACGAGCCGTGCTACCCGATCCCCTGATCAAGAGCAGTGCTGCCGCGCGGCTTCCACTCCTCGGCGCTGGCGCGCCTGCGGTGCGGGTCAGCTTGCCATCGAAAAAGCACGTACTTTGCCGAACACCTAATCGTTACCATAGTCATCCGGCTCATAATTGTTCAAGAAGCGCTCCTGAATACTTTCATACTCCTGGTCGATATACTGGTGCTCCAATCCTGCGCAACGGACTTCTGTCATACTAAACAGCTCCAGACCGCACACCGGGCAAACAAATTGCTCAACAACGTATGTGACTTCCCAATATATGTCATCTTTATCGATCCGCTCGTCCGAGACGCGCGCTTCTCGTAACGCAGCGGGGACGAGGCACTTGCAAGCAGGGCAATCTACTGCACAATACACATTTTTCGGGGCGCCGAGACTTATGCGATAACTTACGATCATCCCCGCGGTGACAGAGTCCCATTTGCCACGAAGAAATAGCGGAGCTGCGGCGAGCTTACGCCGCTTAACCTCGGCCTCGCTAAGGCTTTCGAATCGCAAAATTGCTTCCGCTACACGTTTTTTAATTTCAGCATCAAGCTTCTTATCCTGCACCGCTATGAGTAGTCTGCCGCTCTCGATCGTGTTCCGACCAACGAATATGAGGGGATCCAGCCCGAGACCCGCACAAGACTTCGGCGACACGCGTGAACTGCGGAAGCCACTTATTCTCGTCGACATCGAAGGCAGACTCACTGCTGTGCATCTGTTCATTCCTGAGGCCGCTCAGAAACTCGGCATCATTCTGGACCTCCTTGAAGTCCGGAATGATTGCAGGGAGTCTAGAAATAACCGTTTTCAGGGTAATTGACTTCGGCTTGCTTGCGTCTATTGGGTAGCCGGCAGCCGCCATTATGGAGCCTCCAGTGGGGTCCGCAAGTAGGGTGGGGTGTATCTTTGCGAGTGGGGCTCGGAGTAAGAATTCAAGTCCAAGTATCAACCAGTGCGCGAATAGCTCAGAGAAATCTTCAAGATCTCTGCTCCCTTCGGCCTGAAGAAAACAGAGTCTAGCCTTCCCGATAAATCCGTCAAAACTCCACATTAACAACTCCAGATGTATGTACGCTCTAGTACTCCAGTGACAGTGGTCGGTGTGTGGCCTCTGTGTGGGGTGACGGCGTGGCGTTCGTACGGGTGC
>NZ_CAAAFO010000001.1:57827-59260 GCF_900634715.1 Candidatus Protofrankia californiensis | reverse complement strand
TCCTGGCCGGCGGTGGCGGCGTGCTGGTCATCCGGTTCGCGCCGGCCATCATCAACTGGCTGCGGAACTGAGGCCGCCGCGATGGGAAGACATCGACAGGAGCGCCGTGACGACCTCGTCCGGGCATGGCGCGGCATGGCGTCCGGCGGGCGGCATCGGCGGACAGCCCGCAGCGGTGGACGGGGGCGCGGCGTTCTGGCGATCACGCTCGCCGTGATGATCATGCTGGTTGTTGTCGGCGCGGTGGCCGCGATTGTGCTATTCCGCTCGTTGTCGCAGGGCTCCGTCACTGACAGATCGGCCTGCATGGCGACCTGCGCGGTAGCCGCGGACCCGAGTAACAGCGCATGGAAGGACGGCTACACAGGCGTGGGCTCTGCCGTTCCAGCGGGCAGCACGTGTACCGGGAGTGGGTCGTGGTGTCCTTCGGTGGGCACGGTCGGCTACCGGGTTCAGGCGATAGACGTCCCGGGGTTGGGATGGCTGAAGGATCAGCTTGGGAACGCGGCCGTCGGCCCGGTGCAGGACGTGGCGAACGCGATTATCGGGGCGCTGGTCGGTGGCGTTCTTGATGCCTCCAGCCATCTCGTTGGGGGATTTTTTTCCCAAACCACGTTTCCTCATGTGACGACGCAGGAGTTCATCGGCCAGAACGGCGCTTATTCGACGGTGGCGTCGTTCAGCATGGTGCTGCTCGTCGGCTACATATTTCTCGGTGTGATCCAGGGAATGTTCTCCGGTGAGCCCGGCATGGCGATGGCCAAGATCGTGCGAGACATCCCCGTCGCCGTGCTGGCCGTGGTCGGCTGGCCCTGGCTCGTCGACCACGGGTTGATCCTTGCGGACGCCTTGTCAGGGACGGTGCTACCGACCACGGATACCGCGACGCGGATGCTGGAAACGATCGCAGTCGACAACTTCAAGCCTCTTGGCGGGGGCGTTGTCGCGCTGCTGATGGCGACCCTGATGTGGATGACGTTGGCGGCGGGCTATGTCGAGCTGGTCGTGCGGACCGATCTGGTCTATATGGTCGTGGCGCTCGCACCGCTGTCGTTCGCCGGGATCGTGGCTCCAGCCGCCCGGCCCGCGGCACGCAAAGCCGTAGAGATCACTGTCGCGATTATCGTGGCGAAGCCGGCGATGTACGTCGCGTTGCGTGTCGGCATGGACATGTTGGTGGCCAACGCGAAAGGGTCACCCATCGACTCAGCCGCCTGGGGCAAGCTTCTAGTCGGCTACACAATGATCGCTATGACGGTGGCGGCGCCGTTCGTGGTGCTACGGCTGCTGCCCGTCGCCGAACACTACGTGTTGGCACAGGGGCTGTCCCGCGCACCGATCCGCGGGGCGATGCAGACCATGCAAACCGCCTACTGGGCGCAGTCGCTGTGGGCGAGCTTGCGCCGTCGCCAGGGCGATTCCGGTGGGGAGGC
>NZ_CAAAFO010000001.1:56686-57400 GCF_900634715.1 Candidatus Protofrankia californiensis | reverse complement strand
TGACAGCGGACAGGACGGCGATAGCGACCCGGGTAGCCCGGCGGGCGGTCTCGGCAGCCCCCGATCCCTGCCGACTCCGACCACCCAGACCGCCTCCAGCCGGCGGACGAGGTCCACCGGTGACAGCCAGGAGCCCGGCGGCGCGGATCCGCGTGCCGGCCGCCCCGGATCGCCCGGATACCCGGATCAACCTGGGAGTCCCGGTGAGCCCGGCTCGTCGGGTAGCGGGGGCCCCTCGGGTCCGGCGGGTCCGGGTGGGGCGGACGGCGGCACCGGCGTGCCGGGTGGGGCATCCCCACCCGGCGGGCCGTCCTCGGGCGGCGGCGGGGCGGGCGCCGGTGGTGCGGCGGTGGTCGCGTGATGGCCGACGCACGTGATCCCGTCTACCAGCTCGGGGGCAGCCGTCCCGGTGGCGGGCTGTTCGGCCTCGACGTCGGGCAGGTGGCGTTGCTGTCCGCTGGGCTGGCCGCCATGGTCGCTCTGTCCGCAGCATCGCTGTCGGCGACCGGCGCGGCGGTCGGTATCGCGCTCGCCAGCGGCTGCGCCGGCTTGGCGCTGCTGCCGTGGCAGGGACGGCCCGCCTATACCGGCGTTCCTGTTCTCGCCGCGTTCGTGATTCGCATGCTCGGCCACCGGCAGCGGTGGACGGCGCCGCTGCCGCTGCTCACCGGCACCCCGGCCGATCCCGGCCGGCGTCGGTCGGCCGGGAGGGCA
>NZ_CAAAFO010000001.1:53838-56045 GCF_900634715.1 Candidatus Protofrankia californiensis | reverse complement strand
CGGGCGGCATTGCCGGCCTTCCTCGACGGGGTTGAGCTCGTTCCCGTCGAACGGCCGGACTGGGCCGGCGGCACCGACCGGCTCGAGCCGGTCGGTGTGGTGCACGACCGGACGGCCGGGGTCTGGACCGCCCTCCTGCCGGTACGCGGCGGACCGTTCGCGCTGCTCGATACGGGCGCACAGCACCGTGCCCTGGGCGGCTGGGCGGCGGTGTTGTCCCAGTTCGCTCGGGAGTCCTCGCCGCTGGTTCGCCTCGGTTGGTCGATCCGCTCGGCTCCGGCCCAGGCCCGCGACCCCAGCGATGAGCCGGTCACGTCCGCCGCCGGCGCGCCCGGTCACGCCAGCGCGAGGGGCGGCGGGGCAGAGCGGCCCGACCCGTCCGACACGGATAAGTGGGACTTTCCCGACGACGGCTGGTCAGCCGCGGCCGGCTCCGGACGGGCGGCCCACTCGTACCGGGCGCTGCTGGCCTCCGACGCCGCCCGGGTAACCACCCACGACCTCCGAGTGTGGATCAGTCTCGATGATCGGCGGCTGGGTCGGCGTGTGGCCAACCCGGCACAGGCGGCGCTCGCGGCGGCCCGCGCGCTGACGGACCGGGCGGTCGCCGCAGGCCTCACCGTCGGTGCCCCGCTGTCCCCGGTGGAGATCGCCGAGGCGGTCCGGGTGCAGGCTGACCCGTCGCTGGCGGACACGCTCGCCGGCGTCCGCCGGGGCTTGGCGGAACGGGCTGGGCTGGCCAGCCCGCTCGCCGCGATCCACGCCGGACCCCTGTCCGTCGACGTCACCTGGGACGCGGTGCGCGTCGACGACGGCTGGCACCGGCTGTTCTGGGTGGTCCAATGGCCGGCGCTCGGCGTCGCCCCCGGCTGGTTGGACCCGCTCATGCTCGACGCCCCGTGCGCGCGGACCCTGACCGTCCTCATGGAACCCGTCCCGGCGCGACTGTCCCGTAAACGGATCACCGCCGAATCGGCGTCGATCGACACTCAGATCACCCAACGTGACAAGCATGCCCTCCGGGTCCCGGTCCACCTCGCCCGCGCACACTCGGACCTCGCCCGCCGCGAAGCCGAGTTGGCCGCGGGTTTCCCCGAGTACGGCTACCTCGCCGTGGTCGACGTCACCGGCCCGTCGCGTGACGCACTCGACGAAGCGTGCGCCGCACTCACCGATCTGGCCGCCCGCTGCGGCATCACCGAACTCCGCCCCCTGCACGGCAGGCACGACCAGGCCCTGGCCGTCGCGCTCGCTCTCGGCCGGGCGCCCGGCCGTCCCCTGCTTGGAGGGCACCGATGACCCCCTCGCCGTCTCGCCGCCGACCAGGAATAGGCCTGCGCCGCCGGGGCGGTTTCGCCCTGCCCCGGACGGTGGCGACGACCGCGCACCTGTGCGCGTTGCACCCGCTGTCCGTTGCCGCCGGTTTGCCGGCCACCGGTCCGCTGCTGGGCCGGGACCGGTTGGCGGGAGGAGGGTTCTTCTTCGACCTGATCGACGCCTACCGCGCCGGCCTCGTCCAAGGACCGAACATGGTCATCTCCGGCGCGGGCGCGCACGGCAAGTCCGCCATGGCCAAGACCATGGTCTACCGAGGGGCGGCGGTCAGCGGCTCCCGCCGCTTCGTCGCCGTGATCGATCCGAAGGGAGAGTGGCTTCCTCTCGCCGACGCCCTCGGTTGGGCCGCCCTGCGGATCGCCCCCGGTGGCGCGGTACGGGTCAATCCGTTCGATCCCGGTCCCGCCGCGGCTCGGCTTTCACACGCCGACCAGGTCGACCGGCGCGTGTCGGTCGCCACCACCCTGTTGGCGATCGTGCTCGGGGAGGCGGAGCTGTCCGCCAGTCAGCGCCGGCTCGTCGCCGCCGCCGTGCACCGGATCTCCGCCGACCCCCGTCGCGTACCCACTCTGGGTGATCTGCGGGACATTCTCGCCCGCCCGGACGACATGCTCGCCGAGGCCCTCGACACCGACATGGAGGAGCTGCTCGAACGGCGCCGGCCGGTCCTTGACGCCTGCGTCAACCTGATCGAGCACGACCTGCGGGGTATCGCGGACGGACCGAGCAGCATCGACCTCGACTGGGACGACAGTCCCGGCCTCGTCCTCGATCTATCCGCGCTGCTCGCCCAGCGGCGCGCCCTGAAACTCGTGCTGACCGCCGTCTCCGGCTGGCTCTCCGGCGCCATGTACAGCCAGTCCGACCGACAG
>NZ_CAAAFO010000001.1:52603-53506 GCF_900634715.1 Candidatus Protofrankia californiensis | reverse complement strand
AAGGTCAACATCATCGACGAGGGTTGGGTCGCGCTCGACGACCTCCCGATCGTCCGCTACCTCCAAGATCAGTGGCGTCTCGGCCGGCAGTTCGGCACAGCCAACATCTTGATCACCCATGCTGTGGCCAACCTGACCAGTCAGGTGGACGTCGGGAAAGCGCAGGCCAGCATTGCCGCCGGCTTGCTGAACACGACCTCGGTCAGGGTGTTTCTCCATCAGAATCCCGAGCACCTTCATCGGTTGCTCGACGACATGGGACTCACTCGGACGGAAGCCGACCTTCTCGCTCGACTCCACCCGTTCCAGGCCCTGTGGAAAATCGGCGCCCACACCGCGCTCGTCGACCACATCATCGCCGCCGACGAATGGACGTTCGCCGACACCGACCACGCCATGCGCGCGAATGGTGCTGGGTTCGCAATTACGCCCACCCCCACGGGCGGCCCCACCGACAGCGTGCGCAGCTACGATGGCCGGTAAGCGGAACTTTCGGCCATTCGGCCGGAAGGCCCGGGACATCGACGGGCAGATGTCGCTGTTCGGCCCCGACGGATCTGATCCCGCCGAGCCGGTTTCCTCCCGCACGACGACAGGGTTGCCTGACGCCGAGCGGGACGACGGACATCTGCCTACCGCGACCAGGAACTCCGCCGGTAATCGGACCGGGCAGCGCGTCGATGGCGCTGCATACGACCAGGACGGAGGCACCGATGACGATGGCGGCAGCACTCGGCAGGGACACGCCCCCCACGAACGACCCGGAGGCGATCAGCCGGGTGAGCGGGGCGCTGCTGGGCTGGCTGGAGCGCAACGACCCGGCGATGGCGGAGCGGGTGACGAGCGACCCCTACGGGCCGATGGCCCTGCGGGAAGGAGCCGTCGCGGTCCTGCGGAAGCTGC
>NZ_CAAAFO010000001.1:39062-52171 GCF_900634715.1 Candidatus Protofrankia californiensis | reverse complement strand
CCGCCCGGCGCGGCGAAGAATCCTGATCCCGGTAGGCGAGGTGCCAGCGACCGCCAGCGACACCCCGGACCTCGCCCACAAGCAGGTCTGTTTGACGATATCTCCATTTCTGACCAGGTATCAGCGCCCTCCGGCAGATCGTCCCCAGAGCCGGACGCGCGACCGTCCGAAGCCCGAAGCCACAGGGGAGGTAGCCGGGCGCACGCGAACAAGTCGCGCCAGACAACAGCCCTCTCTCGTCCCACATCACAGTCCAATCCCGCATCGCAGGCCGCTTCCGATGGGCTACCTCGAGACCATAGTCCGGTAGCGAATGCCGCTTTTCGCCTCGAATCCGAATCCGCGCCGGAGGGAGGTTCAACATCCGCGGGACCATCGGTTGACCGAGCGTCTGAGACCAATATCCGATTCCGCCCCCGGTCTCAAGACGATCTCGCTCCGCCGGGCGTGCGAGGGAAAGCCCGTGCCAACATCGAGGCGTTGAAATTACTGCGGTGGCTCCGTGATACCGGACGGAGCGCGACCGCCACCGATCAGACGATCCTGGCACGCTGGTCGGGCTGGGGATCGCTTCCGCAGGTATTCGATGAGCGCGCAAGTGGTTGGGACGCTGAACGTGCCGAGATTCGGGCGCTGCTCGATGAAGCCGAGTGGAATGCTGCCCGGACCTCGACGGTCAACGCCCATTACACCGATGCCTCGCTTGTCCGTGTTTGCTGGGATCTTCTCGCTGATCTCGGGTTTGCTGGTGGCCGGGTACTGGAGCCCGGGTGTGGATCAGGCCATTTTCTCGGGCTGGCACCTGACGTCCCCCTCGACCTCGTCGGGGTCGAGGTTGAACCGACCACGGCTGCCATCGCCACCGCGCTCTACCCCCACGCGCGCATCCTCTCCGAGGGTTTTGAAGAAACCCGGCTGCCGGCAGGCAGCTTCGACGCGGCGATAGGCAACGTTCCGTTCGGGAACTATCCGTTGCATGACCCGTTGCACAATCCGCATGGCCACACCATCCACAACCATTTTGTAATCAAGGCATTGGATCTCCTGAAACCCGGCGGGATCTTGGTCACGATCACTTCGCCATATACCCTGGATGCCCGCAACCCAGGAGCCCGCCGGGACATGTACGAACGCGCGGACTTGCTCGGCGCGATCCGGCTCCCCTCGAACGCTCACATGGCCGCGGCCGGCACCAGCGTGGTCACCGACATCCTCGTACTCCGTCGCCGGCCGGCGGACGAGCCCCGAGCACCATTCGACTGGGAGACAACAGTCGAGATTGAGCTGCCAGAGGACAGCATCCGGCCGGACCTCCCGGATTCAATCCGGGTGAATCGGTACTTCGCCGAGCATCCCGATCGGGTTCTTGGCCGCTACGGCGTCGGCGGTGTGCACGCCAGCACAGTTACGGTCGCTCCAGTCGAGAGCTGGGGCGACCAGCTCGCCGTCCAGGCCCGCCAGATCGCGACGAGCGCGAAAGAGGCTGGACGAGGCTGGTCCCCGCGTCCGCTGGAATCGACGGGTCCAGCTCCGCCCAGCACTGCACGCCCCGACGAACACGACGGTGAGGTAGGCGCACTCACCCTCGTGAACGGCACTCTGTCGATCCTGGGCCGCGACGGGCAGCACCGGGCCGTCGCAGTCCGCAACAAGCGGGAGACGGAGGAACTGCGGGCGCTCATCACGCTCCGCGACGTCACCCGAGCCGTACTCGCCGCGCAGACCTCCGACGATCCCGCCGACACCGAGACCTGGCAGGCCGAACGACGGCGGCTCAATGCCATCTACGACCGCTATGTGAACCGTTTCGGTCGACTCGCCGACGTTCGCACGGTCGCACCAAGCACAGCGGACCAGCCCCCGGCGGTCACTCCCCGCGTCCCCGGACGCATCCTCGACGACCCAGGCTGGCCATTGCTCGCCGCCTTGGAGGTCGTCGACCACAGCACCGGTCAGATCACAAAAGCTGCGATCTTCGAGGAACGAGTCATCGCGCCGCGCCGCGAGCCCACCGGCGCCACGACTGCCGCCGAAGCACTCTCGCTGTGCCTGGCGACCTATGGCCGCGCGGACCTGCACCGCATCGCTGGCCTGCTCGGCGTCGATGAAGACAGCGCACTGGCTGAACTCGGTGACCTCGTCTACGAACTGCCGCCTTCGTCTGCGACACCAACGAGTCCCGGTACCGAGTTTCCCCCGAATTCGCCTGTCATCGAGGCGGAACAGCGGATCGAGATCGCGACCGCATATCTGTCGGGGAACGTACGCTCCAAACTGGAGGTCGCTCGTGCCGCCGCAGTGGCTGATCCTCGATGGGAGCGCAACGTCAGTGCGCTCGAGAAGGTCCTTCCTCGCGATCTGACGCCGGAGGAGATCGGAGTCCAACTCGGCGCGCCGTGGCTGCCTACTGAGATCATCGGTACCTTCGTCGGTGACCTCCTCGATATCACGCCACCTGTCGTGCACCACTCGGAGAAGACCGCCACCTGGGAGATCGACATCCCCTGGCAGCGTCGCAGACAGCTTGTTACGGCGGTGAGCAAGTGGGGTACACGGCGGGTCAACGCCGTCTCCCTGATCGAGCAGATGTTGAACATGAAGCCGACCGTCGTCTACGACGAAGACAACGAGGGCACACGCATCCGCAATGTCGTGGAGACCGTCGCGGCGAACAACAAGCGCGACCAGATCGCTGAGCAATTCACCCGCTGGGCCTGGGAGAATCCCAGCCGGAGCACCAGTCTCAGCCGTCTCTATAACGACCGGTTTAATTGCCTGGTCCTGCCGACCTTCGACGGCTCCCATATGACTTTTCCAGGCATGTCGACCGCGTTCCCTCCCCATTCCCACCAGCGGGATGCAGCCTGGCGGATCGTCTCCGGCGGCATGGGCGGCAACGGCGGTAACGTGCTGCTCGGACACGTTGTGGGTGCAGGCAAAACCGCTGCTATGATCATGGCAGGTCAAGAAATGCGCCGACTTCGGCTCGTAAACAAACCTATGTACGTTGTTCCCAATCACATGCTCGAGCAGTTCGGCCGCGAATTCATCCAACTCTATCCGAACGCAAAAATCCTGCTCGCCCAGAAGTCCGACCTTGGTCGCGACGCTCGACAGGCGTTCGCAGCCAGAGCCGCCACCGGGAACTGGGATGCGATCATCATCAAACAATCAAGTTTCGGTATGCTCCGCGTCAGCTCAAAGATCGAGAAGGAGTTCCTCGAGAAAGAACGGGATTCTTACCGTGCACTGCTTCAGGAGCTGGCGATGGACCGGGAGAAAAATCGGTTCACCGTCAAGGAGCTGGAGAAATCCGTCCTGAAGTTCACCACACGGTTGAAAGCTCTCGCCGAACGCCGCCAGGACCCGGGCCTGGTCACGTTTGACATGTTCGGCGTCGACTACCTGTTCGTCGACGAAGCTCACATGTACAAGGGGCTCCGCGTTGTCACGAAGCTACCGATCTCCGCCCCGGCCAGCGAGCGTGCCTTCGACCTGTGCATGAAACTCGACTGGCTCCGTCAGGCTCATGGGCCCCGCGTTGCGACTTTCGCCACCGGTACCCCGATCGCGAACTCGCTGTCCGAGCTGTGGGTCATGCTGCGCTATCTCGCGCCCGAACTTCTGGCCGAGATGAAGATCGAGCATTTTGATGCCTGGGCGGCAACCTTCGCCCGTGCCGTCACTGGGCTCGAGCTTGCTCCCGAAGGCGGCTCTTTCCGCGTCAAAACCCGGTATGCCGCCTTCGACAATGTCCCGGAGCTCCTCTCCCTCTACCGCACTGTCGCCGACCTCAAGACCGCCGAGGACATCCGCCTACCCACCCCTGCCATCCACAGCGGCAAACCGGTGACGGTCACCGTTCCCGGCTCGGACGAACTCCACAACTTCATCAGCGAACTCGGTGAACGTGCCGAGGAAGTCCGCACCGGCAAGATCGACCCGAAGCATGACAACATGCTCAAGATCAGCAGCGACGGTCGGCTCGCATCCCTCGACCTCCGCCTCGTCGGCCGTCCGCCTGACCCGGCCGGCGGCAAAATCGGTGTCTGCGCCCAACGCGTCGCCGATCTCTGGCACGAACACGCTGCCGATCTGTTCACTGACGCCGACGGCCGTCCTCACGCCACCCCAGGCGCCTGCCAAGTCATCTTTTGCGATCAAGGAACCCCCACCAAACAGGAGGGTCGGTTTACCATCTACAACGCACTCCGTGACCTACTCGTGGATCTAGGAATTCCCCGCGAGCGGATTGCCTTTGTCCATGACTATGACACCGACGCGGCGAAAGCCCGCCTCTTCACCGCTTGCCGTGATGGTCAGATCAACGTCATCATTGGCAGTACCGGAAAAATGGGCGTCGGTACCAACATTCAGCGTAGGCTCATCGCACTGCACCACCTCGACGTCCCATGGCGACCAGCCGATATCGAACAGCGCGAGGGGCGCATTCTCCGCCAAGGAAATCAGTGCCCCGAAGTACATATCATTCGCTATGTCACGGAGGGGTCATTTGATGCCTTCATGTGGCAAGCTATCGAAAGAAAAGCTCGATTCATCACACAGATCATGGCGGGAAAGACCGATGCCCGAACCATCGACGATCTCAACACCGATCAGGTTCTCAACTACGCCGAGATCAAAGCACTTGCCACCGGCTCGCCCCTCGTCGTCCAAGCGGCGGCGCTCGACATGGAGATCACCCGTTTACGTCGGCTCGCCACCGCCCACGCTTACGAACAGGAAGATCTTGCTGCCAGCATCACCAGCGAGGAAACTTTCCTCACCGCCACCCGGGACCAGGCAGATCGCATCCGCCAGCTCATCGCCGCACGACGAGACACCCGAGGCAAAGCCTTCACGGCAATGATCGACGGAAAATGGTTCGACGACCGAACCGCTGCGGGTACCCACCTCATAGACCGGGCTCACCTACAAACAAAAGATCGATATCTCCAAGACGTCACACTCGGAACTATCGGCAATATACCCGTCATCACACGGCGCCTATCCAGCTCTCTCGAAATATGGGTCGATGGCGCACACGACAACGTTATCAACATAGACGTCGCTGACGACGCGGCCGACCCCGGACGTGTCATTGTCAATCTCGAGAAGAACATCCGCCGATTCGATACGATTCTCAGCGCTCTGGACGCCACCGCTGACAGGCTCAGCGAGGAAATCACTAAAGCTCGAGAGCTGAAGGGCCAGCCGTTCCCACAGCGCGACCAACTCAACGCCCTCATCCATGAACGCGACAGCCTGACCAAACAGCTCGAGAAACTCGGCAGAAAGAAAACTCCCGTTTCGGCAGCTATGGCCAAGCCCGAGGAGTCAGGACCCGCTCCTCCGGTTCTCTGACACGCACTCCCCCGTTCCGCGCAAATTACCCTGACATCCCCTATACTCCAACCATGAAGATCATCAACCTGGACGGACAGGACAATACTGTAGGCACTGAAACGGATCTTGTGATGTCGCTGTCCACCGGCGAGTTCGATCAGGTGAGCGCAACTACACCGATACCCAAGATCTTGTAAACGCTCTTCTGCTCAAACTGGCCCTCGAGGTGCCGTCACGCTCGACAAGCCGTGGTCAGACCTGTGGATCGACCATGGGCACGTATCTTCCCGGTAGTCGAGGCTGAAATCTCAAGCAGGCCGACGTTGCTGTGTCGGTCGGGAACACCCAATGCGTCTACCGTGTCATGGCTACGCAAGCGAGAACGGGCACCAAATGTTGGCCGCCACGAGCACCACGGAGTCGGGTTACCGCCGCCGCGATGTCGCTGAGTTCGAGCACTACTGGGCGCGCCGTGCCGCCAGCGCGCCCAGTGTCCCCGGCCACCGCCCGGCTCGATCCCGTTTCGTACCAGGCAAAAGCGCAGCGAGAAGGCGCCGTGGTGACACGAGTGCGCAGGCTCGCCACCGTGGTGCTCGTTCTCATCGACACCGGCTCATCGGATCTCGGACTGGTGCCCATCGCCGTCAGCAGTTGGTGCTCGTTGTGACCGACATAGCCAGTGCTCGGTTTCTCGCCGCATCAGGTGGGCCACCGACAGGGCGAGCACGCAGGTGAACAGGTGGATCCGGATCTTGTGGTCGGTGAAGTGGTGGATCGGGGCGAACGACACGACGTGGGGGTCCTTGGCCTGGCGGAACCCGGCCTCGAGGTCTTCCTGGGATCGGTAGGCGTCGATGACCTGGTCGACCGGCCAGTCGTCGTGGTCGGTGACGAGGATCCGTTTGCCAAAGATCTCCTCTTCCAGGGCGGCCTGCGCCGTTTCGTCGTGGGTCCAGGTCAGGCGCAGGGAGGTGGGGGTGTCGCCGGTCAGCTCGGTGCGCAGCACCCGGGCGGCCCAGCGTGGGGCGAGGATGGTCCGGATGTCGGCTTCGACCGCGGCCCGGCCCCGGCGGGTGCGGCCGCGAGCGAGGCGGGCGGCGAGCTCGTCGAGCGTCCCGGTCGCCTTGGCGAGGGTCTGGGCGAAGCCGACCCGTTGGGCGGTGCGCAGCGTCGGCGAGTGGGTCAGGATCACCCGCCGGTCGGCGCCGAGTACCGCGGCGCGGGTGTCGAGCGCGGTCAGCCCCTCGCCGGCGTAGCGGCCGACCAGCGTCCGGTCGGCGGCCGGGCGGGCGAGTAGGTCGGGCAGGCCGGACGGGGGGACCGAGCCGACGAAACGCAGGCCGAGCTCGGCGAGCCGGGTGAAGTTCACGGTCGAGTTCTGCCCGGCGTCGAAGGTGAGCGTCAGCCCGCCCGGCGCGGTCACGGCGTCGGTGTAGCGGCGGGCCAGTTCCTCGATCATCGGGGTGAACTGGGTGACGTCGGGCTGGCTGCCCTTGTAGACCCGGGAGAGCAGCGGGATCCCGCCGTCCCTCGTGGCGACCAGGCCGAGGCCGACCAGGCGCAGGTCGTAGCGCTTCTGCTTGGCCTTGCCTCGGGCCGCGACCGGGGCGCGGGTGTTCATGGAGTCCAGGAACGTCGCGAAGTTCGTCATGTCCAGGATCAGCCCGGAGGTGTCGAGCCCGAACACCTCGATCATCCGCCGGGTCAGCGCCGCCTCGATCTCGTCGACCCTCTCCAGGTCGACGCGGTCCATCGCGTCCCAGAACCGGCGGTGCTCCAGCGTCTTCGCCGGGATCTGAATGATCCTGGGCAGCGAGGTCGTCGTGTACCAGTCGGCGAAGCCGGCCTTCGACCGCGGGTCGCAGACCCGGTTGAGCACGGCCAGTGCCAGGTAGGTCCCGACCGTCACCCCGCCGCTGACCTTCGCGTCCCCGACCAGGGTGTCGATGATCCCGGCGGCGTCCAGACGGGTGAGCATCCCCCACACGGCGGCGACGTCACCGAACCGGCAGTGCTCGGCAGCGCCAGGCCACCCCCGCCCTGCCCGGCCAGCCGGGCGATCACCTCGTCCTCGGTGCCGAGATAGACCTGGTCTACGATCCTGGGCTGCCCGTCGACCCGCGCGGACGTGGCGGCGTACAGGTACACTGGGTCACCCCGCCGTTTCTTGATGATCGGCGCCCCAATATGGGTAATGCACCCTCAAAGGCCATGATCGCAACCATCCGGTCGCGCAACGACGCAGGTCAACCGGCACGCACCAGATCGTTGATCATGGACGGAGAGGTCCAAGTTACCCGCCAGTCAGGAAACTCGGACTAGGGGACGACATTCCCTACGGCCACCTCCATCATCCGGTATAGCACCTGGTCGCCATGGGTAGGCCGCCGGGCGGACGATAGCTCAGGCTCATCGAATCTGCCCTGGCCCTCTGACGATGACCAACGCTTCTACTTCATCGCGCTCGTTTTTACCGCAGGCTACTCGTCGAACGGCTCCGCGCAGAACTGCGACATGAACGACCGTAAACGACTAGATGCTGGTCGCACAAATGCCCGCCAGCGCGGAGGCGACCGTAGTCCATCCGATCACCAATCGTTACGTGGATGGCACGCGCCTATAAATGATCACGAAGATGGAATATTTCGGACAGGATGCAGATCGATCCGGAAGGCGTCATCCCGTGAATCCGAACCCACAAGAAATGATCACCAATATCTATCCCGAATTGAGTACGGCCTGTTCGCCGCTTTGCCCGAGTCCACGCCGACTAAGGCACAGCGTCTCGCCGCCGGGTGACGATCCATCAATCCCCCTACACAGTCTGTTTTCCATCACCAGCGTGCGGCTTTCCTCACATATAGAAGGCGTATCGCGCCTCTGGAGTGCAGTCGTCGGGGAGATCGCGCAGGATGGCGCCTACTTCATTGGCGAAACGGACGGTGACCGGAAGCTTCTCGGCGAAGCGCGCCGAGTTCCAGTTCATCTTCGTCAGCAGCAGCACCTCGCGGAGAAGCTCCTGGGGGGCGGATTCCCCGACGTGATCGGTGATTTGTACCGGAGTCGGAACGTGCCCGTGGGGATAGCGTCCGAGCGAGGGGATGTACCCGGTCGTATAGAGATATCGGCGGTCGCCGACGCTGACGCAGACGCCTCGGGGTGGCGGATACTCACCGTGGCGCATCAGGCGCATGCCGGTTGACGGGGCGAGCGCGACCAGATCGTAGTCGTAGCCGTTGAGGGAGTCCTGGAATCCTGAGAGTTCGTCGGGGAAGAAGCATGACTGCTTGTGAACGACGAGCCGTCGGGGTGGGCGCTTCATTGTCTGTGTGTATCGGTCGGCGACGTCTGCGATCAGCCGGGCAGCCTCTTCGGCGGGAAGGTGCGGCCACTTTCCGTTCCACTCGAACGGGTTGCCTCGCAGCACGAACGCGTCGCCGTTCTCGGCGAACGCTTGGGCGACGCTGGTCCTCATGGCCGACCGCTCGCCGTGTGGCCGGTAGAACGTCACCCCGATGTGGCAGGTTCCCGCGGGGATGCCGACGGGCGCCCAGGGAAACCCACCGGCTTTGAAATAGACCGCGGTGAACAGGTTCCACGCAAGATCAGCAGGATGTTCAAGGCCAGAGGTGTGCGCCTCAAGATCCGATTCAATGGTTTCCTGTTGGAGCAGTTGTGTCCGCAGTCCGCGCCGCATCGCACGGGCCTTGATGCCTGCACGGAGGTTCCATACGGTCTCCACGCCCCGGTTCGTCTGATGGACAGCCCAGTAGCGTTTGGTGATCTCCGTGGGGAGCGTGATGAACACCACCGTGGGTGGGGCGTCCAGACTCGCCAGTTGCACAAGGCGGTTGTCGATGAGGTCCAGCAGGTGCTTCAGACCATCGAGCTTCTTCAGCCGGTTGGCCGTCAGCTCACGGATCTCGTTGGCAGTTATCTTCGCCTCCGGCCCGTTGGTCCGCAACTGTGAGGCGAACGGTCCGTTGAGCTGGAAGCCACAGAACGGATGGTGGTCGTCGTCACCGTCGACACCCTCAGCCGCACGGGACAGCCACGCGCGGGCCTTCGCGATGCAGTCAGCGGTCCCGATGAAGCCGGCAGTCACCGACGAAGGATGATTCGGCTGGTCTCGTGACCACGGGCCGGACGCCGGGATACCGACCTTGGGATCGATGTGGACGAGACCGTCAGCGAAGGCCAGATACGGCTCATCGAGCCATTCAACGGCCGGGCGCAGCGGCTTGAGGGTCAGGCTCACTGGTCGTCCTCGCTGTGTTCCGCGCCCCAGTCCCATTCGTCGAGCTCCCAGGAGCCGACCAGGGCATCCAACACGTCGTCCTCGTCGTCGCTGTCAAGCATGGAGATCGGATCGAAGCGTTTGTCCGTGATCTGCGGCCACTTGGCGTTCACGCGCGGGAAGTCCCCATCGACGATGATCGCCTGTTGCCCCACCTCCAGGACGACGCGGGCCTTGCCGTCCAGCAGGAAGTAGCGGAAGAAGTGGACCGCGTCGAAGTAGCCCTCGTTGTACATGCGCGACTTGCGCTTGGTCACCCTACGTCCGACGCGGCGTGGCTCAAGCGGCTCCTGCCCATCCTTCGTAAGGTGGAACTCCGGCCGGATGGTCAGACCCCATGAGCCCGGCTCGAACTGCTCGAAGCGAAGCTGCGCAGCCAGATGCCACCAGACGTTAGGTGGGCGTTCCGAGCGCTCACCTTCCTGCCGGACAACCTTCTTCGCCGACTGCCTCCGGCCCGTTTTGGTCTTGGCCTCCACACGCCGAGTGACGTTCTCGTGATCCGCAAGGAAGTAGTAGCGGTCATGGCCACGGTCATAGCGCACACCACGCCGGAGAAGCGCCCGGCGCAGTGCCGCGTTCAGCAGCCAGACATAGATGTTCTTGTTCTCCGACTTCAGCAGGCCCGTGGCATCGAGCCGTTCGGCCGAATCCGGGTCAACCACCTCCTGGAACGGACTCTCTGGCCCGGCGAGATCGTGAAACGCCCACACCTCACCCTTGAGCAGCACGAACGGCAGGACTTGGTTGTGCTTCGGCCGCGGCAGGTGCTCGTCGACCTCGGCGGTCGTGCGGAACACCGACGTCGCCCTCCAGACGGAGTCCGGCAACTCGGAGACCGGCAGCAGAGAAAGATCGACAATGTCGGCCTCCAACGACAACGGAGCCGGCTGCAGGTTCTTGGCCGCCAACCGCGCCTCGTGATCGGCCTTGTACTTCGCGAGTACCTCCACCGAGTAGATCCGGGGATTGCGGTCGACGATCGGATGACAGCGCCCGCAGAACAACGTCAGGTTCTCCACGGCGTCCACGTCGTCCGACAGCGGGACCGCGTGGGATCGCGGACCCTGTCGGCCGACCCCGACGATATGGGCGCGCTGCCCCAACGTCACCGGCTGCTCTCCTGGAGCAACCTGATGCGTAACCGTGTTCGTGCAGCCGGGGAAGGCGCACTGATTACCGGAGAGGGCGAACAGCCGGTTGGTGACCGAATCGGGGATGTGCTTGCGTGTACTCGACGCCACGAGCTCACAGTACGTGCCAGCACCGACAACATCGCTGCCGCTGGAGGCCGCCAGCCACGGGAAGAGGACTGGCCTGACCGGCTAGCCCCTGCCGCACAGCTCCGGAGCGAACACGGCACCGTAAAGCCGCGCCAAAATGATCAAAGGTAGATGTGCGACCGCGCCAACGTCGACCCGCTTCGCGCGTACCGCTCACATCCTGGCCAGCTCGGAACACCAGGGCGATCACAGGATCACGAATATGTCCAAAACGCGGCTGGGAAGCCATGCCCTGCGAGATCTTGAGTGACGATCAAAAGCATCGACAGCCTGTCGACTGGCTGGCCGCCCCTCCTCGATCCAGCCGGCTGGCCATCACGGAGTGTGTTCAACTGCCCCGCGACCGGACCGCCGCCGGATGCCGCCTGATGCCGCCGTGGGTTGCCCCGTGTCGTGCCATGTCGCCGAGTCCTGCTAACGAGCCGCTAACTAATGATCTTTATGGATCGGCCAAAGATCTTTGATCATGCTTCTGACCTGGGCGAACGGGGTGGAGACGAGGGGACTTGAACCCCTAACCCCTGCCTTGCAAAGGCAGTGCTCTGCCAATTGAGCTACGCCCCCGGAGACGACCCAACCAAGAGTACGACACGGGGGCTCCGGTGGGCCGGTAGCTGGCGGATCGCGGCATCACGATCACGATCATGGTTCAGGCCATGCGCCGACCTGATCGCTCGACACGGCGAGGTATGCGACAGGCTGGCGGGCTGGGCCGCGCCGTCCTCGGCACGGACGCCGACAGACCGGGCGCTGGTAGGGAGCTGCCGGCGGGGGTCGCATCGCGCCGGGACGCGGGAGGCCCGTCGTCACGTAGGGGCGGGACGCGAGCCCTCTGCGTACATCATGACTCCGGATACGACCAGCGTTGTTGCGGTCCGCCGGACAGCACTACCTGATTCACTATAAGTTAGGTTAACCAAAGTTGATGAAGTCAATCACATCGGCAGGCGGCGAAGGAGCACGCGACGGCCCGTACACAACGGAGCGCGAAGAGGTGCACAACCTTGACATCGCCGGATTATTCCGAGTATAGGTAAGCCTAACTTAACCAATAATCATGACATGGTGCTCCGCCTGAGCGTCCTCGGACGAGGTACGTCTGGTCAGCGCCGACGCGGTCACATGACTGGAAGGGCAGCCATGGTAGGACGTCTGCACGATCGGGCCGGAGAACTGACAGAACTCGGTGTCCACGACATGGTCGGGATCGGGTTCGGACCTTCCAACCTCGCCCTGGCAATCGCCGTCGAGGAACACAACGCCCAGGTAGCACCCTCGGCGGCACTGCGGGTCACCTTCCTGGAACGCCAGGAACGCTTCGGCTGGCATCGGGGAATGCTGCTCGACGGCGCCACCATGCAGGTGTCGTACCTGAAGGATCTCGTTACCCTACGCAACCCGGCGAGCGATTTCAGCTTCGTGTCGTACCTGCACGGCCAGGACCGGCTGGTGGACTTCATCAACCACAAGACGATGTTCCCGTTGCGGCACGAGTTCCACGACTACCTGGAATGGGCGGCGAGCCGCCTCGACCATCTCGTGGAGTACGGCTCGGAGGTCATCGACCTACGGCCGGTCACCCGCGGCAGCGAGATCGCCTTCATCGACGTGGTGAGCCGGCGCGGCGGGGATCCCGAGCGGACCGAGGTGCGCCGGGCCCGCAACGTCGTCATCGCGGCCGGCCTGGAGCCTCGCACGCCGGACGGGATCGAGATCACCGAGCGGATCTGGCACAACCACGACCTGCTCGACCGCGTCAACGCCATGCCGTCGACACCGCGGGGGCGGTTCCTCGTCGTCGGCGCCGGCCAGAGCGCGGCCGAGGTGACCGAGTACCTCCACTCCAACTTCCCGCGGGCCGCGGTGCACACGGTGTTCGCCCGCTACGGCTTCAGCCCCGCCGACGACAGCTCGTTCGCCAACCAGATCTTCGACCCGACCGCGGTCGACGACTTCTTCCACGCCTCCGACGAGGTCCGGGCGATGCTGCTCGACTACCACCGGGGGACCAACTACTCGGTGGTCGACACCGATCTCATCGACGAGCTGTACCGCCGCGTCTACCAGGAGAAGGTGCGCGGCGTCGAGCGGCTGCACATGGTGCGGGCATCCCGGGTCACCGGCCTGGAGGACATCCCGGACGGCGTCCGGGCGACCATCGAGTTCCTCCCCACCGGCCGGCG
>NZ_CAAAFO010000001.1:29985-38762 GCF_900634715.1 Candidatus Protofrankia californiensis | reverse complement strand
TCTGCGGGTGCGGCGCGACTACCGGGTGATCACCTCGGCGGGGACCACGGCCGGCATCTACATCCCTGGTGCCACCGAGTACGCGCACGGCATCTCCTCGACGCTGCTGTCGAACGTCGCCGTCCGGGCCGGGGAGCTCCTGCGCTCCACCCTCGACCATGCCGATGGCCACTCCAGCGAGCATGTCGACGACACCTCGGCCACGGACGAGGTGACCGCCGACGCTCCGGCCCTGGCGCTGGGCTGACCAGGCGGCACGGCCACGGCGGTCCACGGCGGTCCACGGCGGTCCACGGCGGTCCGCGGTGACCCGCAGTGGCGTGCAGCGGCCCACAGTGGCGTGCAGTGGCGTGCCGGGCACGGCGACGGCCTGGGCGAACCATCCGATCACAACCAAAGGATGATCGCTCGTAGCCGGAGGACGACGAGCAACGGACCGGAGGGCAAGGGTGCGTACTGGCGGGCCGTCGAGACAGGACGTCCTCACCAGCTCGATCATCAGCCAGTGGCGCCAGATCGCCGTGGGCTCGGTGATGGTCGCGGGGCATCAGGTCGGTGAGGCCCTGGTCCCGGTCCTGATCGGGATCATCATCGACCGGGCCGTGTCGACCGGGGCCACCGGCGATCTCCTTCGCTGGCTCGCCGTCCTCGCGGTCACGTTCGCCGGCCTTTCGTTCTGCTACCGCTTCGGCGCGCGGTTCGGGGAACGTGCCGCCGAACGCTCCGCGCACAACCTGCGCATCCAGCTCACCCGCCGTGTCCTGGACCCGCGGGCGGGCGCGGAAACCGGTCGCCTGTCCGGGGCGCTGGTGAGCATCGCCACGGGGGACGCCCAGCGGGTCGGCATCGTGAACGCGGCGCTGCCCGCGTCGATCGCGGCCGTCACCGGCCTGCTGGTCGGCGCGGTCGCGCTGCTCACGGTCTCCGTCCCGCTCGGCCTGCTGGTGCTGTTCGGCGCGCCGTTCCTGCTGTGGGGGACGCATCTGCTCGGCCGGCCGCTGGAACGCCGCAGCGACACCGAGCAGGAACGCGCCGCGCACGCCTCGGGTGTCGCCGCCGACCTTGTCGCCGGGCTGCGGGTGCTCAAGGGCATCGGCGCCGAGCCGGCCGCCATCGCCCGCTACCGGCGCACCAGCCAGGACTCCCTAACCGCGACCCTGCGGGCGGCCAGCGCGAAGGCCTGGCACGACGGCGGCGTCCTCGCGCTGACCGGGATCTTCATCGCGCTGGTCGCGCTGGTCGCGGGCCGGCTCGCGGCCGAGGGCGACATCTCGGTCGGTGATCTGATCGCCGCGGTCGGGCTCGCCCAGTTCCTGCTCGGACCGCTGTCGATCTTCGCCTGGGTGAACGCGGAATTCGCCCAGGGCCGGGCGTCCGCCGGCCGCATCGCCTCGGTGCTGGCGGCGTCCCCGGCGGTCGGGGCCGGGACGAGGAGCCTTCCCGAGCCTGTGCGGGGCCAGGTCCGCTTCCAGGACGTGACCTACGGGCCGCTGCGAGGCCTGACGTTCACCGCCGCCCCCGGCGAGCTGCTGGGAGTCGTCACGGCTGATCCGGCGGCGGCCACCGCCGTCCTGCGGTGCCTGGGACGCGAGGCGGACCCCGACACCGGCTCGGTCGAGCTCGACGGGGTGCCGCTGTCCGAGGTGCACCCGGCGGCGGTCCGCGCAGCGGTCCTGGTGGCCGCGCACGACGCGGAACTGTTCGAGGGAACCCTGATCGAGAACGTCGTGGCGCCCACGCCCGGCGGTGAGCCGGCTGAAGATGAGCCCGCCGGACGTCAGCCTGTCGCTGTTGGGAGTGGGCTCACCGGGCATGGCCTCGGAAGCGGCCCGGCCACGGTCGGTATCAGCGCCGGGAGCTCGGTCGGTGCCGATGCCGGTGGCGCGGCGGGGGCCCGTACCGGAGGGGTGGTTGGACGGGCGCTGACGGCGGCGGGAGCCGACGAGGTCGCGAGCACCCTCCCGAACGGTGTCGACGAAGTGCTCGCCGAACGTGGACGGTCACTGTCGGGTGGGCAACGGCAACGTATCGCGCTTGCCCGCGCGCTCGCCGTCGACTCCCCCGTGCTGGCCGTGCACGACCCCACCACAGCGGTGGACGCGGTCACCGAGGCGCGGATCGCGGCCGGTATACGCGACATCCGCCGTGGCCAGACCACCATCCTGATCACGACGAGCCCGGCCCTGCTCGCGGTGACCGACCGGGTGGTGGTCGTCGACGGGGGCACGGTGGCCGTCGAGGGTACCCACGGCGAGCTCGTCCACGGCCACGCGGACTACCGGGCGACCGTGCTCACATGACGGCCACCGTCCACCTGATGACCACCGTCCCCGCGACGAGCGCTGTCCCCATAGCGGTCACTGTCCCCACGGTGAGCAGTGTCCACACTGCGGGCAGTGTCCATCCGACGGTCACCGTCCGCATGGCGAGCGCTGCCCACATAGTGGGCACTGTCCACATGGCAGACGTTGTCCATATGGCGGACGGTGCTCATGCGATAACAAGTGTCCACATGAGAGCCGGTGCGCGGGCCGGGCAGGTGGCCCTGAGTACTTGTCCTGGCACGATGACCACGCGGGAGAACCGACGATGACCAGCCCCGAGGCGTCCACGGTCAGCCCCGAGGCATCCACGACCAGGCTCGAGGCGTCCGTGCGGCCGGACGGCAACCGGGAACTGCTACCCACCGCGACCAACGCGCGCATCCGGGCCACGGTCGGCAAGCTGCTGCGTGAGCGGCGGGCGCTGACCATCACCGCGTTCGGCGTGCTGGCCCTGTCGACGGTGGTCGGCCTGCTCACCGCGCCCTTGCTCGGCCACATCGTCGACGTAGTGGCCGACGGCCGGCCAGCCGGCGCGATCACCACCCCGGTCGTGCTGCTCGTGGTCGTCGCGGTCGCGCAGGGCGTGCTGACCGCGGTCGGGGTCACCCTCGTCGCCCGGCTCGGCGAAGGAGTGCTGGCCGTCCTGCGCGAACGCTTCGTGGAACGCGCGCTCACCCTGCCGCTGGAACAGGTGGAACGGGCCGGTACCGGCGACCTGACCTCACGCGTGACCAACGATGTCACGAGGATCACCGAGGCGGTCCGCGGGGCGCTGCCGGAGATGGCCCACGCCGCTCTGACCATCGGGTTCACCCTGGTGGGGCTCGCGGTCCTCGACTGGCGTTTCACGCTCGCGGCCCTGCTAGCCGCGCCCGTCCAGTTCCAGGCGGTCCGCTGGTACGCCGGGCGCAGCATCCCCCTCTACGCCGAGCAACGTATCGCCGCCGGCGCCCAGCAGCAGCAGCTCCTCGACACCATCGGCGGCGCGGCCACCGTCCGGGCGTTCCGCCGCGACGACGAGCACATCGGCCGGGTCACCCGGCGCTCCCGGACCACCGTCGACCTGGCCCTGCGGGGAATCCATCTGATCACGCGGTTCTACGCCCGGCTGAACCTCGCCGAGTTCATAGGTCTCGCCGCCGTCCTCACGGTCGGGTTCCTGCTGGTACGTAACGGATCGGTGACGATCGGCACCGCGACCGCGGCGGCCCTGTACTTCCACAACCTGTTCAACCCGATCAACGTGGCGCTGGCGCTCGTCGACGAGGCCCAGGCCGCGACCGCGAGCCTGGCCCGGATGGTGGGCGTCGCCGACATCCCGACGACGCCGGAACCACACCGGCCCGCCAAGCCGGCCAATGTGCCGGTCAATGCGCCGGTCAACGTGTCAGCCAATGTGCCGGACGCCGCGCCGGTCGCGGTCCCGGCCACCAGGCCAGCCACCAGGCCGGTGACCGCGCCGGTCGCCGTGCCGGTCGCCGTGCCGGTGGACGCCTCGGTCAGGGCCGCCGGCGTCGGCCACGCCTACCGGCCCGGCCACGAGGTGCTACGTGACGTCGACCTCGACATCGAGCAGGGCGAACGGGTCGCGCTCGTCGGCGCCAGCGGCGCGGGCAAGACGACCCTGGCCAGGCTCATCGCGGGCATCCACCGCCCCACCAGCGGGTCGATCGCGCTCGGCGGCGTGGAGCTGGACGAGCTCGGCCCGGCCGCGGTCCGCCGGACAGTCGTCCTGATCTCCCAGGACGTGCACGTCTTCGCCGGGCCGCTCGCCGACGACCTGCGGCTGGCCCGCCCAGACGCCGGCGACGACGAGCTGCTGGCGGCGCTCGACCGGGTCGGCGCGGCGGGATGGGCGCAAGCGCTGCCCGAGGGGCTGGCCACCGTGGTGGGGGAGGGCGGGCACCGGCTGACCGTCACGCAGGCCCAGCAGCTCGCGCTCGCCCGCCTGGTCCTCACCGACCCGCCCGTGGCGATCCTCGACGAGGCCACCGCGGACGCCGGCAGCGCCGGTGCCCGCATCCTGGAAGCCGCCGCCGAGCAGGCGCTGGCGGGCCGGACCGGACTGGTCGTCGCGCACCGCCTCACCCAGTCGGCCGGCGCGGACCTCGTCGTCGTCCTGGACGACGGGCGGATCGTCGAAACCGGTACGCACGACGAGCTCATCGCCGCCGGCGGGCGCTACGCGGCGCTGTGGGAGGCATGGTCGGACACTCGCGCGCCACAGGACGCCCCCGTCGGTCAGTAGAACACCCGGCAAAAAGAAGATCACCGGTTGTTTGTCGTTGGGTACGCCGACCGAGCCGAAAAGCGTACCGAACGACAAACTCGCCCAGATCATGCTCCGGACGGGTGGTCGCGGACGCCGTCCGCGCCGCCTGGCCCGCGCTCCGGGGACCCGGGCCGCCGGACGGGGCGGTCCAGGGGCTGGACGCGGCCTGGGCCGGATGTACGGGACGGGTGGCCCCGCAGGCGCGGGGATCTTCCGGTATCGAGCCCATGCCGGGCGGATGAGACAGGTCACATGCACGGGGCGGGTGTGATCAGCCGGACTGCGTGATGTAGGCACTACCGGCCCGAGCCGGGCGCTCGGATACGAACGCTCCCCGCGCACGCGGGAATCTTCCGGTACCGAACCCGGGGCCGGGCGTGCGGGACGGGTAACCAGCCAGAGCGCATGCTGTCGGCACCGGCCGGCCCGGGCCGGGCATGCGGGGGCGGGCCGGCGGCAGCGGTGGGTCAGTTGCGGGCGGCGGCTTCCATTGCCTCGATCAGGCTCTTGGGGCGCATGTCCGTCCAGTGTGTCTCGATGTAGTCCAGGCACTCCTGGCGCGGGCCCGGCCCGTGCTCGACCGTCCAGCCGGCCGGGACGTCGATGAAGTCCGGCCACAGGCTGTACTGCCCCTCGGCGTTGACCAGGACGGTGTAGACGCCGTCGGGTTCCTCGAACGGGTTGGTCATGGGTGTCTCCCTTCTCCGGTTCTGCTGTTCCGCTGTTCTGTTGTTCTCCTGGGCCCGGTTCTCCCGACCGGTTCTCCCGGGGCCCTGTCGAAACTCAGTTCTCGATCACAATCAGTTTTCAATCACAGTCGACGGGAATCATCATGGGCCACGCTATTGCCCACAATATTGCCACGGCTTCTTTCAAGATTTTCCGATATCGCTCCTGGCCGCCGCGGGTTTTGCCGGCGCCTGGTTTTCCCGGTGGCCGCCGGACGCGCGGCAAGAATCGTGATCATGTGCGCTCCGGCCAGCCGGTGGCGTGGACCACCAGCGCGTCCAGGGCCTGGAACCAGGTCTCGGCCAGCTCGCGGACGGCGTCCTCGGCCAGTACGCCGGACGGCCAGGACCAGAACACGGCCAGCTCCGGCCCGCCCGGACGGTCCTCGGTCAGCGAGTTCACCACCAGGCAGTGCTCCTCCGGCATGTCACCGTCGGCGTCGAGGTCCACCGCGTCCGACTCGGCGGAGTAGGACCAGTCCGTCGCCTCCGGGACGCCGAACCTGCCCATGTAGTTGAACTCGATCCGCGGGGCGCCCAGCCGCGCCAGCTCCGGCCCCGTCCGCGGGTTGAGATGGCGCAGCAGCCCGTAACCGATCCCGCCGGACGGCAGGCCGGCCAGGTGTTCCCGGACGCGCTCGAGCGCCTGCCCGGCGGCCGGTCCCCCGGCCAGCGCCTCGGCCAGATCGACCGGGCCGGGGTCCAGACAGACCGGGATGACGCTGGTGAACCAGCCCACGGTGCGGGAGAGGTCCACGTCCCCGGCGAGCTCCTCCTCCCGGCCGTGCCCCTCAAGATCCACCAGGACCGCGTTGCCCACGCCGTCCGTCCGGCGGCGGCGCCAGTCGGCGACGGCCAGCGCCAACGCGGTCAGCAGCACGTCGTTGACGGTCGCACCGAGCGTGGACGGCACCACGGTCAGCAGCGGCGACGTCCGCTCGACCGGCAGCCGCAGCGCCAGGGTGCGCACCGTGCTGACGACGTCCCGGGCCGGGTCGAGCTCCCGGATCAGCGGCAGCGGGTCACCACCGGCAAGGATGCCCGACCACAGCGGCAGCTCGTCCTCACGGGCGGGATCGGACGCCCGTTCGGTCAGCAGACGGGACCAGCGCCGGAACGACGTGTCGACGGGCGGCAGGCCGGCGGGACGTCCCGCGGAGATGTTCTCCCAGGCGGTCGCGAGGTCCGGCAGCAGGACGCGCCAGGAGACGCCGTCGATCGACAGGTGGTGCACCATCAGCAGCAGCCGGCCCGGCGCGGACCCGCCCGCGTCGAACCACACCGCCTGGAGCATGACGCCGGCATCCGGGTCCAGCCGGTCCCGGGCGGCCAGCGCCGCCGCGGAGATCGTCCTGGTCAGCGCGTCCCCGGTGAGCACGCCGCCAGGCTCGCCGGTGCCAGGCCCCTCGGCGCCCGGCCCACTGCTGCCAGGCCTGCTGGTGCCGGTCTCCTCGGTGCCAGTCCCACCGCTGCGGGGCTCGCTCGCGCCGGGCTCGCCGGTGCGGATGTCGACCCGTTCGACCAGCGTCGCGACGTCCACCGCCCCGGGCGGCGGCACGGTGAACGTCCAGTGGTCACCGTCCGGCCCGGACGTGCGGACGAGGCGGGCCCGCAGCATGTCGTGCCGGTCCACCAGCGCCCGCAGGATGGCCAGCAGGGTCGTCCAGTCCAGTTCGGCCGGTGTCTGCACCAGCGCCGACTGGTGGTAGCCGCTGATCGGGCCGCCCAGCTCACGCAGCGCGTGCATGATCGGGGTCACCGGGATGGTTCCTGTCCCGTCGTCGCCGTCGGCCCGCTCCGACGCCGAGGCGAGGGCAGTGGCCACCGTGCCCAGCGCCGCCACCGTGCGGTGGCGGAAGACCTGGCGCGGGGTGATCCGGAAGCCGGCCGCGCGGGCCTGGCTGACCAGCTCCATCGCGACGATGCTGTCCCCGCCGAGGGCGAAGAAGTCGTCGTCCACACCGAGTTCGGGCACGCCGAGCACCACGGCGAACGCGTCCCGCAGTGCCTGCTCCGTGGGGTTGGCCGGGGCCCGGCCGGAGACGGCGGCGGTGAAGTCGGGGGCCGGCAGCGCGTTGCGGTCCAGCTTCCCGTTGGGCAGCGTCGGCAACCGCGTGAGCGGCACGAACGCCGCCGGCACCATGTAGTCGGGCAGCGTACGGACGGCGTGGTCGCGCAGCGTCGCCGCATCCGGCGCCGACAACGCCGTAGACCGCGGCGCGCGGTTCGCTCCGGCTGTCTCCGGCCCGCTCGCCTCCAGCCCCCTCGACTCCGGCCCAGTCGCTTCCAGCTCGGTCACTTCCGGCCCGGACGGGTCCGCTCCGTCCGTTTCCGAGCCGGACGGGTCCGCTCCGTTCGCTTCCGGGCCGGTCGCCGGGGGATCGGTCACCACGTAGGCCACCAGTTGCCTCACGCCCGGCCGGTCCTCGCGGACGGTGACCACGACCTGGCTGACGCCGGGCAGTTGGGCGATCGTCGTCTCGATCTCGGCGAGCTCGACCCGGAAGCCCCGGATCTTGACCTGGTCGTCGGAGCGTCCGCCATACTCCAGATGGCCGTCCGCGTTCCAGCGGGCGAGGTCGCCGGTCCGGTACATCCGGGCGCCCGCCGGCTCGAAGGGGTTCGCGACGAACCGCTGCGCGGTGAGCGCGGCCCGTCCCAGGTAGCCGCGGGCCAGGCCGGCCCCGGCCAGGTACAGCTCACCGGTGATCCCGGGCGGGACCGGGCGCAGGTACGCGTCCAGCACGTACGCCCTGGTGTTGGCCACCGGACGGCCGACCACGGGACGGGCGCTGTCACCCACCCGGGCGACGAGCGCGTCCACGGTGGACTCAGTCGGCCCGTACAGGTTGAAGCTCTCGGTCCCGGTCAGCGCGCGCAGCCGGTTCCACAGCTGTTCCGGGACGGCCTCGCCGCCGAACCCCACCACCGCGAGCGGGCAGCGGTCCCCTGTGATCAGCCCGGCGTCGACCATCCGGGCGAGCAGCGACGGTGTCACCTCGACGAAATCGATGCCCTCCGCTGTGATCATCTCGGCCAGCAGCTCCGGATCCCGGCGGGCCTCCTCCGACGCCACGTGCAGGGCGTGGCCGTCGAGCAGCCACAACTGCGGCTGCCAGGACGCGTCGAACGAGAACGACCAGGCGTGCGCCACCCGCAGCCGCTCCCGGCCGGTCGCCGCCACCGCCGGCGCGTACAGGGTCGCGCGGTGGCTGTGGAACAGGTTCACCACACCCTGATGGGCCACGACGACCCCCTTGGGCCGCCCGGTCGAACCGGAGGTGTAGATCACATAGGCCGGGTGCGCCGGCAGCAGGGGCAGCGCCCGGTCGTCGTCGGTGAGGTTCCCGCCGTCAGCGACGTCGGCTGCGGCGTCGACGGCGGCGAGGCGGGCGACGGTGGCCGGATCGTCGAGCCGCAGCGTCGCGACGCCGGTGACCGGCAGGCTCGCGG
>NZ_CAAAFO010000001.1:29184-29662 GCF_900634715.1 Candidatus Protofrankia californiensis | reverse complement strand
CCGCGAGCCGGTCCGCGGGGTTGTCCAGGTCCACCGGCAGGTAGGCGCCGCCGGCCTTGTGCGTCGCCAGGATCGCCTGGACGTACCCGGCCGACCGCGGCAGCGCGAGCGCCACCGTCCGCTCCGGTGCCACCCCGTGCTCGACGAGCAGCCGGGCCAGCCGGTTCGCCCGGGCGTTGAGCTCGGCGAACGTCCACCGGGTGCTGCCGGAGACGACGGCTACGGCGTCCGGGGCGCGTTCGACCTGCGCCTCGAACAGCGCCGGCACGGTCGTGGGCGGCACCGCCAGCGGCGTGCCGTTCCACTCCACCAGCATCTGGTGCCGTTCCCGCGGTGAGAGGACGTCCAGCCGGGCGGCCGGCTGGTCGATGTCGGCGGTCATCGCCTCGAGCAGGCCCACCATGGCGGCGACGATCCGCGCCGCGGCGGCCGGGTCGAACAGGTCGCCGCGGTACTCCGCGGTCAGGCTCAGCCGCTC
>NZ_CAAAFO010000001.1:18891-29062 GCF_900634715.1 Candidatus Protofrankia californiensis | reverse complement strand
GCCCGTTGGATGTCGGCCAGCCCGAGGTGCTGGTGGGCGATCAGCCCGGCCTGGGCGTCCTGGAGCCGTTCGAGCAGGCCGGCCACGGTGTCGCCGGGCCGCAGCCGGACCCGGACCGGGACCGTGTTGATGAACAGACCGATCATGGACTCGACGCCGGCGAGCTCCGGCGGCCGGCCGGAGACGGTGGCGCCGAAGACGACGTCGTCCCGCCCGGTCAGCCGGGACAGCAGGATGCCCCAGGCACCCTGCACCAGGGTGTTGAGCGTGAGGCCGCGTCCGCGGGCCACCGCCACCAGGGCCGCGGTCAGCTCCGGGGACAGCTCCACCGTGCGCAGGTCCGGCACCAGCGGCGGCCGGTCCGGGTCGGCCGGCACCAGCAGGGTCGGCTCGGCGAGACCGTCGAGCGCGCGCGCCCACGCGGCCCGCGCCGCCTGCTGGTCCTGCCGGGCGAGCCAGCCCAGGTAGTCGCGGTAGGGGACGGCTGGGGCGAGGCCGGCCGCGTCACCACCCCGGCGGTAGATCTCGGACAGCTCGGCCATCAGCAGGGGCACCGACCAGCCGTCCATCACCAGATGCTGGTGGGAGATGACCAGCCGGTGTCGCTGGTCACCGAAACGCACCAGCAGCAGCCGCAGCAACGGCGCGGCAGCCGGGTCGAACCGGCGCCGCTCCTGGGCCAGGTAGCGCTCCCACGCGGCGTGCCGGCCCACCTCGTCCAACACCGAGACGTCGACCTGCCGCCAGGGCAGCGTCACGTTCCGTGCGACCAGCGCGACCGGGCGTCCCGAGGCGAGGTAGCGGAAGCCGGCCCGCAGGTTCGCGTGCCGCTCCAGCAGCGCCTGCGCGGACCGCCGCAGCCGGGCCGGGTCCAGCGGGCCGTCCAGTTGGAAGGACACCTGGACCGTGTAGACGTCCAGCTCCCCGACGCCGGAATCGCCCGCGTCGGGATCGCCGTCGGAGACGGTGGCCGGCCGGACGGCTTCCGGGCCCGGATCGCCGTCCGGGGCCGGGTCGCCGTCCGGGCCCGAGTCGCCGTCCGGGCCCGAGTCGGTGTCCGGGGCCGAGTCGGTGTCCGGGGCCGAGTCGGTGTCCGGGTCGAACGAGGCGTGGAAGAGCAGGCCCGCCTGCAGTGGTGACAGCGGAAGGACCTCCACCGGCCGCGGGCGTAGCCCGGCGAGCTCCGCGGTCTCCGCCGCGTCGAGCGTCAGCGGGGACGCGCCGGTGCCGGCATGCTCCGCGAGGGCCGCTGGGTCCGTGGCGTCGGGCAGGATCCCGGCGGCCGACGCGAGCGCCGCCACCGTCCGGTAGCGGAACACGTCCCGTGGGCTGATCGCCAGCCCCGCCGTGCGGGCCCGGCCGACCACCTGCATCGCGAGGATGCTGTCGCCGCCGAGGGTGAAGAAGTCGTCGTCGACGCCGACGCGCGCCAGGCCCAGCACCCCGGCGACCAGCTCGGCCAGCAGCGCCTCGCGCGGGCTGGCTGGCGCGGTGTCGGAGACCAGCCCGGCGAAGTCCGGAGCCGGCAGCGTGCCACGGTCGAGCTTGCCGTTGGGGGTGACCGGCAGCGCGTCGAGCACGACGAAGGCCGCCGGGACCATGTGCTCGGGCAGCGCCTCGACCGCCCGGGCCCGCACGGCGTCGACGTCCACACCGCCCGCGCCGGCACCGTGCGCGTCGGCGCTGGCCGGGTGCGCAGCAGCCACGCCGTCCGGTGCATCCGTTGCGTTCGATACCAGGTAGGCCACCAGGTGGCGTTGCCGGAGGTCGTCCTCGCGGACGACGACCACCGCGCGGGCGACCCTCGGGGCCTGGGACAGCACCGACTCGATCTCGCCGAGCTCGACCCGGAAACCTCTGATCTTCACCTGGTCGTCGACCCGGCCGAGGAAGGCGAGCTCACCGTCGTCGGTCCACCGGACCAGGTCGCCGGTGCGGTACAGCCGGCTGCTCGCCGCCCCGAACGGGTTGGCGACGAACCGCTGCGCGGTCAGGCCCGGCCGGCCCAGATAGCCGCGTCCGAGCTGGACGCCGGCGAGGTAGAGCTCTCCGGGGACGCCCGGCGGCACCGGGCGCATGGCGGCGTCGAGCGCGTACACCTGGGTGTTCCACACCGGACGGCCGATCGGCACCGAACCGGGCGGTAGCGGGCCGGTTGGCAGCGGTCCGGTGAAGCGGGTGGACGTGACGTCGACGGAGGCCTCGGTCGGCCCGTACAGGTTGTCCAGCCGGACGTCCAGGACGCGACGCAGACGGGTGGCCAGCTCCACGGGCAGCGCCTCGCCGCTGCACAGCACCCGCCGCAGGCCGGTGCACCCGGCAGCCGCCGGCTCGGCGAGGAACGCCTCCAGCATGGATGGCACGAAGTGCACGGTCGTCACCCGCTGCGATTTGATCACTTCCGTCAGGTACAGCGGATCGCGGTGTCCCTCGGGGCGGGCCATGACCAGCGTCGCGCCGACGGTCAGCGGCCAGAAGAACTCCCAGACCGACACGTCGAAACTGGCCGGGGTCTTCTGCAGCACCCGGTCGCCGGCGGTCAGCCGGTACTCGTCCTGCATCCACAACAGCCGGTTGACGATGCCCGCGTGCGGGACGACGACTCCCTTGGGTTGTCCGGTCGAACCGGAGGTGTAGATCACATACGCCGCCGACCGAGGATCGACCGTGCCACGACCGGGCAGGCCGTCCGGCCCGCCCGGATCCCCCTGGCCCAGGCCGTCCACACCGGGGCCGTCCACAGGGGAGCCGTCCACGGCGAGACCGTTCGCGGCCGGGCCGTTCACGGCGTGGCTGTCGGTGCCGGAGCCGTCCACGGCGGCGATGACGGCGGGATCGTCGAGTTCCAGCACGGGCACGGCCGTCTCCGGCAGGGCGGAGCGGACCGCCGACGTGGTCACCAGGCAGGCCGGGTGGGCGTCGGCGAGCATGAACGCAATCCGGTCGGCCGGGTAGTCCGGGTCGACCGGCAGGTAGGCGGCGCCCGTCCGGTGTACCGCGAGCAGGGTGACGACAAGCTCCGCCGAGCGCGGCACCGCCAGCGCGACGATCCGTTCCGGCCCTGCACCCTGCCGGGCCAGCACCCTCGCCAGCCGCCGCGCCCGCGCGTCCAGCTCCGCGTAGGTCAGCTCCGTGCGGGACGGCCGCGTGTAGGGCGACTGCCCGTCGGACGGCCCCGCGTGGGACGGCTGCCCGTCGGACGGCCCCGCATAGGGCGGCTGTGTGCCGTCCGACCGCGTGCCGTCCGACCGCGCGCCGGACAGTTGCACATCGGACGGTGGTGCGCCGGACAGCGGCGTGCTGTCGCAGACCACCGCGATCGCGTCCGGGGTGCGCGCGGCCTGCGCGCGTACCAGGTCCAGCAGAGTCGCCGCCTCGTCGACCGGGTGGGCGGTGTCGTTCCAGTCCCGCAGGACCCGATCCCGCTCGAGCGGGCTGAACACGTCCAGCCGGCCGATCGGCTCGTCGGCACCGGCCACCACCTGGCCGAGCAGCGTGGTGAGCCGGGCCCCGATCCGCTCGACGGTGGCGCGGTCGAACAGGTCGGCGCTGTACTCGATCCCGCCGACGATCCCGTCGCCGTCCGCCGGCTCGACAAAGGCGAAGGACAGGTCGAACTTGGCCGTGTGCTGGCCGAGCGGCTCCGGCCGGGACGGCAGGTCCAGCAGCGCCGGCCCGTCCCCGGCACCGGCCAGATAGACGATCATGATCTGGAAGAGCGGATGGCGCGAGAGCGACCGGGCCGGGTTGACCGCATCCACCACCCGCTCGAACGGCACGTCCTGGTGGTCGAAGGCGGCCAAGTCGGTCTCGCGCACCCGGGCCAGCAGCTCGCGGAAGGTGGGATCGCCCGACGTGTCGGTCCGCAGCACCAGCGTGTTGAGGAAGAAGCCCACCAGATCGTCGAGCGTCTCGTCACCGCGGCCGGCGGCCGGGGTGCCCAGCGGGATGTCGCTCCCTGCCCCGAGGCGGGTGAGCAGCACCGCGACCGAGGCCTGCAACACCATGAACATGCTGACGTCGCACGACCGGGCGAGCTCGCGCAGACCGCGCGAGAGCTCCGCGTCCAGCGCGAAGTCGACCACTCCCCCGCGGGAGGTCGGCTCGGCCGGACGCGGCCGGTCCAGCGGCAGCGTCAGCTCGCTCGGCGCGCCGGCGAGCGCCTGCCGCCAGAAGGCGAGCTGGCGGGCCAGCAGGCTGTCCGGGTCGGTGGCGTCACCGAGGACAGCACGCTGCCACAGCGCGTAGTCGGCGTACTGCACCGGTAGCGGAGCCCACGCCGGTGGCGACCCGGCCAGCCGGGCCCGGTAGGCGGCGGTCAGGTCGTCGACGAAGGGCCGCTCCGACCATTCGTCGACGGCGATGTGATGCACCAGGAACAGCAGGACGTGCTCTTCCGGCGCCAGCTCGAAGACCCACACCCGCATCGGCGGTTCCTGCTCGAGCGCGAAGCCGTAGCTCACCGCGGCGGACAGGCGCGCCGCGAGCCCGGCCTCCCCGACCCGTTCGACGTCGATCCGGACTCCGGCGTCGCGCGGCTCCAGCACCTGCTGGTACGCCCGGCCGTCGTGCTGCGGGAAGATCGTCCGCAGGGCTTCGTGCCGCTCCGCCAGGTCGCCCACGGCCGCCCGCAGCGCGGCCATGTCAAGGGGCCCGAAAAGCCGCCAGAGCAGCGGAATGTTGTAGGTGGGGCTCGGACCGTCAACCTGGTAGAGGACCCACAACCGCTGTTGGGCGAATGACAACGGCAGCCGTTCAGGTCGCGCGGTAGGCGCCACCCGTTCCAGCGCCGGCCCGGCCGCGCCGGTGTGTTCCAATCGCCTGACGAGCCCCGCCACGGTCGGTGCCTCGAAGACGGTACGCAGCGAAAGCCGCACCCCCAGGGCGGTGCCGATCCGCGCCACCAGACGGGCCGCCAGCAGCGAGTGGCCACCAAGAACGAAGAAGTTGTCGTCGGTCCCGACCCGTTCCAGGCCGAGAACATCCGCGAACAGCCCGCAGAGCAGATGCTCGCGCGCGGTACGCGGCGAGGCCCCCGACATCCGCGTGGACGGGTCCGGCGCCGGCAGGGCGCGGCGGTCCAGCTTGCCGTTCGGGGTGACCGGCAGCGAGTCGAGCACAAGCAGTGCCGCCGGGACCAGATGCTCGGGCAACGCCGCGGCCAGCCGGGCTCGCAGCGCCGCGGTATCCACGTCCTGCCCGGGAGCGGCCACCACATACCCGACCAGCCGCTGGTCACCGGGGCGGTCCTCGCGGACGGCAGCCGCCGCCTGCGCCACCGCGCCGTCGGCGAGCAGCGCGGAGGAGATCTCGCCCAGCTCGATGCGGACCCCCCGCAGTTTCACCTGGTCGTCCGCCCGGCCGAGGAACTCCAGCTCACCGCTGGGCGTCCAGCGGGCGAGGTCGCCGGTGCGGTACATCCGCTCGCCCGGGCCGCCGTACGGGTCCGCGACGAACCGCTCCGCGGTCTGTGCGGACCGTCCCAGGTACCCGTGGGCGAGCTGCACGCCTGCGAGGTACAGCTCACCGTGGACTCCGGCGGGTACCGGACGCAGGGCGGAGTCGAGCACCGACACGCGGGTGTTCCACACCGGCCGGCCGATCGGTACCGACCCCGGACCAGCTCCGGCTCCGTCCGTCATCCCGCCAGCGGCGCCGGGCCCAGCCCGGAACCAGGTCACGTCCACCGATGCCTCTGTCGGCCCGTACAGGTTGTCCAGCCGCGCATGCGGCAGGACCCGGTGGAACCGGTGAGCGAGGTCGGCCGGCAGCGCCTCCCCGCTACAGATCGCCCGGCGCAGCCCGGTGCAGCCGGCCGCCGCCGGCTCCGCCAGGAATTCCGCCAACATCGACGGCACGAAGTGCACGGTCGTGATCCGCTCGCGGTCGATCAGCGCTGCCAGGTAGCCGGGGTCCCGATGCCCGTCGGGCGCCGCCACCACCAGCGTCGCCCCGGCGAGCAGTGGCCAGAAGAACTCCCACACCGACACGTCAAAACTCGAGGGGGTCTTCTGCAGGACGCGGTCACCCGCGTCGAGCCGGTACTCGTGCTGCATCCAGCACAGCCGGTTGACGATGCCGGCATGCGAGACCATGACACCTTTCGGCCGTCCGGTCGAACCCGAGGTGTAGATCACGTAAGCCGGCAGCTCGCCGCCGGCGGGCTGCGGAACCTCCTCGCTGTCAAGCCGCGTGCCCGGCTGGGCGTCGACCTGTGCGCGGAACTCGGCCGAGTCCACCACTGACAGCGACACCTCGGTGACCGGCAGGCGTGCGGCGGCCGCGGACGTGGTCAGCACCCTCACGGGAGCGGCATCGGCCATCATGAACGCGAGCCGGTCAGGCGGGTAGTCGGTGTCCAACGGCAGGTAGGCCGCTCCGGCCTTGTGCACGGCGTAGAGCGCGACGACGAGCTCCGCCGACCGCGGGATGGCCACCCCCACCACCGAGCCGGGGCCGATCCCGTGTGCGGTGAGCAGCCTGGCCCACCGGTTCGCCAGAACGTCCAGCTCCGCATAACGCAGTGTCATGTTCTCGGTGACCAACGCGACCGTGTCAGGGCTGCGGTCCACCTGCTCCTCGAACAAGCGCGGCAGCGTCCGGGCCGGCACCACGTGGGCGGCACCGGTCCCGTCGGCCAGGAGCCGGCGGCGCTCGTCCGGATCAAGAATGTCGATCGCGGCGAGCGGCCGGTCCGGGTCGGCTGCGACCTGCTCAAGGAGCCGGATCATCCGTCGGGCCAGATGCTCCGCGGCGGTGTGGGCGAGACGGTCGGTCGCGTACTCCAACAGGAGACTGATCCGGCCTGCCGCGGCGCTTTCCCCAACCCGCTCCACGAGGGTGAAGTGCAGGTCGAACTTCGCGGTCACGACTTCGGTGGGGTACCAGTCCACCGCCTGCCCGAACAGGGTGCCGCTGTCGTCGCTACGACGGTGGTAACCGGTCATCACCTGGAACAGCGGGTTCCGGCCAGCGGCCCGGGGCGGGTTCAACGCCGCGACCACCTGCTCGAACGGGATGTCCTGGTGGTCGAAGGCGGCAAGATCGGTCTGACGGGTCCTGGCCAGCAGCTCGGTGAAGGCCGGGTCACCGGACAGGTCGGAACGCAGGACAAGGGTGTTGACGAAGAAGCCGACCAGGTCATCCAGTGCCTCGTCGGTACGGCCGGCGACTGGAACGCCGAGCGGGATGTCCTCACCCGCTCCCAGCCGGTGCAGCAAGGCCGCGACAGCGGCATGGGCCAGCATCGACATGCTCGTACCGGTCCGCGTGCACAGGGCATGCAGCGCCTGCGCCGTCATATCGGGCACCTCGAACCGCACCCGGGCACCGACGCCGTCACGGGCCGCAGGCCGCGGCCGGTCCAGCGGCAACGGGATCTCCTCGGGCATGTCGCGCAGCGCGTCCGCCCAGAAGGTCAGTTGCCGGGCGGCCATGCTGTCCGGATCCGCCGGATCACCCAGGAACCGCTGTTGCCACAGCGTGTAGTCGGCATACTGCACCGGCAGCGGCGCCCATCCGGGCGTCGAACCATTTCGGCGGGCGATGTAGGCGGCGTCCAGGTCACGTAGGAACGGGCTGTCGGACCACTCGTCCGTGGCGATGTGGTGCAGGACGACCGCCAGCACGTGGTCGGCCGTGCCGAGCCGGAACACCGCCAGCCGCAGCGGCGGATCGGTACGCAGGTCGAACGGCTTGGCCGCGGCCTCGGCCACGCGCTCGGCCAGCTCGTCCGACACGCATTCGACGACCATGACCTCCGGCCGGGCGGAGCCGATGTCGAGGATCCGCTGGAACCCGGCGCCCTGATGTTCCTCGACGACGGTGCGCAGGGACTCGTGCCGATCCATCACGTCCACGGCGGCGGCGCGCAGCGCGTCCAGGTCGAGATCACCACGTAGCCGGAACACCATCGGGTAGTTGTAGGCGGTGGCGGTATCCCTCGCGGATCGCCCGCCGCGCTCGCGGCCAACGGGAATCCCTCCCTCCGCAAGCCGATCGACCAGCCAGAGCCGCTGTTGAGCCGGCGAGAGCGGGATCCGCTGCGGACGGGGTATGGGCACCACCGCCGGCCGCGGCGGCCGCGCGTCACCGATCCGTACGGCGAGCAGCGCCGGGGTGGGCGCCTCGAACAGGTCGCGGATGGCCAGCTCGGCGCCGAACTCGGCCCGCGCCTGGCTGATCAGCCGGATGGCGAGCAGGGAATGGCCGCCGAGATCGAAGAAGCTGTCGGTGGCCCCGACCTCGGGCAGGCCCAGGACCTGCGTAAACAGGGCACACAGACGCTCCTCCTCGGCGGAGGACGGGGCCCGGCCGGGGGTCTGGACGGCGCTGGGCTCGGCGTCCGGCAGGGCCGCGAGATCCAGCTTGCCGTTGATGGTCCGGGGCAGCGCGTCCAGGGTGAGGATCGCCGCCGGGACCATGTAGTCCGGTAGCTGCGCACGCAGGTGGTCGCGCAGCCGGGCGATCAGCGCACCGTTGCCGCGCGCGGCGGTCGGGTCGTTGGCGTAGGCGGCCAGCGATGCCGCGGGTGCCCCTGATACCCCCGGTGCCTCCGATGCTCCTGGTGTTGCCGGTGCTCCTGGTGTTGCCGGTGCTCCCGGTGCCGGGGTGGTGTCGTCGGTCGGGCGGTAGACGTCGACGGCGACGCGGCCGGCGAGCTGGTCGGCTGCGACGAACACGGCGTCGAAGCGCCCGTGGGCGACCGCGGATCCGGCCTGTGACACGTGGTCCGACGCGGCGCCGGCCTGTGACACGTGGTCCGGCGCGGCGCCGGACCACGTGGTGAGGACCGTGTAGCCGAGCTGGTCGCCCAGGTCGTGCAGCGCCTCCGGTTCCACCCCTGCGCCGGTCGTAGCAAGCCGCGCCTGGAGGTCGGCCACCGTGCGCCCGCCGTCCGGCTGCCCGGACGCGTCCCGCGAGCGCTCGGAGACGCTGTCCGGTTGTCCGGCCACGCTGTCCAGCCCGGACGCCTGGCCCGCCAGGGCACGCACGGCCGCGAGTTCGCCCGCGAGGCGCGCGTTCGGGATGCCACTGACCCGCAACCTGTCCGGACGGTGATCCCGCAGATACGCGCGCAGCCTGGCCACGGCCTCCGCAGCCGCATCCCCAGCATCGGCGTCCCCAACACCGGCATCCACAGTGCCGATGTCCACAGCGACGGCGTCCACAACACTGTTACTCACAGCGGCGATATCCACAGCGACCGCGTCCACAACGCCGGCGTCCCCAACGCTGCCGTCCACCGTGCCCGCATCCACAGCGGCCGCGTCCACAGCACTGCCGTCCACCGTGCCGGCGTCCACAACACCGGCGTTCACAGCACTGGCAACCGCGGTGCCGGCGTCCACAGCACTGGCATCCACAGTGCCGGCGTCCACAGTGCCGGCGGCGCCGTTGGAGGTCGGGAGCCAGTTTGCCCAGCGCAGCGTCGGCGCGTCCGCGAGGGAGAGCGTGGGCGCCGGTGAGCGGTGGATCACCGCGTCGTACCGGTGACGGGTGAGCTCGTTGTGGTGGTGGCCACGCTTGATGCGTACGGTCACCGTGACGCCCTGGATCGTCCGCGGCAGCGCGACGAAGTAGTCCGGGTCGACGAGCAGCTCCTTGTCGAGGGTGACGCCACGCTCGACGGCGCGGCGCAGCCGTGCCGGCTCGGTCCGCTCGTCCGCGCGGGTCACCGCGACCGCGGTGTGGAAGGCGCGAGCCAGCCGCAGGTTGCGCACGTCACCGACGAACAGCGCCCCGCCGGGGACGAGCAGGTCCACCGCCGCCGCCAGCACGCCGGTGAGATGGTCGACGCTCGGGAAGTACTGCACCACCGAGTTGACGATGACGGTGTCGAAGAAACCGGCCGGCAGCCCGTCGAACACGTGCGCCGGCTGCGCGCGCAGCTCGACGCGGCCGGCCAGGGCGGGATGGTCCGCCACGTCGGCCCGCAGCTTGTCGATGACGGGCGCGGCGATGTCGGTGCCCCAGTAGGCCTCGCAGTCCGGCGCGAGCCGGGACAGCAGCAGCCCGCTGCCGACCCCGATCTCCAGCACCCGCCGGGGCCGCAGCTCGCGGATGCGGCTGACGGTGGCCTCCCGCCACTCCCGCATGTGCGCCACCGGGATGGGCTGGCCGTCGTAGCTGCTGTCCCAGCCGGCGAAGTCCTCCCGGAAGACGGCGGTGT
>NZ_CAAAFO010000001.1:16673-18519 GCF_900634715.1 Candidatus Protofrankia californiensis | reverse complement strand
GTCGGGCACCGGCCGCAGCCAGGGGTCCAGCAGGTGCACGCGGGTGTCGCGGATCGGCCGCCCGACGGTCGGGGTGTCGCTGTCGGTCGTGCCGCCGCCGAGGGTGTTGATGGTATACTCGGTCGGCCCGTACAGATTGTAACCATATGTGTTCTCAGTGTCGCGCAGGCGCGACCAGACCGCGTCGGAGACCGCCTCGCCGCCGAGCAGCACCAGCACCGGCCGGTGCCCCCCGGTCGGGGCCTCCCGCTCCGGGTCCGCCGCCCGATCCCGATTATCGGGGCCGTCCAGCAGCCCGTGCTCGAACAGCAGCCCGGCGTAGGTCGGCGTCACGTTGACCACATCGATGCGGTGCGTGTCGCAATAGGCCACCAGGGCCTGGGCGTCGCGGCGCAGCTCCTCGTCGCAGACGTGCACCTCATGCCCTTCGACGAGCCAGAGCAGCTCCTCCCAGGACATGTCGAACGCGAAGGACACGGTGTGCGCGATCCGCAGCCGCCGCCCGCCGGCGGAGGCGACCGCCGGCCCGAAAATGGCCTCCCTGTGGTTGAGCTGCATGTTCGTCAGCCCCCGGTACGGGGTGACGACGCCCTTGGGACGGCCGGTGGACCCGGAGGTGTAGATGATGTAGGCGGGATGGTCCAGCCGGCGCGGCCGGCCGGGGGCGAACCCGGGCCGCTCGTCGTCGGCCAGGCCGTCACCGGGCAGCGCGGCGAGCCGTTCGGCCACCGCCGGGTCGTCGAGCAGGATGCGGGTGGGCGCCGCGCCCACCCCGCCGCGCCCACGCCCAGCCGTGTCCGTCCTGCCTGTGTCCGTCCCGTCCGGGTCCGCGCTGGTCCCGTCCGCGCCTGTTCCGTCCGCGTCCGCCGTGGCCGCGCCGGGGGTGACCGACAGTGACTCGACCGCGGACGTGGTGAGCACGCACATCGGGGCCGCATCGGCGATCATGAACGCCAGCCGGTCGGCCGGGTAGTCCAGATCCAGCGGCAGGTAGGCCGCGCCCGTCCGCAGCACCGCGAACAGCGCCACGACCATGTCGATCGAACGCGGCAGGGCCAGCGCCACGACCCGCTCGGGCCCGGCGCCCTCGACGAGCAGCAGGCGGGCCATGCGGTTGACCCGGGCGTCGAGCTCGGCGTAGGTCAGACGCTGCTCACCGAAGACGAGGGCGACCTCCCGCGGCGTGCGCGCCGCCTGCGCGCCGAGCATGTCGGCGACCGTGTCGTCGGGCAACAGCCTGTCGTCGGGCAACAGCACGTCGCCAGCCGGCAACGACACGTCGGCCAGTGGCACCTCACCGGGCGACAGCGCGCCGGGCAGCGGGTGCCCGCCCGCCGCCGGGCTTTCGGCCAGCAGTTGGCGCTCCCGCGGTGGGATCAGTTGGAGGCCACCGGCCCTGACGGCCGGGTCGCCGGTCAGGTTGTCGAGCGCGGTGGTGTAGCGGGCCAGCAGCGCGCCCGCGAACGCGGAGTCGATGATGTCCGGCCGGTAGTGCAGGGTGACCCGCAGCCGCTGGCCGGGGAAGACGACCAGGGTCAGGGGGTAGTGGGTGGCGTCGACGTAGCCGGCGTCGTGGACGCCGAGCCGTTCGCGCAGCCGGGCGGAGTCGTCACCCGCCCCGCCGCCGAAGTTCTGCAGCACGTACAGGGTGTCGAACAGTTGACCGTGGCCGCTGCCGCGCTGCATGTCGGCCAGGCCCAGGTACTCGTGGGGCATCAACACGGTGCGCTCGGCGGAGAACCGGCGCAGCAGGTCGCCGACCGGCTCCGACGGGTCGAGCGCGACCCGCACCGGCACGGTGTTGAGGAACAGCCCGATCACGTTCTCGACGTCCGGGATGTCCGCC
>NZ_CAAAFO010000001.1:13137-16310 GCF_900634715.1 Candidatus Protofrankia californiensis | reverse complement strand
ACCGCGTTCGACAGCACCAGCGCCCAGGCCACGCTCAGCAGTGTGTTGACGGGCACCGCGTGACTACGGGCCTGCGCCCGCAGCAGCTCGCTCAGCTCGGCGGACAGCTCGACGACATGCCGCTCCGGCAGCCCCGGGGTGGGGCCCTGGCCGGCCGGGCCGAGCAGCGTCGGCTCGGCGAGGCCGGCGAGCGCGTCCCGCCAGGCCTGACCGGCGATGTCGACGTCCTGCTCGGCGAGCCAACGCAGGTAATCCCGGTAGGAGCCCGACCGGGGCAGCCCCCGGTCGTCGCCGGCCCGCTCGTACAGGGTGAACAACTGGTCGACGAGCACCTGCCCGGACCAGCCGTCCCACAGCAGCACGTGATGGGTGATCGCGAGCCGGTCGCGCCCGTCGCCCAGGCGCAGCAGCAGCAGCCGGAACAGCGGCGGGTCGGCCAGGTCGAACCGCCGGGTACGGGCGGCCGTCATCAGCTCGGTGATCCGCGCGTCCCGTTCGGACGCGTCCAGCCCGCTCAAGTCGACCTCGGTCAGCCGGGCCGCCCGGTCCGCGCAGATGAACTGCACCGGACGGCTGAGCCCGTCGCTGGTGAAACCCGCCCGCAGGCTGGGGTTGCGGGCCAGCAGCGCGGCCGCCGCCAGGCGCAGCCGGTCGGCGTCGACCCGGTGGTCGAGGTCGAAGGCGACCTGCGCGGTGTAGACGTCCAGCTCGCCCATGTCATAGCTGGCGTGGAAGTACAGCCCCTCCTGCAACGGTGACAGCGGCCAGATGTCGCCGACCGGCCCTGGGGCTACCCGTTCGACAACGTCGATCTCGGCCTGGGTGAGCGCGATCACGGTCAGGTCGGACGGGGTCAGGCCGGCGCTGCCGACGGTACCGGTGCCGGTATCGGTGCCGGTACCGACGACGGCCGCGGTCAGCTCCCGCAGCGCGTCCGCCCATGCCTCGGCAAGCTCGCGGACGTCGTGTTCGGACAGCCCGCCCGCGGTCCAGGCCCAGGTCGCGGTCAGCCGCGGCCCGTGCGGCGTCTCCTGGCAGATCGCGTCGATCTGCAACAGGTACGGCAGGGCGTGGTCGGCGTCGAAGGCGACGGCGAGCGCGTCGGAGTCCGCTGCGGGCAGCCAGTCCTGCCCCTGCCCCTGCTGCCCGGCCGGGAAGCGGCCGAAGTAGTTGAACAGCACCTGGGGTATGGCGGCCCGCGCGAACAAGGGCGCGACCTGGGGGTTGAGGTAGCGCAGCAGCCCGTGGCCGAGGCCGCCGTCGGCGCTGGCCCGCAGCCGCTCCTTGACCTCCTTGAGGACTGCGACCGCCTCCGACGGCCGCCCATGGACCTCCTTGAGCACGCCGGCCACGTCCGACGGCCGCGAGATCTCCTGGCTGCGCTGCGCCGCTGCCCCGCCGCGCCGCCGTCCCCGTTCCTCGGACGATGACCGTGTGGGTTCAGCGTCCGCGCCCGCCGCCAGCAGGCGCACGGGCGTGACGCTGGTGAACCAGCCGACCGTGCGGGAGAGGTCCAGGCCGGGCGTGATCTCCTCCCGGCCGTGCCGCTCCAGGTCGACGAGCAGGTCGGCGGAGCCGTCCCGGCCGTTGCGGGCGTGCCAGCGGGTGACCGCCAGCCGCAGCGCGGCGAGCAGCACATCGGTGACGTCACCGTTGACCGCGGCCGGCACCGACGTCAGCAGCGGCACGGTGTCGTCGACGTCCAGGCCGACGACGTGCCGGGAGGCGGCGCCGACCGTCCCAGCGACCGTCCCGAACGCGCCGCCGGCACCGGGCAGCAGCTCCCCGCCGGGCCGCAGCGTCTCGCCCCAGTGCGCAAGCTCGGCGAGGCGCGCCGGGGACTGCGCCTGCTCGGTGAGCACGCGCGCGAACGTGCGCAGCGACGTCGCGACCGGTTCGAGGACGGGCCTGCGCCCGGCCGCCACCGCCTCCCATGCGGCGGCGAGGTCGTTGAAGAGGATGCGCCAGGACACGCCGTCGATCCCCAGGTGGTGGACGGCGAGCAGCAGTTGGCCGGGCCGTCCCTGGCCGGCGTCGAACCAGACCGCCTGCACTGTCGTCGCGGCCTCGGGATCGAGCCGTCCGACGGCCGCGTCGGACTCCGCGGCGATGGCCGCGCGCAGGCGGTCGGCGTCGAAGCCGGCCACGTCGACGCGGTGGAGCAGGTCCGCGGCGGTCACCGCGGTGGCCGGCAGCGTCTCCAGCGACCACAGCGCCGGCAGCGCCCAGCCACCCAACTGCTGGCCAGCGGCCAGGAAGCCGCCGCCGTACTGCTGGTCGCCAGCCGGCAGGCCGCCACTGTGCTGCCGATCGGCGACCGGTGGGCCGCCGATGTGGGTCAGCCGCAGCCGCAGGGCGTCATGGCGTTCGAGCACGGCGGCGAGCACCGCGGCGATCGTCTCCGTGGTTGCCGCCGCCGGGGTGTTGACCAGCATCGAGAGGTTGAACCGCCGGATCGGGCCGCCGGCCTCCCGCAGCCGATGCATGATCGGCAGCGGCGGCACGTCACCGACGCCGTCGGGATCGCCGACCGCCGCGGCCGCGGCCAGATCATCCGGCTCGCCGCCGTCCGCCGGCCCCGCGGCCGTACCCGCGCCTGTGCCCGACGTCCCGACGAACGCCGCCAGCGCGGCCGGGGTCCGGTGGGCGAAGACGTCCCGGGCGCTGATCTCCATGCCCTCGCGGCGGGCCCGGCTGGCCACCGCGATCGACAGGATGCTGTCGCCGCCGAGCGCAAAGAAATCCTCGTCCACGCCGACCTGGTCGGCTCTGAGCACGGCCGCGAAGATTTCGCAGAGCGCGCGCTCCCGGTCGTCGCGCGGGCCGCGCACCGGCGCCCGGTGGACGGCGGGCGCCGGCAGCGCGTCCCGGTCGATCTTGCCGTTGGGGGTCAGCGGCAGCTCGTCGAGCACCACGAACGCGTCGGGCACCATCGGCGCCGGCAGCGCGGCGGCCACCGACGCCCGCAGCGCGTCCGGATCGAGTCCGGTACCGCGGCCGGCGTCGGGGCCGGGGCCGGAGTCGGCGTCGAGTCCGGAGCTGGGCGAGCCGGGGGGACGGGCCGGCCCGCCCAGCCGGCCGGGGGCTGGTACGACTGCTGGTACGACATAGGCGACGAGCCGGGCGGCACCCGGGCCGTCCTGGCGGACGACCACCGCAGTCCGCCCGACGCC
>NZ_CAAAFO010000001.1:11618-12788 GCF_900634715.1 Candidatus Protofrankia californiensis | reverse complement strand
CAGTACGTACAGGCGGGTGTTCGGCACCGGCCGTCCGATCGGCACCGCGGGCTCGGCGGCGGGCGCCGCCGTAGTGCTTGCCTGTGCGGCGGCGGGCGCCGCCGCGGTGCTCACCTGCGCGGCGCCGAACTCCCAGCGGGTGACCAGCACGGTCGTCTCGGTCGGCCCGTAGACGTTCGACACCGGCACGCCGGTCAGCTCGTACCACCGGGTGGCCAGGTCGGTGGTCAGCACCTCCCCGCCGGTGATGACCCGGCGCAGGCCGTCGACCCCGCGCCGGTCGCCGGTCATCTCGGTGTACTCCAGGTACGCCGCCAGCGTCGAGGCCACGAACGCGAGCGTGGTGACCCGCTGGGCGTGGACGAGCTCGGCGAGGTAGCGCGGGTCGCGGTGGCCGTCCGGGCGCGGCAGCACCACGGCGGCACCGGAGCACAGCGGCCAGAAAATCTCCATGACCGACGGGTCGAAGCTCGTGGAGGTCTGCTGGAGCATCCGGTCGTCCCCACCGAGAGCGAACGCGCTCTGCAGGGACGCAACAAGGCCGAGGACGGCACCGTGGCCGACCACGACGCCCTTGGGCCGCCCGGTCGACCCGGACGTGTAGATCAGGTAGGCGGGATGGTCCGGCCCCAGCGTGACCGGGTCAGCGGCGTGCCGGGGCCCTCGGACGTCGGCTTCCGGGGACTCCGCCGCCAGGACCTCGGCCGAATCCTCGGCCGGGTCGGCGTCCGGGACCTCGATCGTCGGCTCGCCGGTGCCGGTGGGACCGGGGGGGCCGAGGACGACCCAGCGCAGGCCGTCGACCGGGGCGAGCCGGTCGCGCAGCTGCGCGTGGCGGTCCGCGGTGGTCACCACGACCCGCACACCCGAGTCGCCGATCATGAACGTCGCTCGTTCCGCCGGGTAGTCCACGTCGACGGGCAGATAGGTCGCGCCGGTCTTCAGCACGCCGAGAACGGCGACCACCAGCTCCACCGACCGGGCGGCCGCGACGGCGACGACCCGCTCGGGGCCGGCGCCCAGCGTCCGCAGCCGCGCCGCCAGCGCCGTCGCGCGCTGGTCGAGCTCGGCGTAGGAGAGCCCGTCTCCCTCGAACACGATCGCGGTCGCCTCGGGGGTGCGGGCGACGTTCGCCGCGAACGCGTCCACCAGCGTCGGGTACGGCCGGGC
>NZ_CAAAFO010000001.1:9895-11078 GCF_900634715.1 Candidatus Protofrankia californiensis | reverse complement strand
GGCCCGGGGTCACCAGGACGGCGAGCGGGAAGTGCCCGACGCCGAAGTCGGCGACGTCGGTGATCCGCAGGGTGCCCGTCGGGTCGGTCGCGTCCGCGTCCATCGGGTAGTTCTGCAGCACGACGACGGTGTCGAACAGGTCGCCGAGCCCGGCCGTCCGCTGGATCTCCCCGAGGCCGAGATGCTGGTGGTCGAGCAGGTCGGACTGCTCGGCCTGCAGCCGGGCCAGCACCTGGGCGAGCGGCTGGTCCGCGCGCCAGCGCATCCGCACCGGCAGGGTGTTGATGAACAGGCCGACCATCGCCTCGATACCGGCGACGTCGGCGCCCCGGCCGGAGACGGTGGTGCCGAAGACCACGTCCGTGCGGCGGCTGAGCCGGCCGAGCACCAGGCCCCAGGCACCCTGCACGACCGTCGCGAGGGTCAGGCCGTTGTCGCGGGCCCGGGCGAGCAGCGCCGCGGTGACGTCCTCGGGGAGCTCCAGGCCGCGCCGGCCGGCCCGGAAGCGGGCGGGCGGCTGGTCGTCGGCGATCAGCCGGGTCGGCTCGCCGAGGCCCGCGAGGGCTTCCCGCCAGGCCTGCCGGGCCTGCGTCCGCTCGAGGCCGGACAGCCAGCGCAGGTACTGGCGATAACGGGTGACGGCGGGCAGCCGCGCCGCCCGCCGCGACGCCCCGGCCGTGGCATCCTGGCCGTGGTGTGGGTCCTGGCCACGGTGCGGGTCGTAGAGCGCGAGCAGGTCGCGCAGCATGACCGGGACGGACCAGCCGTCGGCCACGATGTGGTGGTCGGTGATCAGCAACCGGTGGCGTCCGTCGCCGAGGTGCAGCAGCGTGGCGCGTACCAACGGCGGCTGGGAGAGGTCGAAGCGATGGGCGAACTCGGCCGCGGCCACCGCCCGTGCCCGCTCGGCGCGTTCCGCCGCGTCCACGTGTGACAGGTCGACGACCTGCCAGGGCAGGCTCAGCCCGTCGGCGATCACCTGCACGACCTGACCGTCGGGCCGCTGGTGGAAGGACGCGCGCAGCGGGGCGTGCCGGTCCAGCAGGCCCTGGGCCGCCGCGCGCAGGGCGTCCGCGTCGACGTCGCCGGCGATCTCGGCCACCACCTGCACGATGTAGACGTCCGGATCAGCGTCTTCGGGGTCGCCGGTCCGGTCCGCCGGCGCGTTCCCGTCCACAGGCAC
>NZ_CAAAFO010000001.1:7063-9477 GCF_900634715.1 Candidatus Protofrankia californiensis | reverse complement strand
CTCGGCCGGCCCGGGGTCGAGCCGGACGGGGAAGATGCTGGTGAACCAGCCCAGCGTCCGGGAGAGATCGACGCCCTCGACGATCTCCTCCTCCCGGCCGTGCCCCTCGAGCGCGATCAGCACCGACCGGGCGTCCTCAATGCCGTGGTCCCGCCGCCACTGGCGCACCGCCAGCGCCAACGCGGTCAGCAGCACGTCGTTGACCCCGGCGTGGAACGCCGCCGGCACGCTGGTCAGCAGCGCGAGCGTGTGTTCCACGGGAAACCTCAGGGTCAGATGCTCGACGGTGTCCAGGTCGTCGACGGGGTCCAGCGGCCGCGCCGTGAGCGCGGGATCGGGGCCGGTGAGGATGTCGGTCCACAGCGACAGCTCGGCGGCCCGCCCGGGCCGGCGTGCCTCGTCCACGAGCAGGTGCGCCCACCGGCGGAACGACGTCCCGACAGGCTCCAGGTCCTCCGGGCCGGGGGTGCGGCCGGCAGCCACGGCATCCCAGGCGGCGGCCATGTCCGGCAGCAGGATCCGCCACGACACCCTGTCGACGACCGCGTGGTGCACCGCGAGCAGCAACGACCCCGGTCGGGTCGCGCCCGCGTCGAACCACACCGCCTGCGCCGTCACCCCGTCGGTGGGGGCGAGCCGCGCGCACGCGTCGCCGGCCGCGGCTTCGATGATCTCCCGTAGCCGGTCGCCGGCCGCCTCGCCCACGGTCACCCGGCGCAGCCACTCGCCGGCCCGCACCGAGCCCACGGGCGCCACCCGCAGCGTTTCGTCGGCACCGGCTCCGGCCCGCAGCAGCCTGGAACGCAGCAGGTCGTGCCGGTCGGCCAGGGCCTGCAGCACGGCGGCGATCCGCTCCCCGTCCGCCCCGGCCGGCAGGGTGACCAGCATCCACTGGCTGAAGGCGTCGATCGGGCCGCCGCACTCGTCCAACCATCTGACGATGGGCGTGAACGGCACCTCGCCCACGCCCGCGCCCGGCGCCTCCCCGGCCACGTTCTCGGCGACGGTGGCCACCGACGCAAGCTCCGCGACCGTCCGGTGGGTGAAGACCTGCCGCGGTGTGATGACAAGGCCGCCGCGGCGGGCCCGGACCACCAGTTGGATCGAGACGATGCTGTCGCCGCCGAGAGCGAAGAAGTCGTCGTCGACGCCGACCTCCGGCAGGCCGAGCACCTCGGCGTACAGGGCGCACAGCAGCTCCTCGCGCGCGCTGCCCGGGCGCCGGCCGGAGACCGGCACGGGGCTGTCCGGGACCGGCAGGGCCCGGCGGTCCAGCTTCCCGCTCGGCAGCACCGGCAGTTGTTCGAGCGGCACGAACGCGGTCGGCACCATGTGGTCGGGCAGCCACTGCCGTGCGTGCGACCGCAGGGACTTCACCAGCGTGGTCACGTCCCGCGGGCGCGCCGGCCCGTCACCGGGCAGGGCCAGCGGCGCCGGCACGGACGGCGCCGACGCGGCTGGCAGCGACACGGAGGGGACGACGTACGCGGCGAGCCTGGGGACGCCCGGGGTGTCCTCCCGCACGACGACGGCCACCTGCGCGACGGACACGTGCCTGGCCAGCACCGACTCGATCTCGCCGAGCTCGACCCGGTAGCCGCGGATCTTCACCTGGTCGTCGGCGCGTCCGACGAAGTCCAGCCGGCCATCCGGACGCCAGCGCACCAGGTCACCGGTGCGGTAGAGGCGTTCGCCCGAGGCAGAGAACGGGTCGGCGACGAACCGCTGCGCGGTCAGGTCCGGCCGGCCGAGGTACCCCCGGGCCAGTCCCGAGCCGCCGAGGTAGAGCTCGCCGACGACCCCGGGCGCGACCGGGCTGAGGCGGGCGTCGAGCACGTACGCGCGGGTGCCCGGGTCGGGCCGCCCGATCGGCACGGTGGTCCCCGACAGGCCGTCGGGGTCGCACTCCCCGAGGGTGGAGTTCACCGTCGCCTCGGTCGGGCCGTAGGCGTTGAACATCCGCCGGCCCCGGCCGTAACGCCTGACCAGCTCCGGCGAGACCCGCTCGGTACCGGCGAGCAGGGTCGCGCCGGGCGGGAGCACCGCGTCTTCCGGCAGCGCCGCCAGCAGCGCCGGGGGCAGGATCATGAAGGTGATTCCGTGCTTGCGGGCGTAGTCCGCGAGCGGCGCGCCCGGCACCCGCAGCTCGGCCGGGACGACGACCAGCCGCCCGCCCGAGAGCAGGCCGAGGCACAGGTCCCAGAAGGCGACGTCGAAGCTGGGCGAGGCGAACTGCAGGACCCGGCTGTGCGGGCCGACACCGAGCCTCTCACGCTGGGTGGCGACCAGTTTGGCGACACCGGAGTGGGAGAGCACCACTCCCTTGGGCCGGCCGGTCGAGCCGGACGTGTAGATCACATACGCGGCGTTGAGGACGTGCAGCGGCCCGTCCCGGTCGGCGTCGCCGGGATCCG
>NZ_CAAAFO010000001.1:5504-6714 GCF_900634715.1 Candidatus Protofrankia californiensis | reverse complement strand
CGGCCGCGGCGGTCGCCGGGTCGTCGAGCACCAGCCGCGACATGCCCGGGGCGTCGGGGACCAGGGGCTCCAGCGACGCGGTGGTGACGAGGCAGACGGGCCCGGCGTCGCCGAGCATGTAGGCGACGCGTTCGGCCGGGTAGTCGGTGTCCAGCGGCAGGTACGCGCCGCCGGCCTTGAGCACCGCGAGCTCGGCCACGATCATCTCCACCGACCGGGGCAGCGCCAGCGCGACCACCCGCTCGGGGCCGACGCCACGCGCGATCAGCGCATGGGCCAGGCGGTTCGCCCGCGCGTTGAGCTCCGCATAGGTCAGCCTTGTAACGGTAGACGTCTCGGCACCGCCGTCGGTGTCAGTGCCGCCGCCGCTGTCAGTGCCGGTGGACGCGCCGCTGTCAGTGCCGGTGGAGGCGGCCGTGCCGAACACCAGGGCCACGGCGGCGGGGTCGCGGCGCACCTGCGCCTCGAACATCTCGGGCAGCGTCCCCGGCGGAACCGGGCACGCGATGTCGTTCCACTCGACGAGGATTCGCCGCCGCTCCCGCGGCGACAGTCCGCCTCCCGGCTCGCTCCCCGGCCCGTCCCTCAGGTCGTCCCCCGCCGGCGCCCCGGAGACCGGCTGGCCCGTCTCCTCGTACCCACCATCGGCGGTCCGCACGTCGGTCACCACTTCGTTACCGGACACCGATAACCACGCCTCCACAGCAGTTCCGACAGCACCGGCCGTCCGACAGCAGTAGCCGTCGAACAGCATCGACCGCCGATCGTGAGCTTCCGAGCACGCGATCGGCGTTCCTGGCACACGACCAGAGGCCCTGACGGACACAGGACCGCCAGGGCCTGCCTTTCTGATCTTTACTGTCTGATCTTCAATGGCACCCGCGTCCGGGAGACGGGCCCTGTTCAGGCTGTAACCCCAGACGCACGAGAGCAGATACTAAAGTAATCCTTACTTAAAGAGAAGTCCGACCGACTTTCCCGACTCAGGATGAAACAGTTCGCATATCCCAACCCTCAACCTTGTCGGTCACCGTCAGTCCTTATCGGTCACCATCAGTCGATCGGCAAGGCCGTTGGACGGCTGGCCGCCATACCCGACTCCCGGCTTCCCGGGGGTACCGCCGGATCGGCCTCCGCCGCGGACCGACGACGTCGATCCGGCAGACGCGGGAGCCGAGCCGGCGGGCCCGCAGGCCGCTATCCGGCCGAG
>NZ_CAAAFO010000001.1:0-5232 GCF_900634715.1 Candidatus Protofrankia californiensis | reverse complement strand
GGCGACCTTCAGCCGGCTGTAGACGGGATCCGCCTTGACCCGCGCCTCGGCGTCGGACGCGTCCGTGACGAACAGCAGCCGGTCGACGTCGACGATGTCCAGCCGTTCAGAGCTGATCTCGGCCGCGAACTCCGACCCGGCGAGCTGGCCGATCTGGTCGGGCACCTTGAAACCGATCTCCGACATGAACACCGACCGGGGATCGTTGGGTGAGAACACCGCGTACTGCCCCGGCTCGTACGGGTCCACGATGGCCGTTGTCTTACCCGCGAAGTCCGGGTTGGCCTGGCGCACGTCCGCGAACTTCTTGTCGATGGCGGCGATCAGCTCGTTGGCCTTGCTCTCCAGACCGACCGCCTGACCGGCCGTGCGGGTCATCTCCTTCCACGGGGTGGCGAAGTCGTCGTGTTCCTTCGACTGGGCGACGGTAGGAGCGATCTTGGAGAGGGTGTCGTACTGCTCCTGGGTGATGTCGGAGTACAGCGCGAGAATCAGGTCCGGTTTGAGAGCCGCGATCTTCTCGAAGTTGAGCTCGCCGCGCTCGCCGACGATCTCCGGAACCGTCCCCGCCCACAGCTTCTCGCTCCACGGCCAGTTGCCGTAGGGGCGCTCCCCGAACCAGTCGACGACGCCCACCGGCTTCACGCCGAGCGCGAGCAGCGGCTCGGAGTCGGTCAGGCCGACCGCGACGACCCGGGTGGGCTGGGCGGTGATCTGGGTCGAGCCGTACTTGTGAGCGATTGTGACCGGAAACGCACTCTGGCCGCTCTGGACGGACGACGGCTGGGGACTCGCCGTGTCCGTCTTGTCGCTGCCGCAGGCGGCGAGTCCCAGTGCGATCGCCACGAAGACAACGACGCACTGTAGTAAGCGGGAAACGGTGGGAACGCGCGCGGCACGCGGCGGCGTAGTGAACATCTGCTCCTCTTCGGGTTCAGCAGGACACGTGGCCTGAAGGCCACGAATCCGACATCCGGCGGAGCGCATACTAAGGTCATCCTTACCTAAATAACAAGGACTTCCCACCGATTGATGATTTAGGTATACCTGTCCTAAGATTCTGTGACCATGAGGACCGCGTGACCAACAGGCTCCGGGTCGCATCAACGGGGACGGCCACCCCGCCCAGCTCCGTTCCGACGAGCACCGCGCCGGCGGACGGGCCGGCCACGGGAAAGCCCGCCCCCCGGGCCGCTCCGGGACGGCGGGGGCTGCACCCGGCACGGCGACCGGTCCTGCTGGGGGCTTCCCTCTGCGTCCTGGCGCTCCTGTGCGCCCTGTCAATTGCCATCGGTAGTCGATCGATACCACTGGACCAGGTCCTACGAGTACTGATCCATCGTGACGACGGGGACGTCGAAGCCATCGTGTGGGGGCTGCGCGTCCCACGCACCCTGCTCGGTCTGCTTGCCGGCGCCGCCCTCGGCCTCGCCGGCACGATCATGCAGACGCTGACCCGCAACCCGCTGGCGGACCCCGGGCTGCTCGGCGTGAGCGCCGGCGCCACGCTGGCGGTCGTCCTGTCCGTGTCGGCGTTCGGGCTGACCTCGCTCTACGGCTACATCTGGTTCGCCTTCGCCGGCGCCATGGCCGCCAGCGTGCTCGTGTACCTGCTGGGCGCGACCGGGCGCTCCGGCGCGACCCCGGTCAAACTCGCCCTGGCCGGGGTCGGGGTGACCGCCCTGCTCGGCTCGCTGACCAGCGCCATCGCGCTGACCGACCCGGGTGCGCTGGACCGCTACCGGTACTGGTCGGCAGGGTCCATCGCGGGCCGCGACGGCTCGCTCGTGGCGCAGGCCGCGCCGTTCATCCTGGCCGGGGTGGTGCTCGCGCTCACACTCGCGCCCGGGCTGAACAGCCTCGCGCTCGGCGACGACGTCGCCGCCGCCCTCGGCCGGCGGGTCGGCCTCATCCGGCTGCAGGGCGCCGTCGCCGTGACGGTGCTCACCGGGGGTGCCGTGGCCGTGGCCGGGCCACTGGTCTTCATCGGGCTGGTCGTCCCGCACGCCACCCGGATGATCGCAGGGACCGACCACCGGTGGCTGCTGCCGACCTCGATGGTGCTGGCCTCCTGCCTGATCCTGGCGGCCGACGTGACCGGACGGGTGGTCGCCCGCCCGCAGGAGATCAACGTCGGCATCATCGTCGCCTTCCTCGGCGCGCCCTTCTTCGTCATGCTGGTCCGCCGCCGGCGTCTCGCGGAGCTCTAGCCGATGGCCGCCCCGAGCACGAGCACGCCAGCATCCGCGGCCACGTCCACACCTACATCCGCGACCGCGACCGCCGTGACCACGACCTACGGTCCGCTCAGCCTGAGCCGCGCCGACGGCCGCACCGCCGTGCGGCTGGCCCGGCCGGCCGCCTCCGGGGTGCTGCGGCCACGGCTGGTGGCGGTCTGCGCCGTCATGGCCGCCGCCACGTTCGCCGTCTTCTGCCTGGGGATCGCCCTCGGTGACTACCCGATCGGCATCGCCGAGGTCGTCCCGGCGCTGTGGGGATCGGGCGATCCCGGATCGCTGTTCATCGTGCGTGAGCTGCGGCTGCCCCGCGCTCTGGTCGGGCTCCTCGCCGGCGTGGCCTTCGGCATCTCCGGCGCGGTGTTCCAGACCATGACCCGTAACCCGCTCGCCAGCCCCGACATGATCGGAATAACCGCCGGCGCGCAGACCGCGGTCGTCGCGGGCATCGTGCTCGGCTTCGGCGCGGGCCTCGGCAGCCAGGTGCTCGGCCTGTTCGGCGGCCTCGCCACCGCGTTGGTGATCTATCTGCTGGCCTGGAAGGGCGGCACCTCCGGATACCGGATCATCCTGGTGGGCATCGGGGTGTCCTGGCTGTGCTCCAGCGCCACCGACTACCTGCTGGCCAGGGCCCGCCTCGCCGAGGCCGGGCAGGCCCTGGGCTGGCTGGTGGGCAACCTCAACGGCAGGAGCTTCGACCAGGCCCGCCCGTTGGCGCTGGCCATGGCCGCGCTCGTCCCGGTCGCGCTGGCGCTCGGCCGGGTCACCCGCACCCTCCAGCTCGGCGACGAGATCGCGTCCGGGCTGGGGGTCCCGGTCCAGCGCACCAGGCTGGCCCTCATGATCACCGCTGTCGGGCTGGTCGCCTTCGCGACCGCCGCGGCCGGGCCGATCGTCTTCGTGGCGCTGGCCGCCCCGCAGATCGCGCAGCGGCTGGCGAACCTCGCCTGGCCGCCCCCGCTCGCCTCCGGTCTCACCGGAGCCCTGACCGTGCTGTCCGCCGACCTGATCGGACGCCAGCTCCTGCCCGAAACCGAACTGCCGGTCGGCGTGGTGACCGGCGTGCTGGGCGCACCGTTCCTGCTCTGGTTGCTCGGCCGGGCGAACCGCACCGACTCCGGAGGCTGACCCCGTGACGCTCAAGCCACCATCCTGGCCGGCGGCACCGGCCGACATCCCCGACGCGGACCCCGTGAGCGACCGCCTTACGGGCGACACCACCACGGACGGCACCACCACGGACGGCGGCCCCGCGGGCGGCAGCCCCGCGCGTGCCGATCGCGGGGGTAGCGACGCCCCCGCCGGCCGGCCTGGTCAGCAGGCGGCCGGCCCGGGCCCGGCACCCGTCCCGTCCCGGCCGGACAGGTCTGACCCGGGCCTGCCCGAGCTGCGGGCGAGCGGGCTGCGGCTGGCCTACGACAACACGGTGATCGTCGACGACCTCGACCTGGTCGTCCCCGCCGGCCGGATCAGCGTGATCGTCGGTGCCAACGCCTGTGGCAAGTCCACGCTGCTGCGCGCGCTGGCGCGGCTGCTGCGTCCGCGGGCGGGCGCCGTGCACCTGGACGGGCGGTCCATCCACGCGATGCCCACCAGGCAGGTCGCCCGCCAGTTGGGGATCCTCCCGCAGTCCCCGGTCGCGCCCTCGGGGCTGACCGTGGTCGACCTGGTCGGCCGCGGCCGTTCCCCGCACCAGACCTGGTGGCGCCAGTGGTCCACCGCGGACGAACAGGCCGTCACCGAGGCGCTACGGGCAACGGCCATGCTGGAGCTGGCCGACCGGCCGGTGGACGAGCTCTCCGGCGGCCAGCGCCAACGGGCGTGGATCGCGATGGCGGTGGCCCAGGGCACCCCCGTGCTGCTGCTGGACGAACCGACGACCTTCCTGGATCTCGCCCATCAGATCGACGTCCTCGACCTGGTCGTCGACCTGAACCGGCGGGAGAAGCGCACGGTGGTGATGGTCCTGCACGACCTGAACCAGGCGTGCCGCTACGCCGATCACGTGATCGCCATGCGTGCCGGCCGCATCGTCACCCAGGGGCCGCCCGCCGAGGTGGTGACCGCCGAGCTGGTGGAGGAGGTGTTCGGTCTGCGCTGCCAGGTGGTGACCGACCCGGTCAGCGGCACCCCGTTGGTCATCCCGATGGGACGCCACCACAGCCCGCGGCCGGCCGCCGCCCTGAAGTCCTGACTGACGCCCGCGGCCGGTCCGGCAGCGAGTGGCCGACAACCGGCGGCGGGCGGACAGCCGACGCCGGGCGGCCGGCGGTGGACGGACAGCGCCGGACAGCCGGCGGCGGACAGCGGGTCGGCGGTGGACGGACGGTTGGCGCCGGTGAGCCTGTGACGCCGCGTGCCGGTCGTCCCACGGCGTCCGTGGCTCTCCCCGCGTGCCACCGGTGGGACGTCCGGGACTTGACCGGACATGTCGATGTAGCTTAGGTAAGGTTCTCTTAACGAATCTTCCGCCGAAATTTCCCGCCCATGAAGGGCGCCAAGCGACTGTCCACGCCAAGGAGGAGCCCCATGCGGGTCGTCACGTTCGGCTACCAGACCTGGGGGCATCGCACCCTGCGAGCCCTGCTGGACTCCGACCACGAGGTGGCTCTCGCGGTCACGCATCCCCGCAGCGACCACGCCTACGAGAAGATCTGGGACGACTCCGTGACCGACCTGGCCGAGGAGCACGGGGTTCCCGTGCTGATCCGCAGCCGCCCCGACGAGGACCTGGTACGCCAGTTGGAGAAGGTCGAACCGGACATCATCGTGGCCACGAACTGGCGCACCTGGATCCCCCCGGAGGTCTTCACCCTGCCGCGGCACGGCACGCTCAACGTGCACGATTCGCTGCTGCCCGCGTACGCCGGTTTCGCCCCGCTGATCTGGGCTCTGATCAACGGTGAGCGGGAGGTCGGCGTGACCGCGCACATGATGGACGACGAGCTCGACGCCGGCGACATCGTGCTGCAGCGGGCCGTGCCCGTCGAGCCGA